>NZ_JBICKN010000036.1:0-66660 GCF_043104185.1 Delftia sp. WSY_22
GCGCGCTTCTTTGCTTCCTTTCTTATCGCGCGATAAGAAAGGGAGTCGGCCGCCGGGCCGAAACCCGGCCTCGAAAAACAACCACCCGGCAGGGACAAAAAGCAGACCCCGAGCCAGACTCAAACAGCAGCCAGCAGCCGAATCCCAGCAGAACCATCCCGCTCCAACTGCTCAACCAGCCCCAACTCCCAATCCAGATAAGCCCGAAACCCCGCATCCCTCAACCCCAGATCCCGATGCGCATAAGGGCTGTACCACTGGTCATCATCCCCCGTCAGCACATCCGCATCCCCCTGCCCCAGCGGCAGTCCGGCAGCAGCCCAGGCAGAAGTGCCGCCAACGACGGAGCGCACATCGCGCCCGGTGCGCGCCGCCAGTTCGGCCGCCACGCTGCGCGCCAGCACGCCGTCCGGCGAGGTCAGCACCACGACCTGCGCTGGCGGCAGGGCCTGCACGAAGGAGGGCAGACGATCAGGCACGGCAAAGCGCGCACCGGCGATGTGCTGCTTCTCGAAGGCGGGCCGGCTGTCCACGTCGAAGACGATGGCCCGGCCTTCGCCCAGCAGTTCCTGCGCCTGCTGCACGGACAGCTGCGGCGCAGGCGCGTGGGAGGCGAGCACGCGCACGGGTTCGGCGCCGGTTTCCAGGGTGGCCAGCGCGGACGGAACGTAGGTGAAGACTTCCCAGCCCAGCTGGGCCAGCCAGGCGCCGGTGGTGAGGGCGCGCACGCCGTCCCAGTCGGCCAGCACGATGCGTGCGCCGCGCGTGGCCGCGTATTCGTCGGTGGCCTGCACGAGCTGGCCGCCCGGCGCCCAGCGCCAGCCGGGCAGGTGACCGGCCTGGTATTCCTCGCGGGTGCGCACGTCGAAGCGGTAGAGCGTGCGTTCGGTGGCTTCGGACTCGAAGCGGGCCAGTTCGGCCGCATCAATGGATTGCACGCCCGCGCGCTGCGCCACGCTGGCTGCGCGCTCGCGGGCGGTGGCCAGGGCGACGGCGCCGGGCTCGGGCAGCGGGGTGCGGCGGCCATGGGCCAGCCTGCGGCCGGTGAGCAGCCAGTCCATGGTGCCGTTGCGCAGCGAGACGACAGGGTTGGGGATGCCGGCATCGATCAGGGTCTGCGCGCCCACGATGGAGCGCGTGCGGCCCGCGCAGTTGACGACGACCAGGGTTTGCGGGTCCGGGGCGATTTCGCCGATGCGGTAGACCAGTTCGGCCGCCGGCACGCTGAGCGCAAAGGGCAGGCTGAAGGCCGCGAATTCCTCGGGGGTGCGGCTGTCGACGACGACGATGTTGTCGCCGCGCTGCACGCGCGCGCCCAGCTCGTCCGAGGTGATCCAGGGCGTGTGCTTTTCATGCTCGATGACTTCGCCGAAGGCCTTGCTGGGCACGTTGGTGCCGCTGAAGATTTCCAGCCCCTCGGCCGCCCAGCCCTCGGTGCCGCCTTCCAGCACGGAGACATTGGGCCAGCCCAGGCGCACGAGCTTGGCGGCGGCTTCATGGGCCAGCGTGCCGTCGCCATCCACCAGCACGATGCGCGTGCCGCGGCGCGGCACCAGGCGGTCGATGAGCTGCTCCAGCCGCCAGGCCGGGGCCGGCGCCGCGAACAGGATGTGGCGGTGCGCGAAGACACCGGCCTCGCGCACGTCGAGCACGGCGATTTCCTCGCCGTCGGCCAGGGCCTGCCGGAGCGCGGCGGGCGTGACCAGCGCATGGCGAATGGACTTGGGCGGGCCGAAGGTGCGGAAGCTGCCGCCCTCCAGGCTCTCGAAGACCACGCGCTCGGGCATGCGCTCCAGGCCGCGCCCGTAGAAGTGCAGGTGCAGGCCGGGCTCCTCGCCGATCAGCTCGATGGTGTGCACGTCGGTGGGCGTGAGCACTACCGAGGTTCCGCTGCCGACATCGACGCTGCGGCCCACCGCCAGGGTGTCGCGCAGCGGGTCGTCGGTCTTGCCGCGTGTGAAGAACACGTTGCGCTCCACGCCTTCGACGCCCGCGATGATGGCCCAGGTAGTGTGGTCATGCGGCGGCTGGGACTTGCCCGGCAGGCCGGTGGACAGGTACAGGGCATAGCGCCCGCCCAGGTCTTCGCTGAGCCGGTAGACCTGGGCCGGGTTGCTGGCCGAGACGGGGAAGTGCGCGTGCGGGAACAGTTCGCGCTGCAGGCCCAGCGCCTCCAGCTCGCGGGCCACGGCCTGCAGTTGCTCGGGCGTGGCCCGTTCGGGATCGGGGAGCAGGCGCCGGGCCGTGGCGATGAAGCCGGTGATGGCGGCCGCGCGGCGGCTGGCCACGTCGCTGCCGCTGAAGTCGATGGAGAGATGGGTCTGTGTCATGGGAGTGCCTGGGGGGACGTTCGCGGGAGGACACGAAGTTAGGCCTCTCCCGCCCCGGCGCCAACGACGCATTGCAGATATGGATATGAGCTTTGGGCACTGCGCGCGCATGCGTGGCGCAAGCGTGACGCACGTTGTGCGGCAGCCGCATATGCATAGCCGCAATGCTTAGTTCACGCCGCGCCAGGAGCCTCCCAGACTGCGGGCATCGACTCTCTGCACTCCGGCACTCCCATGATCCGCACCCCGTCTGCGCTGCGCGCACTGCTGCTTCCCCTGTTCTCCGCCCTGGCCCTGCACGCGCCTGCGGCCCTGGCCTCGGCCGACAGCTTTCCGAACAAGCCGGTGCGCATCATCGTGCCCGTGGCGCCCGGGGGCAGCGCCGACAAGCTCACGCGCACGCTGGCCGACAAGCTGGCCGCGCTGTGGGGCCAGTCGGTGGTGGTGGAGAACGTGGCCGGGGCCAGCGGCACCATCGGCGCGGCCAAGGTGGCCAAGGCCGCGCCCGACGGCTACACCCTGCTGCAGCAGGGCGAGGGCCTCACGCTCAACGGCCTGCTGTTCGCCCAGTTGCCCTACGACACGCAAAAGGCCTTCACGCCCATCATCAAGGCCGTGGTCAATCCGCAGGTGCTGGTGGTCAACCCCGGCACGGGCCTGAACACGCTGGGCGACTACCTGGCCCGCGCCAAGGCCAAGCCGCAAAGCATCAGCCTGGGCCTGCCCGGCAATGGCGGCATTGCCCATGTGGCGCATGAAATCCTCACGCAGGAGACGGGCGCCAAGGTCAACTACATCCCCTACCCGGGCGGTGGCCCCGCCGCGCTGGACGTGCTGGGCGGCCACACCGACGCCACGCTGATCACGCTGGCCGCCGTGACCGAGTACGTGCGCGCCGGCAAGCTGCGTGCCCTGGCCGTGACCACGCCCTACCGCTCCGACGCCCTGCCCCAGGTACCCACCATGGCCGAGGCCGGCGTGCCCGGCTTCTCGGTGGAGAGCTGGCAGGGCTACTTCGCGCCGGCGGGCACGCCCGCGCCCATCGTCGCCAAGATCAACCGCGACCTGCAGACCGTGCTGCAGGCCCCCGATGTGCGCGCCCAGCTGGAGCACATGGGCTTCAAGGTGGCGGGCGGCTCCCCTGCCGACCTGGGCCAGAGCCTGCAAAGCGAGCGCCCGCGCTACGCCCGCGCGATCCAGTCGGCGGGGCTGTCGCTGCGCTGAGATGCAGGCAGGTCCTCAGAGGGGAGAGGGCCGATTGTCCAGGCGCCACTTCTCCCCCTCGGGCGTGCCCGGCACGGGCGGGCGCAGGCCCTGGATGCTCCACAGGCTGAAGGGCGTCTCGTCCACATGCATCTCCCAGCGCAGGCCACGGTCGGCGATGAAGGGGGACAGCTGCCGCCGCACGCCTTCGAGGAACCGTGTCTTGGTCTCCTCGTCGCGGATCTGCCGCGCGATGTGGTCCACGGAGATGCGCACGAAATCGTCGGCAGGCTCTCCGCCGATGAAGAACGAAGTGCGCGCCACGGCCTCGAACACCACGCCCACGTAAAAGCGCGGCAGGTCGCCGTAGACGGCCGTGATGCGCTGGGCGATGGCCTGTTTGTCTTCATCGCTGAAGGCGTTTTCGGGGTGGTAGATCTTCCACAGGGGCATGGTTTTCTCCGGGGGCAAAAAGAGGAGTACGGGAATCCGGGGTGGCGACGCAGCGCGGCCGTCAGGCCGGCTGGCCTGCATCCGCAGCCTGGTAGCGCGCCGCCGGCACGCCGCTGAGCGTCAGCACCTTGACGAGATCGGCGCGCGATTGGTCAAAGTCCAGCCAGGCGGTCGTGCTGCCCAGCGTGGGAAAGCAGATGGCCTCGCCCTGGTCCAGCGCCGCCAGGGCCGTGTCCACCAGGGTCTCGGGCGACATGAACAGGTGCTCGGGAAAAGGAGAAGGCTTGCCCCCGAAGAACTCCGAGCGCACCAGGCTGGGCATCACGGCCTGCACGGTGACGCCGCTGGGTGCCAGCTCGGCCTGCAGCGAGCGCGTGAAGCTCAGCACATAGGCCTTGGAGGCGCTGTAGCTGGAGGCGCCCGGCAAGGGCATCAGGGCCAGGATGGAGCCGATGTTGATCAGCGTGCCCCGGCCGCGCGTGGCGAACAGCCGCGCTGCCGCCAGCGACAGCCGCGTCAGCGCATGGATGTTGACCATGACCAGGCGGTCAACTTCGCGCGCATCCACCTGGGCCGCCGGACCCAGGGCGCCCAGGCCGGCGCAGTTGACCAGCATGGCTATGTCGCGCTGCCCATCGAACAGGGCCTCCACGCGCTGCAGGCCGGCGGCGTCGGCCAGGTCGGCCGCCACCACCTCGACCTGGCGGCCATGGTCGTCGCGCAGGCGCTGTGCCAGCGCCTGCAGCCGGTCCAGGCGGCGCGCGACCAGGATCAGGTCATGTCCGCGTGCGGCCAGGCGATCGGCATAGACGGCGCCGATGCCGGAGGAGGCGCCAGTGACGACGGCGGTGCCTTGATGCGTGCTCATGGGAGAAGTCCTTGCTTGGGTCAAGCGGTGGTTGAAAGTGGCTTCAACTATAAACTTCAATCATTAGAGCTACAAGCACGCAATCCACCTTTGCGGGCCGGGCTTGCGTTTTGCTGAGACACTCCAGGCCTGCGACAACGCGAACAGACAACGAGGAATTCCATGCGATCCAAGAGCTTCGAGGGCATGGCCTGCTCGATCGCCACCACGCTGGAGGCCGTAGGCGACCGCTGGGCCATGCTGGTGCTGCGCGACCTGATGCTGGGCCTGAGCCGCTATGACGACCTGAGAAAGTCCACGGACATCACCAACGCCACGCTGACCGACCGCCTGCGCCAGCTGGAGCAGTCCGGCCTGGTAGAGCGCCGCCTCTACCAAAGCGGCCCGGACCGCTACGAGTACCTGCTCACACCCAAGGGCCGCGACCTGTCCCTGGTGATCCAGGCGCTGGCCCAGGTCGGCGACCGGTGGCGCCTGCAGCAAGAAGCGCAGCCGCCCATGCGCTTTGTGCGTGCGCAGTCGGGCACGCCCCTGCGGCTGGCGCTGGTGGAGGAGGAATCGGGCCGCAGCGTGCCTTTTTCCGAGCTGCGCGTGGAGGCCGGCCCCGGCGCGGACGACCTGACGCGCTGGCGGCTGTCCAAGCTGGCCGCGCAGGCCGGGACGCCGGCAGCGGCTTGCGGCGTTGCGCCCGCAAGGCGCATGGCGAAGGCGCAAGGCTCCGGCCACTGACCACGGCGGTCAGTGGCCGGCCCGCTCGCTGCCCGTGCCGCTCACTTGGGCAGCAGCACCTTGTCGATCACGTGGATCACGCCGTTGGACTGGTAGACGTCGGGAATCGTCACCGTGGCCATGCCGCCCTTTTCATCGGTCAGCATGATCTTGGAGCCGCTGGACTTGGCCACCAGCGTGCCGCCGCTGACGGTCTTGATGCTGGCCATGCCCTTGCCGTCCTTGATCATCTTGGACAGCGCCGCTGCATCCCACTTGCCGGACACCACGTGGTAGGTCAGCACCGTGGTCAGCGTGCCCTTGTTCTCGGGCTTGAGCAGGGTGTCCACCGTGCCTGCGGGCAGGGCCTCGAAGGCGGCATTGGTGGGCGCGAAAACGGTGAACGGACCCGGGCCCTTGAGCGTATCGACCAGGCCCGCCGCCTTGACGGCTGCGACCAGGGTGGTGTGGTCCTTGGAGTTGACGGCGTTGTCGATGATGTCCTTGGACGGCAGCATGGGTGCGCCGCCCACCATCACATCGGCCATGGCAGCCACGGAGGCAGCCGACATCACGATGGCCAGGCCGAACGAGGCCAGCTTGCGGGTGTTTTGAATCGAGATCATGGAATGCTCCTAGCGGGTTGATGACAAGCCGAACGATTCCGGCTGATCTGGATACGCAGCGCAGCGGGGTCTGGATTCAAAAAAAACGGCGATCGACGTCAAACACAAAAAGTTACAACCACTTTCAATTGCGGCACATCCAGACCTGCGCGGCCTGCGTACTGCCGGATAGCGGGGACGCATCCCATTCCCCTGGAGCAGGTGGCCACCTCTTCAGTGGAACGCGCTTTCGCCACACCCGTGTGCTTTCGGCCGGAGGCGCATTCTTCACGTTGACCGTTCGCGCCTGCCGCGAACCGAGAGGAACCATCATGTCTGACGAATCAGTGTTGATCGGGGTTTTGCAAAAACGTGCCAAGAAGCTGGAGGACAGGCGCCAGTTCTTCCGCAAGACCAGCGGCGTGGCCGTGGGCATGGCGGGCGGGGTGATCCTGTCCGCCTGCGGCGGTGGCGGGGGCGATGCGAATGCGCAGGCCAACGGGCCCACGGATGCGGAGATCCTGAACTTCGCCCTCAACCTGGAGTATCTGGAGTCGCAGTTCTATCACTACGCGGTGTTCGGCACCGGCCTGCCCGCCAACCTGCAGTCGGGCGTGGGCACGCAGGGCGCCATCACGGGCGGCCGTGCCGTGGCCTTCAAGGACCCCGTGGTGGCGCAGTACGCCAAGGAGATCGCCCAGGACGAGATCGCCCACGTGGCCTTCCTGCGCGCGGCGCTGGGCTCGGCCGCGGTGGCGCAGCCGCAGATCGACATTGGCGGAACCGACCCGAACGGCGCCTTCTCGGTGGCGGCGCGAGCGGCCGGGCTGGTGGGCGCGGGCACGGCCTTCGATCCCTATGCGAGTGACGAGAACTTCCTGCTGGGGGCCTTCATCTTCGAGGACGTGGGCGTCACCGCCTACAAGGGCGCATCGCCGCTGATCACCAACAAGACCTATCTGGAGGCAGCCGCCGGCATCCTGGCCGCCGAGGCCTACCACGCAGGCCTGGTGCGCACGGTGCTGTACGCCAAGGGACTGGCCACGCCCGCGCTGCGCACGGCGGCCGGCGCCATCTCGGATGCGCGCGACAGCCTGGACGGCTCCACCGACGTGGACCAGGGCATCACGGGGGATGCCACCACGTCCAACATCGTGCCGCTGGATGCCAACGGCATCGCCTACAGCCGCTCGCCGGGCGACGTGCTGAACATCGTGTACCTGACCAAGGACACGGCGACCAAGGGCGGGTTCTTCCCGTCCGGCGTGAACGGCTCGCTGGTGATGAGCAGCGCCTACGCCTGACGCGGACCGCCCGCCTGCCCCGCACCGGCCGGGGCAGGCGGGCTTCCCCGGGGCTGGCCCGAGACAAGCGTTCCCCTGCCAAGGAGTTGCCATGATGTCCCTTCTGCCTTCATCCGCCCCCCGCACGCCGGCCAGCACGCCACGGCGCCTGAAACCTGCCACCGTGGCGCGCCGCTGCGTGGGCAGCCTGATTCTGCTGGCCGGCGCGGTCATCGTGACCGCAGATCTCGTGGCGCTGTGGCGCGGCGCAGGCACTGATGCCGCACCCGCCGCCGCAGCCATGGCACCCGCCAGCAGCCTGGTGCCGACGGCCCGATAGGCATCCCCCCTGCAACCGCGTGCCCCCGCCGGCGGAAAGGCCCCCATGAACGACACCGTGCTTGCGGCTGAACAGGGCCGCTTCGGCGCCATCGAACCGGACCACGGCCACGCGGGCACGCCCAGCCTGCCGCAGGTGCATCGCAGCATCGCCGTGCCGCGCGGCGACAGCCGCTCGGACAACGCGCGCCGCGTGCTGGCGTTTGCCGGGCCCGGCTACATGGTGGCCGTGGGCTACATGGACCCGGGCAACTGGGCCACCTCCATCGCGGGCGGCTCGCAGTTCGGCTACTCGCTGCTGGCGGTGATCTTTGCCTCCAACCTGATGGCCATGCTGTTCCAGGCGGCGGCCGTGCGCCTGGGCCTGGCCAGCGGGCGGGACTTGGCCCAGGCCTGCCGCGCGCAGTTTTCACCGCGCATCAACCTGGTGCTGTGGTTCTTCTGCGAGATCGCCATCGTGGCCTGCAACCTGGCCGAGGTGCTGGGCATGGCCATCGGCCTGAACCTGCTGTTCGGCCTGCCGCTGCTGGCCGGCGTGTGCATCACGGTGGTGGATGTGATGCTGATCCTGGCGCTGCAAAGCCGGGGCTTTCGCTGCCTGGAATCGGTGGTGATCGCCCTGGTGGCATTGATCGGCCTGTGCTTTGCCGCCCAGCTGGTGTGGCTGCAGCCGCCCGTGGCGGCCGTGCTGCGCGGCCTGCTGCCGGGCATGGAGATCGTGGCCAATCCGCAGATGCTGTACCTGGCCGTGGGCATCGTGGGGGCCACGGTGATGCCGCACAACCTGTACCTGCATTCGTCCATCGTGCAGACACGCCGGCATGACACCACGCCCCAGGGCACGCGCCAGGCCATCCGCCTGGCCACGCTGGACTCCACGGTGGCGCTGGGGCTGGCGCTGTTCGTGAACGCCGCCATCCTGGTGGTGGCGGCCGGCGCGTTCAACCGGCCCGGCCAGGCGCCGGTGACCGAGCTGTCGGACGCCTACCACCTGCTGTCGCCGCTGCTGGGCGTGGGCATCGCCAGCGCGGTGTTCGGCGTGGCGCTGCTGGCCTCGGGGCTGAGTTCTTCGGTCACGGGCACGCTGGCCGGGCAGATCGTGATGGAAGGCTTCTTGCAGATCCGCCTGTCGCCCGCGCTGCGCGCCCTGCTGACGCGCTGCATCGCCATCGTGCCCGCCGTGGTGGCCACCGCCTGGTTCGGCAGCACCGGCGCCAGCGCCCTGCTGGTGTTCAGCCAGGTGGTGCTGAGCCTGCAATTGCCGTTTGCCATCGTGCCGCTGCTGCTGTTCACCACGCGGCGCAAGACGCTGGGGGAGCTGGCCTTTGGCCCAAGGATGTCGGCAGTGCTGTGGTGCTGCGCGGCCCTGGTGGTGTCGCTGAACCTGTGGATGCTGCAGCGGGTGCTGACGGCCTGATCGCCCGAACCGGGCATGGCGCCGCGCGGCGCCTTCATAGACGTTTTGCTTCTATCAAACGCCGCTCTTGTTCGTTGGTGGCTTGCCGCGAAGTTCTTAGATTGGTGCCCATAGCCACCAACCCGCGAACTCTCCGCAAGGACGACGACATGACAGCCCTCACTTTGGAAACCGCCTTGCCCCGGGCGCTGCAGGAGGCACAGGACCACGCCCGCGCACAGGGGCTGGGCCACGCAGGCGGCGTGCGCCCGCCCGTGGCCTGGGCGCTGGTGCAGGCCGGCCAGGCCGTGCTGGTCGATGTGCGCACGGCCGAGGAACGCAAGTTCGTCGGCCAGGTGCCCGGCACCCTGCACGTGCCCTGGGCCACGGGCACGGCGCTGACGCGCAACCCGCGCTTTGCCCGCGAGCTGGAAGCGCGCCTGGCCCCGCACGGCGGCAAGGAGGCCGTGGCCCTGCTGCTGTGCCGCAGCGGCAAGCGCTCGGTGCTGGCGGCCCAGGTGGCGGCCCAGGCCGGGTTCGCCCATGTGTTCAACGTGCTCGAAGGCTTCGAGGGCGAGATCGACGCGCGCCAGCAGCGCGGCAAAAGCGACGGCTGGCGCTTCCACGGCCTGCCCTGGATTCAAGACTGAAGGAGCACGCAGATGGCCAGTTTCGACATTGCCGGACTCACCCAGAACCTGCATGCGGCGCGCCGCGAATGGCGCGAGGCCCACGGCCGCACCCAGGAGCCCGGGGCGCGCGAGTTTCCCTCGCGCGACGCGCTTTCCACCCTCATCGACCAGCTCAAGGCAGCCCTGTTTCCCATGCGCCTGGGCCCGCACGACCTGCGCCAGGAAAGCGAGGACATCTTCGTGGCGCACCAGCTGGACTCGGCCCTGCATTCGCTGCTGGGCCAGATACGGCTGGAGCTGCGGCTGTCCGCGCCCCACACGGCAGCGGGCGCCGATGCCATGGCGCTGGACATCGCCCGCGCCTTTGCCGAGTCCCTGCCCCAGATCCGCCGCCTGCTCGACAGCGACGTGCTGGCCGCCTTCCAGGGCGATCCCGCCGCGCGCAGCGTGGACGAGGTGCTGCTGTGCTATCCGGGCGTGCTGGCCATGATCCACCACCGCCTGGCCCACCAGCTGTACCTGCTGGAGCAGCCGCTGCTGGCGCGCATCGTGGCCGAGCTGTCGCATGCGCAGACGGGCATCGACATCCACCCGGGCGCGAAGATCGGGCGGGGCTTTTTCATGGACCACGGCACGGGCGTGGTGATCGGCGAGACCGCCGTGATCGGCGAGCGCGTGCGGCTGTACCAGGCCGTCACCCTGGGCGCCAAGCGCTTTCCCACCGACGAGCACGGCCACCTGCGCAAGGGCCTGGCACGCCATCCGGTGGTGGAGGACGACGTGGTCATCTACGCGGGCGCCACCATCCTGGGCCGCGTCACGCTGGGGCGCGGCGCCGTCATCGGCGGCAATGTCTGGGTGACCGAGGACGTGCCGCCCGGCGCCCACGTCACCCAGGCCCATGCGCGCGAGCACGCGCAGCAGCCCCGGGAGGTGGCCCTATGAGCACCCGTCTTGTCACCAGCTTCGGCATTGCCGTGCGCCAGGCGCGCGAGGCCCATGGCTGGTCGCAGGAGCGGCTGGCCGAGCACTCGGACCTGAACCGCTCCTACGTGGGAGAGATAGAGCGCGGCCGCGTCATCGCCTCGCTGCTGACCGTGGAGAAGCTGGCCGTCTCGCTGGGCGTGCAGCCCTCGGCCCTGGTCATGCGCGGCGAGACCGTGGCCCACGACCAGCTGGTGCGCGGCCTGCGCTTGGCGGCTATAGCATGTTGAAGACATGTGCGCGGGCCGGGACACTGGCCCTGTTTCCCTCCTTCCCCTTCCCTTTTTCCTGAACTGATCACGGAGTCTGCACATGTTGGCAACAGTGGGCGGCACGACCGCGCTAGGCGACAACGCCGCGCGGCAACTGGCCAACGCAACCAAAACCGTTCCCCAGCTTTCGACCATCAGCCCGCGCTGGCTGACGCACCTGCTGCAATGGTCGCCGGTGGAGGCGGGCATCTACCGCCTCAACCGCGTCAAGAACCCGGAGGCCATCAAGGTCACCTGCACGGCCAAGCAGGAAGACAACCAGCTGCCGCGCACCTATGTGGACTACGAGGAGCAGCCGCGCGAGTACTTCCTCAACGCCGTCTCCACCATCCTGGATGTGCACACGCGCATCTCCGACCTCTACAGCAGCCCGCATGACCAGATCAAGGAACAGCTGCGCCTGACCATCGAGACCATCAAGGAGAACCAGGAAAGCGAGCTGATCAACAACCCCGACTACGGCCTGCTGGCCCAGGTCACGGACGAGCAGCGCATCTTCCCGCTGACCGGCGCGCCCACGCCCGACGACCTGGACGAGCTGCTGACCAAGGTCTGGAAGGAGCCCGCCTTCTTCCTGACCCACCCGCTGGCGATTGCCGCCTTCGGCCGCGAGGCCACGCGCCGCGGCACGCCGCCGCCCACGGTCAGCCTGTTCGGCTCGCAGTTCATCACCTGGCGCGGCATTCCGCTGATCCCCTCGGACAAGGTGCCCGTGGCCGATGGCAAGAGCAAGATCCTGCTGCTGCGCGTGGGCGACAAGCGCCAGGGCGTGGTCGGCCTGTACCAGCCCGGCCTGCCGGGCGAGCAAAGCCCGGGCCTGTCGGTGCGCTTCATGGGCATCAACAACCATGCCATCGCGTCCTACCTGATCTCGCTGTACTGCTCGCTGGCCGTGCTCACGCCCGACGCGCTGGCCGTGCTCGACGATGTCGAGATCGGCAAGTACCACGACTATCCCGACACCTACAAGTAAAGAGGCCGGGCGTTGACCGTGTCTGCAATCACCTCCGTGGCGCCCCAGGCGCCCTTCGACCCCGAGGCGCTGGCGCGCATGGCCAACGCCCTGTTCTCCGCCGCACCGGGATCGGCTCCTGCCCTGCCGGGTCTTCCGGGTCTTCCCGGCCTGCCTGCTGGCGTGCAGGCCCCCGTGAACGTGGCGCCGCCCGGCTCGCCGCTGGCCAGCCCCGCAGGCCTGGGCCCCGGCGTGCCGGGCACGCCCATCCCGCAGGGCCTGGCGCCGGGCAGCAACCTGCTGCCGGCCTCGCCCGCGCCGCTGGCCTCGCTGGCCCACCGCGCGCCCGCGCTGCTGCCCCATGCCCAGGCCGGCAACGGCGTGCCCGACCATGTCGTGAGCGCCCTGCCCGCCTACGAGCCGCGCCTGGGATCGCAGGTGCTGGGCGTGCCCCAGCGCCAGGGCGATCCGCTGGATGCGCTGGCCGCGCTCCCGTTCACGGCACCTGCTGCACCTGCGGCACCCGCCGTGCCGCGCATCGGCGTGCCCACAGAAGGGCCTGGCATTGCGTCCACCGTGCCTTCGGCCGAGCCGCGCTTTTACTTTGTCGATCCCGTGGTACTGCCCGCCGGCTACACCACGCCGGCCCATCCGCTGCAGCGCCAGCAGGCTTCGCACGGGGCAAGGCATGGAGCGGCCGGCGTGCAGGCGCCCTTCGACGTGCATGCCGTGCGCCGGGACTTTCCCATCCTGTCCGAGCGCGTCAACGGCCGGCCCCTGGCCTGGCTGGACAACGCGGCCACCACGCACAAGCCGCGCGCGGTGATCGAGCGCATCCGCCATTTCTACGAGCACGAGAACTCCAACATCCACCGCGCGGCGCATGAACTGGCCGCGCGCGCCACCGACGCCTACGAGGGCGCGCGCGAGCGCGTGCGCCGCTTCATCAACGCGCCCGACGTGAACGAGGTCATCTTCGTGCGCGGCACCACCGAGGCCATCAACCTGGTGGCCAAGAGCTGGGGCTGGCAGCATGTGGGCGAGGGCGACGAGATCATCGTCTCCCACCTGGAGCACCACGCCAACATCGTGCCCTGGCAGCAGCTGGCGGCCGCCAAGGGCGCGAAGATCCGCGTGATCCCGGTGGACGACTCGGGCCAGGTGCTCATCGATGAATACCGCAGGCTGCTGAACCCGCGCACGAAGATCGTCTCCGTCACCCAGGTCTCCAACGCGCTGGGCACGGTCGTGCCCGTGCAGCAGATCGTGGAGCTGGCCCACCAGGCGGGCGCCCGGGCCCTGGTCGATGGCGCGCAGTCGGTCTCGCACATGGCCGTGGACGTGCAGGCCATCGGTGCGGACTTCTTCGTGTTCTCGGGCCACAAGGTCTTCGGGCCCACGGGCATCGGCGTGGTATGGGGACGGCGCGAGGTGCTGGAGGACATGCCGCCCTGGCAGGGCGGCGGCAACATGATCGCCGACGTGACCTTCGAGAAAACCGTCTACCAGCCCCTGCCCAACACCTTCGAGGCCGGCACCGGCAACATTGCCGACGCCGTGGGCCTGGGCGCCGCCATCGACTACGTGCAGGCCCTGGGCATGGAGCGCATCGCGCGCTACGAGCACGATCTGCTGCAGTACGGCACGCAGGCGCTGGCGCCCATCCCCGGCCTGCGCCTGATCGGCACGGCAGCCGACAAGGCCAGCGTGCTGTCCTTCGTGCTCAAGGGCTGGACCACGGCCGAGGTGGGCGAGGCGCTCAACGCCGAAGGCATCGCCGTGCGCACCGGCCACCACTGCGCCCAGCCCATCCTCAGGCGCTTCGGCGTGGAGACCACGGTGCGGCCCTCGCTGGCCTTCTACAACACCACCGAGGAAATCGACCGGCTGGCGGCCGTGGTGCAGGGGCTGGCGGCGCGCAGGCGGGGTTGAGCCCCGGGCTTAGCCCAGGCGTCTTGCAAAGGCGTCGCCCGTGGTGGCCGTGCCCAGGCGGCCGCCCACGTCGTTGGCGCCGCTTGCGCCAGGTGTGCCGCAGGCCGGACCCGGTGGCCATGCCGCGCAACAGCAGCGGACGGAACACGGCATTGGAGTCATGAAAAAGCATTGCCAATATCAGAATGATCCTATGGATTTCCATCAATCATAGGAATAGACTTTGGAGCGCGCCCATCAAACTCTCCTGCATCGTTTCCGGTTTCATTCATATGAAAAAAATCAGATATTTTCTCATTACGGCAACGCTTTGCTTTTCTGTAAGCTCCATTTATGGAGGCATATTTACCCCGGCGTCGTCCACCATCCAATTACCGGAAATCATCAACGTTCCCGCAGGAAATATCATGAATGGATCAGTGCTATGGGAATCGCCCATGGTCAAATCCACCCTCGACACAATTTCCTACAGTGTGCTTTCGGGGCCATCTTCAGAAATATGGCCCCAAATCATGAACGCCACTACGCTGGACGGCGATATCTACTCCACATCTTTGCGCGGAATAGGAATCCGTTGGCGTGCCATATGGAAAGCCAGGAATTTCCCCAATGGCAAAACCATGTCCATCACCACTACGTCCAACAATGCAGGAGCCACGGGATGGCTAAGGAATGATGTACATGAGCAAACCATATGGATGCAACTCATCAAGACAGGCGCCGTTCAATCGGGCACTTTCAGCGTCAGCAGCTATTCATCCGCCCGGTTTGACTGCAATAGCCTTTGCAATAACTGGATCGTGAAGGCGACCGGCAGCACCGTGGTGCGCACAGGCGCCAGTTGCCGGGTGAAGACGAGCAACATCGCCGTGAACCTGCAGCGAATCAACAGGTCACTGTTCAACGGGATAGGCGCTACCTCCGCGCCCCAGCCATTCGATCTGGAACTGATATGCACCGGGGGCGAAGCCAATTCCACCCTGCGCCCGTTCGTCACGCTCACGGATGCCAACGATGCCGCCAACCGCTCCGATGTGCTGACGGTGACCGGAGGGGCTGCCGGCATCGGCATCCAGATCCGCAGCAGCGACAAGGTCATCAGCTACGGCGAGGACTCCGCCAACTTCGGCAATCCCAACCAGTGGCAGGCGGGCACCATCACCCCAAACACCAGCAACCACGTGATTCCATTGACGGCGCGCTATGTCCAGACCCAGCCCTCCGTCACCACGGGCCTGGCCAACGGACGGGCCACCTTCACGCTCAACTACCAGTGACCTGCCAGTGACCTGCAAGTGACACGCTGGCTGCATTGCGGCTGCGCAGGCGCCCGTGCCGATCCTGCGTGGCCGCCCGCACCCGGCTGCGCTCACTCGGCTCTGGCCCCCGACACCCGCACCTGCTCGGCCGCCACGGGCATCTGCTCGCGCACGAAGCGCCAGAACGCGTCCACGCCCATGGGCTTGACGGGCAGCGAGCCTTGGTCGATGAACTGCTTTTGCACCTCGGGATTGCGCAGCGCCGTGGCCAGTGCGCCGTTCAGGCGCTCCAGCGCCGCGCGCGGCGTGCCGGCCGGGGCAACCAGGCCGTACCAGGAGTCGGTGTAGAAGCCCTTGACGCCTGCTTCCTCGAACGTGGGTACATCGGGCAGGGCCGGCAGGCGCTGGCGTGAGGCCACGGCCAGGGCGCGCAGCTTGCCTGAACGGATGAAGGGGATGGCACCGGTGGTGAGCACGAAGTCCACGCGGCCCGCCATCAGGTCGGTCATGGCCGGGGCCGTGCCCTTGTAGGGGATGTGGGTGACATCCACGCCCGTGAGCTGCTTGAAGCTGGCGCCGGCCAGATGCTGGCTGGAGCCCACGCCGCCCGAGCCGTAGTTGAGCTGGCCCGGCCTGGCGCGCGCCGCCTCCAGCAGATCGTTGACCGAGCGCAGCGGCGAGGCCACGGGCACCAGCAGCACGCTGGGCGAGGTGGTGATCATGCCGATGGGCGCGAAGTCCTTGAGCGGGTCGTGGTTGAGCTTGGCGTAGAGCGCGGAGTTCAGGCCGTGCGAGGCCACGGTGGCCAGCATGATGGTGTTGCCATCGGGCCTTGCGCGGGCTGCCGCGTCGCTGCCCAGGTTGCCGCCCGCGCCGGCCCGGTTGTCGATGGTGATGGGCTGGCCCAGGGCCTCGCTCATGCGCGTGGCCGCCAGCCGCGCCACGTTGTCGGAAGGGCCGCCCGCAGGCCAGCCCACGATGAGGGTGATGGGGCCTTGCGCCAGCGCGGGCAGGGCCAGTGTGCACAGGGTGAGCGCAGCCAGGCTGCGGCGCGACAGAGGGGTCATGGCAGTCGTCCTTGTCCATTCAAAGGTTTGCATGGCCAGGGCCTTCAGGGCTTGCCGTCCTGCCAGGGCATTTCGGTCCAGAGCTTGCGAAAGCCGGCCTCGGTGCGCTCCAGCTCGGCCGCGTAGGCGGGCGGTGCCAGGTAGCGCAGCGGCGCGTACATGGCCTCGGCCTGCTGCCTGAACTGCGGGTCGGCCGCGATGGCGGCCACGGCATCGACCAGCTTTTTGCGCACGCCTTCGGGCAAGCCCTTGGGCGCTGCCAGGCCGCGCAGGGAGGCCAGCTCGATATCGATGCCCTGCTCCTTGAACGTAGGCACCTGCGGCGCCAGCGAGCTGCGCGCGGCCGACATCTGGCCCAGCAGGCGGATGGGAGTTCCGCCCTTCTGGTAGGCCAGCACCTCGCCCACGTTGATGGCGCCGATGGTGATCTGCTGGCCCGTGGCGGCGGCGCGCACCTCGCCCGCGCCCTTGTAGGGCACATGGGTGAGCTGCGTGCCGGTGGCCTTGGCGAACAGCAGCATGGCCAGGTGGTCGTCCGAGCCCGTGCCCGTGGTGCCCACGGTCACGGCGCCGGGGTTGGCCCGGGCGTAGGCGGCCAGGCCGGCCAGCGTGGTGATGGCGTTGCTGTTGTGGATGGCAAAGCCGCCCGGGTCGTCCACCAGGTTGCCCAGCAGGTCGTACTGGCTCCAGTGGAAGCTGCTCTTGCGCTCGATGGGGATGGTCAGCACGTTGGGCGTGTTGATGAAGCCGATGGTGTAGCCGTCCGGCTTGGCCCGCGCCAGTTCGCCAAAGCCGATGCCGCCGCCCGCGCCGGGGCGGTTGAGCACGACCACGCTGCCGCCCAGCTTCTTTTCCAGATGGCGAGCCAGCAGCCGCGCCACCAGGTCGGTGCCGCCGCCGGGCCCGTAGGCCACGATCATCTCGATGTTGCGCGAGGGATAGGGGGCCTCGCCCTGAGTCTGGGTCTGAGCCTGGGCCAGGGCCGGCAGCGCCATGCAGGCGGCGGCCAGGCCTGCGCACAATGCGCGCCTTGCTTGCTGTGTCATCTTTGTCTCCTGGGTCGCCTCTTGCAGTGGTCTGAGAGGCTTTGTAGTCATGGTGAGGGAAGCGGCTAACGGGACGGGGAACGGGACGGGTCCAAGGCCCGGGCGATGCGCTCGCGCGCATGCGGCCAGACCTCGGGATTGACCAGGCGCGCGGGCCGCTGGCCGTCGGCCAGCAACTGCACGATCTGGGTGGCGGCCAGCTCGGCGTTGTTGCGCCGGGCCTCGTGCGTGACACCGGCGGTGTGGAAGGTGGCCACCACCTGGGGCAGGGCCAGCAGCGGATGGGAGGCGGGCGGCGGCTCCTGGTCCCAGACATCGAGCCCGGCGCCGGCCAGGTGGCCGCTGGCCAGGGCGGCGTGCAGGGCGGCCTCGTCATGGATACCGCCGCGCGCCGTGCTCACGAAAACGGCGCCCGGCTTCATGGCCGCAAAGGCAGCGGCGTTCATGAGCCCCAGCGTGGAGGCATCGCGCGGGCAGTGCAGGGAGACGATGTCAGCGCGCTGCAGCAGTTCGTCGAAGCCGACGGCCTCGGCCCCGCGCGCCGCCAGGCCGGCTGCGTCGTAGGCCGGGTCGCAGCCGATCACCTGCATGCCGAAGGCCCGGCCCAGGGCCGCGACGCGGCTGCCGGCCTCGCCCACGCCCACCAGGCCCAGGGTGCGGCCGCGCAGCTCGTGGCCCATCACGTCCTCGCGGCTGAAGCCCCGGGCAGGGGCGCGCAGCAGGCGGTCGGATTCGTTGATGCGGCGCAGCACGGACAGCATCAGCCCGATGGCCATCTCAGCCACCGAATCCGCGTTGCCGCCCGACTGGTTCATCACGGCCACGCCGGCGCGCGTGCAGGCCTCGATATCGATGGTGTCGCAGCCCGAGCCGCTGGAGGACACGGCCAGCAGATCGGGGCAGCGCGCCAGCAGGTCCGCCGTGGCGAACCAGTGGCGCGGCAGCTCGTCCTTGGCGGCCGTGATCTGGTAGACCTGTGCGCCGGCCAGGGCCTGCCAGGCGGCGGCATCGTCGCCCTCGCGCCGGCAGGTGACCAGTTGCACGCCAGGCGCGGCCGAGACGATGCGGTCGAAGGCCGCGTCCAGCCAGTAGTCGAAACGGACAACGCGGCGGTCCATCACAGCACCCCCTTGGCGGCCAGCGTGCGCACCACCCAGGAGCGGTCGGCGCGGCCTGCGGCAATGGCGGCAAGCACGTCGGCCTCGTCGCGCTGTATGGCCTCCACGCGGTCGGCAATGGCGGCGGCCTCGGCGGCGGGCACGGCCAGCAGGCCGTCGCCGTCGCCCAGCACCAGGTCGCCCGGGTGGACGACCATGCCGTCGATGCTGACGGGCACATGCAGCTCGCCGGGGCCGTCCTTGTAGGGACCACGGTGCGAGACGCCGCGCGCATACACGGGCAGGCCGTGCTGGCCGATGGTGTCGCTGTCGCGGATCAGCCCGTCGATGACGATGCCGGCCGCGCCGCGCGCCATCATCAGCGCCAGCATGATCTCGCCAATGATGGCGTTGGGACCGGCGCCGCCCGCGTCCACCACGATCACGTCGCCGGGGCCGCAGATGTCGATGGCCTGGTGCACCATGAGGTTGTCGCCGGGCCGCGTGCGCACGGTCAGCGCACGGCCCACCAGCGGCCCCTGGCGGCGATGGAAGGGCCGCAGCGCCGAGGTGCCCGTGGTGCGGCTCATGGCGTCGCTGACATTGGCGACCGGAAAGCCGCGGTAGCGCTGCAGCAGCGCATCGCCAAGGGCGGCCTCGGGCCGGGCGTGGATATGGAATCCGGGAATCTTGCTCACTGCTGTGTCTCCGTCTGTGTCTGTGTCTGTTGTCTGTGTCGATACCGTTGTCTTGCCGCTCAGAACGCATCCCAGGCCTGCGCGTGGCGCACGCAGGCCGGCGTGATCTGGTCCAGGCGCGTGGCACCCAGCATGGCCATGTCGCGCAGCACCTCCTCGCGCAGCAGGGCCATGGCGTGGGCCACGCCCGCCGGCCCGGCCACCGAGGCCGCGTAGTTGAAGGGCCGGCCCACGAACACGCAGCGCGCGCCCAGGGCCAGGGCCTTGAGCACATCGGTGCCCCGGCGCACGCCGCTGTCCAGCATCACCGGCAGGCCGGGCACGGCGCGCACGATGCCGGGCAGCACGCGCAGCGGTGCCACGGCGCCGTCGAGCTGGCGCCCGCCGTGGTTGGAGACGATGAGGCCGTCGGCGCCGTGATCGCGCGCCAGCACGGCGTCTGCGGCCGAAAGAATGCCCTTGACCACGAGCTGCCCCTGCCAGCGCTGGCGGATGGCGGCCAGATGCGGCCAGGCCAGGTGGGAGCGGTCCGAGAAGTCGCGCATCACGCTGGCCGACAGGATGGGCGCGCCCCGGTGCGCATAGTTGTTCTCGAAATGCGGCATGCCGTGGCGCCACAGGGTCTTGAGAAAGCTGCCGAACAGCCAGCGCGGATGGCTGATGCCCTGCCAGGCCAGGCCCGGCCCGGGCCGCAGCGGCGTGGAGAAACCGGCGCGCACATTGTTCTCGCGGTTGGCGGCCACGGGCGTGTCCACCGTGATCACCAGGGTCTGCACGCCGGCGGCGGCCACGCGGTCCAGCAGCGCATCGATCTGGCCCTGGTCACCCGGCAGGTAGGCCTGGAACCAAGTGTGGGGCGCGGCCGCCATCACCTCCTCCAGCCGGATCAGCGAGGAGCCGCTCATGATGGCCGGCACGCCCGCCTGCTGTGCGGCCTGGGCCAGCACCAGGTCGCCCCGGTAGGCCGACAGCGCGGCAATGCCCATGGGCGCCACGCCGAAGGGCGCTTCGTAGCGGCGCCCGAACAGCTCGAAGGAGGGGTCGCGCTGCGCCACGCCCACCAGCGCGCGCGGCACGAAGGCCAGCTCGGCAAAGACGCGGCGGTTGTCCGCCAGCGAGGCGTTGTCCTCCACCGCCCCGCTGATGTAGGCATGGATGGGGCGCGGCAGATGGCGCCGCGCCAGCCGCTCGAAATCGTCAAGCGACAGCACGCCGCGCAGGCGGCGCGGCGGCCGGGCAGGGGCTGGTGCAGCAGCTGCGGAAGCGGTGGCGGTGGTGGAGGGGACGTTGTTGGCAGGCATTGCCGGCCAATGTAGAAGGGCCAACCTGCAAAGAAAAGCGAAATAAATAGGAATCGATATTTCGATTTTGGAAGAATGTCGCCATGACCCTCAAACAGCTCGAAGCCTTCTACTGGGCCGCCACCTGCCTGAACTTCAGCGTGGCGGCCGACCGCGTGCACCTGTCGGTCTCATCGCTGTCCAAGCGCATTGCGGAGCTGGAGGCTTCGCTGGGCGTGCAGCTGTTCGACCGCAGCGGCCGCGCCGCCGAACTCACGCCCCAGGGCGAGCAGCTGCTGCCGCGCATCCGCGAGCTGCTGCACGGCGCCGCCCAGCTGCGCGAGGCGGCGGGCCGCAGCGTGGGCCTGCAGGGCCGCTGCCGCATCGGCTTTGGCGAACTCAGCGGCCTGACCTGGCTGCCCCGGCTGGTGCAGAAGGTGGCCGAGCTGCACCCCGACCTGCAGCTGGAGCCCCACACCGACATCGGCCAGGTGCTGGAGCAGCGCATCGTCGATGGCGAGCTGGACTGCGTGGTCATCGCCGGGCCATCGTCGCGCAGCAGCCTGGCCTTCGAGCAGGTCGCCCAGGTGCGCTTCGTCTGGGCCGCCAGCGACGACTTCATCGCCCGCGCCGGCACCGGCCTGCCCCGGCGCCTGGTGCGCGAGCAACTGCTGATCGCCCTGCCCACCGGCTCGGGCGCCACGCGCACGCTGGACGACTGGCTGGGCCGCCACGGCCTGGCCGTGGAGCGGCGTCTTTCCTGCAACAGCTGGGGCGCCGTGGTGGGCATGGTGGTGGACGGCCTGGGCTTCACCTACATGCCCGAGCAATGGGCCCTGGCCCTGCAGCAACGCGGCCGCCTGCGCGTGCTGGACGGCGGCGCCGAGGCCGCAAAGCACAGCGCGCTGGCCCCGCTGACCTACACCGTGCAATGGCGCCGCGACGATGCACGGCCGCTGATCACGGAAATGCGCGAGATCATCCGCAGCGTGATCGATTTCCCGGCGCCGCGCTGTTTGAGTTGATCAGACGGAAAGCGTGCCGTCAGCCCACGGTATCCGGCTCCCGCGGCAGATCCTCCATCACCCACGGAGCCTCTTCAATGCGCGCCAGCAGTGCCAGCGTGGCCTGTCGCAGCGCATGCAGCCTGTCCGGCTCCAGCGCCCCCTCGACGATGGCCTCCACATGGAGGTTGCCTTCCTTGAAGCGCAGCGTCACTCCGTCCATCACCACGGCGTACATTTCCCCGACCGCTTCCTGGACCGGCGGGGCAACCGTCTCATCGATCCGGTAGAGCAGGTCCAGCGCCTCGAAGTCAGGCGCGTCACCCAGGCCCTCGATCGTTGGCAGATTCAGGTGCTTGTATTTGCGCAGTGAATGCGCAAGCCGCATGCTCATGAGCCGGTTGCCTTTGCCATCGGCACGCCGCATGGCCCAACGCTGCCAGGGCCTGCGGGTCAATCGCCGCCACTCGCCGGTCACTGTGTCCAGCGACCAGTCGTCGATGTTCTCGGGCGTCAGGCATTGCTCGCCAAACCAACGCTCGCCACCGCTCACCACGATGGTTCTCCCATCGCCTGCCAGACAGGCCTCATGCTGATAGATCCAGCCGGGCGCCTCGCCATGCGTGGGAACCGCCTCGATGCGCATGCTGTCCAGCAGCAACTTGTACACCCGCGTCATCCCCGGCATGCGCTGGTGCCGGTAGCCCAGGCCGCCAATGATGAAGATGGCGTCACCCACCAGCGTGGCGCTGTGGAAATCGGTGGGAGGGAAGGCATCGTCCGGGTAGCCGTGGATGGCGATGCCGCCATTCGCGTCGATGACGATGACATCGTTGTAGATGAAGAAGTCGGGATCGCAGCTGTCTTCGTGCTCGCCGCCGATGTGCACGACCCGGCCATCGGCCAGCACCGTCTCGCTCTTGCCATACCGGGCAAAGCACCACATGGGCCCTTGCGCAAAGGGCGACGGTCCACGCAGAAGTTCGTTCGCGCCATAGGCGCTCCAGCGCGTGCGCACCATCCAGTGCCACAGCGGATTGTCCTGCCGCGTCGGGTTCAGCGCTCCGACCCGGGGCGAGCGCCAGAGGGCAAGATCCCGCACGGCTTCCTCGGGCGGCGGCTCGGCCTTTCTGCGTTCGGCGGCGTCCTCCTCAGCGAGAAATTGCGCAATCTCATCCTGTTTGCTCTGATCGCCAGCCTGCATGGCCTGCCTCCTCAAAAACCGTACAAAACAACGCCACAAGCAGCGCGAGACAATCGAGCCCATGACCACCGCGCCGATTCCAGATTCCGCCGACCCCATGCCCCAACCGCCCGAGCAGCCCGACCTGGACGCCTGCTGCGGCAATGGCTGCGACCCCTGCATCTTCGACAGCTATGACCTGGCCATGGACGAGTACCGCCAGGCGCTGCGGGCCTGGAAGGCGCGCAACGAAACGCCGGCGGGCCAGGGATAGGAATAGGGATAGGGGTAGCGCGATCAGTCCACGCGGGCGATCAGGTCCAGCTCCACGGCCGCACCCTTGGGCAGCTGCAGCACGCCCACCGAAGTGCGCGTGTGGGCACCCACGGGGCCCAGCACCCGGGCGATGAGGTCGGAGGCGCCATCGGCCACCTCGCTTTGCTGGGTGAAATCGGGCGCCGAGCGCACATAGACGGTGATGCGTGCAACGGCGCGCACGGCATCGAGCGAGCCGGCCGCGCGCTGCACGAAGGCCAGGGCCCGCATGGCACAGATGGCGGCGGCCGTTCTGGCCGATGCCAGGTCGATCCCGGCGCCGACCGTCCCCACGTAGAGCACTTCATCGCCCACGCGGGGAATCTGCCCGCTGACGAACAGCTGCTGGCCGTCGCGCACGACGGGGCTGTAGTTGCCGCCTATCTTGATCTCGCCATCGAAGCGGTGGCCGAGCTCAAGGGCGGCCTGGGCGAAGCGTTCATCTGCTGTCATGGTCTGGTGTCCGGAGTAAGGCAAGCGCGCAGTCTAGAGCCTGTGGTGCACCGGCGCCTGCGGCGGCTTCAACTGCCCGTGGACGCGTAATGCTTCACCCCCATGCGCCAGGCGCCCGAGGCCAGCCAGAGGAAGGCAAAGCCGGCCAGCGGCGAGACCCAGCCCAGCCAGGCTGGTGCGCCCAGCGGGTCGGGCTTGCCCAGCACAGCCAGCGCCGGGTAGTAGGCCACGCAGGCCAGCGGCACGGCGAAGGTCAACAGGCGGCGAAACCACTGCGCGTACAGGGCCAGCGGGTACTGGGCGGCCTCGACGCTGCCGTAGCTCAGCACATTGGCGGCTTCCAGGCTTTCCACGGTCCAGAACGAGAGCGCACCCTGCAGCACCAGGATGCCCAGGAACAGCGCCACGCCGCCCGCCACGGCGAACAGCGCCACGGCGACGGCCTGGGGCGTCCACGCCACGGCGCCCTGGGCCGTGGCAAAGCCCAGCACCAGCAGGCCCTGCAGCAGGCGGCCCAGGCGGCTGATGCGCACGTCATGGCCCATGAGCTGCAGCCACACGGGGCGCGGGCGCAGCAGCAGGCGGTCGAAGGCGCCCGTGCGCAGGAACTGCGTGCCCAGCACGTCGAAGCCCCGGCCCAGCGCATCGGCCAGGGCGAACATGCAGTTCACCAGGCCATAGAACACGGCCACTTCGCCGATGCGCCAGCCCTGCACCTCGCCAAACCGGTGGAACAGCGCCCAGACGGCGATGACCTCGATGCCCGTGACCAGGAACTGGCCCAGGGTCAGCATCAGCGCCGAGGCCGGGTAGCGCGCCTGCCCGCCCAGCGAGGCCAGCGCCAGGCGCAGGAACATGGACAGCGATCCTTTGTGCTTGGCCATGGTCTTCACCCTCCCTGCACTTCGAGCCGGCGCATGGTGCGCGCCATGGCCGCGCGGCCCAGGGCCACGATCACGGCAATCCACAACACCTGCAGCGCCAGGCAGGCCAGCATCTGCGCGCCGGCCATCTGGCCGAAATAGATGCGCGCAGGGATGTCCATCACGCCCGCCAGCGGCTGCAGCAGCAGCGCGGCCTGCCAGGCGTCGGGCATCAGCGCCAGCGGCAGCAGGTTGCCCGACAGCACGATGACCACGGGCGCGGCCAGCGTGTTGATGCCTTTTTCATTGAGCGCGGCGGCAGCGGCAACGTTCAGCAGCATGACCAGTGCCGTGGACAGCAGCAACGCCAGCAGCATGGAGGCGGCAAAGCCCAGGCCTGCGGCCCAGCCGGCCGGCGGCTGCCAGCCCCAGGCGCCCAGCCCCGTCAGCGGCAGGGCCAGCCCTGCAAACGCCACCATCAGCGCCACGCGCGGCAGCACGCGCGCGGCGATCCAGCCAGCCGAGCGCACGAACCACAGCGCATAGGCATCCACGGGCCGCAGCCGGTCATAGGCGATGGCGCCCGTGCGCACGGCCAATGCCACGTCGGGGTCGCCGCTCCAGGGCAGCAGCGCGAACAGGCCCTGCGCCAGCCAGGTGTAGGTGATGGCGTGCTCCAGCGAGATGGGCGCGCCGGCCGATGCCGAGGCACTGCCGTAGAACGCCGCCAGCACCATGGTCTTGATGGCGCCCCACCAGCACTGCGTGGCAAAGCCCGCGTAGGCGGCCGTGCGGTACTGCAGCATCACCAGGAACCGCGATGCAAAGGCCGCCACATAGGGGCGCAGGAGTTCACGCAGCGTCATGCCGGCTCAGCCTTCGGCCGCTCCGTGCATGGCGTAGAAGCGGGCGATCACGGCCTCGATGGCCATGTCTTCTCCATTGCCTTCGCCATCACCACCTCCACGCCCCTCGCCCTGCGCTGCCACCACCTGGGCGCGCAGCGCATCGACCGCGCAGTCGGCCAGCACGCGGCCATGGCCGATGACGATCACGCGCCGCGCCAGCGCCTCGATGTCGTGCATGTCATGCGTGGTCAGCAGCACCGTGGTGCCGCGCTCGCGGTTGGCGCGCAGCACGAACTCGCGCACGGCCAGCTTGGAGGGTGCGTCCAGGCCGATGGTGGGCTCGTCCAGGAACAGGATCTCGGGCTCGTGCAGCAGGGCCGCGGCGATCTCGGCGCGCATGCGCTGGCCCAGGGACAGCTGGCGCACGGGCTGGTCCAGCACGCGCTCCAAGTTCAGCAGCGCCACCAGCTCGTCGCGCGTGCGCCCGTAGCGTGCGGGATCGACGCGGTACAGGTCGCGCAGCAGGTTGAAGCCATCGCCCACGGGCAGGTCCCACCACAGCTGCGAGCGCTGCCCGAAGACCACGCCGATGCGGCCCACATGGCGCTGGCGGTCGGCGAAGGGGTCGCGCCCGTCCACCTCCACGCGCCCGCCATCGGGCCGCAGGATGCCCGACAGGATCTTGATGGTGGTGGACTTGCCCGCGCCGTTGGGGCCGATGAAGCCCAGCAGCTCACCACGCTCCAGCGCAAACGACACGCCATCCAGCGCCTGCACCGTGCGATGGCGCGGATGCACCAGCGCGCGCAGCGCGCCCATCACGCCGGGGCCGCGCTCATGGATGCGGTAGGTCTTGCGGAGGTCGTGGACGAGGATCTGGGGCATGGCGCTGGGCGGTGAGGTAAGCGCAGAGAGGGGCACAGAGGGTGGCACAGAGGGGGCGCGATTCTACACAGGCCCGGGCTTTGCTATCCTGCGCGCAAATTCGCGGATGGAAATCCGCCTTGCCGCACGCACGCACGCACGCACAAAGGAAACACAACATGGCCGCTGAAGGCAATGCAAGCCAGCTCGTAGGAATCGTCACGCTGCTGGGGGCCGCCGTGGTGGCCGTGCCGCTGTTCAAGCGGCTGGGCCTGGGCGCCGTGCTCGGCTACCTGGCCGCCGGGCTGGCCATAGGCCCCTACGGGCTGGGCCTGGTGACGGACGCGCAGACCATCCTGCACGTGGCCGAGCTGGGCGTGGTGATGTTTCTCTTCGTCATCGGGCTGGAGATGAAGCCTTCGCACCTGTGGGACCTGCGCGGCCAGATCTTCGGGCTGGGCAGCCTGCAGGTGGTGGTGTGCGCGCTGCTGCTCACGGGCGTGGGCATGGCCTTCGGCTTTCCGTGGCAGGTGGCCTTCGTGAGCGGCGCGGGCTTCGTGCTGACCTCCACGGCCATCGTCATGCAGGTGCTGGCCGAGCGTGGCGACATCCTGGCGCCGCGCGGCCAGCGCATCGTCTCCATCCTGCTGTTCGAGGACCTGCTCATCGTGCCGCTGCTGGCCGCCGTGGCCTTTCTGGCGCCGGCCGATGCGGCGCCCGTGGCCACCTCGCCCCTGTGGCAACGCGCGGGCGTGGCCCTGCTGTCGCTGGGCGCGCTGGTGGGCGCGGGCCTGTGGCTGCTGAACCCGCTGTTCCGCATCCTGGCCAAGGCCAAGGCGCGCGAGGTGATGACGGCCGCCGCGCTGCTGGTGGTGCTGGGCGCCGCCCTGCTGATGGAGATGGGCGGCCTGTCCATGGCCATGGGCGCCTTCGTGGCGGGCGTGCTGCTGTCCGAATCCTCGTTCCGCCACCAGCTGGAGGCCGATGTGGAGCCCTTCCGCGGCCTGCTGCTGGGCCTGTTCTTCCTGGGCGTGGGCATGGCGCTGAACCTGGAGGTGGTGGCGCTGAACTGGCGCATCGTGGGCATGGGCGTGGTGGCGCTGATGCTGGGCAAGGCGCTGTGCATCTACGCCGTGGCCCGCGTGGCGCGCAGCAGCCATGCCGATGCGCTGGACCGCGCCATCCTCATGGCCCAGGGCGGGGAGTTCGCCTTCGTGCTGTTTGCCGAGGCGCTCAAGCTCAAGGTGCTCAGCCCCGAGGTGCATGCCAACATGACGGCCATCGTCGTGATGTCCATGGCCATCACGCCGCTGGTGGTGCTGCTGCACAAGCGCCTGGCCGGCGCCCAGGCCGTGTCGCTGGACGGCGTGGAGGCGCCGCAGGACCTGCGCGGCAACGTGCTGGTCATCGGCTTCGGCCGCGTGGGCCAGATCGCCAGCCAGGGGCCGCTGGCGCATGGGGCCAGGCTGTCCATCATCGACAACGACCCCGACGTGATCCGCAACGCCGAGCCCTACGGCTTCAAGGTCTACTTCGGCGACGGCGCGCGCGCCGACATCCTGCATGCGGCCGGCGCCAGCCATGCCAGCGCCATCCTGGTCTGCGTGGACAGCAAGGCCGCCGCCACGCGCATCGTGGAGAACGTGCGCCACGAATGCCCGCACGCCCGCCTCATCGTGCGCGCCTATGACCGCGAGCACGCGCTGGAGCTCATCCAGAAGGACGCCGACCATGTCGTGCGCGAGAGCTTCGAGTCCGCCCTGCTCATGGGCCGCCACGCCGTGCTGGCCCTGGGCGCCACCGAGGACGAGGCCCGGACGCTGGAGTCCGAAGTGCGCGGCCGCGACACCGAGCGCTTTGCGCTGGAGACCGCCGGCGGCACCTTTGCGGGGCGCGCCCTGCTGCTGGGCAACATCGAGCGCATCGATCCGCCCCGGCACGACAAGCCCACCGCCAGGGACTGAGCGCGCAAGGGCCGCAGGGGCCGCAGGCCCCGCTCAATGCCGCTGGTTGATCTGTATGAGATTGCCGCAGGTGTCGTCGAACACCGCAATCGTGACCGGCCCCAGATGCGTCGGCGGCCTGGTGAAGCGCACGCCGGCCGCGCTCAGGCGCTCGTACTCGGCCTGCACGTCGTCCACGCCGAAGAAGGTGGCCGGCACGCCGTCGGCATGCAGGGCGGTCTTGAACGGCCTGGCGGCCGGGTGCATGTCGGGTTCGAGCAGCAGCTCCACGCCATCGGCATCACCGGGCGATGTCAGGGTGAGCCAGCGCGCATCGCCGCCCATGGGAATGTCGTGCTTGAGAACGAAGCCGAGCACGTCGCGGTAGAAGGCCAGGGCCTTGTCCTGGTCGTCGACGAGCACGCTGGTGATGACGATCTTCATGGAATGCTCCTTGTGTCGCTGCGCAGGGCACGCACCGGGTACACACCTGCCACCACCGGCATGCCGCTATTTCAGCAGGAAGGTGACGGGCACGCGCGTCCACATGCTGTCCGGCACGCCGTCGCGCGTGCCGGGGACAAAGCGCCACGTCCGCACGGCGTCCAGCGCCTCCTGGTCGAGCAGAGGATAGCCGCTGCTGTCTGCCACATCCACGGCCAGTGCCTTTCCGCTGGCGCCCACCAGAACCCGCAGCACCACCTTGCCTTCCTGCTCCAGCCGCCTGGCTTCCTTGGGATAGGCCGGCGCCTTGTTCTCGCTGGCCTGCCTGTCGGGCACAGGCTGCATCACGCCTGCCCAAGCCGGGCCGCCGGCCAGCAGGCCCAGGGTCAATGCAAGGATGGCGCAGCGCATGCGGGACATTCGGAAGGCTCCTGGATGGGGACGGGATGGGGGACTGGATGGGTATGGGATGGCAGTCGCGGACTGGTGCGGCCCCGGATCATCGCATGCCCTCCACCCGCCACCAGCGCGGCAGCAGCGCCTGCACCTCGCCGCGCCGATAGCGGTCGTCGATGAGAAAGACCACGCCGCGGTCGCGCTCGCTGCGGATGACGCGGCCTGCGGCCTGGACCACCTTGCGCAGGCCCGGGTAGAGATAGCTGTAGTCATAGCCCTTGTCCGCGCCGAACTGGCGGTCCATGGCGCGCTTCATCTCTTCGTTCACGGGATTGACCTGGGGCAGGCCCAGCGTGGCCACGAAGGCGCCGATGAGCCGCTCGCCGGGCAGGTCCACGCCCTCGGAGAACGCCCCGCCCAGCACGGCAAAGCCCACGCCCTGCCCGGCTTCGGTGAAGCGGGCCAGGAAGGCCGCGCGGCCCTCTCCGTCCATGGACGGGGTCTGCAGCCAGACCGGCAGATCGGGATGGGCGCGCTGCAGGCATTCGGCCACGCGCTGTAGGTAGTCGAAGCTGCTGAAAAAGCACAGGTAGTTGCCGGGCCGGCGCGCGTACTGCGCGGCCACCAGGTCGGCGATGGGCCGCAGCGAACGGTCGCGGTCGCGGTAGCGCGTGGAGATGTGGCCGGCCACCTGCACATCGAGCTGGTCGGCCTGGAAGGGCGAGTCGGCCTCCAGCCAGTGCGTGCCTTCGGGCAGGCCCAGGATGTCGCGGTAGAAGTGCGGCGGGCTCAGCGTGCCCGAGAACAGCACCGAGGCATGGGCCGCCGCATGGCGTGCCGCCAGGTGGGGCGCGGGCACCACGCAGCGTATGCACAGCGTGGAGGCCGGTGTGCGACGGGGGCCTGAGCGCCCGGGCAGCAGGTGGACATCGAACAGCGCATGGCCGCCGAACTGCTCGGCCAGCGCCATGAACTGCAGCGCCTCCCAGTAGAAATCCAGCACCGGGTCGCCGGGCAGCATGGGGCTGTCGGCATTGGCGTCGGCGATGGCGGCCACGGCGCGCTGCACGGCGCCCAGCAGGCCTGCGGGCACTTCCTCATGGGCCTGGTAGCTGGCGGTCTGCTCCCTGTTCAGCGCGCTCCAGCTGCGGCTGAGCCGGTCCAGCGCCTTGCGCACGGCACCGGTGGCCGACTTGCGGGCGGCCGCCAGGGCGAACTGCGACAGCTCGGCCGTGTACATGCGGCGCGCGCGTTCGAGCAGGTTGTGGGCCTCGTCCACCAGCACGCCCACCTTCCATTGCTGGGCCTGGGTGAGCGCGTACAGCATGGCGGCGCTGTCGTAGAAGTAGTGGTAGTCGGCCACGACCACGTCGCTCCAGCGCACCAGTTCCTGGGCCAGGTAGTAGGGGCAGATGTCATGCGCCAGGGCGACGGCACGCACGGCAGGCGGGTCCCAGGGCGCCTGCTGCAGCGCGGCGGCGCGCGCGGCGGGCAGGCGGTCGAAGAAGCCGCGCGCCAGCGGGCAGGAGTCGCCGTGGCAGGCCTTGTCGGGATGCTCGCAGGCCTTGTCGCGCGCCAGGATGGCGAGCACGCGCAACCTTGCGGGTGGCGAGGGTGGCGAGGGCGGAGGTTGTGGCGCAGCCGGTTCCTGCGGCGGTGGCTGGTGCTGCTCGGCAATCTGCCGGTTCACGCTGGCCAGCGCCTGCAGCGCCAGGCCATGGCCCGTGCCCTTGGCCGTGAGGAAGAACAGCCTGTCCAGGCCCTGGTCCGGCATGGCCTTGAGCATGGGGAAGATGGTACCCAGCGTCTTGCCGATGCCCGTGGGCGCCTGCGCCATCAGGCACTGGCCGCCCTGCTGCGCGCGCGCCACGCGGTAGACGGCCACGGCCAGCTCGCGCTGGCCCGCGCGAAAGTCCTGCATGGGAAAGCGCAGCGCGGCCAGCGCCGCCTCGCGCGCCGTGCGGTGGGCGGCCTCGCTGCGCGCCCAGTCCAGGAACAGCGCGCATTGCTGCTCGAAGAAGGCGCGCAGCGTGGCCGCGTCTTCCTCCTGCACCAGCACGGTTTCCTCCGAGTTGCCCACGTTGAAATACACCAGGGCCACGCGCAGCCGCTGCAGGCCGCGCGCCTGGCACAGCAGATGGGCGTAGATGCGCGCCTGGGCCCAGTGCAGGGCGCGGTGATGGGCGCGCACGCCCTCGATCTGGCCCCGGTAGGTCTTGATTTCCTCCAGCTGGCCGGCCTGGAGGTCGAAGCCGTCGGCGCGGCCGCGCACGCGCAGGTCGCCGTATTCACCGGCCAGACTGATCTCGGTCTCGTAGTCCTTGCCCCTGCGCGACTGCACCAGGCTGTGGCCGGCCATGCCCTCCAGCGCGCTGGGCGCGGGTGTGAAGCGCAGGTCCAGGTCGCCCGCGCGTGCCGTGAACTCGCACAGCGCGCGCACGGCCACGGTGTAGCTCACGCGGCCTCTCCCAGCGGCTGGCCGCGCCACTGCACATGGCACACGCGCACGGGAATGCCGTGCTCGGCACAGTACTGCAGCCAGCGGATCTGGTTGTCCTGCAGCTTGTCGCCGGGGGCCTTGGCCTCGACCAGTTCGTAGCGGCGCTCGGCCGGCCAGAAACGCACCAGATCGGGAAAGCCCGTGCGGTTGGCCTGCACGTCGCGCAGCAGCCGCGCAAAGAACAGCTTGAGGTGGGCGGCTGGAATGCAGTCCAGCGCCAGCGCCAGCAGCGGCGCGCTCAGCGTGCCCCAGAACACGAAGGGTGACTGCAGGCCCTGCTTGTCGGCATGGCGCTGCACGATGACCTCGCGCCAGCTGCCATCGTCCAGATGCGCCAGGCATTCCTCGAACAAGGCTGCGCGGCGCTGCACGAAGTCGGGCGCGGACAGGTCGGCCGGGCCGCTCTGGAACGGGTGGAAGAAAGCGCCCGGCAGCGGCGCGAAGATGGCCGGCCAGCACAGCAGGCCGAACAGCGAGTTGATGAGCGCGTTCTCCACATAGAACACCGGCGCGGCGTCGCTGTGCCAGTGGTCGCGCAGCACGTATTCGACCGATGCGGGCCGGGCCGGCAGGTCCAGCTCCACGTCCATGCGCATCTGCGCCACCACGGGCGCCAGCGCCGCCGCACGCCCGCGCGCGCCCTGCCCCAGGCTGCGGCGCAGGCGCGGCAGCATGCGCGCCACGCGCTGCAGCTCCTCGTCGCTCTCGGGCTGGGCCTGGGCGGCCTGGGCCAGCGCCATGGCATCGGCAAAGCGCTCCATGCGCTCGTACACACGCATGCGCCGGTGGCGGGCGCCGGGGTAGCGGCTTTGCGCATAGGCCTGCTCGGCACGCTCCCAGTCCTGCATGCGCTCGCAGGCCTGGCCTATGCGCAGCAGCACCTTGGCACGGCGCTGCTCCAGCCAGGCATTGCCGCTGGCGCAGCCGGCCACCTGCTGCAGCAGCGCATCGATCTCCACGCCCTCATCCAGCGCCGCGCGGCAGGCCTGCAGGGCCAGGTAGCCATCGACATCGGCACGCGACTGGAAGGCCCGCGACGCCGCATCGAAGGCCACGGCCTCGTAGCGGAACACGCCCAGGTCGGCCAGCACGAATTCCGACCAGTCCTGGTAGAGATTGCCGAAGAACATCAGCCGAAAGCGCTCGCACAGCGCACCCACCATCACGCGCCAGGCGGCTTCGCCGGCTCCGACGCCCTGGTGCCATTGCGCATAGGGCCTGGGCGCCTCATGCAGAGGCTGCAGGGCCTGCAAAAGCTCGGCCTTGCGCAGGCCTGAGTGAACGGGTGCGCCTGCGAACAGCTGCAGCAGCTCGGGCTTGGTGTGCAGCGCAAACAGCTCCTCCAGCGCCATGGGGTGGTCCGCGTCCAGCCAGCCCAGCTCCAGCAGGGGCGCGGCTGCCTCGGCAATGCCGGGAATTTCTTCGTACACCAGCTTGCCGGCCCGAAACCACGGCCCGCGCCGCATCAGCAAACGCACCATCAGCGCCTGCGAGGGCTGGGGCAGCTGCGTGAAACGGGTGAGGAATGCCTGCTCGGGCGCGTCCAGCAGATCGCCGTAACGCTGGCCAATCCAGTCCAGCGCGCGCTGGAAGTTGTGCAGGTAGTAGAAGCGGTGGGGAGGGAGCATGGGCCTGGCAGATCGGGCAGCCAGGCCGCTCGAAAACTGTATCTTTATACAGTCATCATATCAAACCCGGTAGTGCTCACTTCGCGCAACGGACTTGCCCCGGGCAGGCTCATCCGGCCAGGAAGCCGCCATCGGTCGCCAGGCAGTGCCCGACCACAAAGGCCGCCTCGTCCGACATCAGCCAGACCACGGCCGTGGCCACCTCCTGCGGATGGCCCATGCGCCGCAGCGGCAGGCCCGCCGCCACGGCATGCATGTCGGCAATGCCCGAGCCCAGCATCATGTCCGTGACCACGCGGCCAGGGGCAACGGCGTTGATGCGGATGCCGTGCGGCGCGTACTCCATGGCGGCGGCGCGGGTCAGCGACAGGGCCGCAGCCTTGGAGGCGCCGTACAGCGACAGGCCCGGGTTGGGATTGCGTATGCCGCTGACGCTGGTGTTGTTCACGATGGTGCCGCCGCCCGCGGTCAGCATGGCCGCCAGTTCATGGCGCATGGCGTGGAAGACCGCACGCACATTCGTATCGAAGACCTGGGAGAAGACCGCGTCATCCTGCTCGGCCAGCGCGGCGCGCCGCTCCTGGAAGCCCGCATTGTTGAAGGCCGCGTCCAGCCGCCCGAAGCGCGCCACGGCCTGCTCCACCACCGCCGCCATGTCCTCCTGCCGCGTTGCATCGCAGGCCAGGAAAAGGCCGTCTGCTCCCCGTTGCCGGATTTCCTGCTCCAGCTCCAGGCCCAGCTCACGGCGGCGCCCCGTGACCACCACGGCGGCGGCGCCCTCCTCGGCCATGCGCAGGGCGGTGGCCCGGCCTATGCCGCTGGTGGCACCCACCACCAGGCAGACACGCCCCCGGAGCCGCCCCGATGGTGCAAGGGCCGGCAGGGGGCCGGCCAGTTCCAACTGACGCTGCTGCATGTCCATGGCGATGTTCCTTCGCAATTTGGTTGCATGGTACAACCAATAGACTAAAAACACCATTCAGGCAAAGCCGGTGCCATCCCGCGCGGCTCACTTGCAGGGATGCGCCATTGGATGCAAACTTGCTTCAACATTGATGCAATGAGGTCCACCATGAGAACCACGGTCACCATCGACGACGCCTTGTACGAGGAAGCGCTGGAGCTGGCGGAGCCAGAAATGGACAAGGCCGACCTGTTTCGCGAAGCCATCAAGACTTTCGTGAGAGTGCAGGCGGCCAAGCGTCTGGCCGCGCTGGGAGGCTCCGCACCGGACATGCGGGAGATTCCCCGTCGCCCACAGGGCATCGAGCCATGAATCCCGTTCTGGTCGATACCTCGGTCTGGATCGATCACTTCAGGCAGGGCAATCCTCACCTGGCGCAGTTGCTGCAGCAAGACATGGCGCTCATGCATCCCCTGGTGCTGGGTGAACTGGCTTGCGGCACGCCACCGGCACGCGCACGCACGCTCGCGGACCTTCAGCGGCTCAAGCCTGCCCGACAGGCCAGCATGCGCGAAGTGCTGGCCTTGATAGAGCGCGAGCAACTCTTTGGTCTGGGCTGCGGTCTGGTGGACATCACGCTCCTGGCCTCGGCACTCATGTCTTCAGGCGCCAGCCTGTGGTCGCTGGACAAACGCCTGCACGCGCTGGCCCAGCGGTTTGGCATTGCCTGCCGGAGCGTCTTGCCGTAGGGCCGGTTTCCCTGCTTCTCGAAGAGCTGGCCCCGCGCACGGCGCCCGCGCGGGTTCGCACAAGCGCGCGACACGCGCTAGAAATCCGGCCTGCGCATCCTCGACAAGGCATCCTGCCGATTGGCGGCTCCCAGCTTGCGGTAGATGTTTTCCAGGTGCCGCTTCACCGTGCCTGCACGCAACTCCAGCATGGCGGCGATTTCTGCGTTGGTGTTGCCGTTGGCGACCCATTGCAGCACTTCACGTTCGCGCGGGCTCAGCACGTCGGCAGCCGGCGAGCCCGGTGAGAGCGCCTGCCATGCCGCCTGGCTGATTCGCTGCTGCTGGCTCAGGCGCCGCCACTGCGCCTGCGCATGCGGCCCCAGCAAGGTCAGCGCCATGCGCTCCGCCGCGGTGTAGCCGCGCGAGGCGCGTGTGACATTGAGGGTCAGCATCGCGCCGTGGCCCAGTTCCACGTCCAGCGCGAGTCCGTCCTGCTGGCCCACCTGGGAGTAGGCCTGGGCATAGAGCGCCGTCCTCTGCCATTGCCCGCGAGTCAGCAGGTCGGAAATGCTGGCGGCCTGCGTCTGGCGCTGCCGATACAAGGGATTGTCGGCCAGATGCCGGTGCACCGCAGCGTTGACTTCGGAGGAAATGGCCCGCACCGGATCGTAGGCCGTGTAGCCACGGACTTCCGCAATGCCGGAGAAATCCACCACCCGAATGTCACCCGGCACCACCAGGCGCAGCGCGTGCAGCAAATGCGTGGCCAGCGCGTGCAGATCGGGCGCGCCGTGCACCGCGAGGATGGCCTGATTGAGTTGCCCCAGTTGCTGCGTTGACAGGGTCATGTCGCGAAATCCAATGGCGTGCTCGAGGTGCTGGCGATAGGTGGGCCGGCTGAGGCCGCATTTTCAGGCCTGCGATGTGCCGTCGGCACATTTTCACGATCTTCGCAGAAAGCTAAGGTCACGCGGTCCGCAACAACAGCGCGCGGGTCTGCCCGGGACACGCAGCGCAACGGGAGGAACCGTGCACGCTTTTCTTCACAGACCCCTTCGACGCCTCCGGCTTCTGGCAGTGCCTGGCGCGCTGTGCAGCCTCCTGGCACTCAATGGCCAGGCCGCGACCATCGTGGTCAATACCACGGACAACACGCCCGGTGCAGCGGACTGCAGCCTGAATGAGGCATTGACCAGTGCCCAGATGGATGACGGCAGTTGGGGCAACGGCGCATGCATATCGGGCAATGGCGCGGACACCATCGTGTTCGACCCGGCCGTCTTTCCGGCAGGCAGCCTCACCGCCATTGCATTGGCAGGCCATTCCATCGACCTCAACTTCACCACCTCGGACATCACGATCGACGGGGACCAGCGGGTGGCGCTCGATGGGGGCAATGCCTCCCGCCTGGTGTCGGCCCAGGGCAGCGGTGTCCAGCTCACGCTGCGCGGCCTGACACTGCGCGGCGGGCAGACCGCCGCCGGTGAAGACGGCGGCGCCATCTACCTGGACAACGGCGTCACCCTGCGCCTGGAGCGCAGCGTGGTGCAGGACAGCACGGCCGGCATCAACGGCGGGGGACTGTACAGCCGCGACAGCACGGTGACCATCGTGGACAGTGTGTTCAGCGGCAACCAGGCAGGGGGACAGGGCGGTGCCATCTACAGCACGGGCAGCGGCTCGCTGACGGTGGAGCGCAGCCGCCTGTCCGGCAACACGGCCCGCACGCTGGGCGGGGGCCTGCGCAGCGGGGTGCCGACCACCATGACCGACAGCACCGTCACCGGCAACGTGCTGGTGTCTCCGGGCTCGGGTGCCGGCGTCTCGTTCACGCTCACCCGCCCCCGCACACTCCACGGCAACCAGATCACGAACAACGCGCCCGGCAACAACTGTGGCGGCGAAACGTTCACGGGGACGGGCAATCGCTACTGGCCGGCCAGCGATACCAGTTGCCCGGCGGCGGCAGGTGCCATCGCCAAAGCGCCGCAGGCCATCACCTTCACCACGGCACCACCGGCCGGCGCACGGGTGGGGGATACCTATGACGTGGCCGCCGTCGGAGGCGCCTCGGGAAACCCCGTCATGTTCGCCGTGGATGCATTGACCGCGGCGATCTGCAGCGCCTCCGGCAGCACCATCCGCTTCCAGGCCGCAGGGACATGCACGATCAACGCCAGCCAGCTCGGCGATGTGGACCATGACGCGGCTCCGCAGGCGGTGCAGATGGCGGCGGTGGGACAGGGCCCCTCCCGTGTCACGCTGACCTCCAGCGCCAATCCCTCGCGCTCCGGGCAGTCGCTGTCCTTCTCCGTGGTGGTCGCACCCGATGTCTCCCTGGGCACCGCCGCCGTCCCGACGGGAACGGTCGAAATCCTGGCTGGCGGCCTGTCGCTGGGCACGGCAGGTTTGTCCAATGCCAGGGCCATCATCGCCACCACCCAACTGACGGCGGCCGGCCCGCATGCCATCGTGGCCCGGTACGGCGGCGATGCGAACTATCTCGCCGCGGACAGCGGCGCATGGACCCAGACCGTGGAGCCCGCAGCCCCGGCCCCGGCCACAGCCACCCCCGTGCCCGCGCTGGGCCCCTGGGGAGTGCTGCTGTGCGCCGTGCTGACGGGATGGGCAGGACTGCGGCTGCGCCGCGTGCACGGCACCTGATGCAGCACCTGATGCCGCCGCCTGCCCGCAGGCCTCAGGCCGAATGCATCCAGCGCTGGTGCAGCCACCGCGCCGCATGGTCCAGCGCATAGCCCAGGGCACCGATCAGCACCACGGCAGCCATCAGCTCCGAATACGCCAGGCGGTCGCGCGTGTCGAGGATGAAGTAGCCCAGGCCGGCCGATACGCCCAGCATTTCCGCGGGCACCAGCACGATCCAGATGATGCCGATGGCGAGGCGCACGCCGGTGAGGATCTGGGCCGTGATGCCGGGCAGGACCACGCGCAGAACGGTCTCGGTGCGCGTGGCCGACAGGCTGCGCGCCAGCAGCAGCCAGTTGCGGTCCAGCTGGGCCACGCCGGCCGCCGTGCTCAGCAAGATGGGCCAGACGGCGGCGAAGGCCAGCAGGAAGTACACGGGCGCGTCGCCCACGCCCAGCACCATCACGGCAATGGGCATCCACGACAGCGGCGAGATCATGCGCAGGAACTGGAACACGGGCGAAAACGCCTGCGAGAACCCGCGCGACAGGCCCACCAGCACGCCCAGCGGCACGCCGACCACGAAGGCCAGCAGCAGGCCCACGGCCACGCGCTGCAGGCTCAGCAGGGTGTGCATCCAGATGTCGGCGCCCGTCAGCAGCTGGCCCAGCGCCTGCAGCGAAGGCCAGGGCGCGAAGGCCGCAGCCACGGGCGTGCTGCGCGCCAGCAGCGCGCCGCCCACCCACCACAGGGCCAGGACCAGGGCCGCGCCCAGCAGCGGCAATCCAATACGTCGCAACACCTGGATCACACCACGATGGTTTCGCGGCGCGAGAAATCGGCCGGAATGCCGAAGACCTGCGGGCCGCCCACGGCCTGGATGGCCTTGCGCACGAAGCGGTCGTCCACCAGGTCAGTGGCCGCAAACCTGGGCTCCAGCTTGTCGAGGAAGCGCGTGTCGCCCTCGACCTTGGTGGCCTTGATAGCGCGCACCAGCTGCTCGGTGTACGAGGGATAGGGATAGGGCTGGAAGTCGATGCGCCGCTGGTGCCAGCCCTTGTTGACGACCACGCCGCTGGCCTCGTAGCTGGCGTAGTCGGTGGCGGCCAGCACCTTGGACAGCGTCTGCTGCGGATGCGGCGTGTAGCGGCGCTCGCCCGTGCTCGACAGCAGGCGCGCGGCGGCCAGGCGGTTGTCGCGCGTCCACAGCTGGGCCTTGACCACGGCATTGGTCACGCGCTGGGCCCATTCGGGCTTGTCAGCGATATCGCGCTCGGCCAGGAAGGTGACGCAGCAGGCGTGGTCCTTCCAGACATCGCCCGAGAAGCGCAGCATCTTGCCCACGCCCGCGATCTCGGCGGCGGCATTGAAGGGCTCGGCCACGATGAAGCCCGCAATCGACTTGCCGGCCAGGGCCGAGACCATTTCGGCCGGTGCCAGCACGACGAGGTTGACCTCGTTGGCCGCGATGGCGCCGCCGCGCGCCCGCGTCACGGCCGTGAGGCCGGCCTTGCGCAGCACGTCCTGCAGCAGGATGTTGTGGATGGAGTACCAGAACGGGATCGCCACGGTCTTGCCGCCCAGGTCCTGCACCTTCTGGATCTCGGGCAGCACGGTCAGGCCCGAGCCGTTGACGTGGTTCCAGGCCACGATCTTGGCGGGGAACTTGGCGCCGTAGCGCACCCACAGCGTGGAGGGCGTGAGCAGGTGGATGACGTTGACCTGGCCCGAGACGAAGGCCTCGACGATCTGGGCCCAGGAGCGGAACAGGCGCGGCGCCTCGGCCTTGAGGCCTTCGGCCTCGAACAGGCCGTTGCCGTGGGCCACCAGCAGCGGCGTGGCGTCGGTGATGGGCAGGTAGCCGATCTTCACGGGCTGGTCATCGCCCTTGAAGGCCTGGGCGCGCGCATCGCCTGCGGCCAGCAGCGGCGCGGCCACGGAGGCCGTGGCCAGCGCGCCCAGGCGCAGCATGTCGCGCCGCGTGAGGCCGCAGCCGCAGTCCGACGAGGCGCAGATGTGGGTGTAGGAAGGGTGGTCCTGGAAGCTCATGCGAAAGACCTTTCAGAAGAGCATGGTTGAAGTCGAAGAAATGGCGGATCTGCAGGCGGATCGGCAGGCGGGCAGGCAGGCGAGCCGGATCAGGCCTGGGCCGCATGGCGCACGCCGTGCAGGGCCGAGAGGATGTCCAGCCGCAGCGCGGTCACGGCGGCGGCCTGGTCCTCGCGCGGGCGCGCAATGTCCACGCGCCATTCGCGCACGATGTGGCCGGGCCGCTCGCCCATCAGCAGGATGCGGTCGCCCACGAGGATGGCCTCGTCGATGTCATGCGTGACCAGCAGCGCCGCCGTGTGCCAGCGGTGGACCACGTCCACCATCAGCTCCTGCATCTCGGCGCGCGTGATGGCGTCCAGGGCCGAGAACGGCTCGTCGGCCAGCAGCAGCTGCGGCTCGCGCGCCAGGGCGCGCGCCAGGGCCACGCGCTGGGCCATGCCGCCCGACAGCTGCGAGGGGTAGAGCGCGCCGCTGCCGCCCAGGCCCACGGCCTGCAGCGCCTGCTCCACGCGCTGGCGGCGGGCCTCGGCCTCCAGCTTCGGCTGGCGCTCGAAGTCCAGGCCGAAGCCCACGTTGCGCCGCGCGTCCAGCCAGGGCAGCAGGCTGGGCTGCTGGAACACGAAGCCCGCGCGCGGGTGCGGCGCGGTCAACGGCTGGCCGAGGAACTGGAGCTCGCCCCGGCTCCAGGCGCCGCCGTCCGGCGACTCCAGGCCACCGAGCACGCGCAGCAGCGAGGACTTGCCGCAGCCGCTGCCGCCGAGCAGGCAGACGATTTCGCGCGGGGCAATGCTCAGGGAGATGTCCTCGAACACGGCCTTGCCGGGCGCATAGCCAAAGCCCGCGCCGCGTGCCTGCAGCACGGGCGCGGGAGCGTCAGGGGAGAAAGCTTCCGTCTGGGTCATGAACTGGTGGTTGCCAGGGCCGCGCCAGCCAGCGCACCCTGTAGCTGCGTGACGCTGGGCGTCACGATGGGGATGAAGGCCGCCTCGCGCCAACGGCGCGCAAATCCCAGCGGCTGGTCGCGATGATAAGCGCGCCCGCCGCTGGCGTGCAGCTCCAGCTGCAGGGACTGCTGCACGATGTCGTTCAATTCCAGGCGCAGGCGGAACAGGGCTTGAGGTCGGTCAAGAAAACGCCCCTCGGACAGGCCCGCATGCAGCGTGGCCGTGGCCAGCTCCAGCGCGTGGCGCTGCTGCTGCAGCGGGCCGCCCAGCACATCGCGCCCGGCGCCGGCACGGGCCGAGGCCGCCGCCAGCGAGGCGCGCGCCAGCCCGATGCACAGCCCCAGCTGCAGGCCCATGAAGGCGGGCCGCACGCGCGGCAGGAAATGGTTGGCGTCGGCATGGATCACATCGGCCGGACCGATCTGCAGCCCCTCGATGGACAGCGCCGCCGTATGGCTGCCGCGCAGCGCGATCAGGTCCAGGTCGGCGCTGCGCTGCAGGCCCGCCGCATCGCCGGGCAGCGCGGCCACGAAGGGCTTTGCACCGTCGCTGCGCGAGACGGCAACGGCCACCACGAAGCGACCCGGCGGCACCAGGTTGGTGGCCCAGGGCACGCGCCCGCGCAGTGCAAGGCCGTCGGCGTTGCCGGAGCCGACGGGCGTGGCCTCGACCTGCAGGGCCTCGATGCCGCCCAGGTACTTCATGGCGTTGGACAGGCCCGTGGCGCCCGCCTGCGTGCCCTGCAGCAGGCCCGGCAGCCAGCGCTGGCGCAGCGCCGCGTTGGGCGACTGCAGCAGGTATTCGACAAAGGCGCGCTGCGCCCAGAACACGAAGCCCGCCGTCAGCGAATGCCCGGCCACACCGGCAATGGCCTCCAGCGCATCGCCCAGGCTGCCGCCCTGCCCGCCCTCGGCCACGGGCACGCCCAGGCCGAACAGGCCGTGCTGCGCCAGCCGGGGCAGCACTTCGTGCGCATGCGCGGGGCCTTCGTCCAGGGAGTCGGCATGGGCGTCCAGCCACTGCCGCAGCGAATCAGCCAGCATGTGCGTTCTCCTGCGGTTGTCGGAACTGTTCGGGCAGATAGGGCTGCAGCTGCGGGTTGACGGGGCTTTGCGCCAGGCTGTTGGCAAAGTTGCACAGCGTGGCCAGGCTGATGCCCAGCACCACCTCCAGCGCCTGCTGCTCGCTCAGGCCTGCTGCATGGAAGGCGGCCAGGGCCTCGTCGGCGACGGCGCCGCGCGTGGCGATCACGGCTTCGGCAAAGCGGCGCACGGCGTCCAGGCGCGGCTGGCCCGTGTCGCGGCCGTCCTGCAGCGCCACCACCTCGGCCTGGGTCAGGCCGGCCTGCTTGAAGGCCAGCTTGGTGTGGCCGGCCACGCAGAAGTCGCAGCCATGGATGCGCGCCGCCGTGATCTGCACCACCTCGCGCTCGGCCAGCGTGAGCTGGGCGCGCGCGTTGATCTGGCCCACGGTCACATAGGTCTCCAGCGCCTGGGGCGAGTTGGCCAGGATGGCGATCAGGTTGGGCAGGAATCCGTTGCCGGCCAGGGCGCGCTCCACGAAGGGGCGGCTGGCTTCAGGGGCGGTTTGCGGGGTGTGCAGGGTCAGGCGTGCCATGGTGCTTTGCAGGAATGAAGGAATGCCTTCATGATCGGCCGCGCGCCCCTTGCCATCAATGCCGCCGCGTCGCGGATTTATGCCCGAACGTGTCAACCCGCAGGCGGATGCGGCGGGCTCGGATGGCGGCTCAGCAGCAGCGTGCCTGCGCGCGCTGCCAGGCGCCGGGCTGCTCGCCCATCACGCGCTTGAAGGCGCGCGAGAATGCCGCGTAGGACTCGTAGCCCACGGCCTCGGCCACCTGGCCTATCGCCTCGCCCTGGGCCAGGCGGCGCGCGGCCAGCTGCATGCGCAGCAGCAGCAGGAATTGCTGGGGCGGCTGGCCGCAGGCCTCGGCGAACTGCCGAAAGAACGTGGCGCGCGACAGGCACACGCGCGCGGCCATGTCGGCCACGCTCCAGTTGCGGGCCGGCTCGCGCAGCAGCTCGGCCACCAGCGGCGCAAAGCCCGGCCGGCGCAGCAGGCTCCAGATGCCGCGCGCCCGCGCATCGCCATGCGCGAGCTGGCGCAGGCCGTAGAAGAACAGCAGGCCCACCAGCCGGTCCATCACGGCCGAGGGCTCGGTGCCCGTGCGCAGCGCCTCGGCGCGCATCAGGTCGAACAGCATGGAGGCGCCGCTCATCGCATGGTCGTCGCCGCGCAGCACCAGGTGGTCGGGGAAGGCATCGACCAGCAGGCCGCGCATGGGGCCCTCGAAGGTGAAGAAGCCGCAGGCCAGCGCCGTCTCTCCGATGCCGGCATCGCCCGTGGCGGGGCGCATGGCCTGCGGGGCGCAGGCCATGTCCGGGTCGGCATAGGGCGAGATGAAATGCGGCACGTCACGCGAGAGGAACACGCCGTCGCGCGGCTGCAGCTCCACCGAGGGCTGGCCCGGCAGGTGCAGCCAGCAGCGCCCGTCCAGGATCAGGTGAAAGCTGGCCCGCGCGCGCCCCGCCGTGGAGGCCCGCCAGCGCCCGCAGTACTGCCCCACATGGAAAACGCTGGCGCGCCATTGCAGGCCGTTGAGCAGGCCGTCGATGACGCGATCGACCTGCGCTTCGGCCGCGCTGTCGGGGACTGGGTCGGGTAGCACGGTGGTACAGGCAAGGCAGTGGAGGGAATGCGGCCGGCCAGTATCGCCACGATGCAGGCGCGGGGGAACGAATCTTTGGGCATATGCTTGTGCCCTTCCCGATATCAGCGCGGCCCCACCCGGCCCCGCCCCGCACCCGGCCTCAGTCCGGCTTGATATCCGACTCCTTGATCACGGCCGACCAGCGGCCCACCTCCTTGGCGATCTGGGCACGCGCCTCGGCAGGCGTGGTGAAGGTGGGCATGGCGCCCTGGGCGACCAGGGCGTCCTTCACTTCCTGCTGCCCCATCACTTCCTTGAGCGCGCCGCTGAGCCGGGCGACGATGGGCGCGGGCGTGCCCGCAGGCGCCAGCAGGCCGAACATCGACGTCACCTCGAAGCCCGACAGCCCGGCCTCGGCCGTGGTGGGAATGTCGGCAATGGAGGGCACGCGCTGCGCCGTGGTCACGGCCAGGCCGCGCAGCCGCCCGCCCTTGATGAAGCCCTGCGTGGCGGGCAGGGTGTCGAACACCACATCCACCTGGCCGCCCATCAAATCGTTGAGCGCGGGCGTGCTGCCCTTGTAGGGCACATGCGTCAGCGGCACGCCGGCCTGCCGCTTGAACAGCTCGGCCGCCAGATGCTGGGGTGAGCCATTGCCCGAGGAGCCGTAGTTCAGCCCGCCCGGCTTCGCTTTGGCCAGCGCGATGAACTCCGCCAGATTGGCCGACGTCACCGACGGCCCCACGGTGATCACCAGCGGCACGCGGCCCACCACGGCTATGGGCGCGAAGCTCTTGTCCATGGTGAAGCCCGCCGTGGCAGGCATGAGCACGCTGTTGATGGAATGGCTGGTCAGCGCGCCCAGCAGCAGCGTATAGCCATCGGGCCGTTCCTTGGCCACGGCCGCGGCGCCCAGGTTGCCGGCCGCGCCGGCCCGGTTCTCCACCACCACGGGCTGGCCCAGCGCCAGCGAGAGCCTTTGCCCCACCACGCGGCCGATCACGTCGGTGGCGCCCCCGGGCGTGTACGGAACGACCAGCTTGATGGGCCGGGCCGGATAGGCGCCGTCGGCCAGCGCGGGCGTGGCCAGGCCTGGGCCCAGCGCCAGCGCGGCCAGCAGCGCCGCAGCCAGGGCGGCGCGCCGGTTGGGCGCATGAATGCGACGGATGCGGGATGCAGCAACAACCATGGGTGTCTCCTCCTTTTGTCTTGTGTCGGAAAAACATGCCCGGCACGCACTCCGGGCACGGCTGCATGGTTGGCCAGATAGATTATTAATAATATAGGTGATAACGACGATAATAATCCGCGGCATCCGCCGCTATCCTGCCCCACGACAAGGCAGCGCCTGCCTTCCGACCCCGCCAAGACCCTCTGCAAAGCACCCCACCCATGACCGACCCCAAGACTCCCGATGGCGCTCCAGGCCATGACATCGCCCCCGCCGATGCGGCCACGGGCATCTCCAAGGGCCTGACCAACTACGGCGACCGCGGCTTTTCGCTGTTTCTGCGCAAGGCCTTCATCAAGGGCGCGGGCTACACGGACTCGGCGCTGCAGCGGCCCGTCATAGGCATCACCAACACGGGCAGCAGCTACAACCCCTGCCACGGCAATGCGCCCCAGCTCATCGAGGCAGTCAAGCGCGGCATCCTCATGGCGGGCGGCCTGCCCATGGACTTCCCCACCATCTCGGTGCACGAAAGCTTCTCGGCGCCGACCAGCATGTACCTGCGCAACCTCATGTCCATGGACACCGAGGAGATGATCCGCGCCCAGCCCATGGATGCCATCGTGCTCATCGGCGGCTGCGACAAGACGGTGCCGGCCCAGTTGATGGGCGCGGCCTCGGCCGGCATCCCGGCCATCCAGCTGATCACCGGGTCGATGCTCACCGGCTCGCACCGCAGCGAGCGCGTGGGCGCCTGCACGGACTGCCGCCGCTACTGGGGCAAGTTCCGCGCCGAAGAGATCGACGCCGAAGAGATCGCCGACGTGAACAACCAGCTGGTGGCCAGCGTGGGCACCTGCTCGGTCATGGGCACGGCCAGCACCATGGCCTGCATTGCCGAGGCGCTGGGCATGACCGTGCCCGGCGGCGCCTCGCCCCCCGCCGTCACGGCCGACCGCATCCGCATTGCCGAGCAGACCGGCACCGAGGCCGTGCGCATGGCGCGCGGGGGCCTGACCATCGACAAAATCCTCACGCCCGCCGCCTTCGAGAACGCCATGCGCGTGCTGCTGGCCATCGGCGGCTCCACCAACGGGCTCGTGCACCTGGCCGCCATTGCGGGCCGCATTGGCTATGACATCGACCTGCAGGCCCTGGACCGCATGGGCCGCGACACGCCCGTGCTGCTGGACCTCAAGCCCTCGGGCGATCACTACATGGAGGACTTCCACCACGCAGGCGGCATGGCCACGCTGCTGCGCGAGCTCAAGCCCCTGCTGAACCTGGACGCCCTCACCGTCACCGGCCGCACGCTGGGCGAAGAGATCGATCGCGCCGGCCCCGGCTTTGCGCAGGACGTGGTGCGCCCGCGCTCCAACCCCATCTACCCGCAGGGCGGCATCGCCGTGCTGCGCGGCAACCTCGCGCCGGGCGGCGCCATCATCAAGCAGTCGGCCGCCCATCCCCGGCTCATGGAGCACGAAGGCCGCGCCGTGGTCTTCGAGAACGCGGCCGACCTGGCCCACCGCATCGACAGCGACGACCTGGACGTGACGGCCGACGACATCCTCGTGCTCAAGAACATCGGCCCCAAGGGCGCGCCCGGCATGCCCGAGGCCGGCTACATCCCCATCCCGCGCAAGCTGGCGCGGGCCGGCGTCAAGGACATCGTGCGCATCTCCGACGGGCGCATGAGCGGCACGGCCTTCGGCACCATCGTGCTGCACGTCACGCCCGAATCGGCCGTGGGAGGGCCGCTGGCCCATGTGAGGAATGGCGACCGCATCACGCTATCGGTGGCGCGCCGCGAGCTGACGCTGCAGGTCGGCGACGAGGAACTGGCCCGCCGCGCCCGCGAGCAGCCGGTGGCCGTGCCCACGGCCGAGCGCGGCTACCGCAAGCTCTTCCTCACCACCGTGAACCAGGCCGACCAGGGCGTGGACTTCGACTTCCTGCGCTGCGCCACCGAGCGCGGCACCATTCCCGGCCGGCGTGAATAGTCGGCGCAGGCGGTCAATTCGGACAAAATGGCGTCTTTGTCCCAACCGCCTGTCTTGATGGTCGCTGCCGCCTCACTGCCGATTTCCCTGGATGCCGAACCCGCCCCCGCAGCCGACGCCCTGGGCGCCATGGTGGCCGCGCTGGAAGAGGACGTGGTCTTCGGCCGGCTGCACCCGCGCGAGCGCCTGGTGGAGGACGACCTCATGGCCCGCTTCGACGTCAAGCGCCATGTGGCCCGCGAGGCCCTGGCCGCGCTGGACCGCATGGGCCTCATCGAGCGCCGCAAGAACGTGGGCGCCCTGGTGCGCTCCTTCTCCACCCAGGAAGTGCAGGAGCTGTACGAGCTGCGCGGCATGCTGGAAGTCGAGGCCGCGCGCAAGATCCCCCTGCCCGTTCCCCCCGAAAGCCTGGACCGCCTGACCGCCATCCAGCAGCAGCACGACGCCGCCGTGGCCGAAGGCAACGCGCGCCTGGTGTTCCGCATCAACCTGGCTTTTCACCAGGAACTGTTTGCGCTGGCGGGCAACGACACGCTGCACAAGGCCATCACCGAATACGCGCGCCAGACGCACCCCATCCGCTTCGCCTCCCTGGTCTCGGCCGACTACCGCGAGCGCGCACGCCAGGAACACTGGCAAATGATCGAAGCCCTGCGCGCCCAGGACCGCGACGCCCTGGTCCGCCTGTGCGCCGAGCACCTGCTGCCCTCGCGCGATGCGTATCTGAATGCGCAGTTGCAGCGGTTGTAGGCGAAGTCACCCAGGAGCGACGCGGGCAGCGTCACGCGCCGTTGCCGCCGCTGCGCTCGGCAGCCAGACGCTCCCGCAACTGGCCGAGGGTGACGGCGCTGGAGGGATCAGCCCTCAAGGCGTCATAAGCAGGGCCTACCTCCAGGTGCAGCCAGCTATCAGGCCGCGATCCTTGTCCATCAGCGCTTTCAACCCCGCGCAGATCACCTCGCTTTCGCTGGCGTACTCACCGGCCCTCACTTTGGCCCTGACCGCATCGGCGATGTCATTGGGCAAGGTGATGCTCATTTGCTGAGTGGTCTGCATGGGAGGCTCCCTGTAGGCAAGTGAGTGATCCTACTTTCATGTGGCAATCCAGTCGCCGACCCCGCCTCAGCTTGCACTCGCCCCCAACCTCCCCCGGTACGCCGCAGGCGTCTCCCCGAACGTGCGCCGGAACAAGCCGATGAAGGCGCTGGCCGTGGCGTAGCCCAGGTCCAGCGCGATGTTCGTCACCGGCGCGCCGGCGGCCAGCATCTCCAGCGAGCGCATCAGCCGCGCGCGCTGGCGCCAGGCGGTGAAGCTGAAGCCCGTCTCCGACACAAAGCGCCGGCTCAGCGTGCGCGAGCTGACCGCGGCCCAGCGCGCCCAGGCCTCCAGGTCGCGGGCATCGGCCGGGTCGGCGATCAGTGCGCGGGCGATGCGCTGCAGGCGCGGGTCGGCGGGCAGGGGCAGGCCCAGGGGCTCCACGGGCAGGGTGCGGATCTCGTCCAGGATCACCGCCATCACATGGGCGCGGGCCTGGTCCGCCGAAGGGCCTGGTTGCACGGGCTGCGTTGTGGGCACGCCTTGCTGCCATCCCCAGCCGGCGGCGCGCAGCACGGCCTCGCGCAGCAGGCCCGAGGTGCGGATGGCGCAGGGCCGCTTCGGCAAGTCGGCGCAGGCCGGCTCCGCCACATAGACGCTCCAGCCGTGGAAGGGACCATGGGAGCGGCCCGAATGCAGCTGGTGCGGCGGCAGCCACACGGCATGGATGGCGGGCACCACCCAGACCGCGTCTTCCACGCCCACCGACAGCAGCCCGCGCAGCGAGCCGAACAGCTGGCCGCGCGCGTGCCGGTGCGGCTCGGAGGCCAGCTCCTCGTCCTGGTTGCCCACGGCCGCGATCAGCACGGGGCCATCGGCACGGTTCACATGGCTGACCAGTTCAAGAATGGCATCGGGCATGGCGTCTTTGAGCTATTTGTTGGCTGATCCAGTCTACAGCCGCCAACGCCTTTGTTCTTACGCTTGTGCCATGCACACAGACAACACCGCCCTTGCAGAGCCGCCAGGCCCGGCCATCGACCTGGACTCGCTCTACGCCGCCCCGGCAGAAAGAATCCAGAAGGCCGTGCGCGACCGCCTGTCCGACTTCCACGAGGCCTATCTGCGCCAGGCCAGCTTCTTTTGCCTGGCCACGGCCGGCGAACGCGGCCTGGATGCCTCGCCGCGCGGCGGGCCGCCCGGCTTTGTGCAGGTGCTGGACGAGCGCACCGTGGCCTTTGCCGACTGGCCCGGCAACAACCGCATCGAATCCCTGCGCAACCTGCAGGCCGATGACCGCCTGGCCATGCTCTTCCTGTTCCCGGGGCTGGACATCTTCCTGCGCATCAACGGGCGCGGACGCATCTCCACCGACCCCCATCTGCTGCAGGAACTGAGCGAAGGCCGGGGCACGCCCAAGACCGCCACCGTGGTCCTGGTCGACGAGGTGCTGCTGCACTGCGGCAAGGCCATCCACCGCTCCAGCCTGTGGAACCCGTCAAGCCAGCTGGACCGCGCCGCCCTGCCCACCGTGGGCCAGATGATGGCCGCCCTCACGCAGCTGGCCGATGCCACGGCGCCCGCCATGGATGCCGCCCAACAGGAACAGGCCAACGCCCACTACGCCCATGCGGTCAGGCACGACCTGTACTGATGCCCTGCTTTTTCCCAGGAACCATGACATGCTGATCGATACCTCCCGCTTTCCCCTGGTCTACCTGCGCGAACCCGAAGCGCAGGCACCTGCAGACGCAGGCAGCGGCAATGACGCATCGGCCGAAGCCCAGATCGAATCCCTGCTCGACCAGGGCCGGCACTTCGTGCTGCTCACCGACCACCTGCCCGGCGACCACCCCGAGGAAAGCCACGAAGAACGCAAGCAGCCCGCCCTGTTCTTCAAGCGCAACCGCGAACGCATGCGCCAGCTGTGCCGGGGCATGGTCATCATCACGGGCGAGCGCGCCGTGCTCGCCGCCCTGCGCCTGGCCGTGCAAGGCATGGGCAAGGCGCTGGGCATGCGGGTTGCGTTCGTGCAGGGGGAGGATGAGGCGCAGGTCTGCTCGTGGGAGCTGCTTGGACAGGCGTGAAGGCGGGCCAGGCGGAGTGTGGGCACAAACAGACACATCTCCCTACAAGCTCCATACGGGGGAGTCGCATCGATAAAATTATTGGGAATCATTCTCATCCCGCATTCTCATCCCGTTTTTTCCATGCACTCCCCCCTCCACACGCTGACCCCGATCGCCGGGGCCCTGGCCCTTCTTTTGTCTGCTGGCGCCGCATGGGCCCAGCCTGCCCCTTCCACGGCAACGGCCGCGCCCGAGCTGGGCACCGTCACCGTGGAGGCCAGCGCCGATGCGTCGGCTGAAGGCCTGTCCAGGCCCTACGCGGGCGGCCAGGTGGCACGCGGCGGGCGGGCCGGGATTCTGGGCACGCGCGACAACATGGAGACGCCGTTCTCCATCACCAGCTACACCAACGAGCTGATCCAGGACCGCCAGGCCAAGAGCGTGGGCGATGTGCTGCAGAACGATCCTTCCGTGCGCGTGGCGCGCGGCTTCGGCAATTTCCAGGAGTCCTACTTCGTGCGCGGCTTCGTGCTGGGCTCGGACGACGTCGCCTACAACGGCCTGTATGCCCTGCTGCCGCGCCAGTACATCGCCACCGAGCTGTTCGAGCGCGTGGAGCTGCTGCGCGGCGCATCGGCTTTTCTGATGGGCGCCAGCCCCAATGGCGGCGGGCTGGGCGGCAACATCAACCTGCTGCCCAAGCGCGCGGGCAGCGATCCGCTGTCGCGCGTGACGGCAGGCATTGCCAGCGGCGGCCAGGCCTTTGTGGCGGCCGACGTGAGCCGGCGCTTCGGCCCCGACCAGGCCACGGGCATCCGCCTCAATGCCGCGCACCGGGGCGGCGATACCGCCATCGACCAGGAAAGCTCCAAGCTCGATCTGTTGTCCGTGGGCATGGACTGGCGCAGCCGCAATGTGCGCCTGTCGGGCGACATCGGCTGGCAGGACAACCGCCTCAAGCGCACGCGCACCAATGTCACGCCGGGCGCAGGGCTGGCCGCCATTCCTGCGGCGCCCGATGCTTCCTCCAACTGGGCCCAGCCCTGGACCTATTCCGACGAGCGCGACCTGTTCGGCACGCTGCGCGGCGAATGGGACATCAACAGCAACGTGACGGCCTGGGCCGCCTACGGCCTGCGCCGCAGTTCAGAGAACAACTCGCTGGCCAACATCACGCTGGCGGCGGCCGGCAATGGCGCGGCCACCACCAGCCGCTTCGACAACGCGCGCAAGGACCGCGTGAGCACAGGCGAGCTGGGCGTGCGCGCACGCCTGAACACGGGCAGCGTGGGCCATGAGATCGTGGCCAGCTACTCGGCCTTCGACCTCAAGGTCTACAACGCCTACGGCATGAGCACCGGCGGGGGCAGCAACACGCTGGCCACCAATCTCTACGACCCGCGCTACTACGCGATCACGCCGCTCAACTACCTGGGCAACGACCTGTCCAACCCCGCCTACAACCGGGGCACGCGCCTGAACAGCTTTGCCTTGGGCGACACGCTGTCGCTGATGGACGGCCGCATGCTGGTGACGGCCGGCGTGCGTCGCCAGACGATAGAGACCGACTCGGTGAGCTACCGCATCGTCAGCAACGGCGCGGTCACCAGCCAGGGCGGCGTGCGCACGGCCTACGACCAGAACCGCACCAGCCCGGTGCTGGGCGCGGTGTTCAAGCTCACGCCGCAGGTATCGCTGTACGGCAACTACATCGAGGGACTGGCCCAGGGCGACACGGCACCGGCCAAGTCGGGCGACACCATCATCGCCAACGCGGGCCAGCAGATGTCGCCCTACGTGACCAAGCAAAAGGAAGTGGGCGTCAAGTACGACGGCGGCAAGCTGGGCGGCGGCCTGGCCTTCTTCTCCACCGACAAGCCGCGCTCGCTGATCGACGGCAACCTGTTCACCTCGGCCGGCAAGGACCGTCACCAGGGCGTGGAATTCAACGTCTTCGGCGAACCCATGCGCGGCCTGCGCCTGCTGGGCGGCGCCACCTGGCTGGACGCCAGGCAGCAAAGCACGGGCCGCGCCACCACCGACGGCAAGCGCGTCATCGGCGTGCCGCGCTTCCAGGCCACGGCGGGCGTGGAGTGGGATGTGCCGGGCATCAACGGCCTGGCGCTGGACGGCCGCCTGGTGCACACCGGCGCCAGCTACGCCAACGATGTCAACACCCTGCGCGTGGCCGGATGGAACCGCCTGGACCTGGGCGTGCGCTACATGACCGAAGTGCAGGGCAAGCTGCTCACGCTGCGCCTGCGCGTGGACAACGCGACGGACCGCAACTACTGGGCCTCCGTGGGCGGCTACCCGGGTTCGGGCTACCTGACGGTGGGCGGTCCGCGCACGTTCTCTCTGAGTGCGAGTGTGGATTTCTGAGGCGGGATGCGCGTGCTTTTTGGGGAAGGAACCTTTCGCCCGGGCATGGTAATGCACCTGCATTACCATGCATGGCAGCCTATCAGGAGATGCCATCATGTTTTCGACACTTGAAGCCGAATCCACGCTCACTGACCGCTACCAGACCACCATTCCCGAAGCCGTTCGCCGCGCATTGCACCTGAGCAAGCGCGACAGGATCCACTACACCATCTTGCCCGGCGGTGAGGTCGTTCTCAGTCGCGCCGACTCCGCCGAGGATGCCGATCCCGTGCTGGGCCAGTTTCTCGGCTTTCTGGCACAGGACATGGCAGCCCACCCCGAGCGCCTGCAGACCATGGATGCCCGTCTGGCGCAGCAGATCCAGGCGCTGACCGAAGGCATCGAGGTCGATCTGGATGCACCGCTTCTGGCAGACGACGAATGAGCGCCGTACCGCCCGCCCCCTTGCGCATCCACGGCTGGACGGTATTCATGCACCCGCTTTTCCTGGCCCAGCTGCAGGCGTTGAGCCAGGAAGTGGAGGGTCTGAAAACCAAGGACCCTGGCGGGTACACACGCAAGAACGCGACCAAGCGATTGGCGGCGATCCGCAAGCTGGCATTCGATGTCATCCCGCAGGATCCGACGCGGCCAGACTACCGCCAGGGCCATACCCTGGGCGAGGAGCACAAGCACTGGTTTCGGGCCAGGTTCTTCCAGCAGTACCGCCTGTTCTTTCGCTTTCACGCCCCCAGCAAAATCATCGTGTTCGCCTGGGTCAACGATGAGGACACCAAGCGAGCCTATGAGGGCAGCGACGATGCCTACAGGGTGTTCCGAAAAATGCTCGCCAACGGGCACCCTCCTGGCGATTGGGACAGTTTGCTGGCACAGGCGAAGTCCCCGCCACCCGACTCACAGCCGCACGCCTGAGCCGCAGCCCGCCCTCAGGTCTCGCGCGGCTTGGTGTCCGGCTCCGCGTCATCGTGCGGCGGCGGCGCACTGACCACATGCGGCAGCATCACGAGGATGACGATGGCCAGCAGCGTGGCCAGCAGCGCGATGGCTTCGCGCCCCAGGCCGCAGGCCACGCCGATGGCGGCCGTCATCCAGATGCCGGCTGCCGTGGTCAGGCCCTGCACCTGTTCCTCGGAGTGGCGCTTGATGATGGCGCCCGCGCCCAGGAAGCCTACGCCGGCCACCACGCCCTGGATCACGCGGCTCATGTCGGCAATGTCCATGCCGCCGCGCTCGGGCACCAGCACGAACAGCGCCGCGCCCATGGCCACCAGCATGTGGGTGCGCAGGCCTGCGGCCTTGCCCTTGTGCTCGCGCTCGTAGCCGACGATGCCGCCCAGCAGCGCCGCCAGCAGCAGGCGCACCATGACGCGCGTGACCTCGGCCGCATCGGGCAGGCTGGAAAATTCCTCGACCAGGGTGTTGGCCACTTCCTCCCACATGGCGCGTTCCTTTCCTTAGGTTTGCGTCCGGACTCAGGAAGGGAGCATGGCGTGGCGTGCAGCACACCCAGGCCATCGCCATTCGCCATTGGCTGTCAGCCAAGCGCGCCCGCTTCAGGCGCCTGCGGGCTTGTCCTGGTCCTTCGGGGGAGAGGCCTGCTCGGGCACCGGTGCGGGTGCCGACGCAGGAGCAGGAGCAGGTGCGACCACCATGCTCAGCATGTGCTGGGCCAGCGTCTCGTACAGCGGCCGGGCCAGCATGCGCGAGACCAGGCTGGCCAGCATGGCCGCCGCCATGAGGCTGAGCACCATGGAGTGGCCGTCCACCATCTCCATGACGATGATGAAGGCCGTCAGCGGCGCCTGCGTCACGGCGGCCAGGAAGGCGGCCATGCCCATGGCGATGAGGGCGGGCGCGATGTCTGCGCCCATGAGGCCGGCCACGTTGTGGCCCACGCCCGCGCCAATGGACAGCGACGGCGCGAAGATGCCGCCCGGCACGCCCACCCAGGCCGACAGCCAGGTGGCGATGAACTTCAGGGTGACGTAGAACGAAGGCACGTCGGCCTGGCCCGCCAGCATGTGCTTGACGGCTTCCGAGCCCGCGCCGAAGGTGGCGCCGCCCGTGACCATGCCGATGACGGCGATCACCAGCGCGACCGCCGCCGCGAAGCGGATGGGAAAGCGCGCGCGCAGCTGGTTGAGCCGCTCGGGCGCGCGGGTCAGCGAGGCGGCCAGCAGCTTGGCGAACAGGCCTCCCAGCACGCCGCAGGCCAGGGTCACGCACAGGCCCGGCAGCAGCGCGTCCCAGGTCAGGTGGGGCACCTGGATGCGCCCGAAATAGCTGAGGTTGCCGAAGGCCGACACGCCCATCAGGCCGGCCAGCACGATGGCCGCGATGATCAGGCCGCTGGAGCGCGACTCCAGCTTGCGCGACAGCTCCTCGATGGCGAAGACCACGCCGGCCAGCGGCGCGTTGAAGGCCGCCGCAATGCCGGCCGCGCCGCCGGCCACCAGCAGCGCATGGTGGCTGATGCCCGAATGCGGGCCGAACCAGCGCCGCGCATGGTGCATGACACCGGCGGCCACCTGCACCGACGGCCCCTCGCGCCCGATGGACAGCCCCGCCGCAAAGCCTGCGCTGGCCAGCGCCATCTTGGCGAAGGACAGCCACAGCGACACGAAGCGCCCGCGCTGCGTGGAGTCCAGCGCCGGGTCCAGCGTGGCGATCACCTGCGGAATGCCCGATCCCGCCGCACCCGGCGCCCAGCGCCGCGTGAGCCACACGGCGCCCGCCGTGACGGCAGGCATCCACAGCAGAACGGCCCAGCCGCCCTGCCAGTGGTAGATGCTCTCGAAGAATTCGAAGCCCGCGTCCGCCATCAGCGTGAAGGCCACCACGCACAGCCCGGCGGCGGCGGCATAGGCCAGCACGATGGTGCGGTCCAGCCAGCGCCTGCCGTCCCGGAATTCCTGGTTCAGGTTGTGGAGGAAGTCGGGTTCTTGCTGCATCGCGTGAAGAGGCTGGGCGAAAGCTCTTCATTGTGCACAAGCCCGGCCACAGGGGCTGTCGCCATCGGCAATGCCTACTTCGCCGCTGAGTTGATGGCCGATGACTGTGTACCTGGAGAGCCGTCCGTCAGGCATTCCACCCCCCGGCATGGGCACCCTGGCAACCCGTGCCGTACGCCACTCAATGACGGCACGTTTGCGCAGCTCTCGCCCGCGCCGGCGCGAACCCGTCGCAGACCTGCAGCGCGCTGCCGTGCCGATCGTGCCTGCAGGTTCAGTCCACCACGAAGAGCCTGGCGCCCTTGGGCGAGCGCGAGCGGTGCGGCTCGGCGTTGTCCGCCACCTGGTAGCTCATGCCGGGCGTCAGCGTGAAGCGGCGGCCGTCCGCCAGTTCGGTCTCCAGCTCCCCTTCCAGGCACAGCAGCACATGGCCCTTGGTGCACCAGTGGTCGGAGACATAGCCGGGCGTGTACTCCACCGTGCGCACGCGGATGTTGCCGAAGTTCTGCGTGCGCCAGAACGCCTGGCCGGCCTCGGCCGAATGCTCGGTGGGCGCCACGGCGGCCCAGTCGGTGGTGTTGAAGGGGATGTTGTCCATCTGCATGGCGGGATTCCTTGATGAAGGGGGTGTACAGCGTGGGGGCCGGCGTCGGCAGCAGCCTCGGCCTCAGCCGCCGCGCCGCAGCAGGTAGATATCCATGATCCAGCCATGCCGCTCGCGCGCTGCGGCGCGGGCCTGCACGATGCGCGGGGCGGCCTCGGCCAGCGGGCCGCTGTCCAGCATCTGGCGGTCCATGCCCAGGTAGGCACCCCACCAGATGTGCAGGCCGTGGGAGGGCAGCTCGGTGAAGCTGCACTGCCCGTCCAGCATCACCACGGCCGTGTCCACGCCGGGCGGCCAGCCCTGCTCGCGCAGCTGGCGGCCCGTGGTCACCACGAAGGGCTGGCCTATGCCGTTGAGCGCAATCGCATGCGCGGCGCACAGCACCTGCATGGAGCTGATGCCCGCCACCACGCGCACTCTGTGCGGCGCCGGCTGCATGCGCGCCGCGATGCGCAGCGTGCTGTCGTACAGAGCCGGGTCCCCCCAGACCAGCAGGGCGACCTGCAAGGGCTGGCCGGGGGTGCGCGGCTGCAGCCCCTCGTCCAGGGACCGGGTGATGGCCGCCTGCCAGCAGCGCGTGATGGCCGCATGCCATTCATCGACCTGGGCCAGGTAGTCGTCGCCCACGCTGCGGCGCACCGGCATGTCGAAGCCTTCGATGCGCGGGCCGGGCGCAGTGAGCACGGCATCGCACAGGTCGCGGCGCAGGGCGGCGAGTTCGGCCTTGTCCTCGCCCTTGTGCGGCAGCAGGATCAGGTCGGCGGCCTGCATGGCGGCCTGGGCTTCGCGCGTGAGGTGGTCGGGGTTGCCCGTGCCGATGCCGATCAAGCTCAGCGCCACGGGCGGCAGGGCCGCGCTCATGGGGCGGGGTTCCCGAGGGGCACGTCGCTCACGGTGTCCCTCAAGGTATCCCTCGCGGTATCCAGCGCGGCATTCGCATGCACATCGGTGGCGGGAAAGCGCGGCTCGGTGCCCAGCGGGCGGTAGCGGCGGTCGTAGTCGGCCGCGTAGAGGCGGCTTTCGCCGAAGTCCTCGGCCTGCAGGCTGCGGCCCACCAGGATCAGGGCCGTGCGCTCCATGTGGGTGGCCACGGCCTCGGTCAGGCTGCCCACCGTGGTGCGCACCACGGTTTCGTCAGGCCAGCTGGCGCGCCAGACGATGGCCACGGGGCAGTCGGCGCCGTAGTGCGGCAGCAGCTCGGACTGCACCTTGGCGGCCACATGGATGGACAGATGGATGGCCAGCACGGCGCCCGTGGCCGCGAAGGCGGCCAGGTTCTCGCCCTCGGGCATGGCCGTGGCGCGGCCCGAGGTGCGCGTCAGCACCACGGACTGGCACAGGCCGGGCAGGGTCAGCTCCGCGCCCAGCGTGGCGGCGGCGGCCGCGAACGAGGGCACGCCGGGCGTGACGGTGTAGGCAATGCCGGCCTCGCGCAGGCGGCGCAGTTGCTCGCCCATGGCCGACCACACGGACAGGTCGCCCGAGTGCAGGCGCGCCACGTCTTCGCCACGCGCCTCGGCGGCCTGGATCTCGGCCACGATGTCGTCCAGGCTCATGGATGCGGTGTTGACGATGCGCGCGCCCGGCGGGCAGTGCGCCAGCAGCTCGCGCGGTATCAGCGAGCCTGCGTACAGGCAGACCGGGCAGGCCGCCATGAGGTCGCGCCCGCGCACGGTGATCAGGTCGGCGGCGCCGGGGCCGGCGCCGATGAAATGCACGGTCATGCCGTTGCTCCTTGTTTCTTGGCCTGGCTGGCGTGGGCCAGGCAACAGTTCAGAGGTCCGCCCTGGCCCACGGCCAGGGCCAGGGTGGCGCTGCCATCGTCCGCGACCAGGCGGGTCACGCTCAGGGCGGAGTGCGGGCCTGCTGCGGCCAACGCCGCCGCCTCGGCCACGCTGCCCGTGCCATAGCGCGCCAGCATGCGCGGCGACTGCGTGACCACGGGCTGCCCAGGCAGTTGCCCTGGCGGCACGCGCACCAGAACGGCCGTGGGCACGACAGCCGCCATCCAGGCGGCCAGCGCCGGGTGGCCGGCCTTGGTATCCAGCACGGCCACCGCGCAGATGGGCTGGGGCGCGCAGGCGCCTGCGTCTGCGCTTTCCGGCAGCTGCGCCTGCGCCCGCTGCCACAGCGCCTGCAGCGCATGGGGCAGTGCGTCGGTGTGCAGGCCCAGGCCCAGCACGCCGCAGCGGTGGGGGATGGCTTGGTCCGGGTTCACCGCTGCCAGCTCCACTGCACCAGCGGCCGCGCAGCCTTCCAGCTGCGCATGCGGCCCAGCGGCTCGGCGCTGGAGATCTCCAGCCGCAGCAGCTGGCCGCCGTGCTGGGCCTGCAGTTGCACCAGCAGGGCCTCGGTCTCCAGCGTCACGGCATTGACCACCAGGCGGCAGCCTGCGGGCATGAGGGCCTGCAGGCGATCGAACAATTCGGCGTCAAAGCCCCCGCCCACGAACACGGCCTGGGGCCGGGCCAGCGCCTGCAGTTCGGCCAGCGCCTCGGGCGCCACGCCCTGCACCACGCGCAGGCGCGCCTGCAGTCCGAAGCGCCGGGCGTTGAGGCGGATGTTGGCCGCACGCGCCGCATGCTGCTCCAGGCTGATGGCCGAGCCACCGGCCAGGCACCACTCCACGGCCACCGAGCCCGAGCCGCCGCCCACATCCCACAGGCATTCGCCGTGGCGCGGCGCAAGAGCCGCCAGGGTCAGCGCGCGCGCCGGGGCCTTGGTGATCTGGCCGTCGTTGGCGTACCAGTGGTTGGGCCGGCCCGGCACCAGGGGCAGGGCCGCGCCGCCCTGGGCGAGCACGGCCACGGCCACGGGCGCACAGGCAGGGTCGGCGGCCAGGGCCTGGGCGGCTTCGGCGGCGCGCCATGCGCGGCGGCGCTCGCGCGGGCCGCCCACGGATTCCATGACCTCCAGGCGGCTGTCGCCCCAGCCTTCCTGCACCAGCCAGTCCGCCAGTGCGGCCACGGCGGCGCCATCGCGCAGCAGCACCAGCGACTGGCGGCCTGGCGACAGGTGCGGCAGCAACTGCTGCACATGGCCGGCATGCAGGCCCAGGCAGACCGTGTCTTCCAGCTTCCAGCCCAGGCGGGACGCCAGCAGCGAAAATGTCGAAGGTTGGGCGTGGCAGCGCCACTCCTGCGGCGCCAGATGCGCCGCCAGGCTGCCGCCCGCCCCGAACCAGAACGGATCGCCCGACGCCAGCACCACCGTGGGCCGGCCACGGCAGGCCAGCACGGGAGCCACGTCAAAGGGCACGGGCCAGGGACGGCCCCGCTCGCCGGCACCGGCCAGCGCCAGGTGGCGCGGCCCGCCAAAAACGGTCTCGGCCGCGTCCAGCGCGCGCAGCGCGGCGGGCGAGAGGCCGTCCAGGCCGTCTTCGTTCAGGCCCACCAATGTCAACCAGGGATCAGTCATGCCCCATGTTCTCCTGCTGGGCGGCACCAGCGGCGCCAGCCAGCTGGCCCAGGCCCTGCACCGCGCCGGCATTGCCGCCGTGTTCTCGTATGCGGGCGTCACGCAGTCGCCCGTGGCCCAGCCCCTGCCCACGCGCGTGGGAGGCTTTGGCGGTGCCCAGGGCCTGGCGCAATTCCTGCGCGGGCAGGCCATCAGCCATGTGGTCGATGCCACCCACCCGTTTGCCGCACAGATGAGCCGCAATGCCTGCGAGGCCTGCGCCGCCACCGGCACGCCGCTGCTGGCGCTGGAACGCGAGCCCTGGCAGGCCAGTGCCGGCGATGCCTGGATCGACGTGTCCGACATGCAAGCCGCCGCTGCCGCCCTGCCCCAGGCAGCCGCCCGGGTGTTTCTGGCTGTGGGCCGCAAGCAGCTTGCGGCCTTTGCGGGCCAGCCGCAGCACCACTATCTGCTGCGCCTGGTCGATGCGCCCGAGCCCGGCAGCCTGCCCCTGCCCCACACCACGGTCGTGCTGGGGCGCGGTCCTTTCAGCGCGGACGACGATGAAGCCTTGTTGCGCACGCACGGCATCGAATGGCTGGTGGCCAAGAACGCAGGCGGCGAGGCCACGCGCGGCAAGCTCGATGCCGCACGCGCCCTGGGCCTGCCCGTGGTGATGGTGCAGCGCCCGGCGCTGCCGCAGCGCCAGCGCACCGGGTCGGTGGCTGCGGTGCTGCACTGGATTGCTCATGGCGTGCTGCCGATAGCACCGCCCGCGCCGATAGCACCGCCCGCGCCGACAGCACCGCCCGCGCCGCCATCCATGCCGTAGTGGCGTGGCGTGTAGACCCAGCGGCCCACGCGGCGCGTGGCGCTGTTGCCCACCAGGACCACGGTGCGCATGTCGGCCATCTCGGGCGTGGCCTCGGCCAGCGTGCATACGTGCAAGTGTTCCTCGGGCGTGGACACGGCGCGCGCAAACACCAGCAGGCGCTGCGGCTCGCAGCGGGTGCGCAGCAGCTGCAGGAGGCGCACAAAGCCTTCGGGCCGGCTCTTGGAGCGCGGGTTGTAGAAGGCCATGGCGAAGTCGGCCTCGGCCGCCAGTTCCACGCGCCGCGCGATCACCGGCCAGGGCTTGAGGTTGTCCGAGAGATTGATGCAGCAAAAGTCATGGCCCAGCGGCGCGCCGGCCCGCGCGGCGGCGGCCAGCATGGCGGTGATGCCGGGCAGCACCTGGATATCGAGCGCCTGCCAGGCGGCGGCCTGCGCCGCATCGGCCGATTCCATGGCCTCGAACACAGCCGACGCCATGGCGAACACGCCCGGGTCGCCCGAGGACACCACGACCACCTGCCGCCCCTGCGCGGCCAGCGCCAGCGCCTGGCGCGCGCGCTCCAGCTCCACGCGGTTGTCCGAGGCATGCCAGGCCACGGCCTGGCCCTGACCCGCCTGCGCCAGCAGGGCCTGCGCGCGGGACACATAGGGCAGGTAGCCGACCACATCGTCGGCCCCGTGCAAGGCGGCTGCGGCTTCGGGCGTGATCTGGTCCAGTGCGCCCGGACCCAGCCCCACCACCGTCAGGCGGCCGGCGCTCACCATGCGGCCTCCGGGCGGCGGCCCTGGCCGTGCACGAGCACGATGGCGAAATAGGGACAGGCGTCGTCGGACACATCGCCCAGGCGCGCGACCTGCTCGCTGTCCGTGGTGCCGTTCTGCACCAGCCAGGCGGCCTCCAGCCGGCCCGTGCGCTGCAGGGCGCGGCGGATGCGCGGCAGGTTGCGGCCGACCTTCATGACGACCAGGGCCTCGGCGGACTGCATGCGGCGCACCAGCTCGTCTTCCGACAGGGTGCCGGTCATCACGCTGAGCACGTCGTCGCCCCAGGTGATGGGCTCGCCCGTGGCGTGCCAGCAGCCCACCATGCCGGGGATGCCGGGCACCACGTCCAGCGGCACCTGGCCGCGTTCGCGCAGCCGGGTGTAGAGATGCATGAAGGAGCCGTAGAGGAAGGGGTCGCCCTCGCACAGCACCACCACCTGCTCGGTCTGCGCCAGCGCTTCCAGGCGCAGGCACCAGTCGTCGTAGAAGCGCGCCAGCAGGTCCACATAGGCGGGGCTGTCCACGGGCAGCTCGGTGGTCACCGGGTATTCCATGACGTGCTCGGCAGCGCCTTGGGCCAGCAGGCCGTCCACCAGCTGGCGGGCCTTGCCGGGCCGGCCCTTCTTGCGGAAGAACGCCACCTGGCGCGCGCCGCGCACAAGGCGGTCGGCCTTGACGCTCATGAGTTCGGGGTCGCCCGGGCCCAGGCCCACGCAGACAATGCCGGGCCCGCCCTGGCCGGGACGCGGCTGCCTACTCGACATGGCTGGCCAGTGCGTTGATGGCGGCCACGGTGATGGCCGAGCCGCCCAGGCGGCCGTGCACGGCCATGCAGGGCACGGGCAGGTCCTGCATCAGCGCCTGCTTGGATTCCATGGCGCCCACAAAGCCCACGGGGCAGCCGATGATGGCGGCCGGCCGGGGGCAGGCCGGGTCCTGCAGCATGTTGAGCAGGTGGAACAGGGCCGTGGGCGCATTGCCGATGGCCACCACGGCGCCGGCCAGGTGCGGGCGCCACAGCTCCAGCGCGGCGGCGCTGCGCGTGTTGCCCATGTCACGGGCCAGCGCGGGCACGCGCTCGTCCTGCAGCGTGCAGATGATGGGGTTGGCGGCGGGCAGGCGCGAGCGCGTGATGCCCTCGCTGACCATGCGCACGTCGCACAGCACGGGCGCGCCGTTTTGCAGGGCCTGCGCGGCGGCCTCGGCCATGCCGGGCGAGAAGGCCACGTGCGGGGCCAGCTCCACCAGGCCAGCGGCGTGGATCATGCGCACCACCACGCGTTCCTCGACAGGCGTGAAGCGTTCCAGCGCCGCCTCGCGGCGGATGGTGGCAAAGGACTGCCGGTAGATCTCGGCGCCATCGGTTTCGTAGCGGTGCAGCATTATTCTTTTGAAAACAGCAATCCCGGATTGTCTCGCACCGAGGCCAGGGTCCGCTGCTCCTGCGCCCTATCCCCGGCACGGCCGTGGCGCACTACGGAATAGACAGGGCCTTCGCCCTCGTCTTCACCTTCTGCCCGCAGCACCACCGTGGCCGGCGCCTGCCGCGCGCAGCCCTTGGCGCATCCGGTCACATGCAGGTGCGCGCCGTGGGGCACCTGCGGCGCCAGCTCCAGCGCCAATGTCTGCGTGGGACCCAGGGCCTGGGTGCAGCCCGGCGCGCCGGTACAGGCGGATACGCGCAGGCGCGGGTCATGGGCGTGGGTGATCCAGTCAGCGGCGCTGTCCAGCCCTGCAGCCGCCCACCAGCGGGGCAGGTCGGCACCAGCTTCCGCGTCTTCGTCTTCCACCAGCAGCATGCGCCAGGGAGTCACACGCAAAAAGGCCTGCTCAGGCAAGGCGCGCACCAGCCGCGCCAGCGCCACGGCCGGCAAGCGGCCCAGCGGCGCGCCCAGCAGCCAGCCCAGGCCAGGCACGGCACCCGGCGCCGGTCCTTCGCCGTGGGCCGGGGTTTCTGTCTCTACCCAGTCCAGTCCGGGGGGCGGCTGCAGTTGCGCCGCCACTGCGGCCATGCGCCCGGGCCGCAAGCCCTGGGCGCGGCGAAGGGAGGCCTGGTCGGCAAACCAGCGCGCCAGCGCCAGGCCTGCGGCCACGGCCTGGCTGGCATCGGCCACGGCCAGCGCCTGCTGCCGTCCATCGGGCTGCACCAGCCAGCCGGTGGCTGTGCGCTGCAGACGGATATCGGCGGACACGCCGGCCAGCCGGCCCGGTGCGCCTTCCACCGACCAGCCGAACTTGGCGGGCAGGCCGGCCAGGTCGTCGGCCGCATCCAGCGCCTGCTGCAGGGCCTGGCCCAGCGCATGGACAGCCTCCTGCGGCCGGCACAGCGGGTCGATCACCAGGTTGCGGCGGCGCTCGCGGCCCGCGTCGGCGTCCAGCAGGCCCACGGCCGCCAGGGCGCGCAGCACGGCGGCGTGCCGACCGGGTGCAATGCCGCGCAGCTGCACATTGGCGCGGCTGGACAGCTCCAGCGCGGCAGTGCCATGCACCAGGGCCAGGCGTGCCAGGCGCCGCGCCTGGGCCACCGTCAACCGCCCCAGCGGCGGGCGCACGCGCACCACCAGCCCGTCGCCGGAGGCCATGGGCTGCCAGGCGCCGGGGCACCAGCCTTGTATGTGGGGAGGGGTATGCATGGGATGGGGACCGACTGTAGCGCCGACGCAGCCTGTCCCGCAGGGGCAGCACCCGCAGGCGGTCAAGAAATGCGGGCTTTGTTGATCCAGCCTGCACGGGAAGCGCAGCGTTGACGCTAAACCGATGCCTCGTCTGAATTTGTCACTTCTCATGGAAATTTAACAATTTTCAAAGGGCTTTTATCAAATTAATCACTTATTCTTTGATAAAAACTGATACTTGCACCATCTACCTGGAAAGCGCCATGAATCTCCGCACCTGGACCGTCAAGACCAAGCTCTACGCCGCCTTCACCGCCCTGGCTCTGCTGGTCGCGCTGGTTTCCGTATCCGCTCTGCAGGCGCTGGACGATGCCAACCGCAACCTGACCCGGTTCGTCGATGGCGTGAACGCCCGTGCCCAACTGGCCGAACAGGTGCGCGCAGCCGTGGACAGCCGTGCCATCGCGGCGCGCAACCTGGTGCTGGTGAACACGCCAGCCGACCTGGAGCTGGAAAAAGCGGCCGTGTACGCCGCCCATGCCGAGGTCAAGACCCGGCTGGACCAGCTCAAGGCTCTGGTGGCCGCGCCCGGGGTGGGTGAGGAGGCACGCGCCCTGGTCGCCCGCATCGACCAGATAGAGCAGCGCTACGGCCCGGTGGCGCTGGACATCGTCGCGCTGGCGCTGCGCCAGCAACGGGGCGAGGCCATTGCCAAGATGAACAGCGAGTGCCGGCCGCTGCTGGCCCAGCTGATCGCGGCCACCGACGAGTACAGCCGGCTCACGCGCCAGCACGCCCAGGACATGGTGGAGCAGGCCACGCAGTCCTATGTGCAGCAACGCAACATGCAGATCGGCATGAGCGCGGTCGCCTTCGTGCTGGCCCTGCTCATGGGCCGGCTGATCGCACGCGGCCTGACACGCGCGCTGGGCGCCGAGCCTGCCCAGCTCGGTGAAGTCGCCCGCCAGATCGCCGACGGCAACCTCGACCCCGGACTGCTGCGCAGCGAAGCGCCCGCCGGCAGCGTGCAGGCCTCGCTCAACGCCATGCACCAGAGCCTGGCCAGCGTGGTCAGCGACGTGCGCAACAACGCCGACAGCGTGGCCGTGGCCAGCGAGCAGATCGCCAAGGGCAATGCCGACCTGAGCCGCCGCACCGAGCAGCAGGCCAGCGCGCTGCAGCAGACGGCGGCCTCCATGGACGAGCTGTCCTCCACCGTGCAGCAGAACGCGGACAACGCGCGCCAGGTCAACCAGCTCGCGCTCGGCGCCAGCCAGGTGGCGGTCAAGGGCGGCACCGTGGTGCAGGAAGTCGTCGGCGCCATGCAGGACATCCATGCCAGCTCGCGCCAGATCGGCGACATCGTGGGCGTGATCGACTCCATCGCCTTCCAGACCAACATCCTCGCCCTCAATGCCGCCGTCGAGGCCGCACGCGCCGGCGAACAGGGCAAGGGCTTTGCCGTGGTGGCCGCCGAGGTCCGCACCCTGGCCCAGCGCAGCGCGCAGGCCGCCCGCGAGATCAAGCAGCTCATCACTGACAGCGCCACGCGCGTCAGCCAGGGCGCGGAGCTGGCCGACCAGGCCGGCGCCACCATGGCCGAGGTGCTGCAATCCATACAGCGCGTGACCGACCTCATGGGCGAGATCAGCAATGCCAGCGACGAGCAAAGCGCCGGCGTGGCCCAGGTCGGACAGGCCATGAGCCAGATGGACCAGGTCACGCAGCAAAACGCCTCGCTGGTGGAAGAAAGCGCGGCGGCGGCCTCCAGCCTCAAGTCCCAGGCCCAGCGCCTGGTGCAGGCCGTGGCCATCTTCCGCCTGGGCGACCAGGGTGGCGCGGCGCAACAGCCGCGTTTGCAGGCGCCGCTGCCGGCGTCCGTGCCCACGCGCGCGGCCACGGCATCTGCGCTGGCGCCGGCCAGGCCGGCACCGGCACGACCCGCAGCTGGCGCGCGCCCTGCAAGCCCTGCACGCCTGGCTGCGGCCAAGCCGTCCGCCGAATCGCAGGACTGGACCAGCTTCTGAAACCGGCAAGCCGCACGCATGCGCCGCCACCGCTCCTGCACCGCGCCCCTGGACAAGGCTGCGCAGGTGCGCGAACTGGAAGAGTTCTTCCGCGGGCAAAACCCCATCGACCTCGCTGCGGCCGACTGGCACACGCGCATGGAGCAAGGCCTGACCGCCGAGGAAGAAGCCGAATTCACCGAATGGCTGGCGGCCAGCACGGCGCACGAGGCCGCCTTGCGCCACCTGGGCCAGAGCCTGGCGGCAGCGCGGTCCATTCCCCCCGAACAGGTGGCGCGCCTGCGCGCGGAGCAGGCACGCCGGCGCTCGCAGTCGGCGCCTCACGCACACCCGGAACCGGCCTCGCAGCGCCCGTCCTCCGAAGAGCGCCAAGGCTGGAGCTGGTCCCCCCTGCTGCCGCGACCTGCCCTGGCGGCCCTGTGCTGCACGGTGGCCCTGGCCCTGGCCGTGGGCGTGGGCGTGGGCTGGCACCAGTGGCAGCAGCAGCCCACCTTCACCAGCAGCCACCTGACCCCACGCGGCCAGGCCAGGACCATCACCTTGCCGGATGGCACCGCACTGTCCCTGGATGCCGATACCCAGGCGCAGGTAACTCTGTACCGCGACCGGCGCGAGGTGCGCATCACGCAAGGGCAGATCCTGTTCGCCGTGGCGCCCGACAGCGCCAGGCCCTTCCATGTGCTGGCCGGCCCGGCGCGCGTCACCGTGGGCGGCACGCAGTTTTCCGTGCGCTATCGCGCCACGGGCATGGAGGCGGGCAGCGCCCAGGTGGCCGTGCAGGAAGGCCATGTGCGCGTGGCCGGTGCGCAAGGCGCGGCAACGCCTGCCGACCTGGTCGCTGGCCAGGCCCTGAGCGTGTCGCCTGCAGGCGTGCTCGGTCCGGTGTCGGCTGTGGCGCCCGGCAGCATTGCGCTGTGGCGTAAGGGACTGATCCGCTTCGAGAACACGCCCCTGGCCGACGCCCTGGTGGAACTGGAGCGCTACGGGCCGACCGGCCTGGTAGTGCACGACCCGGCCGTGGCGGCTCTGCGCATTGGCGGCACCTACCAGGCCAGCCGCCCCGCCGAGTTCGCACGCATGCTGGCCCAGATCCTGCCCGTCACTCTGGTGGCCGGGCCCGATGGCCAGACCGAGATTGCCACTGCGCCCTGAGCACGGAGGCGGGGCGCCGGGGCCGCGCGGCGGTCTATCGAAACAGCTCGATCGTCAGCTTCCCCGCAGCCGGCGCCGGTGTTCGATCACCGTGCCCAGCAGAACCAGTCGGTTCCTGTCGCTGCGCAGCACGGCATGGTCTTCGTTGAGCGGTACCAGATCAAAGACCTCGATGCCGTCCTCTCCCACACCGCGCACGCGGTACTTTCTGAGCAGCACCTGCCGCTTGCCATTCCTGGCCAGCACATGGTCGCCGGGCCGGGGGCTGGCCTGCGGATCGATCAGCACACGGTCGCCCTCGCGCAATTCGGGCGACATGGCATCGCCCTCCAGCGCAAGAAAAAACGCACCGGGCGATGCGTTGTCCTTGCCGAATTCGATGTCCAGGGTTTCAGCGGAATCAGGGAATGCGCCGTCATCTGCCAGGGCTGCAGCCTGGGCATGCGAGAGAACGGGATATTGGCGCAATCCTTTGGGAAACTCGGGCAGATTGGTGCCGGGCGTGTCCCCCTCTGGAAGCAGGGGCGGCAGATCGGAAACCATCTTCACCAGCCTGGGACTGATTTCGAAAAGCGAAACCTTCAAGCCCTTGGCATACGCAATGCCCGCCTCCAGGCTGATGGGCCGGTTGCCGCTTTGGTGCTGGGAGACCATGGAGGAGCCGCCGGGAATGCCGGCCTTCTCTGCGAACTCGGCCTTGCTTTTCACAGTAGAGAGCAGGCGCTTCAGGTTCGCCGCCTCTTGCTCGGTGGTCCAAACTTTCATGTAGCGATGCTAATAATCGAAACCATTAGCAATGCTTTTCATTTTTCGATAGCTATGCTAAATTTTTCTCATGAAAAATGCAGCCAGCAAAACCCTGT
>NZ_JBICKN010000037.1:0-93981 GCF_043104185.1 Delftia sp. WSY_22
GCTTGTTTGCGCAGAATACCTGTTCCGGCCCTGCGCGATGTGCGTGCGCCATGGTGGGTGCGCCGGCTTGAAAGACCAACATGCAACTGCAAGACATTCTGTATTCCCAAGGCTTCGGTATCCGCCGCGTGTGCTCGGGCCTGGTCCAGCAGGGCTGGGTGGAACTGTGGGACACCGAGGCCAACGACTGGGTGCGTTGCCTCGACTCCACGCAGGACATCGATCCTGAAGGCCTGCGCTATCGCGTACAGGGCGTGGAGTGGGCCTATCACGCGCTGGGCTATGTGCTGCTGCACAAGCCGGCGGGCACGGAGTGCTCGCAAAAGCCTTCAACCTATCCGAGCATTTACTCGCTTTTGCCCATGCCGCTGCGCCAGCGCCCGAACAAGGGTGCCGTGCAGGGCGTGCAGGCCGTGGGCCGGCTGGACCAGGACACGACGGGCCTGCTGCTGCTCAGCGATGATGGCCAGTTCATCCACCGCATGAGTTCGCCCAAGAAGCACGTGCCCAAGGTCTACCGTGTGACCACCAAGCATGCCGTGGATGCGCGGCAGGTGCAGCGCCTGCTGGAGGGCGTGGTGCTCGATGACGACCCCAAGCCCGTCAAGGCGGCTGCCTGCGAGCAGGTGAGCGAGCATGTGCTGGACCTCACGCTGACCGAGGGCAAGTACCACCAGGTCAAGCGCATGATCGCCGCCGTTGGCAACCGCGTTGAAGGCCTGCACCGCTGGAAGATTGGCGAGCTGGAGCTCACCGAGGACCTGCAGCCGGGCCAGTGGCGCTGGCTGTCGGCCGAGGACCTGGCCAAGCTCAAGGCCAAGTGAAGCTTTCTTGTCGTTTCCCATGATGAATTCCTCTGAGCCGCGCCCAGGCTGGGCCCTGCTGTGCACGGCCTTCGATGCCCCCACGCCGCACGCGCTGCGCATCCGGCGGGACGTGCTGATCGTGGTGGATGGCCGCGGCATGATCGATGCCGTGCTGGAGCGCGGTGATCCCCGCCGCGCCGCTCTGGAGGCCGCGCATGCGGCCGCGGGCACGCTGCAGCGCCTGCCCGAGGGCCAGTACCTTTTGCCCGGCATGGTGGACCTGCATGTGCATGCGCCGCAGTGGCCGCAAAGCGGCAAGGCCCTGGATGTGCCGCTGGAAACCTGGCTGCAGGAGTACACCTTTCCCCTGGAAGCGCGCTACGGCGATGCCGGCTTTGCCACATCGGTCTACGACAGCGCGGTGCGTACGCTGCTGGCCAATGGCACGACGACGGCCATGTACTTCGGCACCATCCACGCCGTGGGCAACCAGGTGCTGGCCGAACGCTGCCTGGCCCTGGGCCAGCGCGCCCTGGTCGGCAAGGTGGCCATGGACGAGCCGTCGCAATGCCCTTCGTTCTACAAGGACGCCAGTGCCGCCGAAGGCATTGCCGAGACAGCGCGCTTCATCGACTGGCTGCGCCAGCATCCGGACAACGCGCAGCAGCGCGTGCTGCCGGCGATCACGCCGCGTTTCATTCCTTCGTGTACCGACGAGTTGCTGCGCGGCCTGGGTGACCTGGCTGGACGCACCGGCGCCCATGTGCAAACCCATTGCTCCGAGAGCGACTGGGCCCACGCCCATGTGCTGGAGCGGCAGGGACGTACCGATGCGCATGCGTTGCATGAGTTCGGCCTGCTCACGCGCCGCACGGTGGTGGCCCATGCCAACTTCCTCACGGCCGATGACGTGGCGCTGATGGCGCGTACGGGCGCCTCGGTGGCGCATTGCCCGCTGTCCAACTTCTATTTCGCCAACAGCGTTTTCCCCGCGCGCAGCGGCCGCGAGCAGGGGCTGGGCATGGGACTGGCCACGGACATTTCGGGGGGCTACAGCCCCAGCATGTTCGACGCCTGCCGCCATGCCATGACAGCCTCGCTGGCCTTGCACGAAGGCGTGGATCCGGCGCAGACGGCCGCCCGGCGAGGCAGGGCGGGGCAGGGCGTGCAGGCCCGCATCGACCACGTCTTTGCACTGTGGCTGGCCACGGCGGCGGGTGGCGATGCGCTGGACCTTCCCATTGGCCGCATCGAGCCCGGCCATGCCATGGATGCCCTGGCCGTCGACTGCCTGGCGCCGGACTCCAATGTGCAGATCTGGCCCGAGCAGGACGGCCCGGCCGACATCCTGCAGAAGATCATCCACCATGCCACGCGTGCCAATGTGGCCTGCACCTGGGTGCAGGGCGCGTGCGTGCACCGGCGCCAGGCGGCCAGCCCCGCCTGAAGACCGGCTGCGTTTGCGCACTGGCTGTTTCCCGCGTTTTCCGCTCCATGACCGAACCGACCTCCTCCTACGAAGGGCGCCTGATCGCCCGCCCTGACGACCGCGCCACGCTCTCCCAGGCCCTGTTGCTGGGCCTGCAGCATGTGATGGCCATGGACGTGTATGTCGTGCCCTTCATCATTGCCTCGGCCCTGGCGCTGTCGCAGGCCGACGCGGCGTCCATGATCCAGTCCACCTTTCTTGCCGCAGGCGTGGGCACGCTGATCCAGACCGCCTGGTGCATGCGCATGCCCGTGGCACAAGGGCCTTCCTACATTCCCCTGGGTGCCATCCTGGCCGTGGCCTTTGGCGCGGGCGGCGGCTTCGGCGGCATGGGAGCGGTCTATGGCGCGCTGATTCCGGGCGCGCTCATCGTCATCGCGCTGGGTGCGCTGGGCTGGTTTCACCGCGTGATCCGCTGGCTGGTGCCTCCCATCGTCGGCGGCACCATCATCCTCGTGGTGGGGCTGTCGCTGCTGCCGATTGCGCTGAGCGCCAACGTGTTCGCGGTCCACGGCGGCATGACGGTCAACCAGTCCATCGCGCTGGCATCGGTATCGGCGGCGCTGCTGATTGCGGCCATGATGCTGGGCCTGCGCTTCGACAACCGGCTGGGCCGCTGGATGCGCCTGTCGTCGGTGATCATCGCGCTGGCTGGCGGCACGGCCGTCGCCTGGGGCATGGGGCTGTTTGCCTGGCAGCCCATTGCCGATGCGCCCTGGCTCACGCTGCCCAAGCTGGCGGGCATCGACTATCCGCTGCAGTTCTCGCTGCCCGCCGTGCTCACCTTCGTCGTGATCTACCTCGTGGTCATGGCGGAAACCACGGGCACGTGGTTCGCGGTCTCGGCCGTGATCAACCAGCCCATCACTAGCCGCCAGCTGGACCGTGGCGCCGTGGGCGAAGGCCTGAGCTGCAGCGTGGCCGCCCTGATAGGTGCCACGCCGGTCACTGGCTACTCCACCAACGCCGGCGTGATCTCCATCACCGGCGTGGCCAGCCGCATGGTTTTCATTGCAGCCGGCCTGGTGCTGGCCTGCCTGGGCTTCCTGGGCAAGTTCTCCGCACTGATCGCGGCCATTCCCTCGCCCGTGATCGGCGGCATGTTCGCCGTGGTCTGCGTGACCATTGCCATGGCGGGCATCCGCATCCTGCGCCATGTGCGCCTGGACGAGCGTGCCATGCTGGTGGTGGGCGTGCCCATCATCTGCTCCTTCTTTGCCACTCTGGCCCCCAAGGACTGGGTGCAGACCCTGCCGGACATGCTGCAGTACCTGCTGGGCTCGGCCGTGACCGTGGGCGCCATGGCCGCCATGGTGATGAACCTCATCCTGCCGCGCGCGCAGGATGACGACGCCCCGGCCAGGGACCAGGTGGTCTGAACGCCGCAGGGCCTGCTTCCCGCAAATCCATGCAAAAAGGCCATGCGCAGTTGTTGCGCATGGCCTTTTTTGCTGGAAGAGGCGGGCAGGGCCGTGCGATTCAGCGCCGGTCCAGATCGTCGATGGAGGCGCTCCAGCGGCTGTCCCAGCTGCCGCGCTCGCGCACCTGGTCGATCTGGCGGCGGTCGCGCTTGGTGGGGCGGCCTTCGTGCTGGCTGGCGATGCTGCTGGCGGGCTCCGGAGCCAGCCGGCGCTGCTCTGCCAGCCGTTCGCGCTCGGCCAGGCTTTCGGCGGTTTCCTCGTACAGGGCCTGGGCCACGGGGGCGGGGCCCCGCATGCCTGAGAGGCCGCGGATGACCACGGTGCGCGGGACCTGGCCCTGGCGCAGGGCCACGGTGTCGCCGCAGCGCACCTCGCGCGCGGGCTTGACCAGGGCTCCGTTGACGGTGACGCGGCCCTTGCCGATTTCCTCCGTCGCCAGGCTGCGCGTCTTGTAGAAGCGCGCGCACCACAGCCATTTGTCCAGACGCATGGATTCGATATCGGTCATGGCGTTATTGTGCGCGCGGCGCGGGGTGCCTGCCAGTGGTCGGCTGCAGCGGAATCGCCACGTGCGCATGCAATCCGCAGACCAGGCCTTGCCGGTAGATGTTGCGCAGCTCGATGGCGCCGCCCAGCGTCTGCACGATCTCGTGGCAGATGGCCAGCCCCAGGCCCGAGCCGCTGCGCGCATTGCCGGCCGAAAATGGCTGGAACAGCCTCTGCGCCAGCTCGCTGTCTATGCCCGGCCCGCTGTCGCGCAGGCTGAGCACGGCCTGGCTGCCGGCCTGGTGCACGCTGATGTGCAGGCTGCCGGCCGCAGGCATGTGGCGTATGGCGTTGTGCAGCAGGTTGCGCGTGAGCTCGCGCAGCATCCATTCGTGGGCAGGAACGGGGCAGGGCTCCGTGTCTATGGAAAAGTCGATGTCCTGCTCCGCAATCAGCGGCGACAGTTCGATGGCCACGTCGCGCACCACTTCGTCCAGCAGGCTGGGCGCGGGCGATGCGGGCTCGGCGCTGTCTTCCTGGCGCAGCTGCTCGACCTTGGCCAGCGCCAGCATCTGGTTGGCCAGGCGCGTGGCGCGGTCCACGGTGGCGCCGATTTCCTCAAAGGCCTGCTCGGCTGGCACATCGCCGCGCTGGGCCGACTGCAGCTGTGCCTTGAGCACGGCCAGCGGCGTGCGCAGCTGGTGCGACGCGTCGCGCACAAAGCGCTTCTGGTCCGACAGCAGCTGGCGCAGCCGCAGCATGAGCTGGTTGATGGCCTCCAGCAGCGGCTGCAACTCGCGCGGTGCTGAGGGTGCCGACAGCGGGCTCAGATCGCCGCGCGGGCGCGATCGCAGGTCGCTGCTGAGCCGGCGCACGGGCTGTGTGGCGCGCTGGACGACGAAGATCACGATCAGCGCCACGGCGGCCACCAGCAGGGCCTGCCGCGCCAGCGTGGTGCGCAGGATCTGCAGGGCCAGCGCTTCACGCAGCTCCAGCGTCTCGGCCACCTGGATCACGGCCATGCCGCGCCCCTTGGCGCTGGCCACGGGCTGCAGCAGCACGGCCATGCGCACGGGCCGGCCCCGGAACTGCGCGTCGTAGAAGTCGACCAGGGCCGCGTAGGGCGGGCGCTGGGGAATGACGCCGTGCCACATGGGCAGCTCGCCAAAGCCCGACACCATTTCCCCCTCCAGCGTGGAGACGCGGTAGAACATGCGGCTCTGGTTGTCGGCCTCGAAGATCTCCAGCGCCGAGTAGGGAACGATGGCATGCAGCTGGGCGGACTCGTCATAGCCCGTCACATCCAGCTGCTCGCTGATGCTCTTGGCCGAGGCCAGCAGCGTGCGGTCATAGGCGGTGTTCAGCGCAGCCAGCGTCTGGTGGTACAGGCTCCAGGTATTGAAGCCAATGAACAGAATGACGGGCACGAGAATGCCCGTCAGCAGCTGGCGGCGCAGCGACCAGGGCTGGCGCGTGCGCGCGGGGGCGGGAAGGGGAAGACCGGGGTCGCGCATGGGCTGCGGTGAGTGGTGGAGTGCCTCAGGCCGACTCGGCCTTGAGCAGATAGCCCAGGCCGCGCAGCGTGACCAGCTGCACGCCCGTGCCCGACAGCTTCTTGCGCAACCGGTAGGCGACGACTTCCACGGCTTCGTACTGCACGTCCGACTCGCCGGGAAACACCAGCGCGAACAGGCGCTCCTTGGCCACGGCATGGCCGGGGCGTGCCAGCAGGGCGTGCATCAGGGCCAGCTCGCGCGGCGTCAGCTCCATGATCTCGCCATCGCGGTGGATGGCGCCGCTGGCCTTGTCGTAGCGCAGCGCACCCATGGCGATGGTCTCGGGCGGCGGCTTGGGCGTGAAGCTGTCGCTGCTGCGGCGCAGCAGGGCGCGCAGCCGGGCCTCCAGCTCGTCGAGGTCGAAGGGCTTGGCCAGGTAGTCGTCGGCACCGGCGTTCAGGCCCAGCACGCGGTCGCCCACGGTGCCGCGCGCAGTCAGGATGAGCACGGGCGTGCGCAGGCCCTGGCCGCGCGCACGCTCCAGCACCTGCAGGCCGTCCAGGCCGGGCAGGCTCAGGTCCAGCACCACGGCGTCGGGCTCGCGCACCAGCCACTGCGCCAGGGCCGAGGGGCCGTCGGCCGCCGTCTCCACCTGGATGCCGCGCCGGATCAGCGTGCGCTGCAGCGTGGTGCGCATGGCGTTGTCATCTTCTACGAGCAGCAATTGCATGGGCCGGACGTTAGCACCGGGCGCGATGCAGGCCATCGTGGCGAGAGCGATCTAGGGATTCCCCTAGGGGTTTGGACAGCCATTTGACAGGTAGCGAACCGATCATCGACAGCCTTACAACACAAGGAGTCAAACCATGCGTCGTGATACTTTTCTGAAGTCGCTGGCCGCACTGGCCGCCGCAGGCAGCCTGCCGCTGTCTGCGCAGGCTGCGGCAGCCGTCAAGATGATGCTGCCGGCCAACCCCGGCGGCGGCTGGGACACCACGGGCCGTGCCCTGGGCAAGGCTTTGCAGGACGCTGGTCAGGCTGCTTCCGTCACCTATGACAACAAGGGCGGCGCCGCCGGCGCCATCGGCCTTGCGCAGTTCGTCAACGGCAGCAAGGGCGATCCCAACGCCATGATGGTCATGGGCGCCGTCATGCTGGGCGGCATCATCACGGGCAAGCCGCCCGTGAACCTCACGCAGGCCACGCCGCTGGCCCGCCTGACCAGCGAGTACAACGTCTTCGTGCTGCCCGCCAACTCGCCCTTCAAGAACATGGCCGAGGTGATCGCCCAGCTCAAGAAGGACCCGGGCTCCGTCAAGTGGGGCGGCGGCTCGCGCGGCTCTACCGAGCACATCGCGGCGGCCATGATTGCGCGTGAAGTCGGCGTCGATCCCTCCAAGATCAACTACGTGGCATTCCGTGGAGGCGGCGAGGCCATCTCCGCCATCCTGGGCGGCAACGTCACCGTGGGCGGCAGCGGCTACAGCGAGTTCGCCGAGTACATCGGCACCGGCAAGATGAAGCCCATCGGCGTGACCTCGGGCCAGCGCCTGAAGGGCGTGGACGTGCCCACGCTCAAAGAGCAGGGCATCAACGTGGAGATCGGCAACTGGCGCGGCGTGTACGGCGCGCCCGGCATCACCAAGGCACAGCGCGATGCGCTGGTCGCCATGATCGAGAAGGCCACCAAGAGCAAGGCCTGGGCCGAGGCGCTGCAGAAGAACGACTGGACGCCTGCATGGCTGGCCGGCGATGCCTTTGGCGAGTTCGTGGACCAGGAGTTCGCGAGCCTGCGCGCCACCATGGTCAAGTCCGGCATGGTGTGATCGAGCTGCTGCACCGGCCTCTTGCGGGGTCGGTGCAGCAACAGGCCCGCACTCCTGCGGGCCACGGCAGGCGCCAGTCGCAGCGCCTGCTTCAAGAAGCGGAAGATGCCCGCGCGCCGCGCCAGCGGCTCGCAGGCCCCGGCGGCTTAATTTTTTCCCCACGTCTGCAGCGGTGGCCGGCCCGGTCGCCGGTCCCGCTGCGGCCAGGAACTGACCATGTCCGAGTCCTCACAACCCAATCCACTTGCCACGGATGCCGCCCAGGCCGATGAGCCCAGCGGCTTTCCCTCGGTACGCGCGCAGACCATCGTCGGCTCCGGCGTGCTGCTTGTCGCCGCAGGCCTGGCCTTCGGCGCGCTGCAAATCCCTGGCGATGCCGGCTACGGCGGCGTCGGCCCCAATTTCCTGCCCTGGCTGTGTGCCTTTGTGCTCGCAGTCTGCGGTGCCTGGCTGGTCTGGGAGGCACGCACGGGCGGCTTTCGCGAAGCCTCTTGCGGGGGCGGCCACCCACGAGCCGACATCGGCGCCTTCGTCTGGGTGTCGACGGGCCTGCTGGTCAATGCCGTGCTGATCGGCACGGTAGGCTTCATCGTCAGCTGCACCGTCTGCTACGTGCTGGCCGTGCAGGGCCTGCGCCGTGCCGGCGGCCAGTCCCAGGCGGGCAAGCCCATCACCTGGGCCAAGGACGTGGTCACCGGGCTGCTGATCTCGGCGCCTGTGTTCTGGGCCTTCACGCAATTCCTGGCGATCAACCTGCCGGGCCTGACTGAGACGGGGTGGCTGTAATGGAAATCTTTGACGCACTGCTGGCGGGCTTTGCCACCGCCATCACACCGGCCAACCTGCTGTGGGCCCTGGTCGGCTGCGCCCTGGGCACGGCCGTGGGCGTGCTGCCCGGCATCGGACCGGCCGTGGCCGTGGCCATGCTGCTGCCCATCACCGCCAAGGTCGATGTCACCGCCTCGATGATCTTCTTCGCGGGCATCTACTACGGCGCCATGTACGGCGGCTCCACCACCTCCATCCTGCTGAACACGCCCGGGGAGACCGCGAGCATGGTCACGGCCATGGAGGGCAACAAGATGGCCAAGAGCGGCCGCGCGGGCGCCGCGCTGGCCACCTCCGCCATCGGCTCCTTCGTGGCCGGCACCGTGGCCACCGTGGTCGTCACGCTGTTCGCGCCTTCGGTGGCCGACTTTGCCGTCAAGCTGGGCCCGCCCGAGTACTTCATGCTGATGGTGCTGGCGTTCACCACCGTGAGCGCCGTGCTGGGCCAGAGCGCGCTGCGCGGCATGACGGCCCTGTTCCTGGGGCTGGCGCTGGGCTGCATCGGCATGGACCAGATCTCGGGCGCTGCGCGCTACACCATGGGCAAGATGGAACTGCTGGACGGCGTGGACATCGTGCTCGTGGCCGTGGGCCTGTTCGCCGTGGCCGAAGTGCTGTACGCCGCCATGTACGAAGGCAAGGTCGTCGATACGCAAAACAAGATGGGCCGCGTGCACATGACCGGCCGTGACTGGAAGCGTTCGTGGCCCGCGTGGCTGCGCGGCACCGTCATCGGCACGCCCTTCGGCTGCATTCCCGCCGGCGGCACCGAGATTCCGACCTTCCTGAGCTATGCCACCGAGAAGAAACTGGCCAAGGGCGAGGACCGTGCGGAGTTCGGCAACAAGGGCGCCATCGAAGGCGTGGCCGGCCCAGAGGCGGCCAACAACGCCACCGTGACCGCCGCGCTGATCCCGCTGCTGACCCTGGGCATTCCCACCAGCAACACCACGGCCGTGCTGCTGGGCGCCTTCCAGAACTACGGCATCAACCCCGGCCCGCAGCTGTTCAGCTCGTCCGCGGCCCTGGTCTGGGCGCTGATCGCCTCGCTGTACATCGGCAACCTGATGCTGCTGGTGCTCAACCTGCCCATGGTGGGCCTGTGGGTCAAGCTGCTCAAGATTCCGCGTCCCCAGCTGTACGCCGGCATCCTGATCTTCGCCACCGTGGGTGCCTACGGCATGCGCCAGAGCGCGTTCGACCTGTTCCTGCTGTACGGCATCGGCGTACTGGGCGTGATCATGCGCCGCTTCGACTTCCCCACCGCGCCCGTGGTGGTGGGCATGATCCTGGGCCCCCTGGCCGAGGCGCAGATGCGCAACGCCGTGTCCATCGGCGAAGGCAGCTGGTGGATCTTCCTGCAGCGGCCCATGTCGCTGACGCTGATCATCATCGTGGCCTGCGTGCTCATCGTGCCGCGCGTGCTCAAGCGCCTGCAGCCCAAGCCCTCGCCGCAGGCCACTGCCGGCTGACGCCAACCCGTTGCTAGCCGGCCCGTCGATGCTACGCATGGCGTCCACGGGCCCCTGACAGCCCCTGCCTTCCGAGGCAGGGGCTTTTTTCGTCAGCTGGTTGATGCCTTCCATTCACAGATGGTGTTCCAGCAGACCGTCTAGTCCCGCGCCGCCCTTGAATCCATGATCCTGCCATCCACAGACATCGGATTCCTTGCATGCGGCAACCCTTTCCATCGCTTTCCACGGCCTCGGGCGCGGCCCTTCTGGCGCTTGTGATTTCCACGCCAGCCATGGCGGATTCAACGGCGCCGGCGGGTTCGGCTGAAGTCTCCCACTGGGCTGCCACGTGGCAGGCCAGCCCCCAGCCGGTCTGGGGGGCGGATTTCCTCTTTCCCACCAACCTGCCCGCTGTGCTGCAGGACCAGACCGTGCGCCAGGTGGCACGCATCAGCCTGGGCGGGCCGCGCCTGCGCATCGTGCTGTCCAACGCCTACGGCGGCCAGCCTGTGACCGTGGGCAGGGCGACCGTGGCAAAGCTGTTGCCGGCAGGCGCCGTCGAGTCCGGCAGCCTGCAGGCCGTGACCTTTGGCGGCAGCGCGCAAGCCACCATTGCCGCAGGCGCATCCCTGGTCAGCGACCCTGTGGCCTTGCCGCTGGCCTCGCTGTCGCAGGTGGCCGTGAGCCTGTACCTGCCCGGTGCCACGCCTGTGCAGAGTTTTCACTGGGATGGGCGTCAGACCGGCTGGATCGTGGCGGGCGACCAGTCCGCGGCTGCGGCGCTGCGGACTTCGGACCCTGGCGCAATCAGCAGCACGGCCCGCCCGCTGTTGGCGGGCATAGAGGTCGAGGCAGAAGCTGCGGCGCCCGTGGTAGCGGTGATGGGCGACTCCATCACCGACGGTGCCACGGCCAGCCTGGACAGGGACAGCCGTTGGCCGGATTTCCTGGCCGCGCGCCTTGCGCCGCACGGCGCGGCGGTGGTCAATGCCGGCATCTCGGGGGCGCGCCTGCTGTCCGACGGCATGGGCGCGCATGCCTTGGCGCGGCTGGAGCGTGATGTGCTGGCCCAGCCCGGTGTGCGCAGCCTCATCGTGCTGCTGGGCATCAACGATATTTCCTGGCCCGGCACGGCCTTTGCGCGGCGGGCGCAGCGTCCCACGCTGCAGGACATGGCAGAGGGCTATCGCCAGCTGGTTGCCAGGGCGCGCAGCCACGGCCTGCGCGTGATCGGCGCCACCTTGCCGCCTTTCGAGGGCGCCTTGCCAGGCACGCCGCTGGACGACTACTACCAGGACGGCAAGGACGACCTGCGGCGGCAGGTGAATGCATGGATACGGTTGGGCGGCGCCTTCGATGCCGTCATCGACTTCGACGCCGTGTTGCGCGACAGCGCCCACCCGGCACGCATGGCGGCGCGCTTCGACTCGGGCGACCACCTGCATCCTGGCGACGAAGGCAACCGTGCCATGGCCAATGCGGTAGACCTGAACGCCATACTGCCCGGCCTGCCGCAGCGCTAGTGCGTCGCGGCGGCGGGGGCTGGCTTCCATATAAAATGCAAATGGTTCTCATTTGTCATACGTCCCCGGCGTGCCTGCGCCCTGGGGCACAGGGAGGGGTACTGTGGCCGCCGCCGAGTTTGCGCTTCAGCAACAAGTCGAAATTCTCTACACCGATCACCACGGCTGGCTGCGCGGCCTGCTGCGCCGCAAGCTGGGCAATGCCTTTGATGCGGCCGATCTGGCGCACGACGTCTACCTGCAGTTGCTGCGCACGGGCCGCGTTCCCCCGGCCGATGAGCGCCGCCGCCATCTCACCCAGATCGCCAATGGCCTGGTGATCGACCTGTACCGGCGCCGCCGCGTGGAGGCGGCCTACCTTGAAGCCCTGGCCCTGCTGCCCGAGCAGATGGCTCCCTCCGAGGAAGCCCGCGCCCTGGCGCTGGAGGCGCTGGTGGAGATCGATGCCGCGCTGAACGGCCTGCCGCCCAAGGCGCGCAAGGCCCTGCTGCTGTGCAAGCTCGACGGCATGGCCTACCGAGATATCGCGGCCGAGCTGGGCGTGTCCGTGTCCTCGGTGGAGAAATACATCGCTGCCGGCCTGCTGGCCTGCTACCAGGCGCTGCACGGCGCCGTGTGCTGAGTGGCCGGCATGTCTTCATCTCCGGCATCGGCCGCGTCAGCCGCATCCACTGACGCCTGCGCAACTGCGTCCGCCAGCGAGCCGCTGGAGCCGGCCATCGTCCAGCGCGCCGCCGAATGGATGGCACGCCTGTGGGCTGACGACGCCAACGACGAAGACCGCGCCGCCTGCGCCCGCTGGCGTGCCGAGCATCCGCGGCACGAGCTGGCCTGGAGCCGGCTGCAGGCCTTTGACGACAAGCTGCGCAGCGTGCCCGGCGGCATTGCACGGCATACGCTGGCGGACACCTCCGCTGCGTCGCCGGCGCCCCGGGGCCGCCGCCGTGCCATGCAGTTGCTGGGCCTCATGGCCACGGCCGGAGGCATTGCCCATGTGGTGCGCGGCACCGATGCATGGCAGGTCGCCGCCGCCAGCCATGGTACGGCGCGCGGTGAAGTCCGAGAGATCACCCTGCCGGATGGCACGCAGGTGGTGCTGGCCTCGGCCTCGGCCATCGACCTGCGCTTTGACGAGGCCGAGCGCCTGATCCTGCTGCGCGCCGGCGAAATCCTCGTCACCACCGCGCCCGATCCGCAAAGCACACCCCGCCCGCTGCGCGTGCGCTCGCGCCACGGCACGGTGCAGGCCCTGGGCACGCGCTTCACGCTGCGCCAGGAAGAAGAGCATTCACGCGTGGCCGTGTTCGAGGGCGCGGTGGAGGTGCGTCCTGCCAGGGCGCCGGGCCAGGTGGTGCGCGTGGATGCGGGGCAGGGCGCCGTCTTCACTGGCGAGCAGGCCCGGGCTCCGGTGCCTGCGCAGGAAAGTGCCGCCGCCTGGGCGCGCGGCGTGCTGGTGGCCGACAACATGCCGCTGGGCGAGCTGGTGGCCGAACTGGCGCGCTACCGCACGGGCCTGCTGCGCTGCGACCCGCAGGTGGCCGGCCTGCGCGTCACGGGCGTGTTCTCGTTGCGCGACACCGACCGCGCCCTGCACAACCTGGCCCTGGGCCTGCCCGTGCAGGTGGTCTCGCGCACGCGCTACTGGGTCACGGTGCAGGCGGCGGGCTGAGGCTTCTTTCATCGCGGCGCCTTCCCCGTCTCTCGGAACTCGTTACCGGCTGATTCAACTTTCTGCCCCTGGGGATTGAGGGTTTGGCGTTCTCGTTCGGAAGACAGGCAAGAGCCCATGTTTTCTGTTCTTTTCTGTTCCGCCATGCCTTCCAGGAGAACCCATGCACTCACCCGAGGCCGATGACGCCCAGGCCGGCCCCGGCCCCATTGCGCAGACGCTGCAGCCCATCCGCGCGCAGCTTGTTCTTGCCGCGCTGCTGTCGTTTGCGGGCGCCGTGCTGGCGCTGGCGCCGCTGGCCGGCATCGCCCATATCGCGCGGCTGGCGCTGGCCGATGGCGGCATGGTGGCGGCAGATGCCTGGCGCGTCATCGCGCTGTGCCTTGTCTGCCTGTTCGCGGGCATGGCCCTGGTGTCGGCGGGCGAGCTGGTCGCCCATCTGGCCGACAACCGCCTCACCCACGGGCTGCGCCTGTCGGCCATGCAGCGGCTGGCGCGTGTGCCGCTGGGCTGGTTCACCGAGCGGGCCTCGGGCCAGGTCAAGCAGGCCATGCAGGACGACGTGGCCACCCTGCACGAGCTGACCGCGCACTTCTACACCACGGTGGGGCGCGGCGCGGGCACGGTGGCCGCTTCTGCGGTCTACCTGGTGGCCATGGACTGGCGCATGGCCCTGGTCTCGGCGCTGCCGTTCGGCATCTTCTTTCTGGTGATGCGCCATGCCATGCAGGCCAGCGGCGCCCACATGCCGGCCTTTGGCGCGGGACTGGCGCGCATCAACAACGCGGTGGTGGAGTTCGTGCACGGCATTCCCGTGGTCAAGGCCTTTGGCGCCAGCGGCCGAGCACATGGCAGCTACCGCGAGGCCGTCGATGGCTTTACCGACGCCTTCCTCGGCTTTGCGCGTCCGCTGGTGTCGGCGCGCGCCAATGCCAATGCGCTGATCGCGCCCGTGGCCGTGCTGGGGGTGGTGCTGGCCTTTGGCACGCTGTTCACGGCCCTGGGCTGGATGGCGCCCGTGGACGTGCTGCCCTTTGCCCTGGTGGCGCCGGGCATCAGCGCGCCGCTGCAGCTGCTCAGCTTCAACCTGCATGCGCTCAATCACGCCACGGGCGCTGCCCAGCGCGTGCAGGCGCTGCTGCGCACGCCCGTGCTGGAGCAACCGGCCGCCCATCAATGCAGGCTGCCCCAAGGCTGCGAAGTCCGCTTCGAAGGCGTGGGCCATGCCTACGAGGCGGGGCATGACGTGCTCAAGGGCATGGATTTCACGCTCAGGCCCGGCACGGTGACCGCCGTGGTCGGTGCCTCGGGCGCGGGCAAGTCCACGCTCGCCCGGCTGCTGCTGCGCTTCTTCGACCCGAACGAAGGGCGCATCACGCTGGGCGGGGTGGACCTGCGGCAGATCGAGACCGCACAGCTGTATCGCCACCTGGCCTTTGTGCTGCAGGACGTGCGCCTGGTGCACGCCAGCGTGCGCGAGAACATCGCACTGGGCCGGCCCTCGGCCAGCGCGCAGGAGGTGGAAGAAGCGGCGCGCGCCGCCCACATCCATGAACGCATCCTGGCGCTGCCGCGCGGCTATGACTCGGTGATCGGCGAAGACGCCCAGCTGTCCGGGGGCGAACAGCAGCGCCTGAGCATTGCGCGCGCCGTGCTGCTGGATGCGCCCGTGCTGGTGCTGGACGAGCCCACGGCCGCCGCCGATGCCGAGAGCGAGGCCGCCATTCAGGAAGCCCTGTCGCGCCTGGCCGCCGGACGCACCCTGCTGGTCATCGCTCACCGGCTGGATACCGTCATGCATGCGGACCAGATCCTGGTGGTGGAAGGCGGAGCCATCCGCGAGCGTGGCCGCCATGCCGAGCTGCTGGCGCTGGGCGGACGCTACGCACGGTTGTGGGCGCTGGGCGGGTACGAATCACAGCCCTCCCAATCCCTGCCTTCCACCCCCGCCCTGGCCCCGGAGCTGCCCCCATGCTGAAGACCCTGATGCAACTGCTGGGCGACGACGCCCGGCTTTTCCGCCGCTATGCCTGCATGGCCGTGCTGCATGGCCTGCTCAGCGGCCTGGTTGTCACCGCTCTTGTGCCCGTGCTGTCGAGCCTGCTGGCAGGCGATACGCGCGGCGCCGCAGCCTGGCTGGCCGTGCTGCTGGCGGGCGTGGTGCTGTGCTGGGCCTGGCAGCGCCAGGTGGAAAAGGCCGGCCTGGGCCTGGGCGCCGCCGTTCTGCGCGTGGCGCGCCATCGGCTTGGGGACCATGTGGCCCGCCTGCCCGTGGGATGGTTCACGCCCGAGAACACGGCCCGGCTCAACCACGTTGTCTCGCAGGGAATGATGGAGGTGGCCCAGCTGCCGGCCCATGTGTTCACGCCCGTGTTCAGCGGCGCCGTGGCGCCCGTTGCCGTGGTGGCCGCGCTGTGTGCCATGGACTGGCGCATGGGCCTGATTGCGCTGCTGGCGCTGCCGCTGCTGGCCGGCGTGCTGCTGGTCACCGCGTACCTGGGCCGCCGTGCCGACGAGCGCCTGCAGCGCAGCATGGCCGGCGCCAGCCAGCGCATGGTGGAGTTTGCGCAGGCGCAGTCCGTGCTGCGCGCCTTCAATGGCGAAGGCGGCGGCACGCGCTGGCTGGAGCAGGCACTGGGCCGGCAGCGCGCATCCGGCGCGCAGTCCATTCGCCTGGCGGCGCTGTCGGGCGTGCTCAACGGCTGGGCCGTGCAGGCCGTGTTTGCGGCCCTGCTGGTGGCCGGCGCGCTGTGGCTGGACGAGCGCCTGGGCGGCGTTGCAGCACAGGGCATGGGCATGGGAATGGAAGCCGCCATCCCCGTGATCGTGGCCCTGCTGCTGGCCTGCCGCCATGTCGATCCGCTGCTGGAGGTGGCCGGCTACGCCGACTCGCTGCGCGCCGCGCGCGTGCAGCTCGATGCCGTGCGCGACATCCTCGCGGTCCAGCCGCTGCCCGAGCCTGCCGTGCCCCAGGCGCCGCGCGATGCCTCGGTGGAGCTGCGCGATGTGGTGTTCCGCTACGCGCCGGGCCAGCCCGAGGTGCTGCGCGGCCTGAGCCTGCGCGTGGAGCCGGGCTCGATGACGGCGCTGGTGGGGGCCTCGGGCTCTGGCAAGTCGTCCGTGCTGCGGCTGATCGCACGCTTTTTCGATGTGCAGCAGGGCAGCGTTCTGGTGGGCGGCATCGACGTGCGCCAGATCGCGGGCGAGCGGCTGTCCGGGCAGATCAGCCAGATCTTCCAGGACAGCTACCTTTTCCAGGGCTCCATTGCCGACAACATCCGCATGGGCCGCCCGCAGGCCAGCGATGCCGAGGTGATGGAAGCCGCCCGCCAGGCTGGGGTGGCCGAAATCATCGAGCGCCTGCCGCAGGGCCTGGACACGCCGGTGGGCGAGGGCGGGGCGCGCCTGTCGGGCGGCGAGCGCCAGCGCATCGCCATCGCGCGTGCGCTCATCAAGGATGCGCCCATTTTGCTGATCGACGAGGCCACGGCCGCGCTGGATGCCGAAAACCAGGCCGCCATCGCCCAGGCGCTGGCGCGGCTGCGCGGCCGGCGCACGCTGATCGTGATTGCCCACCAGCTGTCCACCGTCGCCATGGCCGACCAGATCATCGTGCTGGACCAGGGCCGCGTCAGCGAGCAGGGCACGCCGCAGCAGCTGGCACAGGCGCAAGGCCTGTATGCGCGCTTTCTGGCGCGGCGGCACGCCGCCAAGGGCTGGCGCATTGCGGGCACGGACACGGTAGCGGGCACGGGCACGGGCACGGGCACGGGCACGGGCACGGGCACGGGTGAGGACCTCCGTTGAGCGAGCCTGCGAAGCCAACGACAGGGACGCAGGTCCCGCGCCTGGCGCCGTGGCTGCTGCCGTTTGCCGCGCTGTGCTGCGCCTCCGTGCTCACCGGCACGCGGCAGGTGGAATGGGGGCAACTGCTGTCGCTGTCGGGCGATGCCTGGCTCACCCTCACGGCCAGCCGCCTGCCGCGCCTGGCAGCGCTGGTGCTCACGGGGGTGGGGCTGTCGGTGTGCGGCGTCGTGCTGCAGCAGATCGTGCAGAACCGATTTGTGGAGCCTGCCACCTGCGGCGGGCTGGACGCGGCCAAGCTGGGCATTCTGGTGTCGCTGACGGTGGCGCCCGCCTCGGCCTTCACCTCGGGCGCGTGGGGCGTGGCCTGGCGCATGGTGTTCGCGCTGGTGTTCTGCCTGGGCGCCAGCCTGCTGTACGTGGCCATCATCCGCCGCATGCGCCTGCGCAACCTGGTGCTGGTGCCCGTGGTCGGCCTGATGTACGGCAGCGTGCTCAGCGCCATTGCCGAGTTCCATGCCTTTCGCCACAACCTGCTGCAAAGCATGCAGGGCTGGCTGCTGGGCGACTTCTCGCGCATTGTGCAGGGCCACTACGAGATCATCTACCTCATCGTGCCCATCGTGGTGCTGACCTATGCGTTTGCGCACCGCTTCACCGTGCTGGGCATGGGCGAGGGCATGGCCACCAGCCTGGGGCTGAGCTATCCGGCGCTGGCCACGCTGGGTCTGGTGCTGGTGGCGGTCACCGTCTCGGCCACGGTCATCACCGTGGGCGCCATTCCCTTCGTGGGCCTGGTCATTCCCAACCTGGTGGCCATGCGATGCGGCGAGAACCTGGGCCGCACCCTGCCCATCGTCGCGCTCAGCGGCGCCTCGCTGCTGCTGGCCTGCGACATCGTGGGCCGGCTGATCATGCACCCCTTCGAGGTGCCGATCGGCCTGACGGCGGGTAGCGTGGGCGGCTTGCTTTTCCTCGTGCTCATCCTGCGCAGAAGGCCGTGATGCGCAAGGCCTTGCCTCACACCACCGCATGGATTGCGGCTGCCGTGGTTGCCGTGGTTGCCGTCGCGCTGGCGGCCTGCTTCGTGCTGCTGGGCTCGGGGCTGGACTTCGGCTACGTCATTGCACGGCGGCTGACGCGGCTGTCGGCCATCGTCATCGGCGGCATCTGCATTGCGCTGTCGTCCATCGTCTTCCAGACGCTTGCGGGCAACCGCATCCTCACCCCCGCCATCATGGGTTATGAGGCGGTCTACCTGCTGCTGCAGGCGCTGCTGGTGCTGGCCATGGGCGTGCAAAGCCTGGTGGTGCTGGGCCCCAGCGGCAACTTCTGGCTGTCGGTGGCCTGCATGCTGGGCTACTCCTGGGCCCTGCACCGCTGGCTGCTGGGCGGGGGGCGCGACAACGTGTACTTCCTGCTGCTGCTGGGCCTGGTGCTGGGCATGGTGATAGGCACCTTCACGCAGTTCGTGCAGCTGCGCATCAGCCCGGGCGAATTCTCGGTGCTGCAGGGCTACAGCTACACCTCGTTCAACCGCGCCCGGCCCGCGCAGCTGCTGTGGTCGGCGCTGATCGTGGCCGTGGCCTGCGTGATCGTGCGGCGCAGCCTGCCCGTGCTGGACGTGCTGGCCCTGGGGCGCGAGCAGGCCATCTCGCTGGGCGTGCACTACCAGCGCCAGCTGCGCCTGCAGCTGGCGCTGATTGCCGCGCTGGTGGCGGTGTCCACCAGCCTGCTGGGGCCCACGGCCTTCATGGGCATCTTCGTGGCCCACATCAGCTATGCGCTGGCGGGCACGGCGCGCCACCGGGTCACGCTGCCGCTGGGCTGCGCCGTGGCCGTGGCCATCTTCCTCGCGGCGCAGCTGGCGGTGGAGCATGTCTTCAACTACCGCACCTCGGTGGGCATCCTGGTCAACCTGGTATGCGGCAGCTACTTCCTCGCGCTCATGGTGCGCGGGCGCGGGCGGGCCTGAGCCGGCCCCGGCCTCCCAAAAACACCCAACGCAATGCATCCCATTTTTCAGGAGAGAAAGCCCGTGACCCGTCTGTTCCGCGTTCCCCATCACGCTCCCATGTTGGCCCTGGCTGCTGCCCTGGCCCTGTCGGCCTGCGACCGGCCCGCCAACCCGTCGGCACAGGCCGCAGCGCCGCAGGCGGCGGGCGCCGGCGAGTTCAAGCCCGTCACCGTGCAGCACCAGCTGGGCACGACGGTGGTGGAGCGCCCGCCGCAGCGCGTGGCCGCGCTGGACATGAACGAGGCCGACTTCCTCGACCAGCTCGGCGTGCCCATTGCCGGCATGCCCAAGGACTTCGTGCCCCACTTCCTGGCCCGGTACAAGGACGATGCCAACGTGCAGGACCTGGGCTCCATCGTCCAACCCAACCTGGAGCGCGTGCATGCGCTCAAGCCCGACCTGGTGCTGATCTCGCCCATCCAGGCCAGCGCCTACCAGGAGCTTTCGGGCTTTGCGCCCACGGTGCATTTCGACGTGGACTTCAGGAACAGCGGCACCCGGCACCTGGACACCGTGCGCGATCACCTGCTGACCTTGGGCCGCATCTTCGGCAAGCAGGACCTGGCGCGCGCCAAGGCCGCCGAGATGGACGACAAGGTGGCCCAGGCCCGGCGCGCCACCGAAGGGCGCAAGGAGACGGCCCTCATCGTCATGCACAACAACGGCGCCTTCACCTCGTTCGGGCCGCAGTCGCGCTACGGCTTTGTCTTCAACGCGCTGGGCGTCAGGCCCGCCAGCACGGCGGCCGAGGCCGACCTGCACGGCCAGCCCATCTCCAGCGAATTCATCCAGCAGGCCAACCCGGACATCCTCTACGTGATCGACCGCACGGCCATCATGCAGCGCCGCCCGGGCATGGATGCTGCCGGCATGGACAACCCGCTGCTGCGCCAGACCAGCGCCTGGAAGAACAACCGCGTGGTCTTCGTCGATTCCGAGGCCTGGTACGTCACGGCGGCCAGCGTGACCTCGGTGAAGCTCATGGTCGATGACGTGCTCAAGGGCTACGGCGATGCGCCGGCAGCGGGCGCGGGCCCGGTGGCCGCTGCGGTTGCAAATTGATCGCATTCTCGATTGAGGGTTTGGCGTTCTCGTTCGGAAGACAAGGTGAAAGACCCAACGCCTACCCGAATCGAAAGGAGTCCCGCATGGCACTACGCCATCCATCCCGCCCCGCGCACAACGGCGCATCGCGCCCCCTGCCGCACCCGGCCTTTGCCTGCAGGCACACGGCCATCGCCGTGCACATGCTCTGCATGGCGGGCCTGGCACTGGGGGGCTTGGCCGTGGCCATGCCGTCCGCGCTGGCGCAGGCGGCTGCCCAGGGGGCCGCATCTGGAGCCGCCTCCGGGGCGGCACCCGGCGAGGCCCGCCGCGCCTTCAGCATCCCGGCCGGCCCGCTGGGCCAGGCGCTCAACGCCTTTGCCGCAGCGGCCGGCGTGGAGCTGACGGTGGATTCCAGCCTGCTGCAAGGCCGCAGCAGCGCAGGCCTGTCGGGCAGCTACAGCGTGGCCGAAGGCTTTGCCGAGCTGCTGCGCGGCCAGGGCCTGCGCGCCCTGCGCGAAGCCAACGGAAGCTACACCCTGGGCCGCGACCGCAACGCGGCAGCGCCCGTGGACGGCGGCGTGCTCATGCCTGCCGTCACCGTGCGCGCACAGGCTCAGCAGGCGCCGGAAGCCTATGCCGGCGGCCAGGTCTCCACGGGCGGCCGCATGGGCCTGCTGGGCGACAAGGACTTCATGGAGACGCCCTTCAACACCATCAGCTACACCGAGAAATTCATCGCCGACCGCCAGGCCCGCGACATCACCGACGTGATCTCCGCCGCCGACCCCACCGTGTTCAGCACGGGCATGACCGGCATCATCAGCGAGAACTACTCCATTCGCGGCTTCAGCTCCAGCATCGGCGATGTCACGTTTGGCGGGCTGTTCGGCGTGGCGCCGTTCTACCGCGCATCGCCAGAAATGTTCGAGCGCGTGGACGTGCTCAAGGGCCCCTCGGCCCTGCTCAACGGCATGCCGCCCGGCGGCTCGGTGGGCGGCACGGTCAACCTCGTGCCCAAGCGCGCGGGCGACGAGCCGCTGACGCGGCTGACCACCTCCTTCATGTCGGATGCGCAGCTGGGCGCCCACATCGACCTGGGCCGGCGGTTCGGCGATCGCAAGCAGTTCGGCATCCGCTTCAACGGCGTGCTGCGTGACGGCGACGGCGCCGTGAACCACCAGGAAAAAGAGACCCGGCTGGCCTCGCTGGGCCTGGACTGGCGCGGCGACCGTGCCCGCCTGTCGGCCGACCTGTACAGCAGCGAGGACCGCACCGACGGCCTGAACCGCGGCATCAACCTGGCCGCAGGCCTGCCCGTGCCCAGGCCGCCCAAGGCCGACACCCTGCTCAACCCCAGCTGGGCCTTCTACGACACCAAGGACAAGGGCGCCATGGTGCGCGGCGAACTCGACCTGGGCGACCGCGTCACGGCCTATGCCGCCGTGGGCACCAGCAAGACCCGGTACCGTTCCACGGGGGCCTACCTGATCCAGGTCTTCAACACGGCCGGCGACTACCGCACCAACCTGGCCGACCTGGGCTTCGAGATGGACAAGAAGTCGGCCGAGGCCGGCCTCAAGGGCAAGTTCAACACGGCCGGCGTGGGCCACCAGTGGGCGCTCAACGCCACCTACTACACGCATACCGACAAGCAGTTCGGCCGCCGCAACGTGCTGGCCCAGGACTGGATCACCAACATCTACCACCCCATCTGGGGCCCGGCCACCAGCTTCAACGCGCCCCCGATCTCGCGCACCGAACTGCGGCTGACCAGCATCGGCGTGGCCGACACCCTGTCCTTCGCGCAGGACCGCGTGCAGCTCACCCTGGGCCTGCGCCGCCAGCAGGTGCTCAGCGACACCTTCAACGTGGCCACGGGCGCGCGCACCTCGCGCTATGACGAAGGCGCCACCACGCCGGCCGCCGCGCTGCTGGTGAAGGCCAGCGAGCGTGTCTCGGTCTACGCCAACTACATCGAAGGCTTGAGCCAGGGCGCCACCGCCCCCATGACGGCGGCCAACGCGGGCGAAGTGTTCGCGCCCTACAAGTCCCGGCAAAAGGAGCTGGGCCTGAAGCTGGACCTGGGCGACTTCGCCCACACCTTCAGCCTCTATGAGATCCAGCGGCCCAACGGCTACACCGATCCCGTCTCCAACGTCTTCTCCTTCGGCGGCGAGCAGCGCAACCGGGGCGTGGAATGGGGCTTCTTCGGCAACGTGGCCACGGGCGTGCGCCTGATGGGCGGCATTGCCTACGTACAGCCCAAGCTCACCCGCACGGCAGGCGGCGTGAACCAGGGCAAGCTGGCGGCGGGTGTGCCCAGGCTGCAGGGCAAGCTGGGCGTGGAGTGGGACCTGCCCGCCGTGCAGGGCCTGACGCTGACGGCCAACGCCACCACGGCTTCCAGGCAGTACATCAATGCCGACAACTCGCTGTCCGTGCCGGGCCGAACCGTGTTCGACATCGGCGCGCGCTACGTGACCACGGCGGCCGGCCATCCGCTCACGCTGCGCGGCAGCATCACCAACGTGGCCAACAAGGCCTACTGGGCCACGCCGCTGTGGACCAGCCTCGGGCTGGGCGCACCGCGCACCTTCATGCTGTCGGCCACGGTTGATTTCTGAGCGATGACAGGGCGGCTTGCCTTCCATCAAGCCGCACCGAGCCTGCGCTGCCGCCCTGCGGGCTATAAACTAGCCCGGTCGGGCGGCAAAGCGTGCCAGCCCCCTTGCCCTCCCGCCGTATACCAGGATGACAGACGCCTATGGACAGCCGCAATGACAGCATGGACCTGAGCGACGACAGCGTTTTCGAGAGCGCTGCGGAGTTGTTCCGTGCCATGGCGGCGCCCGTGCGCCTGAAGATCATCAGCGTGTTGTGCAATGGCGAGAAGAACGTGACCGAGCTGCTCGCCAGCATCGCCACCACGCAGCCCAACATGTCCCAGCACCTGAACACGCTGTACCAGGCCGGCGTGCTGGGCCGGCGCCGCGAAGGCGTCAGCATCTACTACTTCATCGCCAACGAGCAGGCTGCGCAGATGTGCTGCGCCATCTGCACCCAGGTCGCCCTCGAGCAGGGCTGAGTGCCGCAGCCTGGCAGGGGCGACTCGGCTAGGATGCCATCCATGCCGCCCACACCCACCCTGGTCCAGCCCCTGCCGCTCGATGCCGACGGCATCCTCGCGCTGGCAGCGCGCTCCATGTTCCAGCTGTTCTCCACCATGAGCCAGGGCATGTTCCTGGCCGACAGGGCGGGGCGCATCGTCTGGGTCAACGAGGGCTACCAGCGCTTCCTGCCCGACCTGGGCGTGGCCTCGGTGGATGAGTTCCTGGGCCACATGGTCGAGGACGTCATCCCCAACACCCGCATGCGCCGCGTGCTGGAAACCGGCGAGCCCGTGCTCATCGACCTGCTCACCAACCGCGCCGGCACCTTCGTGGTCAGCCGCATCCCGCTCAAGGACGATGCGGGCGCGGTCATCGGCGCCATCGGCATCGTGCTCTTCGACCAGCCGGAGACCACGCTGCAGCCCCTGATCAGCAAGTTCGCCGTTCTGCAGCGCGACCTGGACGAGGCCCGGCGCGAGCTGGCGGCCCAGCGCAACCGCAGCCTGCGCGTGGCCGTGCAGGGCGAGCGCCGCGCCAAGTACAGCTTTGCCAGCTTTGTAGGCAGCAGCCCGGCCGCCGTGGAGGTCAAGCGCCAGGCGCGCCGCGCGGCCCAGTCGCTCAGCCCCGTGCTGCTGCTGGGCGAGACCGGCACAGGCAAGGAGCTGCTGGCCCATGCCATCCACGCCGCATCGGCCCGCAGCGGCGGCCCCTTCGTCACCGTCAACATCGCCGCCGTGCCGGACGCCTTGCTGGAGGCCGAATTCTTCGGCGTCACCCCCGGCGCCTACACCGGCGCCGACCGCAAGCCGCGCGACGGCAAATTCAGGCTGGCCGACGGCGGCACGCTGTTCCTCGACGAAATCGGCGACATGCCCCTGAACCTGCAGGCCAAGCTGCTGCGCGCGCTGCAGGAAGGCGAGATCGAACCGCTGGGCTCCAACCAGCTCGTGCGCTTTGACGTGCGCGTGGTCGCCGCCACCTCGCGCGACCTGCCGCAGATGGTGCGGGACGGCCGCTTCAGGGAAGACCTCTTCTACCGCCTGCACGTGCTGCCCATCCGCGTGCCGCCGCTGCGCGAACGCAGGCGCGACATCCCGGCCCTGGTCGAAGTCCTCTCCGAAGAACTGGCCCTGCGCAACGACATGCCCCCGCCCGAACTGCTGCCCGACGCCCTGGCCCTGCTGGCCGGCCAGGCCTGGCGCGGCAACATCCGCGAGCTGCGCAACGTGCTGGAGCAGGCCGCCATGCGCAGCGAAGACACCGCCATCAACGCAGAACAACTGCGCGAAGTGCTGCGCTCATCCGGCGTGGAACCTGCCGCCCCCGCGCCGGGCCCCGAGACTGCACCCGCCCCGTCCCCTGCCCACAACAGCCCCGCCGACACCGACCTGCTGCGCCCCCTGGCCCAGCAGGTGGCCGAGCTGGAACGCAAGGCCATCACCGCCACCCTGGCCGCCAACAGCGGCAACAAGCTGGCCACGGCGCGCCAGCTGGGCATCTCGCGGGCCACGCTGTATGACCGCATGGCGGTGCTGGAGCTGGGGGGCTGAGTCACCCGCCATCTGCAGGCCGTACCGTGGCCAAGAGGCAGGGCGATTCCTGCTGTTCCCCATCCCGGAGCCCATCCCGGAACCCAGTCCGTGAACATGAGAAACCTCCTTACCCGCCTCAAGACCGCATTCAGCAAGCCTGCACCCGAGCCCGCTCGCCCACAGGAACACCAGCAACACCAGCGCCAGCTGCAAGAACCCCAGGCGGATGCTGCAAAGGACGAAGTACTCATCAACGCCTACTGCACCCTCTGGGACCTTCCTGCGATTGACTTTCCGCACACGCTGGCCGGGCGCCGCGATCTGTCGGACCCCGAGCTGGCACCGCATCTTTCCGGCTTTGTCGGCTATGTGCTGGGGCGCGGCGATGGGCAGATGACGCGCAACCGCTACCACGCCATGCGCCATATCCAGCGCGTGCAGCAGCACCTGAGCCTGGGCATTGCGCCGGAGCAGCTCGATGCCTTTGCCGGCTGGGCGCAGCGCGCCAACGCCATCGCATTTCTGACGGACGGCAGCATCCGCGACCCGCAGGGCCGCATCCTGCTGGCCGCCAACGGCGCCGAGCCCGATGAACAGGCCGCGCTGCCCTATCCGCAGCAGGCCTGGCAGCGCAAGCAGCGCAGCGAGCAGGCGCTGGCGCAGCGCGGCTTCATGCCATCGGCCAGCCTACCGCCGCTGATCTCCGAGCCTGAACTGCGCATGCGCGCGCCCGACGAGATCGCCGCACGCGCCTTCGCCCTGCTGGCCGTGGCCGTGCGCGCCGAATCGCTGAACGAAGCAATGAACAGTGGCGAACCACTCACGCCCGACGAGCTGTTCCAGCGCCTGCCAGCCGCCCAGGCCGCGCTCACCCCCAACGAGCGCGACTTCATGGCCACTGCCCAGCCCTCCGAAGAGGCCATCGCCAAGTTCGGCTGGCGCTACGAAGCCGCGTATTTGCTGGAATGGGCGCTGGGCCTGGTCGATGCGCTGCCGTTCCCCGACGCCATCTGCGACGTGCCGCTCACCTCGCGCGTCCTGCTGCAGGCCGGCGACCTGCAAGGCGCCCTGCATGCCGCGCGCATGCGGCCCGACAGCGAAATCCTCGACGCCCTGGACCAGCACTACCGCCTGCACTGGATCGTGCGCCAGGCCCAGGTGCAGCAGCAGCCCGCGCCCGCAGGGCTGAACGCCGACGTGCTCATGGAGCGCCACCACGCCCTGAACTGGCTGGTGCGCTTCGAGGGCAATGACTGGGATGACGTGGACACGCCCACCTGAGGCGTGCTGCGCAGGGCGCCTGGCTGCCGCGACCACAGCTCAACCCGCGCCCAACTGCTCCAGCGTGATGCACGCCAGCCACATTCCGGCTGCGCAGGCAGGCCCGAGGGCAGATGCGCGGAACGCCAGGGCCTGCGATTGAGCACTGCAACGCACTGGCGCACGCGCCACCAGGCCCGCTGTGGATCTGCTGCAGCCATGCCGCCTGCCCGGGTTGCCGGCAGTCGTGCCCAGTAGGCTCGGCCTGAAGGCGTGAGCGCCGAGTAGGTCCACAGTCCGTCAAAGCGAAGCCCTCGGGTGAAGCGGTGGGTGAGGTGCGTGGTCTCATCCATGTGGGACCTTGTCGTGGTGGACTTCAACACGGTGCGTGCCCCGCCAATGGCTTTGCATTGCCGCGTTGCGCGGGCGACAGCGTGATTGCGGCCAGGCAGCGGCACTCGCGCCACTGCCCGTCAATGCCATCCACATCGCAATGCCCGTCGCGGTTCACTTGCACCCGCGCCGCATAGCCACAGGCCCAGGGCATGCTCCAGCCAAAGGGAATGGCGAGTAGCGCGACGGGGCGGGGCGCGCGGCATGACGGCCATGGCTTCACCGGCGCGGGCAGCATTCTCTGATGCATCTCCACACCAATCACCCATGCCCAGAATGTGCTCTGCGGGCGCCGGTTCAGCGCCTCTGACTGCAGTTGCAGCACGGCCCCGCCGCCCGCCAACAGCGCCCGGGTGCAGGACTGCAGCGGACTGTGCCCGGCCCCGGCGCTGAGCTGCACCTGCCAACGCGGCATCAGCGCGTGCAGAGCCAGCGCCACATCTTCCGGCCCCGGCCGCAAGGGTATGTCTGAAGGCAGATCCACCGACTGCCACATCTCCCGCCGCAGCACGGCAGCGCAGCGCCGAACGCACCACCAGGCGCCATGCGGATCAGCCCTGCCCGCATCCGGCTGCCCCAGCGGCAGCCGCGACCAACAGGCCCGCCCCGATGGCGCGCGGGCGGCGTACTTCCAGCGCGCAGCGAAGCGCAGGCCAGGGGTGAAGTGGTGGGTGATGTGCATGGATGTAGGCGTCTGCGTCTAGTTGAAGCTTGTGCGGCCAAGTTGATCCAGAGTTTGGACAGCTTCACCGAAAGCGGTATGAGAAGTTTTAAGTTGAGCCATAGGCTGGCTCTTCAAAACTGGCGAATTCAAGTGAATTTGCACTAACTCTACCGTACCGAAATCGGTATAGCAAGATCAAAGAATGCTGCCCATGCGCAGCTTCGTGAACGCAACATTGGCCGAAAACGTTGCCCTGATGATCAAGGGCAAGGCGATCGGGCGTCTGCGTAGTGACATGAAGAATGCTGGATTCGACATCGGGCAGGGCACTTTGCAGCGCATCGTTGCCGGGGAAACCGGCGTGCGAATGGAGTCACTGCAAAAGTTTGCTGACTACTTCAGTGTGGACGTCGATACCTTGCTGCGAGGCCGTGTCGCGGAAGGTGAGGACTTCATCCAGCTCGTCCGCCTGGATGTTGAAGCCGCGCCCGAACGCTCTCGAAAAACCAATCTTGTCGAGGAACTCGGAGCCCTCCAGTTCCGACGCGATTTTCTGCGTGCTATCGGCGTCAGCCCGGTGAACGCGGGCATCGTCCATGTCACCGGAACCAGCATGGAGCCCACGATTCGGGACGGGGCCGTGCTCTTGCTCAATCGTGCGGATCGAACGCCGCGCCGTGGCAGCGTCTATGCATTCGCGTGGGAAGGGCAGATGCTTGTGCGGCGCTTTCAGCGGGTGGGCGATGTTTGGCATGCCGTAGCCGACAACGCTGATAAAAGCGAGCACCCGGATGTCGTCATTGCTGGGAAGGCGGAGGGTCTAGTGCAAGGGCGAGCCATATGGGTGGGGGCCAAGCTCTGAGTCTGGCGTTGCTTGGTGGCTGACTCTTTCATCCGTCGTGGGAACTTGAATGCTTTGTGCATACGCTTGGGATGGGGCAGTCGCAGAGCCAAGCAATTGGGCTCTCCCTCGGAACTGATGAACCGGCTTGGCCGGTCGTCTAGCTTCTGGTCTGATATCGACCCATTTGGTGATGCTGATCTGTGGGTTGTGGGTGTCGGCTTTGCAGCGGTTACTGCCCTTGGTATCTCCGCGGTTGGCGTCCGGAAACGGTCGCTCAACGACTTAGACAAGGCCTCCCTCACACCAACTGATCTCTACGAAATTCGGCGCGATTCACTGCCGCTTCCTGCGGTTGACCAGCGAGCACATCATCGAACCACGACCAGAACCAGGAAGGTTTGTGCCAGCTTATCGGTGGCTGTGTCACACCCACAACGAGGCTACTCAGGCCTCTCCGCCTGTAAGGCGGGCCCCAAGGTTCGAGGCACGTAGTCAAGTATTCTCCACCCCTCGAGCCACTCCCCTGGTTCCAACAATGCCGTTACTTGCTGATGTTCGCGAACCAAAAATCAGCGATGATCGAGGTGGCGCCTGATAGTAAACGCTGGATGCGCTACCGAGAGGGATGGGGGCCGCGCTAAAACGTGAGCCGTACTTTTTAAACGGACTTTATCTATGGCACTCGACGTTTTAGGTGGTCGAAAAAACACGGCCGTTAATCACAGCCACTACGTAGTGTTTGAGGAAATGCTCTCAAATGCCATCGACTCTTACCTAATTCGTCGGAGTCGTCTGGCGACTGCATCCCCATTCTGGATGAGCGTAGGTGTAAAAATTTTACAAACTGACTTTTTCGACCCGAAGTTCGATGTCGAGATTTCCTGCACTGACAACGGTGCAGGCTTTGGCGAAGACGAGGTTAAAGCTTTCGTTACGAAAGATTCCACCTATAAGGACTTGCTGCAAATTCCGGGCATCGGCAAGTGCAAGGGGGCCGGACGCATTCAGTTTTTCCACCACTATGAGCGAATGGCCATCGACAGCGTGTTCGAACGTGATGGGAAAATTCAACGCAGGCAACTCCAAGTCGATGAGTCCACGCGCTTAGTTTCAGAGCAGTCCTTTGTTGCTACGCCAGCTGATGGAAGCCAGATCGAGACCACGTTCACCTTGAAGGGCCGCCGGCCGAGTGCATTGACTCAGGAACAGAAGGCAGACGAAGCCTCAATACCTCAGATTTTCTCGGCAAAGGCGATTGCGGGTCATCTTTACACCACCTTTCTTCAGCGCCTTATCATTCTTAAGAAGCTCATCGGCGACTTCAGGATCGAAGTGGAATCCTGTCACGGGGATGTTTTCGATAAGGAATTCATCGACGACAAAGAGTTACCGAACCCCGTTGGAGAAGTCGCGCACATTCCGCTGTTGTGCAGCCACGGCAAGGAGTTGCGAAATGGTCCCACACTGCGGGTTACCAGGTACTCGTTCGCACAGGATATTTTTCCGAATTTTCAGCACGAAGTGGCTCTCTGTGCCAATTCAGCGGTTGTCCAACAAATTACCAAGCGCTACCTGCGGAACGCGATCGACCGTAAGCACCCAACGGCAGGCCATTTCGAGTTGCTAATTGTCGAAAGCGAACTTTTCGAAGAGACGGTGAACCAGCAGCGGGATGGTTTCAACATTCCGACAACTTGTACCGAGAGCGATACGCTAAAATATGAGTTTTCGCTGGAAGATGTGGTCAATTCGCTCGAAGACTACGTCTTTCAAATCATCACCCCACCAGATTTTGATAAGGACGTTTTGGTTCGTTCCACCGAAAAACGCTTCGGTATTACCCGTCAGATGATGGAGGGGACGAATATAAAAATTCACTATGGGGATAGCGAGGAGAACATCGCGCGCCGAGTCCTGAAGAAGCTTCAGGAGGAAATTGTCGGCGACACTTCGACTCTATTTCGAATAAAAGATGAGTTACTAAAAATAGATCCGCGTTCCGATGACTTTAGGAAAAAGATCTCAGAACTAGCATGGAAGTACACGAGTTCCATCAAGAAGATGGACATGACCAACCTGTCGCAACTGGTGGTCCGTCGCAGCGCAATGATTGAGGTGCTGGGTATGGCCGTCGATGGACTACTAAAATGCCAAACTCCGGAAAATGGGAAGAGGAACGAGAACGAACGGATAATTCACAATATTTTCTTCCCCATGGGGAAGGATTCTACGGAGACCACGGAACACGACATCTGGCTACTCAATGAGGAATATCAATACTTCGAGTACATTGCCTCAGATAAGCCTCTGAAATCAATTAAGTGGTCTGCCACCGAAAATGTTTTCGACCCCGATATTGATGATAGTCTCGAAGAGTTGTTTGCTCGAAATAATAAAAATCACGAGGCAAAGCGCCCGGATATTGCGCTTTTTACAAAAGAAGGCGCCGCGATAATTATTGAGTTCAAAGCGCCGGACGTTGGCCTACAGGAGCACATTCCAGACTTGGTGCAGTACGCGCGGCTTTTGGCAGCCAAATCTAACGGGCGAATCAAGAAGTTCTATGGCTACCTGATCGGCTGCACGATTGATGAAACCCGAATGGATGGCGATTACACGCAATTCCCTGACGGCAGGGGATTCTTCAAGAGCCAGCAGTTGAGGAACTTTGCGAACAGCATGGTTTACGGAGAGCTGTACACCGAGGTGCTGCTTTACCAGCATTTCATTGGCAGGGCCGAAGCCCGGCTGCGCGTCTACAAAGACAAGTTGTGCATGCAACTGGACTGACGGAATCCAGCGCAACGCCGCACGGCTTGGCTCTGACCTTGCTCTCGCAGATATCTGAGGGCCGTTTATTCCGTCTGGACGCGCATCTGCTCCAGGTAGGGTGGCAAGGTTCACCCATTATTGGGTGCGCTTGGCTCTCAGTTCCCGCAAAGCTGTCCCTGATAGGCGGCCGCAACCAGCCTACAACAGCTCCTCACAGCGGCCTGCTGGCGACCCGAAGCAGTCGTTCGAGCCGACTTCTTCGATACCGGCTATGCAGTAGGTGCCGACCATCGACTCACTGATCTCAACGCCCGAGGGCAGTCGTTCAACTTTCAGTCCTTGTTCCTAGTATTGTGGGGAGAATCTGCTTATGAGTACTAGCACCATCCAACACATCATCGCGATGCCAACGGACATCGCGGCTTCGGGCCAAACCTTCTTTCAAGGGTTTTCGTCGGCGCTGATTCCCAACTACTTGAAAATCATGGAAATGCTTGTGAGGTTCCCTCACGACATGGTGGAGATAGGGCTTGCGGGGAGCCAATTCGTAGCTTCCAAGATGGCAGGCTCGGCCCTATGCATTGGCATGATCAGGGCGGATTTACTCACAGCGGACTATGTCGAGGTCAGTGGAATGCCAACGGTCATCTGGAGCACGGACGAGTCCGCCGCTGACGTGGAAGCACGGCTTCACGGCTTTGTGGTGCGGCCATTACATGTAACCCTCAACAGCTTTTTCGGCGCGGTGTCTATGGCTGATCTCAGCACCGAGGCGATTTATACCCATCTGTTGGCGCTTGCGGAACGAACTGCGGCCCACGACGACACCTTCAGTGTCCTCGTTGAGTTCATGAAGGCGCACCCTCCTGCCAAGAGAGAACAAGGGCTGCTGCCATTCGTCCCACAGATGCACAACTGCACGATACCGTCGGCTGAAGTACTACGACTGTATGGCTTCAGCCTCGAAAACAGCGAGGATCTCAAGCCAGCGCTTGGCATAGAAGCACACGCCAATGCTATGGTCGAATTTGCCGAGATGATCGACCGGTTGCGGCAGGGGAATGAAGTTTATCCATTGCGCAAGAACGACGCCATCATCTTCTGCCCGTCAGTCTTCGCAATGCTTTATAAGGTCGACAACAAGATTTGGAATCCAATTCTTCGCGATCTTGACCGCGACAAGCGGAACTTCGTTAAGGCCATACTGATACGCAATAGAGCGTACGGCAACGGTCCGATTGAGTTCAAAGGAAAAATTGAAGAGCAATTCAACCCATATGATGATCCAGTGGTCGGCAGACTCTTGATGGATAGGCAATTCGAGCATAGATTTTTTGCAACCATCATCGCTGTCCTGGCTGCCAATCAGTTCGTACCTGCCTTCCGGCTGCCCAACGCCGTAATGCTCCATCACAACACTCTCAGTGAGATTTGCTCGCTAGTGAGCTCAAGCAAGCCGACCAGGGAAGCGGACTTAAACCGCCTCTTGGCGGAGTACAGCGCCACAGTCCGAGGCGAAGTAGGCGAGAAGCTGTGGAAGTCTGCCTTCGACGGACGCCAACGCCTGCTGGCCATCTGTGACTTTCCTATCGAGTGGTTGTCCATTGACGGTTTACCGGCAATGTTCCGCTACGAAATGTCGCGCATCCCCTCCACACCAGGAAATGTAACAGCCAACGTGGCCCTGGCTCACCCTAGGATTCCTGTGCCGAGGATGGCACTAGATCACATCCTGGTGATCCGGTCATTCGCTGCCGACGATCCCATTCGTGGCCACTTAGAGTTGGCCATCGGTCGCTACGACTTGGGTGGAATGAAGGTCGAAATTGTCGATGTGTCCACGCGAGACGAACTGGTCAACGCGATGAACGCCTACCAAGGGGGTATGCTGATCTTCGACTGCCATGGCAGCCATGGCGGCAAGATGGAACATGCATGGCTGGAGATCGGCAAAGAGAAGATAAACGTGTGGGATCTCAAGCATGCAGCGCGCATGACTCCCATCGTAGTGCTTGCGGCCTGCAGCACCCACCCTGTTGATGGCTCGCACGCTTCTGTGGCCAATGGATTCCTCGCGAACGGCGTTCAGACGGTATTGGGGACCTACGCTCCTGTAAACTCGCCACACGCGGCAATCTTCGTCGGGCGCTTGCTTTTTCGGATTGCGGCTTTCTTGCCCGCGATTACGAAGCATAGGCCGGTGACTTGGCGCGAAATCGTTGGAACATTCTTTCGAATGTCATACGTCACCGACGTGCTGAGAGACCTCCTCGAGGTACGCAAGGCAATCAACGAGGCCCAGTATCGCAAATTGCATGAGGAAGCGAACATGGCAATCAACGCGAATGCCTCTAATTGGCTGGAAAATTTGCAGCAAGGGGTCGTTGATTCTACGGGAATGGCACTAGGAGATGTCCGCAAGATCTGGGCAGCGCGGTATCAATTTGTTGAAACAATGCTGTTTGGACAATTTGGACGGCCGGAGAACATAGTCATCGTCAGCGACGAGGTTTTCGGCGAATTCGGCAGTGCCAAATAACCGTCCTAATTATTAGTTGGGCTTTGTGTTCGTACAGGACGGTAGAAGTCCAGCGGCATCATGGAGCATCAACAGACAGCCCGAAAGCTCCCATGCGTTGATGCCTGCTTCCAGCCTTTAACAGCCCGCCAGAATCGGAATTCGACCTCTTTGGAACGACTGCCGCCCCCTAATCCATTCGCTTCTTGTGCGGTCTCAACCCCAATAGGTTGATTGTTCTGCCACGTTTGCCACTATGCGCTCACCTCCAGCCCACATATCTCGTACTCCTGTCTACTTCCCCATTCCCGAGCCAGCGGCTGCCAGCCTTAGGCATGCCGTGGACAACCCCGTCACAGCGCCCGCCATGGCATTGCTCGGTGCCGATCCGCACCTGTTCGTTTTCGTCGCGAATTTCGACGGAACCTCCAATGAGGGAGAGAAGGCTCCGGACAACGAACACGACACGCTCGTCTTCCGCCTGCATGAGCATCTGCGCAAGTACCCGGACAGTCGGCTGCATTCGCATTACGAACTTGGCGTCAATACCCAGAAGGGCATCCGCAAGTTTGTTGTCGAGGGATGGATGGGTTCGGGGGTCTTCAAACGGAGCGCCGTAGCATTTCGCACGTTCAAAGAATTCATGGACAAGTGCCGCCGCATCGACACGGACGCTCGGTTTCATGTCCATATCAACGCGTTCTCCAGAGGCTGTGCGTCCGCTCTCATCCTTGCCAACCGGCTGTCCAAGCTGAGTCATACCGAGCCCATCACTGGCTCTGGCTTGCTCCTTGATGCGGTTATCACAAACGTGGGAACCATGGCTGGCAACGTCGTCAATGTCCTGTGCAACTTTGAATGCCCCGTTAAGCGGGCGAAATTGATTCTGCCGCCGCAGCCTTGGCCCTTCCTTCACCTCGGCGCCGGCGGGGAGACCCGTGGCCACTTCAAGTTCCATAGCTTGGCTGAGAAGGAGGTGCTTGAGGCGGCCCGGGCAAGCAAAGTGTTCCACGTCGGCGCTGCCGATGGCTCCTTCAGTCGACTCACTGAGGTCATGCTCGCAGGACTCTCGCATGGCGACGTCGCCGGTACCTACCCAGGCTCGACCGGCCGAGAGGTCTCAGAGTATTTGTCGTGCGCCTTCCTGCAGTCTCTTGGGATTCCGGTTCAGCCGGTCAAGCCGGCGGCTGATACGCTGGTCAAACCCAGCGCCGCCCACTGGGATGGCCGGCACATGTTGGAGGATTTCCTTCTCAAACGGTTCAGGACAACGGACCGGTCAAACATCGGTCGCGTCGAGACTTTCCTCTTCAAGCTTTGGGACGCCATCCCGACCAACTCGCATCAGCGTGTCTGGGACTTCGCCAGACGGGTGGGCAAACTCCGCGCAGCGCGAGTGCTTGATGCTGAGGAGATGGCTGCTAAGGCTGCTAGCAACCGTGCACTGGACGACATGCTGACGCGTGCAGTCCCCATGATGAGTTCGCATCTGAAGGGCATGCACGGCCTCGATGCCAAGGCAGCCTTTGACGACTTGGTCAGGAGCTCCAAGCCGCTCGCGCCCTCAACCCTGCGGATGGTCACCCAGCATGCGCAGCTCTCGATTTCTCCAACTGTTGGCCGCTCTTAGTTAAGTTGGGTGCAGTCCGCTGTCCCCGCGGGCGCTGCGGTCAAGATGAGGTGGGTCGGACAGATACGGCGCGTGGTATATCGACTTCCGATATCACGTACTCGGAGTCGGCTCTCTCCCTGATCATGAGTACCGACAAACCTACCTCGCAAGTGACTTCTGCTAGTGGTTCGGTCCGGATTGCGTCGATCGGTCGCTTTGCGGCTGGCCACTTGGGATGGTCGACGGACTACTACGGGCCAAAAAGCAGCCTGCCAACAGGCCTGCCGTCAACGGTAGCACTCAGTCTGAGGCTGTCGTTTGGAAGTCGGCAGCGGCCGACTGCTCCTGGTCGCGATCTCCAGGTCGCCCGGTACCAGCTAGCCGCCGTTCAGCGCGGCCGAACCAAGCTTGCGCCCGTGCGCCCTTCACTGAACACCTCAGTGAGATAGCCACCTGATTCCCCGGCCCCGTTCTATCGCGTATCTTTGAAGATAGGAGCAGGACTGTGCATATGACTAGGCATACGGAGTCAGTAGAAGTAGTCGTGAAGGACCAGCGCCGCAGGCGCTGGTCTCTCGCAGAGAAGGCGGCGCTGGTGCGCCGAACCTACGAACCAGGCATGAGCGTGTCATTGGTCGCTCGGCAGGAAGGCGTTTCGGCTGGACTGCTGTTCCAGTGGCGCAAGCTCGAACGCCAGGGTGCTTTGACCGCCGTCTCCGCTGGCGAGGCAGTCGTGCCCGCATCCGAGCTGGCGGCTGCACGCGCAGAAATCGCCAAGCTGCAGCGCGTGCTCGGCAAGAAGACCTTGGAAAACGAAATCCTCAAGGAAGCCGTGGAGTACGTCGCAGAAAAAAGTGGATTGCGCGCTCGCCCTTGTTGCCCGGGGACGACCAGTGAAAACTGGTCTGCGGATGACGGGGCTGGCGCACTCGCATGTGCCCGACCTGATTGGGCGCGGTGAAGACTGGGCCGATGGCCGCAGCCATCGCACACCCAGCGACGATGCAGGGCTGCTCGCCGAACTGCGCCAGGAAATTGCCGACTTGCCCAGCTATGGCTACCGACGTGCCTGTGGCTTGGTGACGGTAGTGGCACAACAGCCAGCTGCCTTCGAGCACTTCAACGAGGTGCATCCGCATTCTTCGCTGAAAATGCGGTCGCCTCGGGGGTTCAGGCAGCAACAGGCTGCAGCGGCTGACCAGATGCTTTATTGCGAAAAGGGCGGGGGTCGGCGATACGGGGGCAACATCACATGTGCGCGGCACTTCGCCAGCCGATGGCGCGTCAGCATGCCATCATGCCGACAGAACGGAGTGACATATGACAAGCCGGATATTGACGGTTGGACTTCTTGCGACGCTGTGCGTTGCGACAGCACAGGCACAGACCCCGCCGGACCTTGCCGATCTTGTCGGCGCGCGCGGCGCCGGCGGGGAAACCCAGATGCAGGCGCGTGGCTACCAGCAGGTGCGCGCCACCCGCGTGCGGGAACAATCCTGGACCTTCTGGTGGAGCGACGCGCAGCGTGCCTGCGTGGCGATTTCCACCGACGATGGCCGCTACGCGTCGATCAACCGCATCCCTGAGCAGAACTGTCGTCCTGGAGGCGTGGCAGGCGACATACCGCCGCGCCCGCACCAGCCGGACGCGCTCACACTCATCTGTTACGGTCAGGGCGAGCATGCAGTGTTCTCCAGCCACTCGGGCTACGAGTGGAACGACAGGCGCAAGCACTACGAGCCCACGCAGCGCGTGGAGTCTGCGAACGAGCAGTTCCAGACCGGCGTGCAGTTCGAGTTCCGCGATGGCCGGGGACGCATCCACCTGAGCGACAAGATGATTCCGCCCCTGAATTCCGGCGGCGTCGACGGTTGGTGGCAGCTGGAGGATGTGCAGATGTCGCCCGACCGCATCACGGCGCGCTATCAGGTCAACGGCCTCAACAGGCTCAGCGTGAACATCGACCGGCGTACCGGCATGGTCGAGATCAAGGACAAGCCCCGCTTTGTCGGCAAATGCGACCAGGGAGACTGGGGTGCGGGCCGCAAGTTCTGAAGATGGAGGCCTCCACCCCTACAACCGACAGCGGCCCTGTGCGCAGCACGCTGTCAATCCGCTTGACCACATTGCTGTGGGCAGTGCTTGTGCTTTGTTTCGTGGCGGGCCTGCCGATCCTTCTCGGTGCGAGTTGGCTCTCGCTGCCTGCCTTGCTACTGGCGGCCGCGCTGATCGCGGTTCCGCTGGTCTGGACTTGGCGGCGGATCTCGCGTTCGTCCAGGGCACGGTCCTGGGCTGCAAGTTGGCTGCATGGCAGCGTCGGATTGTGGTTTTTGTTGTGTGGATTGGCGGCAGCACCGGTGTATGTCCTTGCCGTCATGACCGAGACACGTCCAGCCATCGTGCCCACCGTCACCATGTCCAACGGACCCCGCACCGTCGTGCTGCAAGGCATGCAGCACGTGGGTGCCGAGCGTTTCTTCAAGACCATCGTCTACGACCTTGAGAAGGCATTAGCCGACGGTTATGTGTTGGCCTACGAAGGCGTGGCCAACAGCGATCCGGAAGCCGACGCCTGGTTCAAGAAGGTCCTGACCCAGGGTAAAGACCTTGGCGACAGCTACCGAGAGCTTGGCCAGAACTGCGGTCTCGCCTACCAGATCGACTACTTCGGGCCGGTGGTGGCTGATGCCAAGGCCCACCCCGAACGGCACGTGACCATGGACGTGGACACGCGAGCGATGAAGCAGGAATACGACAGATTGGTGCAGAGCGACCCAGCCTTCGCGGCAGCGATGCGCCAACGTGAAAAGCAGCAAGCCACCGACGCTGAAGACGATTCATCGGACGTCGTGGCGCGTGTGATCGAATGGCAGAAGTCTGGCGATGAGCGGCAGGTCACGCTCGCCGGCACACTGTGCCGCGGGTTCATGACCTATGTGATGCGCCGTTCCGGCCAGGGCGGCGGCGGTGACCTGGACCCGGTGGTGCTCGACTTCCGCAATCGCCACCTTGCAAGGCAATTGCTGGATGACAAGCGCCCGAAAATCTACGTCACGTATGGCGCTGCGCATCTGCCAGGCGTGATGGAAATCATGCAGCGTGAGCCAGGCTGGAAGGTGGAGTCGGTGAAGTGGATGCGCACCATCTCGGCGCCTGAGCATCTGGAGGGGCGGCTTTAACCTGGCGGGGACGCATGGCGCCGAGTGTCTTGGTCGAGACTGCTGTCCGGTCTTGAAATATGGGTGTGGGCCAAGCTCTGAGTCTGTGGTTCGGGGCGGGCCTGCATATGCAGCAGCCGGCATGTGCTGGTTTCGATGCCGCAAAACTCCGAAACCCTCTGTGTGGCGACTTCGTTGAGTGCAGCCAGTTCAAGTGGGCTCTTGCGATTCACTCGCGCCAAGTTCCGTAGATTGGGCGGCATCAGCCCATGTTCTGCAGCGGGATGTCGGCTTCCGGGGCAGCCTGACGGGTGTAGTGCCCGCTCGTTCCTGGCAGTCGCATGCACATCACGGGATCAACTCGATGATCACACCGATTCCTGCAGTCATTGCTCCTTCAAGAATTCGAAACTGGACACCAGCACTCAACGCCGAGTAGTCGATTTCGGGGGCATAGACGAAGGCCACTTGGGCGCTCACACAGGTGCTGGGCTGCATCTGTCTGCTGGAATCATCCCCGCAGAAAGCCACACCCAAATAGTCTCCATCTTCAACGAGAAAGTGCGGCCGATAGGCCTTGTCGAGGAGCGCAGGTCTCTGCCGCCCGCCAACCTTCGCATCCACGAACTGAACAACTACCTTTGCGCCTGGCATCCGAGCCTCCGGGTTTTGATCACAAAAAAATACATAAGAGCCGGTCGGCCGGTTGAGCCAACCACAGGGTGTTGCTGTTCCTGCACTTCCCGGAAGGCGGCCTCTGATGAGCACCTGCCGTGCCAGTGTAGGCAGGCCCGCCTGTCTTTGAAGATCACAGCCCCGATAAGAGCTCCATGGTGCGATACGACGCCGGGGAGGCCATGCGCGGCCTGGAGCGTCTGTCTGTTGCCTTTGATCGGCAGACCTCATGAGGTGAAAGGAGGCGGAAGTCGTTTTATTGATGGAATCCCCTCGTTGGCGATTGAAAAAGTTTTTCGGCTTGATTTTGCGGCCAAGTCCTGCACTCATTTCGACAGACCACACCTGCCATGTGGCCGCATCTGCCCTGAATTTCCAAGAAACCTTGCTCACTTTTTTGAGATTTTGTAGTTCTGGTGAACAACCGTAGCTCTCATTTCCAATTGCGTCAGCCTAACTCTTAGGAATAGTCTGATTCCCCTGGGGGTGGCATGGTGATTCGATAGCTATTTTCAATTGATTGTTAATATTGATGAGGAAAAACTACGAAGTGACGCGGGTATGAAAATATTCACTAATATTTTTGCGATTGCCTTGATGACGCTGCTTCCTTGCATGGCGCAGGCCAAAGGATGGCTGGATGCAGGAACCACCTATAAGCGCTATATGGGATGGGCATGTAAAGCTGGATCGTCTGTTCCCTCAGGAATTCATATTTATGCGGATGGCCAGTACATCGGCGGCGGAAACGCCGCCATTGTCAGGGAATTTGCTGTGCAAGCTGCATGCAACAGTACGACATCCAATCATGGGTTTGATATTCAAGTGGACGTTCCCATCGGGCTGCTGAACGGTGCGGTACGCAATGTGGATGTGTACGCCATTTACGAGGACAATACTTCTGAGAAGCTTCAGAATACACCCATGAGAATAAAATTCGATGCCATACCTGGTAGGGAAAAGCCCGCCAATTTTGGAGATGTAGTGGGAAGAGATTTGGCATATTCCTGGGGAGGTCCACTGAATTACTTCGGGCATATTGGACTTTGGGATGGCTACAACGTGCTTGAAGCAGTGGGCACAATAGATCCAAAAAACACGATAAGACCGGCGACATGGGATGTTTTTTCTAGCGCCACCGACCTATGGAAGACAATTTCTCCTGTGATACCGCAAGATTTTAGGCAGGAGTATTGCGGAGTAATCTCTTGTCATTACTTTCAATTGGAAAGTGGGCGACTTGTGCTGACCGGCCCGCATACATTCAATCACTATATTAGACAAATGGCTGCAAGAGCTGCATTTATAAAGTATACGATTGGAGCTTCCTATGCAAAAGCTGCTCAATATACGCCAAGCATGCAAGGAATGACTTACTGGACAAAGAATGTCTGCAGCCCATTTTCAAACAAATGTACTGAAAAGTTGGTTGAAACCAAGCCTGCCCGAGGTGTGTACCGTTGCGAGACTTTTGTTCTGGATGTTTGGGCGGCCACTTCAATATATGGCAATCCGCTTAGGAGCCAAAAAGTAGTGGGTGGGAGAAATTCGGAAGCGGCAGCTGAGATCTGGGGGCGACAAATTTCTTATCAAACTTCTTGGGCGAGAGTTATTACTCCTGTGAGTGTGTATAGCAACCTTCAAGAGAGGCGGTGGTGAGCGATGGCCATGAAGAAGAATGTGATGATAATAGTATTCATGGGTATAACGATTGTCTCCGGATGTGTGGTGCTGGTCTATCGTGCTGTTGCATCTCCAGAACATCACACTTCGCAGAATAGCGCAATAGGGGGAGAGCAAGCATCTGGGCGTGAAGGCATCGCCATCCCTGGGGAAATATCTGGAAATTTAGGTGTATCCTCAAAAAATAGTGACATCTTCATAAATCAGGTTTTCCCCATCCTGAATCATGGTGCGCCGTCAATCAGCGCGGAGGAGGACTTCGAAAAGAAGAAGCTGGAATTGTTTTCTTATTCCAGGGCAGGGAATTTTCAAGACACCAAGCCGCGTTTGAAGCAGGCGCATGATGAAGGTATATTGAATGCCGATGAGTACTATGGTGAACTTGGACACATGCTATCCATTACGGTCGATAAACCTGTCAGTATTGTCAAGGAAATACTGGAGTCTGGAAACGAATATGGCCGCGATGTAATGCTGGCAAATCTTTGTAGCAACATAACACTACCGAATACCATTTCTATATCTGAAAAGAAGGAAATTTTTGAAATAATAAGCGAAAGTAAACAGAAAATCGGAGGAGGTATTCATCAGCTTGGATTCACAGATGTCTTTAGATATGAGAACTGGATAAACACACTGAAGGCCTACGCACCCAATGAATCATATTTCTATCGAAATCTGGAGGATCTTATTCAAAGGCGCATGCTGGATCCGAGGGAGATGATTGCACTTCAATCCACTTTCAAGGATGATAAATTCCTTGTCAATATTGATGATGCTTCCCGTGAAAGATATCTGTACTACATTGACAGATATATTGAAAGCTACCCGGAAAACAGCGTTGCATCGAGCATCAATAGGTCCAAGCGGGACTACGTTGAATTGAGGGATTGATGTGTATTTGCTGCCAGTCGATGAAAAACCTACTGCGAAGGACGGCGATCACGGCGTTGCTGGCAACTCTGGGTTGCAGCCAGCCGCCAAATGGCCGGTGGGAAGCGACGCAAAGCGTCGATGTTCTGCTGAAAAATGGCCACCCGCAGACAGTGGCATTTGTCCTCAACGCAGGGGACGTTTGCGCATTCGGCCAGCAGTGGAGCTTTGAAAAAGAGCTGCGTTACAAGGAAGTGATCTGCCCCCAAGGCAAGGGCTGGATCACTTCCGACACGCCATTCAAAAAGCTGAGCGGCTGAGTTGGCAATGGGGCGAGTGCTCGCAGTGCCCCTCAGAAGCTATGCATCAACCCCGCAGTCACCCCCGTAGCCACATCCTTGTTCTGCCCGCCCTGAAACCCTCCGCTCCAATGCGTGCGGTCCAGTTCCGCATACAGCTTGCTGCGGCGCGAGAGCTTGTATTCCGCAAACAGCAGGGCGCGGGTGTAGCCGTCTGCGGCGCGGCCGCTGCGTTCGCGTTCCACGCGGTACAGGGCGGCGGTCAGGTCCAGCGTGCTGCGGGCGGACCAGGTGGCGCCCAGCGAGTGCACGCGCTGCACGGTGCGGCTGGTGGTGGCGTTGGTCTGGCCGTCGCTGCGCGCGGTGTTCAGCGCAAGGCGCAGGTTGTCCCATTTGTAGCTGGCGCCCAGGGTGGCGGCTTTCAGCTCCCACTGGTCTGCGGTCTTGAAGCGCTGGTAGGCGCCGGAGACGGTCCATGTCTGCGTGCCATAGGCCAGGCCCGCGCCGGCCGATGAGCGGGCGGAGCCGCCTTGCGCCGTCTCGCCAAAGCTGTACATGGCACGGGCGGTGAGGCCGCCAAAGCGGCCGGTGTACTTGACCGAGTTGTCCAGCCGGTAGGAGCCGGTGGTGGCGCCCGCGCTGCCGTATTCCACGCCCAGGCCGTGGCTGCTCAGGGCCGCTGTGGCGATGTTGGGGTTGAAGGCGGCGAAGCGCATGCCCACGGGGTCCACGGGGCTGATTGCATCTGCCAGCAGGTTGGTCTGGCGGCCGGCCGTGACCTGGCCCCAGCCGCCGCCCAGGCCCACGATGGCTGCGCGGTCGAAGAATTTGCTGGAGTTGGCGGTGGTGCCGGTGTCCAGGTTCAGGCCGGTTTCCAGGTTGAACAGGGCGTACATGCCGCCGCCCAGGTCTTCGCGCCCGCGAAACCCGAAGCGGCTGGTGGTGTTGACGCCGCTGGACAGCGCGGCGCCCGAGGTGTTGCTGGCCGCGTTGGCGGCGGTAAGGCCGCTGGTGTAGCGCACGCCGGTATCGGCAATGCCGTAGAGCGTGATGCTGGATTGCGCAAGGGCCGACAGCGGTGCAGCGGCGAGGGTGATCAGCACCAGGGTTTTGGTGTTCATGGGTGTGGCGAGGGTGATAGGGCTGGGCAGCGGCATGCCGCAGCAGTGCCGTTGCAGCGCCGCTGAATGGAGGTCGAACCGGGGAGGGGTGAAGGCCCCCTGTGTGTCGAGGGCCTAGAGGGCCTAGAGGGCCTTGAGTGCCTAGAGAGCCTAGAGAGCCTAGAGAGCCTTGAGGGCTCGGGCGCCTGCCGTCAGGGCTTGGCCGCCGGCTCCATGCCCGTGCTGCGCACGATGGGCGCGGCGGCGGGGGCTGCCAGGAAGCGGATCAGGTGGCGCGCCGTGTCAGGGCTCTTGGCGCCGGTGGCCACGCCTGCGGAGAAGAACACGCGCTGCTGCACTTCATCGGGCAGGGGGCCGACGAATTCCAGTTCCTTGAACGGCAGCAGTTCGCTGACCTGCTGGAAGCCGATGTCCGCATCGCCACGCAGCACCACGGCGCCCACGCGCTCGCTGAGGATGCGGGTGGCCTTGCCCTTCATCTGCTCGGCCACGCCCAGGCGGGGGAACAGTTCGTTGGCCAGATAGGTGCCGCTGGCGCTGGCCGAGTAGGCAATGGTCTTGGCATCCAGCAGGGTCTGCTTGAGCGCGTCCACGGTGCTGATGTCGGGCTTGGGTGTGCCCTTGCGCACACTCATGCCGATCATGGAGCGCGCCAGGTCCACGCGGCTGCCCGCTTCCACCTTGCCTTGGGCGGCCAGATTGTCCAAGGCTCCATCCGCGAGGATGACGATATCGAACTGCTCGCCCCGCGCCAGGCGGCTGGGAATGGAGTCCTGCGCATTGCCCATGGAGGCACCGCGCGAGGTGACGACCTTGTGGCCCGTGGCCTGCTCGTACAGGGGTATCAGCTGGTCGTAGGCGGCAGAGAAGCCGCCCGAGGTGACCACGCGGATTTCATCTGCGGCGGCGGTGGAAGGCGTGGCAGCGCCCAGGGCCATGCCCAGGCTGAGTGCGCCGCCCAGCAGCGCGCCCAGGGTGCGGCGGCGCAGGGTGGATGGCACGGAGGACTGCACAGAGGGAGGCAGGGGGGTGGAACGGATGGCGGTCATGGTTTGTCTCCTGGTTTTTTATGGTTGGGGAACGGCTAACGGCTGCCGAGGGAATCAATCGGCGGTGATTTTTCGCTCGCGGATGATGCGGCCCCACTTGGCGTGCTCGGCGGCGATGAACTGGCCCAGTTCCTCGCGGGTGCCCGGGGCGGCGGTCTGGCCGTGCTTGAGCAGGTTGTCGCGCACTTCGGGGGTGTTCAGCACCTTGACCAGCTCTGTGTTCCAGCGGTCCAGCAAGGGCTTGGGCGTCTTGGCGGATGCCACGAAGGCGTACCAATTGGTGGCGTTGAAGCCGGGGAAGCTTTCGGCCACGGTGGGCACGTTGGGCAGGTAGGCCGGGCGCGTGAGGCCCGTGGTGGCCAGCGGGATCAGCTTGCCCGATTCGATGTGGGGCAGGGCCGTGGGCGGGGCTGCGTAGAAAGAGGTCACGCGGTTGCCCAGCACGTCCTGCAGGGCGGGCGCGCCGCCCTTGTAGGGCACGTGCAGGGTGTCGATCTTGGCGACATCGTTGAGCAGTTCACCGGCCAGGTGCGATGCGGAGCCGGGGCCGGTGGAGGCGAAGTCCAGCTTGCCGGGTTCGCGCTTGGCCTTGGCCACGTATTCGCCCAGGGTCTTGATGCCGGTGGCGGCGGGCACGACGAGCACGTTGGGAAAGTTCACGCCCATGGTGATGGGGGCCAGGTCCTTGAGCGGGTCGTAGCCGATCTTCATGAAGTGCGGCGCAATGGCCAGCGGGCCGATGGAGCCGAAGAGCAGCACCGAGCCATCGGACGGGCCATTGGCCACCTGCGTGTGGGCCAGGTTGCCGCCCGCGCCTGGCTTGTTTTCCACGACCACGCTCTGGCCGATGTTCTCGCCCAGCTTCTTGGCGATGATGCGCGCGGCAATGTCGGCCGAGCCGCCTGCGGCGAAGCCGACCACCATGACCACGGGTTTCTTGGGGGGGAAGTCCTGGGCCTGGGCAGTGCCCACGGCCAGGGAAAGAAGGGCGGCCAGGGCGCCGCCTGCGATCAGTCTGCGTTGGTGCATGTCGTCTCCGTTTGTTGGTCTTGCCTGCCCGCAGGGGGCAGCGTTATCAAGGGCGCCATCCTATGCAGCGGGTGTTATTCTGTGAATTGCAACTTTTGGAAGGACTGTTGCGTGCAGCGCATCAAATTCGACATGGGGGAACTGATCGCCTTCGTGACCACGGCCGAGAAAGCCAGCTTTCGCCTGGCCGCAGAAGCGCTTTTCCTGTCGCCGCCTGCCTTGAGCCGGCGGGTGGAGCGGCTGGAGTCCGTGCTGGGCGCGCGGCTGCTGGAGCGCACCACGCGGCGTGTGGAACTGACCGAGGTGGGCCATGAATTCCTGCAGGAGGCGCGCAGGGCCCTGGCCGGCTTGGACGAGGCCGTGCAGCGCGTGGATGACCAGCTGAAGCTGCGCCGTGGCCGGGTGACGGTTGCCTGCGTGCCTTCGGTGGCCACCAATCTGCTGCCTCCCGTGCTGAAGTCCTTTGCCGTGGAGCAGCCCGATGTGCAGGTGCACGTCATCGACGAGAGCGCGCAGCAGGTGGTGGAGGCCGTGCTGCGCGGGGATGCGGACTTTGGCCTGAGCTTCACGGGCAGCCAGGAGCCGTCGCTGCGCTTTGAGGCGCTCACGCGCGAGCGCTATGTGCTGGCCATGCCGCGCAGCCACGCCTGGGCCGGGCGCAGCCAGGTGGAATGGGCCGAGCTGGCGGGCAAGCGCCTGGTCTCCGTCTCCCACAAGAGCGGCAATCGGCTGCTGCTGGACCAGGTGATGGCTGGCCTGCCCGAGCAGCCCGTGGCCTGGCACGAGTGCAACCACGTCACAGGCGCCCTGGCCCTGGTGGAAGCGGGCCTGGGCCTGGCCGCCGTGCCCCAGCTGGCCCTGCGCCAGGACCACGCCCAGGTCTGCGGCGTACCCCTGACCGCACCCGATGTGTGGCGCACGCTGGGCCTGCTGCAGCGGCGCGATCGCATGCTCGGGCCTGTGGCGCAGGCGTTGCGGGAGTGTCTGGTGCAGGCCCAGGAAGCGGGCCGCTGAGCGGGAATGCCGGTTCGGCAACGGCCCGCTTGTGCGCGATGCAGATGCCCGCCTCGCTTGTGACCCGGATGCTCCCCCGAACAGCACCGACGGGGCAGGTTTAAGGCTTTATATGAGTTTTAGTCATGTAATTGTGAGATAAAACCATTTTACTTCATTGATTTGGCTCCATATCATCCGCTCCCATTGTTCGTTTGCATTTTGGGAAGCAGTCATGGCCATCACTTCACCTCGGACCGCATGGTCGCCACAACCGGCTCCCGCGTTGAACCCCGGCCATCTTGCGTGAGAGCAGCAATGACAGGTCCACTTCGTCTGGTCGCCGTATCCGGCGGACTGCAGCGCCCCTCCAAGTCTGCCGCCCTGGCAGAGCATCTGTCTGATCTGATCGCCGACGAAGTTCCGTGCGAACAACGCCTGGTGGAACTGGGCCAGCTCGCGCCGCAGCTTGCCGGCGCGGTGTGGCGCTCGCAGTTGCCCGAGACGGTGGAGCGGGAGCTTGCGGCGGTGGAGCAGGCGGATGTGCTGGTGGTGGCCACACCGGTCTTTCGCGGCGCCTACACCGGACTGTTCAAGCACTTCTTCGACTTCGTCCACCAGGACGCCTTGATCGACAAACCCGTGCTGCTGGCGGCCACCGGTGGAAGCGAGCGCCATGCCCTGGTGATAGACCACCAGTTGCGGCCGCTGTTCAGCTTCTTCCAGGCGCGCACCCTGCCACTGGGTGTCTACGCGACCGACAAGGATTTCGTGGACTACCGCCTGCACGACGAGGCACTGCTACAGCGGGCCGCGCTGGCGGTTCAGCGGGCATTGCCGCTGGTCGAGCTGAGGCAGCGCACCATGCCCCATCTGGCCGAATCAGCGGCTGTTGCCTGAAGAAAACAACGGTTTTCTCCCCACGCCCATGGGCCTCCTGAACTTATGAAGCTGCTGGCCGGCCAGGACGTGATGGTGGGCCAGGCGCAGGGGAACATCCCAGGAATTCATGGTTTGCCCTGTATCGGATTCAGGCAGCTGTCTTGGAAAAAGACACTGAATCTGTCCAATGGCCAGACACTTTCGGCCCTGGCACGGGCTGCCTGGCCCCGGGGGGCGCAAGGCCGTCCCTGTCTTGGTGCCGCCTGGGTGCCGTCTGGGCGTGCCTGGCACAAAGCATGCATGGTCCCCTTGCAAAACGGCAGGCCCAGCCAGGCCATCAAGCCGCAAACCCCAAAGGAGACAAACCATGCACCGCCGCCCCTTCCTCCATTGCGCCATCGCACTCGCCGCCATGGCCGCTGCAGCTCCTGCTGCACTGGCCCAGCAGGGCGAGATCCGCATTGCCCACGTCTACAGCAAGACCGGCGCGCTGGAGGCCTATGGCAAGCAGACCCAGGCCGGGCTGCTGATGGGGCTGGAGTACGCCACGGGCGGCAGCATGGCGGTGAATGGCAAAAAGCTGGTGGTGATCGAGAAGGACGACCAGGGCAAGCCCGACCTGGGCAAGAGCCTGCTGGCCACGGCGTATTCCGATGACAAGGCCGATCTGGCCGTGGGGCCCACGTCGTCCGGCGTGGCGCTGGCCATGCTGCCGGTGGCCGAGGAGTACAAGAAGATTTTGCTGGTGGAGCCGGCCGTGGCCGATTCGATCACGGGCGACAAGTGGAACAAGTACATCTTCCGCACGGGCCGCAACTCCAGCCAGGACGCCATCAGCAATGCGGTGGCCATCGACAGGGCGGGCGTGACGATTGCCACGCTGGCCCAGGACAACGCCTTCGGCCGCGACGGGGTGAAGGCCTTCAAGGACGCCATCAAGAAGGGCAAGCTGGCGCATGAGGAGTACCTGCCTGCCGCCACCACGGATTTCACGGCAGGGGCGCAGCGGCTGATCGACAAGCTCAAGGACCAGCCGGGCAGGAAGATCATCTGGATCGTGTGGGCCGGGGCGGGCAATCCGTTCAAGATCGCGGACATGGATCTCAAGCGCTACGGGATCGAGATCGCCACGGGCGGCAACATCCTGCCCGCCATGGCGGCCTACAAGAATCTGCCGGGCATGGAGGGCGCCACGTACTACTACTACGGCATTCCCAAGAATCCGGTGAACGAGGCGCTGGTGTCCATGCACTACAAGCAGTACAAGACGCCGCCGGATTTCTTCACGGCCGGCGGCTTCTCTGCGGCCATGGCCATCGTGACGGCGCTCAAGAAGACAGGTGGAGACACCAAGACCAACGGTCTGATCAAGGCCATGGAGGGCATGAGCTTCGACACGCCCAAGGGCCAGATGACCTTCCGCAAGGAAGACCACCAGGCCCTGCAGAGCATGTACCACTTCAAGATCCGCGTGGACCCGGTGCTGGCCTGGGGCGTGCCCGAGCTGGTGCGCGAGATCAAGCCCGAGGAGATGCAGGTTCCTATCCGCAACGGCCGCTGAGCAATGTTGCGCACAGAGGATCTGACCATCCGCTTCGGGGGCCATGTGGCCGTCAACGGCGTGAGCTGCGCTTTCGAGCCGGGCACGCTGACGGCCATCGTGGGGCCCAACGGGGCGGGCAAGACCACGTATTTCAACCTGATCTCGGGGCAGCTCAAGGCCACGGCCGGGCGCGTGCTGCTGGGCGGGCGCGAGCTGACGGGGCTGGCCCCTTCGGCGCGCACGCGGGCCGGGCTGGGGCGGGCGTTCCAGCTCACCAATCTGTTCCCGCACCTGAGCGTGCTGGAGAACGTGCGCCTGGCCGTGCAGGCGCGCGACGAGGGGCCGCACCGGCGCGGCCTGAACCTGTGGAGCATCTGGAGCGACCACCGCGCGCTCACGCAGCGGGCGCTGCACATCCTCGACCAGGTGGCCCTGTCCGCCCGGCGCGACGAGGCCGTGGCCGCGCTGCCGCATGGCGACCAGCGCAAGCTGGAGGTGGCCTTGCTGATGGCGCTGGAACCCCAGGTCTATATGTTCGACGAGCCCACGGCGGGCATGAGCCATGACGAGGCGCCGGTGATCCTGGACCTGATACGCAGGCTCAAGCAGGACCGCAGCAAGATCATCCTGTTGGTGGAGCACAAGATGGATGTGGTGCGCGAGCTGGCCGACCGCATCATCGTGCTGACCAATGGCACGCTGGTGGCCGATGGGCCGCCGGCCGAGGTCATTGCCTCGCCTGTGGTGCAGCAGGCCTACCTGGGTGTGGTGCCGGAGCAGGGCGCCGTGAAGGAGGCCGCATGAGCGCTGCCGCCAACCTCAACCCAAACCCCAACCTGCTCGAACTGTCGGGCGTGCACACGCATATCGGGGCCTATCACATCCTGCATGGCGTGGACCTGGCCGTGCCGCGCGGGCAGCTGACCATGCTGCTGGGGCGCAACGGCGCGGGCAAGACGACCACGCTGCGCACCATCATGGGCCTGTGGCGGGCCAGCCAGGGGCGCATCGCCTTTGGCGGGGCCGACATCACGGCCCTGCCCACGCCCGCGATCGCTCGGCTGAACATTGCCTATGTGCCCGAGAACATGGGCATCTTCGCGGACCTGACGGTGCAGGAAAACCTGCTGCTGGCCGCGCGCGGCGCCTCGCGCGCTGACCGCATGGACGCGCAGCGGCTGCAGTGGATCTTCGGCATGTTCCCGGCGGTGGAGAAGTTCTGGAACCACCCGGCCGGCAAGCTGTCGGGCGGGCAAAAGCAGATGGTGGCGGTGGCGCGCGCCATCGTGGAGCCGCGCGACCTGCTGATCGTGGACGAGCCCAGCAAGGGCCTGGCACCGGCCATCATCGAGAACATGATCGCGGCCTTCGCCCAGCTCAAGGCGGGCGGCACGACGATTGTGCTGGTGGAGCAGAACCTGGGCTTTGCGCGCCGCCTGGGCGACCGCGTGGCGGTGATGGACAACGGCCGCGTGGTGCACGCGGGCGGCATGGCCGAGTTCTCGGCAGACGCGGCGTTGCAGCAGTCGCTGCTGGGGCTTTCGCTATGAACAAGCTGAACAGGCTGGATGTGGATTTCAAGCCGCTGCTGCTGGTGCCCGTGCTGGCCCTGGCGGCGCTGCCGCTGGTGGGCTCGGGCTCGACCTGGCTGACGCTGACGGTGGCGGGGCTGGCCATGGGGATGATCGTGTTCATCATCGCCTCGGGGCTGACGCTGGTGTTCGGGCTGATGGACGTGCTGAACTTCGGCCACGGCGTGTTCATCGCGCTGGGTGCCTTCGTGGCCACCAGCGTGCTGGGTGCCATGGGCGACTGGACGGGGTCGGACCAGCTGTGGCGCAACCTGCTGGCCGTGCTGCCGGCCATGGTGGTGGCCATGCTGGTGGCGGGCGCCATCGGGCTGGCGTTCGAGCGCTTCATCGTGCGGCCCGTGTACGGCCAGCATCTCAAGCAGATCCTGATCACCATGGGCGGCATGATCATCGGCGAGGAGCTGATCAAGCTCATCTGGGGCCCGCAGCAGATTCCGCTGCCGCTGCCCCAGGGCATGAAGGGCGCCTGGCTGCTGGGCGATGCCGCCGTGGAAAAGTACCGCGTGGTGGCCGTGCTGGTGGGGCTGGCGGTGTTTGCCCTGCTGGCCTGGACGCTGTCGCGCACCAAGATCGGCCTGCTGATCCGCGCGGGCGTGCAGGACCGCGAGATGGTGGAGGCCCTGGGCTACCGCGTGCGCCGCCTGTTCGTGGGCGTGTTCGTGGCGGGCTCGGCGCTTGCGGGGCTGGGCGGGGTGATGTGGGGCATGTACCAGCAGAGCGTGGTGCCGCAGATGGGGGCGCAGGTCAATGTGCTGATCTTCATCGTGATCATCATCGGCGGGCTGGGCAGCACGGGCGGGGCGCTGATCGGCGCGCTGCTGGTGGGGCTGATGGCCAACTACACGGGGTTCCTGGTGCCCAAGGTGGCGCTGTTCTCCAACATCGCGCTGATGGTGGCCATCCTGCTATGGCGCCCGCAGGGCGTCTATCCCGTGGCGAACCGCTGAAGGAGTGATCGACATGCTCAACCGATTGCTTTCCGGCGACCTGCCGCGCAGCCGCGTGCTGGCGGTGCTGCTGCTGTTGATCTTCCTGGGGCTGGCGGCGGCGCCCTTCTTGTTCCCTGGCGTGAAGGCGCTGAACGTGGCGGCCAAGGTGCTGATCTTCGTGGTGCTGGTGGCCAGCTTCGATCTGCTGCTGGGCTATACCGGCATCGTGAGCTTTGCGCACACCATGTTCTTCGGCATTGGCGCCTATGGCGTGGCGATTGCATCGTCGCGCCTGGGCGCGGGCTGGGGCGCGCTGGCGCTGGGAGTGGGCGCGGCGCTGCTGGTGTCGCTGCTGCTGTCGCTGGCCATCGGCCTGTTCTCGCTGCGCGTGCGGGCCATCTTCTTTGCCATGATCACGCTGGCCGTGGCGGCGGCGTTCCAGACGCTGGCCTCCCAACTGTCGGAATGGACGGGCGGGGAGGACGGGCTGAGCTTCAAGCTGCCCGAGTGGCTGTCGCCCAGCTTCGAGCCCTTCGAGAACGAGGTGCTGGGCGTGCTGATCGACGGGCGCATCATCACTTACTACCTGCTGTTCGTGCTGGCCATGGCGCTGGTGCTGGCGCTGCTGCGCATCGTCAATTCCCCGTTCGGCCGCGTGCTGCAGGCCATCCGCGAGAACGAGTTCCGTGCCGAGGCCATCGGCTACCGGGTGGTGGTGTACCGCACCCTGTCCAGCGTGCTGTCGGCCCTGTTCGCCTGTGTGGCCGGGGCCATGCTGGCGCTGTGGCTGCGCTATAACGGGCCCGATACCTCGCTGTCGTTCGAGATCATGATGGACTGCCTGCTGATCGTGGTGATCGGCGGCATGGGCACCATCTATGGCGCGGCGATCGGCTCGGTGCTGTTCCTCATCGCCCAGAGCTATCTGCAGGACCTGCTGCGCGTGGCCAGCGAGGCCGCGCACAGCCTGCCCTGGCTGGCCGCGCTGCTGTCGCCCGACCGCTGGCTGCTGTGGCTGGGCGTGCTGTTCGTGTTGTCGGTCTACTATTTCCCCACGGGCGTCGTGGGGCGTCTGCGTTCTTCCCGCGCCGGAGCCTGACCAGGGCCCCTGGCGCATTCGTGCATCAGAGAACTACCACAAGGAGATGGGCATGTTGAAGCGTGAAGAGATGGTGTCGTCGATTCCTGCAACCCCGTGGCGCTGGGCCGTCACGGCGCTGGCGGCGGCCGCGCTGGCGGCCTGCGGCAGCGGCGAGCGTGAGCCCAGCAACGACCTGCCCAAGGGCTTTACCGAGCTGGGCGCCACGGTGTATCCGGCCACGGCCACCGGCACGGGCGCCACGGCAGCCACGCAGGACTTGCTGACGGGCGGCCTGGGCAAGACGGGCCTGGGCGCCGCAGCCGCGCCCCTGTACGCGGACCCGGCCAATCCCACGGCGGCGGAGCTTCGGCGCAATGCGCTGTACTCCAACTACCGGGGCATCCTGGACCCCACGGCGGGCGGCGGCTACGGCACGCTGTACGGCCCCAACATCACGGCAGACGGGCAGGTGACTGCGGGCGAAGGGCTGATCCCCGGGCGCGAGTACCTGGCCGTGCTGGACGACGGCACGGGCCGCAAGCAGACCATGGTGGCCGTGCAGGTGCCGGACAGTTTTGACCGCAACCGGCCGTGCATCGTGCTGGGCCCGTCCTCTGGCTCGCGCGGCGTGTATGGCGCCATCGGCACGGCGGGCGAGTGGGGCCTGAAAAAGGGCTGCGCCGTGGCGCTGACCGATGCGGGCAAGGGCGTGGGCCTGCACAACCTGAGCGACGACACCGTCAACAAGCTGGACGGCACGCGCGCCACGCGCACGGATGCGGGCAGCCTGTCCTTCTTTGCCGCACGGCTGACCGATGCGGCGCGCGCCGCCTACAACGCGGCGTTTCCCAACCGCATTGCCATCAAGCACGCGCATTCCCAGCAGAACCCTGAAAAGGACTGGGGCAACGACACGCTGGCCGCGGCCCGCTATGCGCTGTACGTGCTCAATGCCCGCTATGGCACCACGCAGGACCCCGTGCCCTTCGGCAAGGACAACACGCTGGTGCTGGCGGGCTCGGCCTCCAACGGCGGCGCGGCCGTGCTGCGTGCGGCCGAGCTGGATACGGACGGCCTGATCGACGGCGTGGTGGCCTCCGAACCCGTGACCGAGATGCCCACGCGCCAGGGCTACACCATTGCCGTGGGCAATGCGACCATGCCCAACCCGGGCCGCACGCTGGCCGAGTACACCACCTACGGCAACATCTACCAGCCCTGCGCGGCGCTGGCTCCCGATGCGGCGCTGACCGAGACCTCGATCTTCAACTACATAGGCCTCACCGCCATGACGGCGCGTGCCGAGGCACGCTGCACCAGCCTGGCCGCCAAGGGCCTGGTCATCGGCGCCACCACGGCCGACCGCGCCGCCAATGCGCTGAGCAAGCTGCGCCTGTACGGCTGGACGCGCGACCACGACCGCATGCACAACGCCCACTACGCGCTGGGCAACGGCCCCATCCTGTCGGCCATGTACACCATGGCCTATGGCCGGTTTGGCGTGGATGCCAACCTGTGCCGCACCAGCTTTGCGGCCGTCAATGCCACGGGCGACGTGGTGCCCGCCACGGGGGCCGCGCTGGCCCAGAGCTTTGCCACGGCCAATGGCACGGCCAACGGCACGCCCGCCACGGTGGTCTACAACGACTCGGTGGGCGGGGCCAAGGCCTGGCAGTTTGCCGTGTCGCCCTCCACGCGCGTGGCCGACTTCGGGCTGGACAACGCGCTGTGCCAGCACGCGCTGGTGACGGGCTTCGATCCGGTGACCGGCTTCAACCTGTCCGAGAGCAGCGTGCCCACGCGCGCCCAGAGCGACGCCGTGCGCGCCGGCATCAACGAGGTGCTGCATACCGGCAGGCTGCGCGGCAAGCCCACCATCATCGTGGCGGGCCGCAGCGATGCGCTGGTGCCGGTCAACCACAATGCGCGCGCCTACACGGTGCTCAACCGTGGCCTGGATGGCTCCAGCACGCGGCTGCGCTATATCGAGGTGGTGAATGCCCAGCACTTCGATGCCTTCCTGCCGTTCTCGGGCTTCGACACGCGCTTCGTGCCGCTGCACCCGTACTTCAACCAGGCCATGGATGCCGTGTGGGCCAACCTGCGCAGCAGCACGGCACTGCCGGCCAGCCAGGTGGTGCGCACCACGCCGCGCGGCGGCCAGCCGGGCGCGGCGCCTGCCATCACGGCGGCCCAGGTGCCGCCCTTCGTGACGCGGCCCGCAACGGCCAACACCATCGAGGTCAGCGACGGGCTGATCCGCATCCCTGAGTGAGCCAGGCCCCGGGGCGGCCGGCTGCCACGGCGGCCGGCCGCTCCTGCACAGAGATTTCTTCCATGGCTTCCACAGCATCACCCTCGTCCGCATCCCCTTTTGTTGCCGTGCCGGATTCCCGCTACGCGCACTGCTCGGGCTATGAGATCCACTACATGGACTGGCAGCCTGCGCCCGGCGCGGAGCCTGCGGGTACGGTCATCGCCTGGCACGGGCTGGCACGCACGGGGCGCGACATGGATGCGCTGGCGCAGTTCCTGGCGGGGCAGGGCTGGCGCGTGGTCTGCCCCGACACGCTGGGCCGGGGCCTGAGCCAGTGGAGCCGCGCGCCGCGCGAGGAATACCGGCTGGGCTTCTACGCCCGCATTGCGCGCGGGCTGTTCGATGCGCTGGGGCTGGAGCGCGCGCATTGGGTGGGCACGTCCATGGGCGGGGCCATCGGCACGGTCTGCGCCTCGGGCCTGTTCGAGCCTTCGCTGCGCGCCCGCATTGCGACGCTGGTGCTCAACGACAATGCGCCGCAACTGGCCGAGTCAGCGCTGGCGCGCATCAAGGCCTATGCGGGTGAGCCGCCGGCCTTCGACACCGTGGGCGAGCTGGAGGCCTTTTTTCGCCAGGCCTACCGGCCCTATGGCTGGCTCGGCGAGGCCGAGTGGCGCAAGCTCACCGAAACCAGCGTGCGCCGCCTGCCCGATGGGCGCGTCACGCCGCACTACGACCCGGCCATGATCGAGCAGTTCACGGCCCATGACGACGACTACGGCATCTGGCCGCACTACGACGCGCTGGAGATCCCCGTGCTGCTGCTGCGGGGCGTGGACTCGGACCTGGTGCTGCCCGAGGTGGCCAGGGAAATGACCACGCGCGGCCCCGGCGCGCGCGGCCTGCTGCACTGGCAGGAGGTGCCCGGCTGCGGCCATGCGCCGGCGCTGAACGTGCCCGCGCACTGGCAATGGGTGCTGGAGCATCTGCAGCGCGGCTGAGCATCAACCCGGGCCGGGCGCGGATGTTGCAGCCGCGCTAGCATTTGCGACGGGTGCAGCCTCGCCTTCTTTTTCGGGTGCGGGCACCGTCTGGGCAAGAGAGGCCTGACATGGGTTTTCTGGTGGAGCTGATCCGCGAGTACGGCTTCGGCATCGTCTTTCTCAATGTGTTCGTCGAGCAATTGGGCGCGCCGATTCCGGCCTACCCGGTGCTGGTCGTGACCGGTGCGCTGGAAGGCGCCGACTGGGTGCGCCTGCTGTGGCTGGTGGCCGTGGCCGTGAGCGCGGCGCTGATTGCCGACCTGTTCTGGTACCAGGCCGGCAAGGCCTACGGCCACCGTGTGCTGGGACGCATCTGCCGCATCTCGCTGTCACCCGATGCCTGCATCCGCCAGACCGAGACCGTCTACGGCCGCTGGGGCGCAAGGTCGCTGCTGGTGGCCAAGTTCGTGCCGGGCTTCGCCTCCATCGCCAGCGCGCTGGCCGGCGTGATGGGCACGCCGCTGCGCAGCTTCGTGCTGTATGACGGGCTGGGTGCGCTGATCTGGGTAGGGTCGGCCGTGTACCTGGGCTCGCTGTTCAGCTCCACGGTGGAAGACCTGCTGGGCGTGCTCACCGCGCTGGGCCACTGGGGCCTGTTGCTGCTGGCCGTGGCGCTGGGGCTGTTCATCGTGCGCAAGTGGTGGCAGCGCCATCGCATGGTGCGGTCCCTGCGCATGCCGCGCATGTCGGTGCGCGAGCTGGCGGGCCTGCATGCCCAGGGCATGCAGCCCACGGTGATCGATGTGCGCGCCCTGCCGCAGTACCGCCAGGGCCATATCCCGGGTGCACAGTCCTGGGAGCTGCGCCCGCGCGATGGCGGCGAGTCGCATGCGCACCTGCTGCCCCAGCACGACCATCCCCACGGGGTGGTGGTCTATTGCGACTGTCCCAATGAAATCTCGGCCGCGCGGCTGGCGCGCCAGCTGCAGCGCGCGGGCTTCGCCAACGTGCGCCCGCTGGTGGGCGGCCTCAAGGCCTGGCAGGCGGCCGGCTTCGATGTGGAAACCGCGCCGCTGCCCGTGACGGCTGGCGCGGATGAGGGGCCGGCGCCCAGCGTCCCCTGACCTTGGCCTTGGTCTTGGTCTATTTGCCCGCCGGCATCGAGCAATGCCCGCCTTGCGTGGCCTTGCCCGATCCGGCCGCGATCAGCGGTGCCTCGAAGCGCAGGTCCACGGGGGGCGAGTGCAGGTGGTCCCAGGCCAGGAAGAGGACGAGCACGGCCCAGAAGACCGCGCGCAGGCTGTTCTGTTGTGTCATGGCGGGTCCTTTCAGAAGTTGAAGTGGCGGCGGATGCGCAGGCCGAAGATGGTGCCGGCAAAGGCCAGCGGCACCCAGATCCAGCCGTGGATGCTGCCCGTGGAGATGCCCGAGAGCATGGCGCCCACATTGCAGCCGAAAGCCAGGCGCGAGCTGTAGCCCAGCACCAGGCCTGCCACCAGGGCCACCATCCATTGCGTGCCAGTGAGCGGCTTGGCATTGACGGGCTTGGCGGCAGCCACCCACAGGGCGCCGCCCAGGATGCCGATGTTGGTGATGCTGGTCACGTCCAGCAGCACGGTCTCGTGCAGGCGCGCGGCGTTGCCGGGCTGGCTCCAGAACCAGTTGCCGGCCAGGTCCACGGCGCCTGTGGCGTTGGCGATCTTGGCGGCCCACAGGCCGAAGCCGTAGACCACGCCCCAGGGCTGGCCCGCAATGATGAGGTTGAGCGTGGCCAGCACGGCCAGCAGCACGGCGCCCACCACCCACTTGCGCACGAACAGCGGCTTGGCGGGGCGCTTGAGTGCCACGTTGGCGCCACGCACATACCAGGCCACGCCCAGCGCGACCACGGCCAGCGCAGCCAGCGTGGCCAGCAGGGCAGGGGCCCAGCCCCAGGCCGTGACCAGGCCCACGGGCTGGGTGTTGCCCAGGTCCAGCCACCAGCCCAGGTGCAGGCTGCCCAGGAAGCTGCCGATGGCAAACACGGGCAGGATGGCCGCATTCATGGGAATGCCCATGCCGGCCTTGTACAGCGTGCCGCTGCCGCAGCCGTCCGCGATCTGCATGCACAGGCCGAAGACGAAGGCACCCACCAGCAGGCTGATGCTGGGCGGGCCCAGGGCAGCCGTGAGTTCGGGATAGTGGCCCAGCAGCGGCATGGCCAGCGCGGCGGCCAGCGCCAGCAGCAGCAACTGGCCGAAGACGCCGCTGGCGTCCTTGTCCTCGATCAGCATGCGCCAGCCCGTGGTGAAGCCGAAGCGCTTGCCGGCCAGCACCGCGCCCAGGCCCAGGCCCACGGCGAACAGCGCGGCCTGGCGCACCGAGACGCTCCACAGCAGCCAGCCAAAGAAAACGGCCAGGATGGCCGCAAGAGGAAGTCGTTTCATATCATTTTTCTCCATGCAGTCGCCCTCCCCCGCGAAGCGGGTAGAGAGTCGCCGTGCCACGGGGGAAAGGCGCGCAAGCGCCTCAGGGAGTGTTTATTTGAACTTTTTTTCCCACCACTGCTTGGCGTCGTAGGCCAGGGATTCGGCGCGGCCGGGCTGGTTGGCCATGGGCGGCGCATCGGCCTGCTGCGTCCAGTCCACCATGGAGCCCGCATACAGCTTGACGCCCGGCAGGCCCGCGACTTCGGACAGGCCGAACCAGTCGGTGGCCGCCCAGTGGCCGGTGTTGCAGAAGGCCACCATGTCCTGGCCCTGCTCGCGCTTGACCTTGGCCGCGATCTGCTTGGCCGTTGCGGTATCGACAAAGGTGGAGGTGCCGGGCACGAACCACTGGTTGAAGTCCAGCTGCTGCGCGCCGGGCAGGGTGCCCGAGAGCTTGGCGGCCGGCGCGCGCGTCTTGCCCTGGTAGAAGGCGTCGGGGCGCGAGTCCACCAGGGCGGCGTTGCTGAGCCTGACATGCTGGCCCACATCCTCGCGCGTGGCGATCAGGCTGGTGTCCAGCTGGGGCTGGTAGCTGCTGCGGGCCACTTTGACGGCCTCGTTGTCCTGCGGGAGCTTTTGCTCGTTCCAGGCCTTCATGCCGCCGTTGAGCACGGACAGCTCCTTGAGGCCCAGCAGCTTGAGCGTCCAGTACACGCGCGCTGCGGCGCCGAAGTCGGTGGCGTCCGCGCCCGTGGAGACCACGATGGCGTGGGTGGCCGGCGTCAGCCCCAGGGACTGCACGAGTTCGGTGAGCTTGGGCAGCTCGGGCAGTTCGCCGGGATTGGTGGCGGGGCCGCGCCATTTGCCGTAGGGAGCGTTGAGCGCACCGGGAATGTGGCGCTCGCCATAGGCCTTGGGATCGCGGATGTCGATGATGCGCACGGCGTCCTGGCCGGCGGCGGCCTGTACGCCTGCGGGCGTGAGCAGGGGTTCGGCGGCGTGGGCCGTGCCCAGGGCAGTGCAGGCGAGGCCCAGCGCCAGCAGCGGGGCCGCCAGGCGCAGAGCAGGGGAAAAGGTCTTGGTCATGATGGCTGGGGCCGGCCATGGAAGACCGGCGGGACAAGCAACAGAGGTGCAATTGTCCCGCTTGCAGCATCTATATACAAAGATGCTTATGCATTCTGCTCATGAGGCAGGGTTATATGGCGCGGTGCACAGGATGCAGGACGGCCTCAGCGCTGTGCGCCCACGGCCTTGGCGCGCTCCAGGCTGGCGTCGAGGTCGGCCTGCGGCGCCTTCTGCGTGGGCCAGCCCTGCAGGTGCTGCTGGGCGATGCGGCTCAGCGCCGTGATCCAGGGTGCGCTGTCGTTGAGGCAGGCGATGTACTCGAACTGCTCGCCGCCCGCATGCATGAAGGCCTCGCGCGCTTCCTGGCTGATTTCCTCCAGCGTTTCCAGGCAGTCGCTGGTGAAGCCGGGGCAGACCACGTCCACGCGCTTGGTGCCGCTGCGTGCCAGCTCGATCAGCGAGGGCTCGGTATAGGGCTCCAGCCATTTGGCCTTGCCAAAGCGCGACTGGAAGGTCACCAGGTATTGCGAGGGCGACAGGCCCAGGCGCTCGGCCAGCAGCCTTGCGGTCTTGCGCGATTCGCAGTGGTAGGGGTCGCCCAGGTGCAGCGTGCGCTCGGGCACGCCGTGAAAGCTCATGACCAGCTTTTCGCCACGGCCGTTGCCGCGCCAATGGGCCTCGATGCGCTGGGCCAGCGCGTCGATGTAGGAAGCGTCGTCGTGGTAGCGGTTGACGAAGCGCAGCTCGGGGATGTGGCGCTGGGTGCGGCCCCAGTCGTAGACCGCGTCGAACACGCTGGCCGTGGTCGTACCCGAGTACTGCGGGTACAGCGGCAGGATGAGGATGCGCGTGGCGCCTTCGGCCTTGAGGGCATCGAGCACGCTGGGGATGGAGGGGTTGCCGTAGCGCATGGCATGGCGCACCAGCACGTTGTGCCCGGCCTCGCCCAGCCAGCCGCGCAGCAGCAGGGCCTGGCGCTCGCTCCAGTGCTGCAGGGGGGAGCCGTCCTTCTCATGCCAGACGGTGGCGTACTTGGCAGCCGACTTGGCCGGCCGCGTGCGCAGGATGATGCCGTGCAGGATGGGCAACCAGGCAATCCTGGGAATCTCGACCACGCGGTCGTCGCCCAGGAATTGCGCCAGGTAGCGGCGCACGGCCGGGGCCGTGGGCGCGTCGGGCGTTCCAAGGTTGCACAGCAGCACGGCGGTGCGCTGGGGTTGGTCGTGGCGGAATGGGGGTTCTGGCGCAAAGCGGGATGGCATGGCCCCGATTGTGGCAGGACGCGGCGGCCTGCCATGCGAGCCCGATGACCCGGCGGCAGCCTGCAGCGGCTGCCTTCGCTATGCTCGGACCATGTCCCAAGCCACCACCGCTCCCCTCGCCGAATCCTCATTTGCCCCTGCACTGACCGCCTTGCAGCAGTTGCGCCGCAGCGGCCGCATCCGCGCCATATCCATCGATCTGGATGACACGCTGTGGCCTGTGTGGCCGGCCATCTCGCGTGCCGAACAGGTGCTGCTGGACTGGCTGCACACCCATGCGCCGGCCACGGCCGCGGCGCTGCGCGACGTGGCCGCCGTGCGCGCCATCCGCGTGCAGATCGAGCGCGATCGTCCCGACCTGGCCCATGACCTGAGCGGCCTGCGCCGCGAGTCCATCCGCTTGGCGCTGCAGCGCAATGGCGACGACGGCGCGCTGGCCGAGCCGGCCTTCGATCTTTTCTTTGCCGAGCGCCAGCGCGTGGACTTGTACGAGGACGCGCTGCCCGCCCTGCAGTTCCTGGCCGCGCGCTGGCCCGTGGTGGCCTTGAGCAATGGCAACGCCAGCGTGCATGTGGTGGGCATCGGCGAGCATTTCCATGCCGCGCTGAGCGCCAGCAAGGCCGGCATGGCCAAGCCCGATGTGCGCTTTTTCCACGCGGCAGCGGCGGCGGCTGGCGTGGCGCCTGACGAGGTGCTGCACATTGGCGACGACGCGCGGCTCGATGCGCTGGGCGCCATGGATGCGGGTATGCACGCAGTCTGGCTCAACCGCACGGGCGTAGCATGGCCTCACGAGGGGTCCACGCCCCACGTCACGGTGGCCAGCCTTGCGCAGTTGTGCCAGGGGCTGGCTGACAGCTGACCCTGCCTGCCCGCGAAGCCGCGCCACGCCATGCCCATCAGCCACAGCACAGCTTTCCTCCACCCCCCCGTCCTCCCCGCCGTGCACAGCATCGGCTGGAAATACCCCCTGAGCTGGCTGGCGCGTGGCGCGCGCGACATGGCCAGGGCACCCTGGCTGAGCCTGGCTCATGGCCTGGTCTTGACCTTGATCGGGTTTTTGATCTTGACGCTGGGGCACAATCGCTTTTGGCTGATGGCCGGGGCCCTGTCGGGGTTCCTGATCGTCGGCCCTGTCGTGGCGACCAGCCTCTACGCCATCAGCCGTGCGCTGGAGCGTGGCGAGGCTGCCGATCTGTCCCTGGTGCGGCGTACCTGGACGCGCTGGCAAAACGGCCATGCGGCCAAGGCCGAGGGGCAGGGCGGCTACTGGTGCCTGGTGCAGTTCGGGCTGCTGCTGTCGCTGGCGGCCACGGGCTGGGTGCTGGTGTCGGCGTCGCTGATCACCGTGCTCTCGCCCGTGCGCATTGCCACTCCGGCGGATTTCCTGCAGCACGTGGTGCTGGCCCGCGACGGGCAGTTGTTTGCGATATGGCTGGCGCTGGGCAGTTTTCTGGCAGCGCCTATTTTTGCGTCCAGCGTGGTGGCCATGCCGCTGATGCTGGACAGGCGGGTGACGGTGCGCCAGGCCGTGCTGACCAGTTGGTTGGCCGTGCTGGCCAACCCTGTGCCTCTGGCACTGTGGGCCGCCCTCATTGTGTTGTTGACCCTGCTGGGCCTGGGCAGCTGGCTGCTGGGACTGGTGGCCGTGATGCCCCTGCTGGGGCACGCGAGCTGGCATGCGTACCGCGACCTGGTGGATGCGTCGACCTTTGCGGCGCGCTGAGCCGGACCGCCCGGCCTGACCGGACTTGCAGGGGAGGAGGTAGGACGGTGTTGTCGTGATATTCGGGTATACAGAAGAACAGATCGCCCATTTCTTCCTCACCTACGGCGTGGGGGCCTTCATCCTCTTCATGGTGTTCATCATCCTGCAGCTGGCACGCCAGTCCAAGGCAGGAAAGTTCGGCACCTTCGTGATCTTCCTGGGCCTGGGCGTGGGCTTTGTCGGCTACGTCGCCAAGATCGTCATCCAGTGGTGGATGGAGAGATGACGCCGCAGGCGTCACACCCATGAGCTGGACGAACTACTACCGCTTTACCGAGGGACGCAAGATATCTCCCTTGCTGGTGCAGGCGCTTGACGCGTTGGCGGGTGATACGGCAGATAAAGCGGCCATCGATCTGGGCTGTGGCGCGGGCCATGAGTGCCGCGTGCTGCTCAGTACCGGCTGGCGCGTCCACGCCATCGACAGCGAACCTGCGGCCATCGAGGGCTTGCGCCCCCTGGCATCGCCGGCGCCCGGCGCTTTGACGCTGCAGGCTTGCCGTTTCGAGGATCTTTCCTCTTTGCCTGCAGCGCATCTGATCCACGCTGGACTGAGCCTGCCCTTTTGCCATCCTGAGTACTTCGATGCGTTTTGGTCGCTGGTGCGTTCTGCGCTGAGTCCGGGCGGTGTGCTTGCCGGTCATTTTTTCGGGCCGCGCGATGCCTGGGCCGATTCGCAGTCCATGAGCTTTCATTCGCGTGAGCAGGTCTTGCGCCTTTTGGATGGCATGGAGCTGTTGGCCTTCAATGAGTTCGATGGCATGGCCCCCAGCATGCGGGGCCCCAAGCACTGGCATCGCTTTGATGTCGTGGCCCGCAGGCCGGTGTCGTCGTAGTGCGGCGTTACTCGGCCTTGGCCCCCGCAGCCTTGATCACCGGGTCCCAGCGCTTGATTTCTGCGACGGTGTGCTGGCGCAGGGCGTCGGGGGTAAGGCGGTCTGCGGGCGGGATGATGACGCTCATGTCCGTGAAGCGCTTGACCAGGGCGGGTTCGGCCAGGGCGGTGCGCAGGGATTTGTTGAGGCGCTCGATGACGGCCTGGGGCGTGCCTCGCGGAGCGTAGAGGCCGTGCCATACGGCAAGCTCGAAACCGGGCTGGCCTGCCTGCGCGAAGGTGGGCACATCGGGCAGGGAGGGCAGGCGTTCGCGCGTGGCGACGGCGTAGCCCTTGAGCATGCCCGCCTGTATGTGCGGGCCGGTGGCCACGGGCTGGTCGCAGATGACATCGACATTGCCTGCCACCAGGTCCTGCAGGGCCGGACCCGTGCCACGGTAGGGCACCAGGGTGGCCTCGGTGGAGGTGGTCTGCAGCAGCAGCATGGCGCACAGGTGGGAGGTGGCGCCTACGCCGGCATGCGAGAAGCGCACTTCGCCCGGCTTGGCCTTCATGTGGGCGATGAAGTCCGCCAGCGTGGCGGGCGCAAAGCCTTTGCTGCGCACCAGGATCATGGGCACGTCGCCGGCCAGCGCGATGGGTTCCAGGTCGCGCCTCACATCGAAAGAGAGCTTGCTGTAGAGCGCGGGCGCCGTGGCGATGCCCATGTTGTGCAGCAGCAGGGTGTGGCCGTCGGCCTGGGCGCGTGTGACGCGGCTGGTGCCGATGGTGCCACCGGCGCCGCCCAGGTTCTCGACGATGACCTGCTGGCCCAGGTCGCGCGTCATGGCCTCGGCCAGCACGCGGGCCAGCACGTCGGTGGAGCCTCCGGCCGCGTAGGGAACGACGATGGTGACGGGCTTGTTGGGGAAGGCCTGGGCGGCAAGGCTGGCTGCTGCCAGCGCGGCGGCGAGAAGGGTCTGGGCGAGGGGATTGCGGATGAGGGGGCGCATGGGTTTGTCTCCTGGAGGCGCGTGCAGGGGCCGCCGGCTCTGTGCGGCCGGTTGTCGGTGGCGTGTTTGGTGGCGTGGGGCAGGAAGGCAAGGGCCGCATGCGGCCCTTGACGACGGCGAGACGGCGCAGGCTCAGGCCGGGGCCACGTACCTGTACAGCTCGGTGTGGTCGGCGGCGGGTCCCAGGGACCTGGAGGCCTCGGCCGCCATGGCGCTGACCTGTTCGGCCAGTGCCATGGGCGTGTGCATGGCCTGGCCCAGCGACAGGGCGATGCCCACGTCCTTGGCCTGCAGCGCCAGCGAGAAGCCCGAGTTGAAGGCGCCGTTCAGCATGAACTGGTGGGCCTTGTTTTCGGTGGTGTTGTTCTTGCCGGTGGAGGCATTGATCACGTCCACGATGGTGGCCGGCGCAATGCCGAAGGCCGCGCCTGCGTGGATGGCCTCGGCCGTGGCGATCAGGGCCGCTGCCGAGACATAGTTGTTCAGCGCCTTGAGCGCATGGCCCGCGCCCACGGGGCCGACATGGGTGATGGCCTGGCCCATGCGCTGCAGCAGGGGCAGGTGCTGGGCGAGCAGGTCCGCATCGCCCCCGACCATGATGGACAGCGTGCCCGCAATGGCGCGCTTGACGCCGCCGGAGACCGGCGCATCCAGCAGCCCGATGCCGCGCTCGCCCAGCAGGCCGGCCAGCGCCCGCGTGTGGCTGGGGTCGGCCGAGCTCATGTCGATGATGCAGGCGCCGGGCGGCAGGTGCGGGGCCAGTTCGCCCACCACGGCATCGACGATGCGGGAGTCGGGCAGCATGGTGAAGACCACGCTGCAGCCGGCAAAGTCGGCCGCGCCGGATGCCACGGCCACACCCGCATGTTCCTGCGCGAATCGTGCGGTGGCAGCGGGCACGGCGTCCCGGATGACCAGGGCGTGCCCTGCGGCGTGCAGCAGGTGGGCCATGGGCTGGCCCATCATTCCGAGGCCGATGAATCCTATGGTGGTCATGCTGCGTGCCTCAGATGTCCATCTCTTTGAAGACTTCCGAAGCCACGCGGAAGGAGTCGATGGCGGCCGGCACGCCGCAGTAGATGGCGGTCTGCAGGAAGACCTCCTTGACCTCTTCCTTGGTCAGGCCGTTGTTGATGGCGCCGCGCACATGCAGCTTGAGTTCATGGGGGCGGTTCAGCGCCGTGATCATGGCCAGGTTCAGGAAGGAGCGCGTCTTGCGGTCCAGGCCGGGGCGGTTCCAGACATCGCCCCAGCAGTACTGGGTGACCAGCTCCTGCATGTCGATGTTGAAGTCCGTGGCGTTCTGGATGGACGCATCGACATACTCGGCGCCCAGCACCTCACGGCGGGTGGACAGGCCCTGGTCGAAAAGGGCGGGGTTCTTGGGTGCATAGGCTCGGGTCATGAAAACTCCTGATGGAAGGCGGTGAAGGTGTCTTTCGGTGGAGTGAATTTAATCAGATTGTCAGACAATCCTACTTGATGAAAATCGGGATTGCCTGCCGCGCCAGGTGTGTGTATGACAATCCGTCAGTCCGTCCGGCCCCTGGATTGGCGGGTAGGATTCGTCCCATGAACCAGATGCTGCGTGTCCCCCGCGAAGAAACGTCGCTGCGCCTGCGCACGACGCAGACCCTGCGCACGGCCATCCTCGATGGCGTGTTTGCGCCGGGCCAGAAGCTGTCCGAGCGCGAGCTGTGCGAGAGCCTTGATGTGAGCCGTTCGTGCCTGCGCGAGTCCCTGCAGCACCTGCAGGCCGAGGGGCTGATCACCATCGTTCCGCACCGTGGCCCCGAGGTCACGGACATCTCGGTGCAGGAAGTGCGCGATATCTACGAGGTGCGGGCCAGCCTGGAGGGCCTGGCCAGCCGGGGCTTTGCGCTGCATGCCTCGGCAGGCCAGCGCGCCGCGCTGCGCGCCAAGCTGGGCGAGCTGGCAGTGCCCGCCGTGGCCAGCGACAAGGTGGCCCTGCTGGCGATCAAGAACCAGTTCTACGACATCCTGATCGAGGGCTGCGGCAATCTGGTGGCCGGCCAGATGCTGCGGCAGTTGAACAACCGCGTGACGGTGCTGCGGCGCATCTCTATGTCCCAGCCCGGGCGCCTGCCGCAGACGCTGGCCGAGCTGGATGCCATCGTGACGGCAATAGAGCAGGGCGACGCGGACCAGGCTGCGCGCCTGAGCGCCGAGCATGTGCAAAAGGCCAGCCAGGGCGTGTTGCGCGCCATGGCCGAGAAGGCTGGCCCGGCCAGCTGATGCCGGGGCCTGTGCCTGGGGGTGTCAGTCCGTGTGCGCTCAGTCCGGCTTGACCTGGGCGCGCTTGAGCACTTTCTGCCAGCGTGTCTGCTCGGTGGCAATGAACTGCGCGAACTGCTGGGGCGTGCTGCCGATGGGCTCGGCCGCATCGCCCTGCAGGCGCTTGAGCGCGTCCGGCGCCTTGACGGCCTTGGCGCACTCGGCGGCCAGCTTGTCCACGTGGGCTTTGGTCATGCTGGAGGGGGCGAGCATGCCGTACCACTGCGTCATCTCGAAGCCCGGGAAGCCCTGCTCGGCCACGGTGGGCACGTCGGGCAACTGGGGCAGGCGCTGGGTCGATCCCGTGGCGATGCAGCGCACCTTGCCCGCCTTGATGAAGGGCAGCAGGGCGGCGGCGCCGACCGAGGCGGCGTCCAGCCGGCCCGACATCAGGTCCGTCATCATGGGCCCCGTGCCGCGATAGGGCACGTGCAGCATGAAGATCTCGGCCGTCATCTTGAGGTACTCGAAGGCCAGGTGCCCGGCGCTGCCATTGCCGGCCGAGCCGTAGCTGAGCTGGCCCGGCTTTTTCTTGGCGTAGGCGATGAGTTCACGCAGGCTCTTGACCGGCACATCGGGGTGGACCACGTACAGGCTGGGCACCTTGGCCAGCAGGCTGACGGGCTGGAAGTCCTTGTTGGCGTCGTAGGGCAGCTTGTCGAAGATGTAGGGATTGACGGCCAGCGTGCCGATGTGGCCCAGGATGACGGTGCTCTGGTCATCGGCGCGCGCCACTTCCTGCATGGCGATGTTGCCGGCCGCGCCGGGCTTGTTGTCCACGAAGACGTTCTGGCCCAGGGTCTTGGACAGCTCGGCCGCCGTGGAGCGCGCCACGATTTCCGAGCTGCCGCCCGGCGCAAAGGGCACGACAAAGCGGATGGGCCGTGTGGGCCAGGCGTCCTGCGCCAGCGCGGCCGCAGGCAGCAGGCCAGACAGGGCCATGGCGCCCGTGCCGGCCAGCAGTTGGCGGCGGCCGAGCGGGGGCAGGTCTGCGTGGTGAAGAAAGTCGCGCGAAGGCATGTCTGGTCTCCTGGATATCGTTGTAGTGGATGGTCCGCAGCAGATGCGGCGCCAGCGATGGTGGCGCTGGCGGCTGTCAATCTGCTGTCAAACCGGGGTCCGCAGGCTACGGAGATACCCGGGGGTCAGTCGGTGTGTGCTGTGCGATGGGCTGCGGCTGCGGCCTCGGCAGCCTGCATGCCGCTGCGCACGGCGCCTTCGATGGTGGCCGGATACGGCCCGTCCACATGATCGCCGCAGGCCCACAGGCCGTGGCCCAGCTCCAGGCCGGGCCGCTGAAGTTGGGGCAGGCAGGCGAAGGTGGCGCGCTTGTCGATCACGGTGCGCAGCGCAACCAGTCCATGCCAGCCCAACTGCGCCTGGGCCTGGGCCAGCACCTGGGCCTGCAGGGTTTCGCGGTCCGATGCGCTGTCGCTGATGACGAAGGCCATCAGGCCCTGCGGGCCGCCGAGTTGTCCACGGTCGAAGACGAATTGCGCAGGCGCATCGGGCGTGGAGCGCAGCGCCATCCAGGGCGCGCCCGGGGGCAATGTGTGGGAGGGATCGCCGGTCTGCGCATAGACGGTGGCAATGGGGCGGTGCTGCAGGTCCTGGGCCAGCTGCGCCCAGCGCTGCAGGGCTATGCCGTCGCGTGCAGGCAGGCTGTCGTGCTCGGCGGCGGTGAGTGCCAGGCGCGCCGCCTCGGGCGCGGGGCAGGCCAGCAGCACGGCGTCAAAGGGCGCGTCTTCGCCCTGGGCTGCGCCCAGCGTCCAGTGCGGGCCCTGAGGTTGCAGTTCGGCCACGCGGCTGCCCAGGCGCACGGCGTGGCCGTGCTCTTGCAGCCACTGCGCGGCCGGCGCGGGGAACAGGCTGCCCAGGTCACGGCGCGGCACCAGGAAATGCGAGCCGCCACGGCCGCTGAACAGCGCATCGCGCAGCACGCGAAGGAACACCGTGCCGCTGGCCAGGTGAATGGGTGTGTTGAGCGCCGAGATGCACAGCGGGTCGATGAACTCGCTGACCAGGCGCTGCGGCAGGCCGGCGCACAGGTCGGCCACATTGGCCTGCGGCGCGCAGCGAAAGCCCGCCAGCCGCCAGCGCACGGCACGCGCCAGCAGGGCTGCACGCTCGCCCAGGCTCCAGCCGCGTGCGGTGGCAATGCCGGCCAGCGCATCCAGCGGCGCAGGCCAGTCGGGAAAGCGCAGGCCGCTGCCATCGGCGTAGGGCAGGGCCATGGGCTGGCGGTGCAGCGCCCGTTCAGGGTCCACGCCCACCTCGCGCATGAGGCGCAGGCTTTCGGTGTAGGCACCGATGAGGATGTGCTGGCCGTTGTCCACGCGCAGCAGGCCCTGTGGCGTGTCGAGGCCCATGCCGCGCGCACGGCCGCCGGGCTCGCGTGCGGCCTCGTGCAGGGTGATATGCCAGCCGCTGCGGGCCAGCGTGAGGGCGGCCGCGAAGCCGGCCCAGCCTCCGCCGAGGATGGCGGCGCGCGGCTGAGCGGCGCGCGGCACAGAGGTGCGCGGCTTGTCTTTGGCGCTGTCTCTGCTCACCGCGCCATGCGTCCCAGCGCCTGCATCTTCCAGGCCAGCCACAGCTTGCGCAGCGGCGGCAGGCTGATGCGCTGGTGCAGCACGCGGAAGTCGTCGGCCTCGATCTCGCGCAGCAGGGTGCGGTAGATGCTGGCCATCATCAGGCCGGGCTTTTGCGTGCGGCGGTCGGCCGCGGGCAGCAGGGCCAGGGCCTCGTCGTAGAGGCGGTGGGCGCGCTCGGCCTGAAAGCGCATCAGCGCGGTGAAGCGGTCCGAGTATTCGCGCTTGGTGATCTCATGCGCCTTGACGTCGAACTGCTGCAGCTCGCTGATGGGCAGGTAGATGCGTCCGCGCATGGCGTCCTCGCCCACGTCGCGGATGATGTTGGTCAGCTGGAAGGCCAGGCCCATCTTGTGGGCGTATGCCGTGGTTTCTTCCTGCGTCTGGCCAAAGATGCGCGCGGCCACTTCGCCGACCACGCCTGCGACCAGGTGGCAGTAGCGCGCCAGGCCCGGGAAGTCGAGGTAGCGGGTCTGCTCCAGGTCCATGCGGCAGCCGTCAATGACGGCCTGCAGGTGGCGCTCTTCGATGCCGTAGACCGGGGCATGCGGCATGAGCGCCCGCATCACGGGATGGGAGGGCTTGCCTGCAAAGGCCTGGTGCACTTCGTTCTGCCACCAGCCGAGCTTGGTGGCCGCCACGCCGGGGTCGGAGACTTCGTCCACCACGTCGTCCACTTCGCGGCAGAACGCATAAAAGGCGGTGATGGCGGCACGGCGCTCGCGCGGCAGGAAGAGGAAGGCGTAATAAAAGCTGCTGCCCGAGGCGGCAGCCTTGTCTTGGACGTACTGATCCGGATTCATATGGGGCGGGATTGTCCCATGGACGGCTGGGAGCCAAAGCCTGGGTGTCGCAACGGCCGGCCCGCCATCACATGCGCAGGGCGCGCCACAGCAGCAGCGGCGCATCGGCCTTGCCGACGGTGGGGCGGCGGTAGAGGCTGGCGCCCTGCAGCGCATCGACCTTGTCCAGGATGCGCAGCCCGCCCTGCACAACCAGGCGCAGCTCCCAGCCGATGCGGCCCGGCAGGCGGTGCACCAGCGGTGCGCCGGACTGCATCAGTGCACGCGCCCAGGCCGACTGCTCGGCCAACAGTGCGCGCACGGCAGGGGTCAGTGCAGCGGGCTCGGCGCGCAGGTCTTCACGCCGCAGGCCATGGGCGGCGCAGTCGGCATCGGTCAGGTAGTGGCGCTGGCGTGGCAGGTCCACGCTGAAGTCCTGCCAGAAATTGATCAGCTGCAGGGCGGTGCAGATGGCGTCGCTGCGGGCCAGCGATTCGGCATCATCCACCCCGTACAGATGCAGCAGCAGCCGGCCCACGGGGTTGGCCGAGCGGCGGCAGTAGTCGAGCAGCTCGGCGCGGTCGGCGTAGGTGGCGCCGGATTCGGTCTTGCGCACGTCCTGCGCGAAGGCGCTGAGCAGGTCGTCCATCAGCGCCAGCGGCAGCTGGTGGGCGCGTACTTGCGGTGCCAGCCCCGCAAAGACAAGAGGCCAGGCCGTGCAGGCGAGCATGGGGGCCTCGCCTTCGGTGCCCAGCGCCATCAAGTCGGCACGGTAGGCGGCCAGCGCGGCCAGGCGCTCGGGCGGCGTGGCGTCGCCCTCGTCGGCCAGATCGTCTGCAGTGCGTGCGAAGTGGTAGAGCGCGGCAATCGGCGGGCGTAAGCGGGGCGGGCACAGCCAGGACGCCACGGGAAAGTTCTCGTAGTGCGTGACCGGGGCGGGGGAGGCGGGCAGGGTGGGAGCGGTGGACTTCACGGTGGCCGATTGTCGATGCTGCGCGCAAGGCCATGCATTTCACTTGACGGGCTCAAGGGCTTCTCCTAAATTACTAACCCGTCAGTCAGTAAACGGCGCCAGCCAGCTGCCGCGGCATGTTGCCCGGATCTTGCAGCCCGCAGCCGCTTTTCGCACCAGCCCTCCCGGATCCACATGCCCGACTTGCCATCGAACCCTGCCGCGCGCGCTTTGCCGCGCCATCTTCTTCTTGCCCCTCTGTGCCTGGCCGCCGCGCTGGCGCTGGGCGCCTGTTCCAAGGCCGAGCCGCCGCCCGAGCCGGTGCGCGCCGTCAAGCTGCTCACCGTAGGCGTGGGCGCGCTGGACACGCAACTGGAATACGCGGGCGAGGTGCGCGCGCGCATAGAGTCGCGCCTGGGCTTTCGCGTGGCCGGCAAGCTCGTTCGCCGCGAGGTGGAGCTGGGCCAGCACGTGCAGGCAGGCCAGTTGCTGGCGCGGCTCGATGCCAGCGACTACCGGCTGGGAGCTGACGCCGCGCGCGCCCAGGTGGCGGCCGCGACCACGCAGCGCGATCTTGCCGCCGCCGATGTGAGGCGTTACTCGCAGCTGAAGGCGCAGAATTTCATCAGCGGTGCGGAGCTGGAGCGGCGCGAGGCCACGCTCAAGTCCGCCCAGGCGACGCTGGACCAGGCCAAGGCGCAGCTGGCATCGCAGAGCAACCAGGAGGCCTATGCCCAACTGCTGGCCGATGTGCCCGGCGTGGTGACAGGCATAGACGCCGAGCCCGGCCAGGTGGTGTCGGCCGGCTCGCCCGTGGTGCGCATTGCCCAGGACGGCCCGCGCGACGTGGTGTTCGTGGTGCCCGAAGACAAGCGCGGCGCCATCCGCGTGGGCCAGAAAGTGAATGTGCGCCCGTGGTCGGCCGGCATGCAGCCGCTGCAGGGCCAGGTGCGCGAGGTGGCGGCCAGTGCCGATCCGGTCACGCGCACCTACCAGGTGAAGGTGGCACTGCCCGCGTCGGATGCGGCCGCCGTGCCGCCGCTGGGCGCGACGGTCCATGCGCTGCCCGAGGGCATGGGCCCCACGGGCCAGCCCGTGATCAAGCTGCCGACCACGGCGCTGCGCCAGGAAGGCGGCGGCGGCCAGGGCACGGCCGTGTGGGTGTTCGATGCCGCCAGCAGCACGGTGAAGCTGCAGCCCGTGCAACTGGCCACGGCCGATGGCAACGAGGCCGTGATTGCCGCCGGCCTGACGCCCGGCATGCAGGTGGTGGCCGCTGGCGTGCATGTGCTCACGCCCGGGCAGAAGGTCACGGTCTATCAGGACCGGTATGACAAGACGCAGCAGCCGGCACAGGCGCCTGCCGCCGCAGGTGCCGCAGCTTCCGCAGGTGCTGCGTCCAGCGGAGCGGCCCAATGAGCGGGCCCAAGCACAAGGCGCCGCAGGGCGGGCACTTCAATCTTTCGCGCTGGGCGCTGGACCATGTGGCGCTGACGCGCTATTTCATGGTCGTGCTGCTGCTGCTGGGCTTTGCCTCGTACTTCCAGCTGGGGCAGGACGAAGACCCGCCCTTCACCTTCCGCGCCATGGTGGTGCGCACCAACTGGCCGGGCGCCACGGCGCAGCAGATGGCCGAGCAGGTCACCGACAAGATCGAGCGTACGCTGCAGGAGGTGCCCTACGCCGACAAGATCAGCAGCTACTCCAAGCCCGGCGAGTCGCTGATCATCTTCCAGCTCAAGGACAATTCGCGCCCCGGCGATGTCCAGCAGCTGTGGTACACGGTGCGCAAGAAGATCGGCGACATGCGCTACACCCTGCCGCAGGGCGTGCAGGGGCCGTTCTTCAATGACGAGTTCGGCGATGTCTATGGCGTGATCTACGCCCTGCAGGCCGACGGCTTCAGCTACGCCGAGCTCAAGACCATGGCCGACGACGTGCGCCAGCAGCTGCTGCGCGTGCCCGATGTGGCCAAGGTCGAGCTGTTCGGCGTGCAGGACGAGAAGGTCTACATCGAGCTGTCGCAGCGCCGCCTGTCGCAGCTGGGCCTGGACATGAACCAGGTGCTCGGCCAGCTGGGCCAGCAAAACGCCATCGAGGGCGCAGGCGTGCTGCAGACGCCGCGGGAGGACGTGCAGGTGCGCGTGGCCGGCCAGTTCCTGGCGGTGGACGAGTTGCGCGCCATGCCCATCCGCGGCGCATCGGGCGCGCAGCTGCGTCTGGGCGATATCGCCGAGATCCGCCGCGGCTATGCCGATCCGGCCAATGTGAAGGTCCGCCACCAGGGGCGCGAGACGATTGCGCTGGGCGTGTCCATGACCAAGGGTGGCGACATCATCCGCCTGGGCAAGTCCCTGCGCGGCGCCGTGGGCGACATCGCACGCACGCTGCCGGCCGGCGTGGAGCTGGCCAACATGCAGGACCAGCCCAAGGCCGTGGCCGACTCGGTCAACGAATTCCTGCAGGTGCTGATCGAGGCCGTGGTGGTGGTGCTGGCCGTGAGCTTCATCAGCCTGGGCCTGCACAAGCGCGAGGGCCACCAGCCGCTGTGGAAGCGCTGGTACATCGACCCGCGCCCGGGCCTGGTGGTGGCCATCACGATCCCGCTGGTGCTGGCCGCGACCTTCCTGGCCATGTGGTACTGGAACATCGGCCTGCACAAGGTGTCGCTGGGCTCACTGATCATCGCGCTGGGCCTGCTGGTGGACGACGCCATCATTGCCGTCGAGATGATGGTGCGCAAGATGGAGGAGGGCTACGAGAAGTACCGCGCCGCCACCTTTGCCTACGAGATCACGGCCAAGCCCATGCTGACCGGCACGCTGATCACGGCGGCAGGTTTCCTGCCCATCGGCATGGCCAAGTCCATGACGGGCGAGTACACCTTCGCCATCTTCGCGGTGACGGTGATTGCGCTGGTGCTCAGCTGGTTCGCCTCGGTGTACTTCGTGCCCTACCTGGGCATGCTGCTGCTCAAGCGCCCGCCGCACGCGGCCACGCTGCCGCCCGAGGTGGCCTCGGGCGAGGTGCCCATCGAGGAGACCAACCTCAATGCGTCCTCAGCCGAGCATGAGGTCTTCGACAGCCCGTTCTACAACCGCTTCCGGCGCGCCGTGAACTGGTGCGTGACGCACCGCTGGCTGACCATCGCCATCACGGTGCTGGTCTTCGCGCTGGGCCTGGTGGGCATGTCGCGCGTGCAGCAGCAGTTCTTCCCGGATTCCAGCCGGCCAGAGGTGCTGGTGGACATCTGGTTCCCCGAAGGCACGTCGCTGGCCGCCAACGAGGCCGTCACGCGCCGCGTGGAAGAGCGCTTCATGAAGCTCGACGGCGTGCGCACGGTCAGCGAATGGGTAGGCTCGGGCGTGCCGCGTTTCTACCTGCCGCTGGACCAGGTGTTCCCGCAGAACAACGTCTCGCAGTTCATCCTGGTGGCCCAGGACCTGCCCACACGCGAGCGGCTGCGCAAGGCGCTGCCGGCGCTGCTGGCCCAGGAGTTCCCCGAGGTGCGTGGCCGCGTCAAGCTGCTGCCCAACGGGCCTCCGGTGCCCTATCCGGTGCAGTTCCGCGTCTCCGGCACCGATCCGCAAAAGCTGCGGGCCTATGCCGACGAGGTCAAGCAGGCCATGATCGCCAACGCCGACATGCGCGGCGTCAACGACAACTGGAACGAGTCCGTCAAGGCCGTGCGCCTGGAGGTGGACCAGGACAAGGCGCGCGCCCTGGGCGTGAGCAGCCAGGCCATCGCCCAGGCGGCCCGCGTCATGCTCAGCGGCTCCACCGTGGGCCAGTTCCGCGAGGGTGACAAGCTCATCGACATCGTGCTGCGCACGCCGTATTCGGAGCGCGACGCCATCACCGATATCGCCAATGCCTACCTGCCCACGGCATCGGGCAAGTCGATCCCGCTCACGCAGATCGCCAAGCCCGTGATGGTCTGGGAACCCGGCGTGATGTGGCGAGAAAAGCGCATGTTCGCCATCACCGTGCAGGGCGATGTGCGCGAGGGCCTGCAGGGCGCAACGCTGACCCATGCGCTGCTGCCCGGCCTGCGCGAGATCGAGGCGCGCTGGCATGCCGCAGGCGACACGGCCTACCGCATCGATGTGGCCGGCGCCGTGGAGGAAAGCTCCAAGGGCTCGGACGCCATCGTCGCTGGTGTGCCCGTGATGCTGTTCCTCACCTTCACGCTGCTCATGCTGCAACTGCGCAGTGTCAGCCGTTCACTGCTGGTGTTCATCACCGGGCCGCTGGGCATTCCCGGCGTGGCGGCGGCGCTGCTGCTGCTGGGCCGGCCCTTCGGCTTCGTGGCGCTGCTGGGCGTGGTGGCGCTGATGGGAATGATCCAGCGCAACTCGGTGATCCTGATCGACCAGATCGAGACCGACCGCGCGCGCGGCGTGCCGGCCTGGGACGCCATCATCGAGGCCGCCGTGCGCCGCCTGCGCCCCATCGTGCTGACGGCCGCCGCCGCCGTGCTGGCCATGATCCCGCTGTCGCGCAGCGTGTTCTGGGGCCCCATGGCCGTGGCCATCATGGGCGGGCTGATCGTGGCCACCGTGCTGACACTGCTGGCGCTGCCGGCCATGTACGCCGCCGTGTTCCGCGTGCGCCGTGAGCCCACGCATTGAGGTGGCGAAAACGCAGAGGCCGCCGCTCAAATCCGGGGTATGGCAATGCACCCCGCAATTGCGGCTAGAATCTGCGCCCTGACCTAGGAGCCGCCGCGCAGGCGGCTCCCCCAAGAACCAGCGCGGGTGGCGAAATTGGTAGACGCACCAGGTTTAGGTCCTGACGCCAGCAATGGTGTGGGGGTTCGAGTCCCCCCCCGCGCACCACGCACCAACGCCGCTCAACTGCGGCGAACACTGCCCAAGCCCGCTTCCTGTAGAGGAGGCGGGCTTTTTTTCTGGGTCTCCGCTGCAAAACGGAACGGGTTGAAACCGGCACAAAACAGCGCAAAATCACATCACAATCCCGCGCAGATCCCGCTTGTGATCCCGCGCGGGCTGCAGGAGGTGGGATGGCGTATTTCCGGAAGGTGAAGAATGGCTGGCGGGCCGAGGTGGAGCGTGCGGGCATCCGGCGCACCGCCACGCGGGCGACCAAGGCCGAGGCGCAGGGCTGGGCCGTGGCCGAGGAGGCGGCCATTCTGGCCGGGGCGCGCGGGGAGTTTCCGCGGCGCACGCTGGCCGAGGCGGTGGAGCGCTATCGGCGCGAGGTCACCGACAAAAAGACGGCCAGCACGGCGCGGGCCGACCATTTGCGCTTTGATGCCTGGCTGCGCGAGTTTCCCGAGCTGGCCGTCAAGGTGTTCCACGAGATCACGGGTGACGACCTGGCGCGCTGGCGCGATGCGCGGCTGCAGCAGGTCTCCGGCGCCAGCGTGCTGCGCGAGGCGCAGCAGTTCCGTCCCATCTGGACGCTGGCGGTCAAGCAGTGGAAATGGGTGGGCAAGAGCCCCTGGCCGGAGATCAAGCTGCCGGCCAAGTCCCATGCGCGCCGGCGCACGGGGCAGTGGAGCGAGGTGCGGCGCATGCTGCGCTCGGCCAATGTCTCGCCGCGCCTGGCGCCTGTCACCGCCATGGAGCAGACGGCCTGGACCATGCTGGTGGCCCTGCACACGGCCATGCGCAGCGGCGAGATCCTGCGCATGGGCCGCAGCAATGTGGATCTCAAGCGCCGGGTCTACCACCTGCCGCACCACAAGACCGAGGCCAAGGTGGGCGAGCGCCATGTGCCGCTGACGCGCCGTGCCGTGCGCCTGCTGAGCGTGCTGGACGCCGCCGCCGAGGCTGCCGGGCGCGACGCCTACTGGACCATCAGCGACGCCAGCCGCGACACGCTCTACCGCAAGCTGCGCGACCGGGTGATGGTGGAGGGCCTGCGCTTCCATGACCTGCGCGCCACGGCGCTGACCTGGCTGAGCAAGCGCGTGGATGTGATGACGCTGGCCCGCATCAGCGGCCACGTGGATATCAACGAGCTGTTCAATACCTATTACCGGGAGACGGCCGAGGACATAGCGGCATGGTTGTAGGCAGTATGGCTGCCAGGAATATCACTCCAATATGATATATTGACAATATTATTCTGGAGTGATAATTTCAATCCATCATCTTGAGATGATATTTTGAATGCCCTGGCCAGGAGAACACCATGGACCACCTGTTGCAACTGCCCGATCAGCTTGCGCTGCACCTGAAGTCGCTGCGCAAGGCCGCTGGCGTGAGCCAGGCCCAACTGGCACAGCGGCTGGGCGTGTCCCAGTCGCGCGTGGCGGCGATAGAGCGTGACCCGGCCGCCATCAGCGTGCGCCAGCTGATGGAGATCCTGCAGCTGCTGGATGCCGATCTGCTCATGCGGCCCAGGGCGGATGCGGTGGCTTCTTCTGCGTCTGCACCTGCACCTGTGCCTATGCCTGCTGCGTTGAGGGTGGCTGAGCCCGCTCCACAACCGTACGCGGGTGACAACGTGCCCCGCAAGCCCGCCGACCGCCCCGTGGCCTTCAAGCCGCAGGCGCTGCCGCCGCACTGGCAGGACCGCAAGCCGAAAGGGTCCTGGTGATGGCGGCGCTGGGCGTCTGGATGAATGGGGAGCGGGTGGGCACCTGGGAGGTCACGCGCACGGGCCGCCATGTGTTCGCCTATGACCCGGCCTGGCCGCAGAGCGCGCATGCACGGCCGCTGTCGCTGTCCATGCCCTTCACGCGCGACCTGACGGTGGCGGGCGAGGTGGTGGCCCACTATTTCGACAACCTGCTGCCGGACGGCGAGGGCATTCGCCGGCGCATTCACCAGCGCTTCGGGCTGCGCGGGGCCGATGCGTTCTCGCTGCTGGAGGCCATTGGTCGCGATTGCGTGGGGGCCGTGCAGCTGCTGCCCGAGGGGGCCGTGCCCGAAGGGTTCGACCAGGTGCGCTTCGAGCCGCTGAGCGAGGCGCAGATTGCAGAGCACCTGGCCAGCCTGGGTGGCGGGTTTGGCGCGCTGGAGGTGGACCAGGAGTTCCGGCTGTCCATTGCCGGTGCGCAGGAGAAGACGGCGGTGCTGCGCCATGGCGGCCAGTGGTGCCGCCCGCTGGGCGCGACGCCGACCACGCATATCCTGAAGCCGGCCATCGGCGTGGTGCCGCACTGGCACTACGACCTGAGCGAGTCAGTGGCCAATGAGTGGCTGTGCGCCCGCCTGCTGGCCGAGCTGGGCTTTGCCGTGGCCGACAGCAGCATCGAGAGCTTTGGCGGGCAGCAGGTGCTGTGCGTAGAGCGCTTTGACCGCGCCTGGACGGCGCAGGGCTGGATTGCGCGCCTGCCCCAGGAGGATTTCTGCCAGGTGCGCGGCGTTGCCAGCGCCAACAAGTACGAGACCCACGGCGGGCCCGGCATGCTGCAGTGCCTGCAGGTGCTGCAGCATGGCAGCGAGCCTGCCCAGGATTGCGCCCGCTTCGTGATGGCCCAGCTGGCGTTCTGGCTGCTGGCGGCCACGGACGGGCATGCCAAGAATTTCTCTGTGTTTCTGCAGCCGGGCGGCGGCTATGAGATGACGCCGCTGTACGACGTGCTGTCGGCCTGGCCCATCATCGGTCACGGCCACGGCAAGATCGCCCGCCAGCGCGCCAGGATGGCCATGGCTCTGCCAGGGCGCAGCCGCCACTACCGCCTGGCCGAGATCCAGCGCCGCCACTGGAAGGTCCTGGCGGAGACCACGCGCATCGCAGGCCTGTGGGAAAGCATGGTGGAGATGGTCGAGGCGCTGGACGGCGCCATAGCCCGGCTGCAGCCGCGCCTGCCGGCCAGCGTGCCGCAGCCTATGGCCCGGCAGATCTTCGACGGGGCGCGCGACCAGGCACGCCGTTTTCTTGCGGGCAGCGATCACTGAGCGGCCTGTGCTGCGGCATCCGTGCATCGGTGCTGCTGCGCATTGAACTCCGATAGCGGCATGGCCGCCATCTGGCGGGCCACTTCGCGTCGCTTGATATGTGTGCTCATCGGCAGCACCACGCCAGGGTTGGGTATGGCGCTGGGGGATATGGTGCGGTTGATCTCGGTCACTGCGGAAAACACGTGACCGCATTCAAAGTTGCGGCACTGGAAAATAGTTTCCCGGCTGGTGTTCGTCAATTGCAGGCTGGTGCGCGTGTAGGCGTGTTCATTGCAGTGGGGGCACATCATTCGCATGGTGCATGGTCCTTTCGAGGTCGATTGGCGGTACGAGGCAGATCACTTGGAGGCGCGGACTCAGGGGCTGATGCCGTATCCCAACGGGTGGAACTGCCGGGTTGCGCATAGGCGGGCGTAGCCTCCTATCCAGGAGTCCAGGGCTGCTCCCATGCTTGCAAGGCTCCCGGATGTTTGTGTTTCGTCTGCTGCGGCAATCTGTCGGGCTACGGCGTAGGGCAGGTCACGCAGGGCTTCTTGTATGAATTCGGGCGCCCAGGGTGGGCCGTAGTTTTCCCGTTGGTAGGCATCCAGGGCGTCGTCCAGCTCCTGTTCGTACCCCTCGCGTGTGGCATGGCGGGCCTGGGCCAGATTGGCCCAGCAGGCTGTGATGGTTTGGGCTTTCATGAACCTCCGTGATCAGTGGGCGGGTCGGGCAGGCATACGCAGGCGGGAAGTTGAAAACAGGATGGGCTGTAGGTCCGAGGTGAATCTGGGTAGTGTTCGTTTGCGGCTTTGTGTGTATGAAATATACCTTGAGGTAATTTTTGTGACAACTGTCAGGGTATTGACCTTGGGGTATCTATGGGTATTGTGAGGTCATGAAAAAAGCCACCCGCAGGTGGCTTGTTGCTTGAAGATGGGGTCGTGTCAGTAGGCTTTGCTCTCCCAGGCTCGTAGCACCTTGGCCAGGATTTGAAGGTTCATGCCAGGCTTGATGTACCACTCACGGTATTTCTTGTTTTCACTGATCACGAGGATGCCTTCCCCTGGAATTCGCTGGAGGCGCTTGATGAAGCCCTCTCCATCCACCGAGAAGAAATAGACGCCGTCGAACTCGCATTCCCTAACGCCGGTGTCCACCAGGAGTGGGTCGCCGGGATTGAACATTCCGAGCATGGAGTCTCCGAACCCCGTCACGATGGCCAGATTGTCATAGGAGGTCACATAGGGCAGGTTTTTCTGGGCCCACTCGCTATTGACGCTCCAGCTCTTGATGACGCCAGGCTGATCTCGAAGGACCAGTCCGCCGCCCATGGCGCCACCAGTGGAGTACTGTCGGATCACTATTTCGTCCCGCGTGAGTTTCTTTTCAGCATTTTCTACCAGGATGGGGGTGGTTTTGAGGGCGGCGGAGGCCTCGGCTGGTGTCATTTCCCAGAAGCCTCTTGGCAAATCGAACGCGATGCGAGTGGCTTCCATCAATTCCTGTCCTATGCCTTTGGCGCCCTTCTTGTCCTGTGGGTAGAAGAGGCGGTTGACGTAGCTTGCGTCTTTCCCGATGGCGCGCGCCATTGCGGCCCGGTTGCCGTGGGTGAACTCGGTGCAGACGATCGTGAGAAGTTGCTGCAGGCGTGTTTGGTGGTCCATGGGGAAATTTTCCGCCTGAATACCTGTGGGTACAAGATACCTTAAGGTATCTTTTTTATGGTTCTTGAGGTACTATTTCTTCATGAACTCTTTCAAACTGTTTTTCAGGGGGTTGGATCGCTACGGGCGCGCCGAGTTTGCAGCGCGGTGCGGTACGACTCCAGGCCTTCTGAGCAAGCTGATCTATGGGGGCGCAAGAGTGGAGCTGGGCCTGGCCGATGCAATGGTTGCCATGGGGGCAGGCCGGTTTTCCCTGGATGCGCTGCCCTTGACGGACAGGGCGCTTTTCCAGCACGAGGTGCGATCAATGCGCGCCGGGAGGCCGGTATGACAAAGCCTTGCTTCGCAGCCCGGCCAGAGCCCATGGTCCCTCCAGATTGCGACCTGTCCGACTTTCCATTCATGCCTTTGGATGTGGCTCGTCTGCGTGATTCGGACCTGGCAGCAAATAAAACCCCGGATGCCTGCTGGGCCGCAGTGCTGCTGTGGTCGGCGGCCTGGCACCAGGTGCCTGCAGGTTCCATGCCGGATAACGACGCATGGATTGCAAAGCAGGCGGGCTACGCGCTGCGTGGCCGCATCGATCCCAGGTGGAAACGGGTGCGTGAGGGCGCCATGCATGGCTGGGTGCTATGCAGTGATGGACGCTACCACCATCCTGTGGTGGCGGAAAAGGCGCGAGATGCCTGGGCTTCCAAGCTATTGCAGCGGTGGCGCACGGAATGTGGACGTATCAAGAAACACAACGACAGGCACGGAACGGACGTGCGTCGCCCTTCCTATGACGAGTGGATCCACAGTGGCCGACCGACGGGACAGGCGTTGCCCATGGCCGGCGACGGCGGCGTCTGCCCCGACGTGCAGGAGTGCGATGTCCCTGGGGACAGCCCCTCGTTGTCCCGAAGACACCGGACGGCTGTCCGCACGGACGGAACCTCCAAGGGAGAGGGAAAGGGACAGGGACAGGGACAGAGATACCTTGATGTTCTTTCCGTACCTGGCGGTCCGGGCCGTCCGGCCGGCGAGGAGGGCAGTTGCGGCGAGATCATCTTCGGCTACGGTCTGTCCCTGCTGGTCAATGCGGGTACGCCGGAGCGGCAGGCGCGCTCTTTCCTGGGCGGATTGCGCAAAGCCCATGGCGACCAGGCCTTGGTTGAACGGCTGCGTGCCTGCGCCCAGGCCAGGCCGCTGCAGCCATTGGAGTGGCTTGCTGCTGCACTGCCGCCACGGGCCAGAGCTGCAGTACGTGGCTCGGCGCCATCGGCCCGACATGGCGCGGCCTACGCGGCCATCATGGAGGCGTAGGCCGTGCAGAGCATTTCTACGCTATACCGGGCGGCGATGGAGGGCGAGCCCCAGCAGCAGGCCACGGGCGCTGCGGTGAAAAACCTGTTCCTGGTCATGCAGGGGTCCTATGGCTCGCTGTTCCTGAGCAAGTTCGCGACGGGCGTTCTGGATAGCGGAGGCCGTGATCTGGGGGTACGCACGGCCATGCGGGTCTGGAGCGCGGCCCTTGCCAAATACGACCCGGGGGTGATCGAGACCGCCGTTGCCCGGCTGCCTGCAACCCATCCGGATTTCCCGCCGCACCTGCCTCAATTCGAGGCGCTATGTCGTGCTGCCACGCCGCGCCGCACGCATGCCCAGTTGCAAGGATGGTCGTGCCTGCCAGCGCCCGCTGCGTCGCCTGTCAGCGTGCAACTAGTCCCCGTGGGTGATGGCAAGGACTGGGCGCGCCGCATCCTGGCCCGGGCCCGGGCCGGGGATCGGACCATCACCCGTACGGTACTGCGCAATGCCATGCAGGCCCTGCACATGGAAGGGGCGCCGCGATGACCGCACCAGCCCTGTGGGGTCAGCCCTCTGCCAGTGCTCACCCATGCGTCGCTGTGCAACTGCCTGACTTCGCCTCATCCGGCTCTTGCCTGCAACTTCAACCGTCCACCGAAAGGCCAGAAACCTTGAACACCATGCTTTTTCACCATGACGAGCTGCAATGCCGGCAATCCGGCATCGTACCGCAGCCCCTTTCGTACCGCGCGCCGTGCCTGGCCCCTGCTGGCCCGGCCCCAGCCTTTGCAGCAAAGGTCTGACGACATGGGACACGAAGCGATGAACTGGCTGGCCGGACAACTGCAAGGCCGACAGGAGAACAGGAGCAGGCACCACAACCCCCGCCCCGCCGGAGTCGTGCGCCCCGGCAGCGGCACAGATGCATTGCTGCGCTATCTGCAGCGGCTGCCGGAACGCTGGTTTTTCCATTGTGAACTGGTACTGGAGTTGGGACGCTCGAAAGGTGAGGTCGATTGGGCGCTTCAGTATCTGTTGGGCCGCGGAATGGTGCAAGGCCGGCTCACGGAGTTGCCCGGCCGCAAGCCGGTCATGCGCTACCGCCTGCTGTGCGGCTGCGGCCAGGAGTCGGCGAATTGCCAAGGGTGTACTGATGGCGCGTCCCAAGTCTGACAGGTTGCGAGCATGAAAACGAAAATCTCCAGCACCGTCTGTTCCGGTGAAGGAACTAAGTCTTCCTCCCGGCAGCATGCCAGCACTCAGGAAAGGCATCGTTGCTTCGCGCGGGAATACGTAGCGTCGGGCTTCAACGCCACGCGGGCGGCTGTCGCGGCAGGCTACAGCTCATCCAGCGCGGCATCCCAGGGTGCCAGGCTGCTCAAGGATCCGCGGGTGCAGGACTATGTCAGGGAATGCAGCCAGCGTGTCGTGGAGCATGCCGAAGTCCGTGCGGAGGAGGTGGTGCGCCGCCTCCATGAAATGCTGATGGCCGATCCGCGCGATCTGGTCGAGGTTCACGTATCGTGCTGCCGGCATTGCTACGGAACGGACCATGAATACCAGTACACACACGCCGAGTACAACGCCAAGCGTGAAAAGTGGATCGATGCCGGCAAGCACCCCGAGGACTTCCCCGAACTCGGTGGTGTGGGGTATGAGGCCCATCGGCCTGCCATGGCGCAATGTCCGGAGTGCTTCGGCGCCGGCTTGCCGCGCACGGTCGTCAAGGACACGCGTGGCCTTGGCCGGGGGGCGCTGGCGCTTTTCGGTGGTGCGAAAGAAGGCAAGTACGGCACGGAAATCAGCATCCGCAACCAGTTGGATGTGATCGAGAAGCTGATGCGCTACCACGGTCTGTACCAGCGGGACGGCATCCGCAGCAACGTGGGCGTGGGGCGTTTTGAAGTGCGCTTCATTGAACCGTCCAGGCACGATGATGATCCACGGCAGGAGGGCGAATGAATCCCTTGCCGATGGAAACGCCTCCACGGAGCCAGAGCTGCCTCGTGCCCGAGACACCTTCAGATTTCGCCCATGACTACGAGGTCGAGCGCTCTGGCGTGAGCGTCGAGCTTCCGGCCAAACTGAAGCTGCTTTTCGAGCCGAGGCGATTCAAGGTCATGTACGGTGGCCGCGGGGGGGCCAAGTCCTGGTCCGTGGCCATGGCTTTGCTGGTGTTGGGCAGCAGCCGTCCGTTGCGCATTCTGTGTGCGCGTGAAGTGCAAAAATCCATGCGCGACTCCGTGCATCGCCTGCTGCAGGACCAGATCGAGGCGCTGGGGCTGGGGGCGTTCTACGAAGTACTGGGCACGGAAATCCGTGGAGCCAACGGGACGCTGATCCTGTTCGCCGGGTTGCAGGCCCATACGGTGAATTCCATCAAGTCGTTCGAGGCTATCGACATCGTCTGGGTGGAGGAAGCGCAGGGCGTCAGCGCCCGCAGCTGGGAGGTGCTGGTGCCCACCATCCGCAGACCAGGCTCCGAGATCTGGTTGACGCTCAACCCCGGCCTGGCCAGCGACCCCACCTATGACCGCTTCATCACGCATTCGGACGGCGATACCTGGCTGTGCGAAATCAACTGGCGCGACAACCCCTGGTTCCCCGAGGTGCTGGACAAGGAGCGTGTCCGCCACTTGAAACGCGATCCCGACAGCTACTGGAACATCTGGGAGGGGCGGCCCAGGCGCAGCCTGGCCGGTGCCATCTACGCCAGCGAAGTTGAGCGCCTCTACAACGACGAGCGTGTATGTTGCGTGCCTTGTAATCCCAGGCTGCCCGTACACACTGTATGGGACCTTGGATGGGCCGATGACATGGCCATTGCCTTCGTGCAGCGCACGGCCGTAGATTTCCGGATCATCCACTTCATGCAGGGCCATCAGAAGACACTGGAGTGGTATGTGCAGGAGATGGAGAAATTGCCCTACCTGTGGGGTACGGACTTCCTGCCCCACGACGGCGCGCATGGTGATTTCAAGACTGGACAGACCACGCAACAGATCCTGCAGGACATGGGCCGGGAGGTCGAGGTACTGGAACGCTACGGACTGGAGGCGGGCATACGGCTGGCGCGTGGCATCTTTTCCCAGGCCTACGTCGATGCCGGCAGATGTGCCCAGTTGCTGGACTGCCTGAGCCGGTACCGTCGCCAGATAGATCCCCGCACCCTGGAGCCTGGCGCACCGCTGCATGACGACGCCAGCCACGGCGCCGACGTGTGGCGCTATCTGGCCATGGCTTTGCCGCGAATGGACAATGCGGGGCAGGGCGCCTTGAGCGTACGGCGGCGTGGCGGCGGAATGGCCCGCTGAGACCGTACCAAGCCTGCCATTGTCATGGCATGCCTGCATGCATTGACCTTCGAAAATCCCATCTTCATCGCCGGCATGGCGACTTGTTAGCCATCTACACCTGGATCAACGGTGAACGCGCCCTGGTCCTCGTTCCTGGCATGCGTCCCAAATCGCCCTGGTATGTGGTGATGGAGAGCGCGGCCTATCTCTACGATGATCCGGCCTACCTGGCGCGCATGTGCAAAAAAGCATGTGAGGTGTTGGGCTTGCCGTCCGGCCGACCGCATTGGGTGAGGGTGGCCACCATCATCCACGAAGGCCTCCCCGACCTTGTAGCCATGCCCTGTGAACCGCCGTGGGAGCACCAGGGCCGCGAGTTTGGCAGCTTGGTGGTCACGCTGGATGGAAAGGAGATTGCGGCACAGGCTCTGACGGTTCCGGATACGGGGGCAGAGTATGTCCCTGTTTGAATCACGCTTCAACCGGAGCGCGGGCGCGGGCGAGCGCGTCCTCAACGAGGAGCCGCAGGCGTTTGAGGTGGCCGACACCACACCCCGGCATCCGCTGGACCAGCCGGAGGCCCGCAAGACCCTGCGCAAGCTCCTGGGCTGGTATTGCCGCGAGCGCGAGATCCAGGCAGAGAACCGCCTGCAGATGGCCATCGACGCCGACTACTACGACGGCGACCAGTGGGACCCCGCCGACGCCGCCAGACTGGAAGAGCGGGGCCAGGTACCTCTGGTGTTCAACGAGGTGGCCGTCATGTGCGACTGGCTGATCGGCACCGAGCGCCGCGCGCGCGTGGACTGGAGTGTGCTGCCTCGCACCGAGGACGACGTCCAGATGGCCGACATCAAGACCAAGGTGCTCAAGTATGTTTCCGATGTGAACCGCACAGGCTTCAATCGCAGTCGGGCTTTCGAAGACACCATCAAGGTGGGGGTGGGCTGGCTTGATGACGGGGTGCGCAACGACCCCACCCAGGACATCATCTACTCCAAATACGAGGACTGGCGCAACGTGCTCTGGGATTCCATGGCCATGGAGAACGACCTGAGCGATGCACGCTACATCTTCCGTACGCGCTGGGTTGACGAGGATATCGCCATCACCATGTACCCGGGCCGTCGCGACGTGCTGGAGCGTGCGGTGCAACAGGATCAGGAGCACAGCGCGCAACAGTGGGCCGAGGACGCCTTCCATTACCAAGGCCATGTCAGCCAGCATCCGTCTGCAAACGTCTCAGGTGGGCGAAGCGACGCGGACAACGAGCAACGGCGCCGTGTGCGGCTGATCGAATGCCAGTTTCGCATGCCAGCGTCGGTCCGCGTCGTGACCGAAGGGCCGTTCAAGGGGGCGTTTGTCGAACCCTGGGACCAGGCGCTGATGCAGGCCATCGGACAGGTGGGCGGTGCCATCGTGGACCGTGTGGTCATGCGCATGCATGTTGCGGTATTCACGGAAGGCCACCTGCTGGCGCTGGGACCGATGCCCATGCGGCACAACAGCTTCAGCCTTACGCCCATCTGGTGCTATCGCCGCGGTCGTGACCGCATGCCCTATGGCGTGGTACGGCGGGTACGTGACCTGCAGATGGACCTGAACAAGCGTGCCAGCAAAGCGCTGTTCCTGTTGTCCACGAACCAGATATTCGCCGAGAAGGGCGCCTTCGACGACATCAATGAGGCGCGTGAGGAAATCAACCAGCCCGATGGGGTGGTGATCTACCGCGCAGGCAGAAAGTTCGAGGTGCACCGCGACAGTGAGATGGCCTCCGGCCAGATCCAAATGATGAACCTGGATACGCAGGCCATACAGAAGTCCGCCGGCATCGGCGGCGAGAACCTGGGCCGGCAGACCAATGCCAGCTCTGGGGTGGCCATCAAGGCGCGCCAGCTGCAGGGCTCGGTAGTGACCACACAGCCATTCGACAACCACAGGCTGGCCGTGCAGCTGCAGGGCGAGAAGCAACTGAGCCTGGTAGAGCAGTGGTATACGGATGAAAAGGTCATCCGGCTATCGGGCCACAAGGGGCGCCTCGACTGGGTGCGCATCAACCGTCCCGAAATGCAGCCGGACGGCAGCGTGCGCTATCTCAACGACATCACGGCAAGCCTGGCCGACTTCATCGTCTCCGAGCAGGACTATGCGGGCACGCTGCGCCAGGTCATGTTCGATGCGCTGTCGCAGATGGCCGGGCGTATGCCGCCTGAGGCCGCACTGCGCCTGCTGACCATCGCCATGGACTACTCCGATCTCCCCAACAGGGAGCAGATCGCGGACGAGATGCGCAAATTGACCGGGGAGCGCGACCCGGCCCGGTCCCTTTCTCCCGAGGAGCAGCAGCAGATGCAGCAGCAGATGCAGGCCCAGGCCGAGGCCCTGCAGATGCAGCAGGAAGGGGCGCGCCAGGCTCTTGCCGAGCAGGTGGCGAAGGTCCGCGAAATCAATGCCCGCGCCGAAAAGCTGGAAGCCGAAGCCGAGCAGATGCGCTCCAGCGGCGGAGACCAGGCCCTGGCTCTGCGCATGGCTAATGCGGCCGCCGCAGTGCGGCGCGATGCGGATGTCGAGTTGGACAACATGCGCCGGCAACTGGCCAAGGCCAACACCGAACTGGCCAACAAAACGCTGCAGATCAGGGCGGACCAGGATGTGCGCTTGCAGGTGGCATGCATCGAGGCCGACTCGCGCGAGCGGGTGGCCCAGATCCGGACTCGCAGTTGCGAGCATCTCGATTCCATGTCGGGCCGCCTCGCGCAGTTTGAACAACAAGGAGTGATCGATGAGCAATGACGCCACACAGGCGGCCTTGGAGGCCGCAGCTCATGCCACAAGCGCCGGTGCTGCGGCAACCATGGGCAGCAAGGTTGGCTGGGGTGGGCTGGGCTTGGGCGGCTTCGGCTGGCTGCTGACCTCGGAGGCTGGCGTCGCCATGGGCGTACTGGTGGGTATCGCGGGCTTTTCTGTCAGTTGGTACTACCGCCGCAAGGAGTATCAGTTGAAGCTGGCTGAAGAGGCCCGTGACCAGGCGGAGCACGAAATGCGCATGAGCCTCATGCGCCGCGGCGGAGCACGTGATGCCGCTGGTGAGCAGGAGGCTCCATGATGGTCAAGCAAAGGGTGGCAGACCTATCAGCCCGCGATGCCGGGCCATGGTCGCCGGCCATCGGGAGTGCATGATGGCCCCACAGGACTCCAAGGTGCCGGTGCGGCTGGCAGGGCGGCTGGCGGCACTGGTGGTGCTTGCCGCAATGGGCGCGGGCGGGGCGCTGGTGACCCGGCACCTCGAGGCGCCGGCGTTGCTTGACTCCTATGTACGAGCCGTGGCTGACGACTCCGGTACAACGGCCGGCGTGAAGGTCGCCATGGTTCTGGGTTCGTTCTACGAGAGCAGCGGGCGACACATCGGGGCACCCTATGCCGACAGGCTGGGCAAGGGGCAGCCGCTGACCGTCTGCAATGGCATCACGGGTGATGGCGTCATTGCCGGGCGCTGGTACAGCCCTGCGGACTGCTATGCGCTGGAGCGCGGTCGCTATCTGCTGGCCGAGCGCCAGGCGCGGCAACTGCTGGTGCATTGGGAGACCTACGACCCTTTCGTTCAGGGCCAATTCATCGATTTCGTCCACAACAAGGGGGCGGGCAGCCTTGCCACCAGCACCTTGCTGCGCAAGGCCAACGCAGGTGACCTTGCGGGCGCCTGCCGCGAGAACCGCCGTTGGAACCGCGGCACGATCCGCGGTGTGTCCACCGTACTGCCCGGCCTGCAACTGCGAGGCGAGGCGAATGGAGAAATCTGCCTTGAGTGGAGGGTCGTGCCTTGATCTCCAGCCTCTTCGCCCGGCCCTGGGCTGCCGCTGCGGCCTTTGCTTTGGGCGCGGCCTGTGCCTGGTGGGTCCAGGACCAGCGCCATGGGCTGCGCCTCGAGCAGCTCAGGCTGCATGCAGCCAGCACTGAACTGGCCAGCGTTCGCCAGGCCGCGCAGGACGTGGCCGCGTTTTCACGGGATTTGAACAATGCACTTGCGACATACCAGCGTACCCAGCAGCGCAATGCCGCAGCTCAGCAGGATCTTGAGCGCAGCCTGCGTGACATGCACGCTGCTGCTTCAGGCCTGCGCGGCGACTTCGCCGGCTTGCCCGAACGTATCGACGCAGCTGCCCGGCCCTCCCTTGCCCGGTACGCCAGCACCTGCACAGCCCTACTCGAAGACCTGGCAGAGCGAGGTGGACTCATGGCGCAGCGCGGTGCAGATATCGCGCGAGCGGCTGATGGCCACGCCGCTGATGCCCGATTGATGGGCGATGCATGGCCCCGTACCAAGCCTGCCAACCTTCCCTGAGCACGCACATCAGGAATATTCAACCATGAGCAACCAAGACGATCGACTGCGCCTTCTCTCCGACGCCGAGCGTTCCTCCATGCAGGAAGACGACTACGACCCCCATGCAGACAACGAGGCTGCGCTTGCGGCGCTGGGCCGCGGTGATCTGGGTGCTGAAGCCGAAGGTGCCCCGTCCCCCGATGGCGAGCCCGCTGATCAGGCTGTAGCGGCACTGGAGTCCCGTGAACATGCTGCAGCAGAGCATATCCAGGGAGTAGGGTCGGAGCCCGCGAAGGCTGCCCGGGAGGCGCTGGCGCAGGCGTCCGGCTACAGGGTGGACCTGCCCCAGGACTATGAGGACCAGGTACTGGCCAACAAGGCGGCGATGACCGAGGTGCGTCGCAGGTACAACGACGGCGATCTGGACCATGAGGAAATGGAGTCGGAACTGGACCGGCTGCAAGACCAGCGCGATGCATTGCGCGACGTGAAAACACGCGCCACCGTGTCGGCAGAAATGCGCCAGCAGTCCGAAAGGGACGCCTGGACCCATTCCATCCGCACCTTCCTGGACGAAGCCGCAAAAACGCCTGAACTGGGCCGTGTGAACTACTACACGGACCACGGCAAGCAGGCGGATCTGGACACTTTTGTGAAGGCCCTGGGTTCGGCACCCGGCAACGAAGACAAGCCTTTTCGCTGGTTTCTGGAGGAGGCCCATAAGCGCGTGCTGGCCCTGCATGGAATTCCCATCGCAGGCAGGCGGGCCGACCCGCAACGCAGGCCCGACGCCTCGGCCGTGGTCACCAATCTGGCCGACGTACCCGGCGGCGCGGGCGATGCCGACCCCGTGAGCGACGAGTTCGCCGAGCTGGACAAGCTCACCGGCCTGGACTACGAGCGCGCGCTGGGCCGCCTGTCCGAAGACAGGCGCGCACAGTACCTGCGTTCGCTGTGAAGGAGCCCATGGCACAGGCAACTGCATCGGCGCCCGACATGCGCCGCATCTTCATGGAGCTGCGCACGGGCGATGTGCTGGAGGTGGGCGGTGTGCGCATCCAGCTGGAATACAAGAAGGGGCAGGCTGCGCGCATGGTGATTGCGGCGGCGCCGGAAACCTGCGTTCGCAAGATCGCGGCGTCCTCGCGGCCCGTACCAAGCCTGCCATCTTGAGGGCTGAACCATTTTTCAACCGGGGCGCTGGAGTGCTCGCTACCATACAGGAGCACTCCTATGGGCAAAACAGTGGTGGGCGTGAACAGCCCCCGCGCGGTCAAGCGCTTTTCCGGCGACCTGGCTCTCGATGTCTCTCAAGCCTCGTACTTCGGCAAGCGCTTCGCGGCCGTGGGCCAGGGCGCCAAGACGCCAATCCAACTGCTGACGGATCTGGAATCCGAAGCCGGTGACCTGGTCAGCTATGACCTGCTGGCCGAGCTGCGCATGGCGCCCGTCGAGGGCGACGATATGCTGGAGGGCAAGGAAGAAGGGCAGCGTTTCTACACCGATGAGCTGTACATCGACCAGGCGCGTGGCGGCGTCAACACGGGCGGCCGCATGTCGCGCAAGCGCACGCTGCACGATCTGCGCATGCGCGCCAAGCAGCAGCAGGCCAACTGGTGGGGCCGCTTCCAGGACGAACTGACTTTCACCTACCTGTCCGGCTCGCGCGGCATCAATGCCAACTTCATCCTGCCGCTGGGCTACCAGGGCCGTGCCAAGAACCCGCTGACGGCGCCTACGCCCAACCAGCACCTGTTCGGCGGCGATGCCACGGCGGTGGCCAACCTGGATGCCACCGACAAGATGTCGCTGGCCGTGGTGGACCGTGCCCGCGTTCGGGCGGACAGCCAGGGTGGCGGTGCCACCAACATCCCCGTCATGCAGCCCTGCGTGGTCGATGGCGAGGAAGTGTTCGTCATGGTCATGCACACCTTCCAGGAAGACGACCTGCGCAAGGAAACCGGCACGGGCGGCTGGCTGGAACTGCAAAAGGCCGCGGCCGCTGCGGTGGGCTTCAAGTCGCCGCTGTTCAAGAGCGCGCTGGGCATGTACCGCAACGTGGTGCTGCACTCGCACCGCAACGTGATTCGCCACAACACCCACGGTGCCACGGGCGACCTGGAGACGGCGCGTGCGCTGTTCATGGGTGCGCAGGCCGGCGTGATGGCGTTTGGCTCGCCGGGCACGGGCATGCGCTACGGCTGGCATGAGGAAACCCGCGACAACGGCAACCAGGTCGTGATCACCACGTCGTCCATCTTCGGCGTCAAGAAGTCGGTCTTCGAGATCGAGGGCGAGAAGCAGGACCACGGCGTCTACGGCATCGACACGGCCGCTGCGTCGCGCTGACCCAACCCAACGAATCAGAGGAGTCAGACATGGCTTTCAAGCAACTCAGTGCCGTGGCTGCAGGCCACCAGGCCCCCATCACCCCCGGCGGCTCCGAGCTGGTGCGCTCGCGCTTCGGCCAACCCCTGGCAGTGGCGGACCACGCAGTCGGTGCCCGTGGCGTCATCGGCATCCTGCCCGCTGGCACGCTGCCCGTGTCGCTGTACATCCGCGTGCCGGCCGCCCTGGGCGCGGGCTTCAAGGCTTCCATCGGCCTGGCGGATGCGGCCGGCGACATCAGCACAGCGGCCGACGACGGCGGCGGCGCCTGGGTGACGGACAACGATGTGGGTGCAGCCGGTGGTTACGCGCACCTCGTGCCAGCGGCCTTCGCCAAACTCGCAACCAAGGATGAAGACCGACGCATCATCCTCAAGGTTTCGGGCGCAGGCACGGCTGCCGGCCTGTTCACGCTGGACCTGATCTACACGAACGCCTGACAGCGCGCTCATGTGTGCGCCCCCGCAAGGGGCTTTCCCCGGTGGCATCGGCCGCCGGGGCTTTTTGAACCCCGGAGAACCAAACCATGAAGCTGTTCACTTCGCTGCCCGCACGCAAGGACGGAACCCTGATCGTGCGTATCAAGGGCACCACTTATGTCTTCGAGGGCAAGCCTCTTGCCTGCGAGGTCGAGAGCGAGGCCCATGCGCAATACCTGCGTGCTGGCAACTTCCAGACCGAAGAGGACTTCGAGGCCGAGCAGAAATTCCTGCGCCTGGCCGCCGCGCGCGAAGCGCGCCGCCCTCCCGCTGCTGGCCGTACCTCTGTGGCGCGCGCCGTCCTTCCGCCCGGCCTGGGGCCGGACGAGGGCAATGACGACTTTGACGGCGGCACGGGCCTGCCTCAGGAGTCGGATTCGTTGCCCACTGGCCGCGTGCGCAAGGCCTCGCGCGCTTCCCAAGTGATCGGCTGAACGCATCATGGCCTCCTGGGAAAGTTGGCTGCCCGAACTGGTCCTGGCAGCCCCCAAGGCGCCGGTCCCGCTCATCCACCTGGCGCTGAACCGCGCCGCGCGCACCTTCCTCAAGGCCACGCGCGCCTGGCAGGAATGGCTGGAGCCTACGGACGTGACTGGCGAGGCCTTCGCCGAATACACCTTCGAGCTGCCCCAGGGCGCGGAGCTGCTGCGCCTGGAGCGCGCCACGCTGGCCGGGCGCCCGCTGGAGGTGGCCAAGGCGCGCGATCTGCCTGCCGATCCCTGGCAGCACGAGCTGCGCGGCAAGCTCTACCTGGTCACGACGAACCTGCGCGAATTCACAGTACGCACGGGCAGCACGGGCCGCCTGCAGGTCTACGCCTCGCTGATGCCGTCCCTGCGCGGCAACAGCGTGCCCGACGAGGTGGCCTCGCTCTACCATGAGGCGATCCGCGAGGGCGCCAAGGCCGAGCTGCTGGCCACCGAGGGCACGGACTACTACAAGCCCGACCAGGCCGGCGTGGCCCTGGCGTTCTTCCAGCGCGCCATGGATGACGCCATGGCCGACGTGTGGCGCTCCAACACCAGCCGCGGCTCGCGGGGGAGGGCATCATGGCTTTGACCGTGGCCCAGCTGCTGGACGATGCAGCGCGCGACCTGCAGGACAAGGGGCACATCCGCTGGACGCGCCAGGCCCTGCTGGACTGGTTCAACGCCGCCCAGCGCGCCTTTGCCGAGCAGCGGCCCGACCAGATGGCCCAGCCGCGCGACCTGGTGCTGGCCGCCGGATGGCGGCAGGAGCTGCCGGCCGACGTGCTCACGCTGATCGACATCACCAACAACGCCAACGCCACGCAGCGGCGCATCACCAAGACCGACCTGTGGGTGCTGGACGCCGTGGCCGGCGCCTGGCGCTCTGGCTCCCCGGGCCGGGAGGTGCAGCACTACATGCACGACCTGGGCACGCCGCAGGAATTCCTGGTCTATCCGCCCGTGGCCGCCGGCACCAAGGTGCGCGCGGTGCTGGGTGTCGCGGCCGTGGACCTGGCCGACGAGAACGGGACGCCCTCGGTTCCTGAGCGCTGGATGGACGCGCTGCGGCACTTCGTGCTGTTCCGGGCCTGGTCCATCGACGCCGAGTTCGGCGGCAACGCCACCATCGCGGCGGCGCACCGTGCCCTCTACAACGAGGCGCTGGGCATTCAGGCCCAGGCTGCGGCCACCACGGCCGTGGCCCAGAAGTGAACCAAGCCTGCCATCCTGGCGGGCATCTTCAATCGGGGCGCTGGAGTGCTCGAAGCCATAGGAGCCGTCATGGCTGGTTTCAGCACATCCCTCGCCAACGCGATCATCAGCGCCACGCTGCGCAAGCAGGCCTTCCCGGCCATCCGCAACACCTTCTTCGCCCTGTTCACGGCGGACCCCACCGACGCCTTCACCGCCGGCACCGAGGTGGCTGCACCGTGGTACCAGCGCGTGCCCACGGGCGCCTTTGCCGCGCCCAACAACGGCGCCACCTACAACGCCGTGCGCGCGGAGTTTCCGCCCGTCACAGGCGCCCAGGTCACGGTCACGCACATCGGAATCATGGAAGGTGACTCGGCCACCGATGGCACGGCCACTCTCATGTATTCCGAGCCGCTGCCCACGCCGCGCACGCTGCAGATCAATGACGTGTTCCTGGTGGACAGCCAGGCCCTGACGGGCGACTTCACGCTGCAGCTGCTGTAAGCCATGAACCGGGGAGCACTCAATGGCTTTGCGCTGAACGGGCGGGCCTCCGATCCCGTGGTGCGCATCCGCGTGGACGCCAAGGGCTATGCCCGCGTCCGCGTGGGCGGGAGAGTGCTCGCCTATGCCGTGGTCCGCTCGGCACCAGCTGCTGCGCTGACCGGCCCGCTGGGCCGCGTGCATGCCAAGCTCTCGGCCGATTCCGTGGCGCGCGCAGCTGTCGAAGGCGTGCTGGGCCGGGTCCATGTGCGCAGCCTGCTGGCAGCCACGGGTCGCGCCATCATCAAGGTCACGCTGCCGCCCGTGCGCGGGCGTGTGGCCGTCCAGGCCCGGGCCAGCGCCACGGTCAACGCCCATGTGCAGGCACGCATTGGGGTGGACGCGACCGCGCGTGCCAGCTTCAAGCCCCAGGCGATCCTGCTGCGCCGCAGCCCCGTGCAATCCACGCCCACCGCCCGTGGCACAGCCGATGGCCGCATCTACGTGCGCCGCTGGCTGCGTTCGCCCGTGGACGGCAAGGGCCAGGCCTTTGTCGTCACGCAGGGGAGGGTCGAGGCGCGTCTGGCCGCGCTGGTCCAGGCCAAGGCTGCGATCACGGCCCGTGGGCAGCGCCTGGTGCGCGCGCCGCTGCAGGCCCAGGGCGTGGCCTTCATCGACATCGATCCCGCCGTGCACAAGCGCCTGCCCTTCGATGAGCAGGCGCCCGAATCCCGCACCTTCCTCGTGCCCGCAGGAATGACCACCTTCTACGTCACCGACCAGGGGCAAAGCATGTTCCGCACTTCCCCCATGCAGCCTGCAGACACGCAGGACTACGACATCGAGTTCGCCGACTGGTTTCCGCC
>NZ_JBICKN010000038.1:0-1091 GCF_043104185.1 Delftia sp. WSY_22
GGAGGCGGAGGTGGCGGCGGCGCGGGAGGTGGCGCCGGTGGCGGCATGGCCATGAACATCACGGCGCCCGGTGGGGGCGATGGCGGCGGCGGTGGGGGTGCAGGCGGAGGCGGCAAGGCCTCCCAGCTCACCATGGATGGACAAAGCATCCAGCTCAATGCCGCCAAGATCCGGCTCGAAGCCCAGCAGGAAATCCTGCTGACCTGCGGCGAAAGCACCATCCGCATCACGCCCGGCGACATCCAGATTCTCTCGCCCATGGACCGGCTCAACTGCTGAGGCCCGCATGTCCTGCAGCCCCTGCATTCCCCGCATCTTCCGCATCCGCCGTCCCGTTCTCTCTCACCTCTCCAGGAGCAGCCTCGCATGAGTGGCCAACCCGCAGCCCGCATCACCGACAGCGTCGTCAAGGGCAAGATCGTCACCGGCTCGCGCACCGTGCTCATCGGCAGCCAGGGCGGCCTGGCCTGCTCCGTCTGCCCGGACGGCATCACCGTCGGATCCCCCGTCAACCCCCAGCTGGGCGCCAAGGTCCTGCTGGGCGCACAAGACCTGGACTTCGCCCTGCCATCGGCTGCGCTGCCCGTGGCCTGGCAGCGCCAGTACAGCAGCTACGTCAACCCCGAGCACGGCGCTGCCTGCGGCCTGCTGGGCCATGGCTGGCACCTGCTGCAGGAGCTCAGCATCCGCCTGCAGGACGAGGCCACCTTGCTGCTGGACGCCAGCGGCCGCGTCATCACCTTCGACCAGCCTCTGGCCCCGGGCGGCCAGCTGCACAGTGCCAGCGAAGACATCTGGCTGCTGCGCGGCGGCAGCACGGAGCCGGACGGAGGTACTGCGCCCTGGGCTGCGAACCCGCGCTGGTCGCATGTGGAGGCGGCGCTGGCGTGCAATCCCGAGGCCATCCTGGCCTTCAGCGGCGATGGCGACACCCTCTGGGGCTTTGGCCCCCCGCCCGGTGAGTCGGTCGATGGCCCCTGGCGCCTCATGGCCCAGATCGACCGCTTCGGGCGCCGCCAGCTCTACCACTACAGCGACGGCACCACACCCGAGGCCGGCCACAGTGCCAGCAAAGAGACCATGCCCGCAGG
>NZ_JBICKN010000039.1:0-270 GCF_043104185.1 Delftia sp. WSY_22
GGCCCAGGTGAACTGCGGCTGCAGGCTGTCCAGCTCCTCGCCCTTCTTGTCATCGAGGAAGCTGGCCACGGAGATCTGCAGCTCCTGCACCAGCTGCCAGGCCGCCGCCGCGGCCGAGGCGTTGCTGCGGTAGATGCGCCACTTCACGACGTGGCGCGCGGCATGCTGCTCGCCCGTCATGGCCTGGGGCCGCTGGATGGTCACGGTGTCGTTCTGGTCCACCTCCAGCATGTCGGAGATGGGCGACGGCTCGGACTCCTCGCCCCAGTC
>NZ_JBICKN010000003.1:0-808 GCF_043104185.1 Delftia sp. WSY_22
ACCACCCTGGTGCGTTTGAGGTTCTAACCCAGGTCCCTTATCGGGATCGGGGACAGTGCATGGTAGGCAGTTTGACTGGGGCGGTCTCCTCCCAAAGCGTAACGGAGGAGTTCGAAGGTACGCTAGTTACGGTCGGACATCGTGACGATAGTGCAATGGCATAAGCGTGCTTAACTGCGAGACTGACAAGTCGAGCAGATGCGAAAGCAGGACATAGTGATCCGGTGGTTCTGTATGGAAGGGCCATCGCTCAACGGATAAAAGGTACTCTGGGGATAACAGGCTGATACCGCCCAAGAGTTCATATCGACGGCGGTGTTTGGCACCTCGATGTCGGCTCATCTCATCCTGGGGCTGTAGTCGGTCCCAAGGGTATGGCTGTTCGCCATTTAAAGAGGTACGTGAGCTGGGTTTAAAACGTCGTGAGACAGTTTGGTCCCTATCTTCCGTGGGCGCTGCAGATTTGAGGAAGCCTGCTCCTAGTACGAGAGGACCGGAGTGGACACACCTCTGGTGTATCGGTTGTCACGCCAGTGGCATTGCCGAGTAGCTAAGTGTGGAAGAGATAACCGCTGAAAGCATCTAAGCGGGAAACTCGTTTCAAGATGAGATCTGCCGGGGCCTTGAGCCCCCTGAAGAGTCGTTCAAGACCAGGACGTTGATAGGCTGGGTGTGGAAGCGCAGTAATGCGTTAAGCTAACCAGTACTAATTGCTCGTGAGGCTTGACCCTATAACTTTGATGACGTGATCATCAAGGTGGTTATGCCAAGTAAGGCGCAGTCAAAATACAAAGCTGATTACAGACTC
>NZ_JBICKN010000040.1:0-108652 GCF_043104185.1 Delftia sp. WSY_22
GGCCCCGCGCCGCTGCCCAAGGTCAACCACCGCTTCTACCATGTGCCCGCGTCCAATACGGCGGTGGGACACCTTATCCTGGAGAACGCTGCATGAGCCGGCCTTGCGTGGTACTTCTGCCGGGCCTGCTGTGCGACGAGACGGTCTGGCACGAGCAGCATGCGGCCCTGTCCTTTGCCGGTGTTGCCGAGTGCATTGTTCCGTCCTATGGCGCGGCGGCCACCATCGAAGACATGGCGCGCCTGGTGCTGGATGGCGTGGCGGCCGAGCGGTTTTCGCTGGCGGGCCATTCCATGGGCGGGCGCGTGGCCCTGGCCATTGCCGGCATGGCGCCCCAGCGTGTGGAGCGGCTGGCCTTGCTGGACACCGGCATGGACCCCATCGCCCCGGGCGAGGCCGGCGAGAGCGAACGCGCCAAGCGCATGGCGCTCTTGCAGATCGCCCGGCACAGCGGCATGCGCGAGATGGGCCTGCAATGGGCGCGCGGCATGGTGCATCCGGACCGGCTCGATACGCCGCTGTTCAGTGAGGTGCTCGACATGGTGGCGCGCTTCACGCCCGAGGTGTTCGCCGCGCAGATCAATGCCTTGCTGAACCGCCCCGATGCGGGCGATGTGCTCAGGCAGCTGCGCTGCCCGACCCTGCTGGCCTGCGGTCGCCAGGATGCCTGGAGCCCGCTGTCACGCCATGAGCGCATGCAGGCCCTGTGCCCGGGCGCCGAGCTGGTGGTGATCGAGGACAGCGGCCACATGAGCACCATGGAGCAGCCGCACCAGGTGTCGCGGGCACTGCTCGACTGGATGGGGCGCTGAGCGAGCGCTGCGCTCAGCCTAGGCCGGCGGATCGCCCACGGCCCGTCGGCAGGCCTGCATGAACAGCTCCAGGTCCTGCGATGCCGTGCTCAGCGCACGCGTGGCCAGCCCGATGCGCCTGCGTGTGGAAGGCAGGTCCACGGGCACGATGGACAACTGCCCGCCGTGGTCATCTTGCAGGGCCTGTCCGCGCGAGGCCAGGGCCAGCCGGCCCGTCTGCAGCACAAAGGCCAGCGTCATGGTCGGGCTGCTGGCGCGCAGGCTGGCGCGCGGCGGCTCCAGGCCCTGGCTGCGGAACAGCTGGACCATGGCGCGGTCGGCCGGCGTGCCGGGCAGGGGCGACACCCAGGGCCATTGCAGCAAGTCCTCCAGAACCAGCTGGCCGCAGCCCAGGCAGGCATGGCCGGCCGGTGCCACCACGACCAGGTCATCGTCGAACAGGTGCAGCTGGCGTACCTCATCGGAGGGCATGTCGGCGCGCAGGGCGCCGGCGATGGCGTCGATGTCGGCGCTCAGCAGGTGCTGCACCAGGCTCTCGTAGGTGCCGTCCACGATGCTGACCTCGATGTCCGGGTGGCTGGCGGCCAGGCTGTCGACCGCGCGCGGCATGAAGATTCCCACCGACAGCGGCAGCACGCCGACCACCACGCGCCCCCGGATCTCGCCGCGCCAGGCGGAAATATCGCTGTCCATGCCGCGCACCTCGGCCAGGGCCAGCTTGACACGGCGCAGCAGCGCTTCGCCTGACGGCGTCAGCCGCGTGCCGAAGGCCAGCTTGTAGAACAGCTGCATGCCCAGACTGGTTTCCAGCCCCTGCAGCGCCGCATGCACGGCGGGCTGCGTCAGGCCCAGCCACTGCGCGGCCAGGGATTCGCTGCCGCAGTCGGCAATGGCCATGAGGGCGCGCAGCTGGCCCGCAGGCACGGTCTCGGCAAAACGCTCGGGCAGGGGAGGGCGCCTGGCCGCCAGCGTGGCGGCGGCCTGGGCGTCGGCCGCGCCGCTGCCCAGATGCTGGAGCATGGCCTCGATGCGGGCGGCCAGCTGGCTGCCCAGCGGGGTCGGCATCATGCCGCGCGCACCGCGCATGAACAGCGGCACGCCGCAGGCCTCTTCCAGTTGCAGTACCGAACGCGCCACGGCCGGCTGAGAAAGATGCATAGCCTGGGCGGCCCGCGTGGTGCTGCCGTGGCGCACCACGCCCAGCATGGCGCGCATGGCTCGCAAATGGCCTGCCAACTCGGGAAAACGCGAGGGATTGCTGCTGGCCCAGGGGGCAAGAGAAAGGTTCATTGAAAGGTGCTTCGCGGTACGTTGGAAGAACGTGTTTTGATTGTCCCATAAGAAAAACGCATTGATGGCCGGGGCTCCGGCATTGGCCGGATCGATGCCAGCGTGGAATGCTTGGTGCCTGGATCAAGACAGCCCATCGCAGGCTGCGGATTCCGGGGAGACAAGAAACATGAACCATGAAATCGACCGGCTGCTGGCCCGCCAGGCCTGCATGGATCTGGTGCTGCGCGCTGCTGCCTTTGCGGATGCCGGTGATGCCCAGGCCCTGGCCCGGCTGTTTGACGAAGACGGCCAGCTGCAACGGCCCGGCGGCGAGGTACTGGGCGGGCGCACGGCCATCGCCGCTGCGTACTCCCGGCGTCCTGCGGGCCGCATGACCCGGCATCTGGTCACCAACACGCTGGTGGAACTGCAAGGCCCGGACCGCGCCAGCGCGCGCAGCCATGTGCTGCTGTGGTCCTGCGACGAGGCCGATACCATCACGCCGCACGGCCGCCCGGCGCAACCGCGCCAGCTCGTAGGCGAGTTCGATGACACCTTCGGCCGCAGTCCTGAAGGCCATTGGCTGATCACGCGCCGCGTGGCGCGCTTCGTCATGTACCGGGACCTCCCGGGCACCTGAAGAGCAGGGCGCCCAGCCGCTTTCTCCCATTTCCCCGTGCCCGCCACTCTCGCCTTTCCCAAGGCGCAGCGTTGCGGCGTGCCGATTCCGCAACGACAACGACAGGAGACACAAGCATGAACCGCACTCTCAAAAGCATTCCCCAACCCCCAGCCAGGCGCCCACTGCGGGTTTGTCTGGGCCGCCTCGCCCCGCTCGCCATGCTGGCAGCAGCAGGCGGCGCCCAGGCCCAGACCGCCTCATCGGTGACGCTGTACGGCCATCTGGACACCGGCATCGAGCACCTGACGAATGTGCAAGGCGGCGGATCGCTGACGCGCATGCCTGGCCTCACGGGAACGGCACCGTCGCGCTGGGGGCTGCGCGGCAGCGAGGATCTGGGCGGCGGCCTGAGCGCCGTCTTTGCGCTGGAGTCAGGCTTTGGCCCGGATGCCGGCACCTTCAACCAGGGCGGGCGGGGCTTCGGGCGCCAGGCCTGGGTGGGGCTGTCCGGAGGCTGGGGCAGTGTCTCGCTGGGGCGCAACTACACCATGCTGTACTGGGCATTGTTCGATGCCGACCTGCTCGGCCCCAACGCCTTCGGCCTGAGCAGCCTGGACAGCTACATCCCCAACACGCGCACCGACAACTCCCTGGCCTACCGGGGACGCTTCGGCGCCTGGAGCCTGGGCGCCGCCTACAGCCTGGGACGCGATGCCGTCAACGCCGGCCCCAGCCCGGCCGGCACCAACTGCGCCGGCGAATCGGCCACGGACAGGCAGGCCTGCCGCCAGTGGTCGGCCATGCTGAAGTACGACACCGCGCCCTGGGGCTTTGCCCTGGCCGTGGACGAGATGCGCGGCGGCGCCGGCGCATTTGCAGGGCTGACGCGCTCGGACCTGAAGGACCGCCGCATCATGCTCAACGGCTATGCCGCGCTGTCACCCACCATCAAGCTGGGCGCCGGCCTCATGCGCCGCGACAACGACGCGGCCCAGGCGGCCTCGGCCAGCAACGGCGCCACGCCGCGCAGCACCCTGGCATGGGGCGGCCTGTCCTGGTCCCCCAGCGCCGCCGTCGTGGTCGATGGCCAGCTGCAGCAACTGCGCTATGCCCAGGGTGGCGACCGCTCCACTTTGCTGGCCCTGCGCGCCACCTACAGGTTCTCCAAGCGCACGGCGGTCTATGCCCAGGCCGCGCGCATTGACAACGGACAGCGCCTGGCCATCTCGGTCAGCTCGGCCGCAGCCGGCGGCAGCCCGCTGGCGGGCGCATCGCAGACCGGCCTGATGCTGGGCCTGCGCCACTCGTTCTGAAACCGAGGGCAAATACAACAGGCCAGCTGGGCAAGTCGGCAATTTCCTGGCGCAGTTCGGCGAGCAGCCCGGCGTCGTCGCTGGGTGTGCGATGGCTGCGGCCATCGGCCCAGCCTCACCGCGCCCAGGCAGGTCGCGCACAGGCGAGCGCAATCCACTTTTTTCTGCGGCGTACCGCACGGCTTCCTTGAGGATTTCGTTCTCCAAGGTTGTCTTGCCGAGCACGCGCTGCAGCTTGGCTATTTCCGCGCAGACACCGACAGCGGACTCCTTGATATCCGTACATGCCGAGTTGTGGATCGGAGATGTGCTCACGCGCATAAGTAGCAATTTCCTCAAATTGATAGAAAAATTTAATTCATATTTGATTAAATTGATATCTATGATGCAGCCATCGGATCAATTTTGGCATTCAATGGCAGCATGTGGCTGCGCCGATCCGGCCAGTTCAGGGTGACGCGGGACAGCGCAGGGCAGGGGGCTGAAAAGTCGCAAGCCCCATGCTCTGCGCCAAGCCAGGTCAAGCCTGCATGGCGAACTCAACTCCATCGTCCTGGTCGAGGGCGAGAGCACAGTCGAAGGAACAACAATGAGACTCCAGATCAGACAAGCCTACAGTTTTGGTGCCGCTCTCCTGCTGGTTCTTGGCGCGGCCACCATTGGCGCAGCCATCATGAGCAACCGCAGCAGCGCTCTTGCCGACGAAACCGCCGCCAGGCGATACCAGTCCTACCTGCTGGCCGATGAGTTGCGGCAAAGCTCTGACGACCTCACCCGACTGGCGCGCACCTACGTGGCCACCGGTGACGCCAAGTGGGAGAAGCAATACATCGAGATTCTGGATATTCGCAATGGCAAGCTGCCACGGCCTCAGGCCTACGAGCGGATCTATTGGGACTTCCGGGCAGCCGATGCGCAAAACGTGCGTCCTGCAGGCGAAACGGTGCCGCTGCTTGATCTGATGAAGCGGGCCGGCTTTGCAGACAACGAACTCGCCAAGCTGGCCGAAGCCAAGGCCAACTCAGATGATCTGGTGCGCACTGAAACCATCGCCATGAACATGGTGAAGGGCCTCTATGACGACGGCAAAGGTGGGTTCACGCGCCAAGCTGAACCCGACAAGGCCAAGGCTCTGGGGATGATGCACGACTTGGCGTACCACCAGTACAAAGCCAAGATCATGAAACCCGTGGACGAGTTCCTGATCCTTCTCGATGAGCGCACGTCAGCACAGCTGGCCGCAGCCGTGGCGGCGCGGCAGCAATGGTCGAAACTTGCCATGGCCTCGACGGCATTGCTCATCGTGAGCCTGCTCGCCGGGCTACTTTATCTGCGTCGTCGCACCAGCGCCGTGCTTGGCGACGTCAGTCGTGTGGCATCGGGCATTGCGGCAGGGGAGCTTGATCAGTCGATCGATCTCGGAGTGAGGGGTGAAGAAGGTGACCTGCTGCGCACTATGGGCAGCATGCAGCAACAATTGTCTAGCGTGGTGGGCGCCATTCGCAGTGGTGCCGACAGCGTGGCGACAGCCAGCTCCGAGATTGCACAGGGCAACCAGGACCTGAGCCAGCGCACCGAAGAGCAAGCCAGTGCCCTGCAACAAACGGCCGCCACGATGGAGGAGCTGGGCACCACCACCCGCAACAACGCCGACAACGCCAAGCAGGCCAATCAACTCGCTCAGGGCGCCTCGGACGTCGCTGCGCAAGGTGGCGAGGTGGTCGGCAAGGTCGTCACCACGATGCAAGGCATCAGCGACAGCAGCCGCAAGATCGGCGACATCATCGGCGTGATCGACGGCATCGCCTTCCAGACCAACATCCTGGCGCTCAACGCAGCCGTTGAGGCGGCCCGCGCAGGGGAGCAGGGACGCGGCTTCGCTGTCGTGGCGTCTGAAGTGCGCAGCCTCGCGCAGCGCAGCGCTGAGGCTGCCAAGGAAATCAAGGCCCTGATCGGCCGTAGCGTCGAGCAGGTGGAGCAAGGCACCGTGCTGGTGGACGAGGCCGGCAAGACCATGGGCGAGATCGTCGCCTCGATCCAACGCGTGAGTGACATCGTGGCCGAGATTACCTCGGCCAGCGTCGAGCAGAGCTCCGGCATCGGGCAGGTCGGCGAGGCCGTCAGCCAGATGGACCAGGTGACGCAGCAGAACGCGGCGCTTGTGGAAGAGAGCGCTGCCGCCGCAGAGAGCCTGAAGGGCCAGGCCCAGAAACTGGTGCAGGCCGTGGCGGTGTTCAAGCTGTCGCATGAAGGACTTGGAGGCTCGACCCACGCTGCGGCCCCAGCGGCCAACGCTGCTGCCGTCGAGCGTCGCGGCCCGGACCGTGCCAAGAACATCGCCCGGCCGGCATTCAAGGCGAAGGCTGCTGCAGCCCCAGCATCGACCTCTGAGTCGAGCCGGCTCGCTATCGCACCTGCCAAGACCGGCACTGACGACTGGACGTCGTTCTGAGCGCGGCTCGCCGCGCCAGAACCCGCCCCCAATCTCCAAGGAGTCGAAGATGACCGCCATGATTGAAGAGCGCCCAACGGTAGCACCGGTTACAGCGCAGACGACAGCCGCCTCATCAACCCGGGCTGCCAAGGCAGTGGCCGCCATGCCCAACGAGTTCCTCAGCTTCCGCCTGGGTGGCGAGGAATACGGCATCGACATCCTGCGGGTACAGGAGATCCGCAGCTACGAGGCACCCACCCGCATTGCGAACGCACCGCATTTCATCAAGGGAGTGATCAACCTGCGTGGCGTGATCGTGCCCATCGTCGACCTGCGCCTGAAGCTCGGTTGCGAGTCGGCCGAGTACACCGATTTCACCGTCGTCATCGTGCTGAACGTGCGCGGACGGGTCATTGGCGTGGTGGTCGATTCGGTGTCGGACGTTCTGGCGCTGGGCGCGGACAACATCAAGCCGGCGCCCCAGATGAGTGCCTCGGTGGATGCCGGCTACATCATGGGTATGGGATGCTTCAAGAGCGGCGATGTCGAACGCATGCTGATTCTGACCGACATCGAAGCGCTCATGAGCAGCGCCGAGATGGGGTTGATGGAGGCTGCGATGCTTTGATTGATACGATGTATATTATGTTAAATCACAGTTGCGATTAACACTGTCCAAACCCAGGTAAGGCACTCTTCCTGCACCAGGCCTGCCTGTCTTCCGCCTCCTTTTTTCAGCTGTTCAACCCTCTTTCCAGGCTCTCCAGTTCCTGCCTCAACAACAACTCCGTCTCCTGCGGTTCGAACTGGCGTTGCAGCAGCGGGATGGTGAAGACGTAGCGTGCGTCGTGCACGCCGTGGGTTTCATCGCGGCGCAGGACGTAGGCCAGTTGCAGGCGGGCCAGGGATCGGCGCAAGGCCTGGGCCTGGCCGGTGGCGCCGTGGGCCTGGACCAGGGCGTCGAGCGCGGTCAGGCTGGTGTGACCTTGCTGGGCCGTGTGATACACGGCGATGCGGTCCAGGCGGCAGGCCTGTTCGTCGGTGCTCAGGCGGCCCCAGCCGACCAGGGCATCCTGTACGGGCTGGGATTCCAGCGCCTGGCGCAGGTGGCGCTCTTCGATCACGCGTTCGTCGGGCCCCAGGGCTTGCAGGCATTCCTGGCAGAGGATGGCGACCAGATTGGCCCGCCTGCCGCTGGCCTCGATCAGGCGTTCGGCCAGGGCGTCGTTGGCGTAGCCCACGCGCAGCCTGCGCAGCGGCTCGGTGGCCAGTGCCTGGCAGGCGGACGGCTCCAGGCCGCCGATGGCCAGGATGTCGCCGAAGTTGCGCAGCGGCGACTGGTAGTCGAGCAACGCTGCCGCATAGAGATCCCAGAATCCCGCCAGCATGAACCAGCAACGGCCCTCCTCGCTGAGCGCGCGCAAGGCGCTGAGCTGGGGATAGCCGTTGCGGGCCTCATCGCGGAAGAACAGGTCGGCCTCGTCGATCAGCAGGTACAGCCGCCTGCCCTGCGATGGCGACTGCAGGTGTTCGATGATGGCCTCCAGCGGTGTCTCCACGGGCAGGCCGAACTGGGTGGCCAGGCGCGGCGTAAGGCGGTGGTCGCGCAGCGAGAGGTAGTGGCAGGCAATGGACGGATGCTCCTGCAGGCGCCGTTGCACGGCCTTGAGCAGGCTGCTTTTGCCGAGCTGGCGCCCTCCCACGACCAGGTAGTTGGCCGGTTCGCGGTTGAGTATGCGCGCCAGCAGGCGCTCGCGGCCGAAGAACACGTCCTCGCGCGTCACGCCGCCGCGCGTCTGGTAGGGCGAGATGCGCGTGACCTGCAGCTGCGCGGCCAGCAGCCGCAGCAGCACCTGCGCGGGCTCGCCGCCCATCAGCCATTCGGTCTGACCGGGGCTGTCCAGCACTGCGTGCAGATTGGCGCGGTCCTCGGCATGGCGCTGCAGCAGCGGCATGGGCGACTGGGGATGCTGGGGGCTCACGATGAGCACCACGTCGCCGCCGGTCTGCAGCAGGCGCAGCTGGCGCACGAGTTCGCCCTCTTCCAGTTCTTCCAGCTGCTCTGGCAGCGCATAGACCAGGCAGCGGCCCAGGGCGATGGGCAGGTCCGGCGGCAGCGTCCATTCGAACATGCCACCGGGCACGGGCCATTCGCCCTCGGCGGTTTTGCAGGTGGCCGACAGTCGTTCGGCCAGGGCGCGCACGCGGGCGGCGGGGCTGGCGCTGGCAAGGCGCAGGGCACGCTGCCAGTCGGGCGGGCGTATGCCTGCGGCGCGCAGCACGGCGGACCGCCGGCCGGTGAGCCGCAGCAGCCGGTCCAGCTGGGGAAGATGCTGGTACGGCTTGCGGCGCAGGCGCCCGGGCTTGAGCTGCGCCGGGCCTATCAGCGGATGGCGGACCAGCCACAGCAGGGCCAGGCCGCCAAAGACCAGGGCGCAGGTCCAGATGATGTTGCGCAGCCAGCCAAAGGGTTCGTGCTCTGGCTGGCCTGGCGAGGGGCTGCAGTTCAGCGGCAGATAGCGTGGCGGGGTGGGTGGCTGGCCGCCCTGGCAGCTCCAGTCCTGGCTGGGCATGTTCAGCTGCAGCAGGACCTGGGTTCCTGAGAGCACGCCCATCTGGCTGTCGCGCACGATGTCCGCCTGCAGCACGAAGGGCCTGGGCGAACTCATGCGCACGCGGGGCTCGGCAATCTCCGGTGCCACGCTGGCGATGTCCTGCGGCCAGCTTTCATGCTGGCGCACATGCTCCATCAGGGCCAGGCGCCACAGGATGATTTCGTTCCAGACCCGCCCTGAACTTTCCGCGCCCTGCAGGCTGCCGCGGGTAACGGGGTTGTAGCGGGGCAAAAGTATGGCGGTGCCTATGAACAGCGTGAACAAGGCCAGCAGCGCGGCGCGCCAATAGGATCGGGGCAGCTGCAGAAGGCGGGCCGGGCCGCTCATGCCTGCAGCACTGCCATTGCGGCTTCGCGGGCGATGTCGCAGCGCCAGTGCAGGTGGGCGCCCTCGCCCGCTCCGCGCACCTGCAGCAGGTTGCCCCAGAACAGGCGCCGCAGCACGGCATCCTGCAGATAAGGCCGCGCACGGCCCAGCGATGCCGCATCCACCAGGCTTCGCAATTGATCGCGTGCGGCCGGCTCCTGCGCCAGGGGCAGCAGGGTCTGCCACAGGCGCGCACTGGCCACCAGATGGGCGCGCAGCAGTGGCGAGTGCACGGCAGCGATGCCCACACCCTGCTCCACCAGCCATTGCAGCGCTTCCTCGAAGAGCGCGGGATGCCCGCCCGTCAGGGCCTGCAGCGCCTCGATGACCTCGACCGGCCAGGCTGTTGCCGGCCAGCGCTGGCGCGCCATCAGGGCCAGGTCTTCCAGCGTGGGGTCGGGCCAGTGCGCCACCTGGCCGATGTTGAGCAGGGACAGGTCGCCGCTGCGGTACTTGAGGTCGGCCAGCGCCTCGCTGCCGCACAGCAGCAGGTGCAGGCGGCCGCTGTGCATTTCGCTGAGGCTGCGCAGGATGCCGGCCAGCGTCTCGCGCAGTGCGGCCGTGCCTTGCTCGAAACGGCTGACCAGGCAGAACAGGCGGCCGCCTGCCAGCAGGCGCTTTTCCAGCAGGGCCTCGAATTCATAGTCCGAGCCCACCTCGCCCAGCCCGCACTGCCGGCCCAGGGCCGCAAAGTAGTCGGCCGGGGCCGTGCTCACGCTGTACGGCGGCTGGATGTGCAGTACCGCCTCGGCGCCGTACTGGGCGCGGGCACGCAGCAGCAATTCCTGGCGGAACGGGGGCTGCCCCCAGTGCGCGGGAGACAGCAGCATGGTGATGGCATAGGGCGAGGCCTGGGCCAGCTGGGCAAAAAGCCGGTCCATGAAGCCGGCAAAAGGCTGGGCGCCAGCGGCTGGCGCCTGCAGCGGGAACTGCGTGGCAAAGCCGGCGGCGGAGAACAGGCGATTGGTCTCCGCCTCCGTCAGCCGCAGATACTGGGCGCAGGCGGCCAGCCGGTCGCGCGAGCGCGGATTGGGCAGGGAAACCCCATTCCTCCAGTTGTTGACGGCTTCCCGGCTCAGCCCGATCTCGGTGGCCACCCCCGAAGCGCTGGCACGGATGCGGCGCATGTACAGACCCAGAAGATGGCCGAAATCCTCGTGAACGCCTGCTGCCACGGCGGGGCCCTGCTCGATTGCGGTGGGCTGCATCAGCATTGGCCCTGCTCAAAAAGACGGCGCCTGATGGCGCATGTCCATCCTGCCGTGACGACGGTCGGTATCCACATCCTGTTCACCCTCTCCTGGGACTTTGCCGGATCTTGTGCAATTTGTTTCATTCTGCCGAGCGCGGATTGTCTCAGGATGCCGGGTCGCTGCCGCCCTGCCCCGCGAACTCCCGCCGCGCACTGGCCATCCGGTACAGCGGCAGTACGACCGCCAGTACCAATCCCAGGGCCAGCCAGAGCCACAGACCCTTGCCTCTGAAAGCCAGGGCGGCAACCACGGTGAACGCGACGGCCTCGCACAGTCCGCGAAAGCCTGCCCGCAGCATGAACAGGCCCGCGATGCCGTCCACCGGCGACACGCCGCTCTTGCGCAGGCTGGCCATGGTCTCCAGCAGGGCCTGCACGGACTCCTGGGCCTGGCGATCGCGCTCCTGGTCACGCTCGCGCAGTTGCCTGATGGCCATGGGCTGGGCGGGATTGCTGAGTGAGGTGCCATCGTTGCCCTCTTCCTGCCCCGGGCGCGGATAGACCTCTGCGTCGGGATCGACCAGCACCTGGCGCTCCGGGTAGCGGGCCAGCCAGGCATGGTGGCTGACCCATTGGCCGGCATCGAAGTGATAGCGCTCGCTCTCTCCCACCTGGTCATAGAAGACATGCAGCACCGCCGCCTGCAGGCCGTGCTGGAACAAGGTCTCCAGCAGCCGCCAGGGCATGCCGGCCGTGGTGCGGGTGTCAAAGCCCAGCTCCAGGTGCTGGGGATGGCCCAGGGCGCTGGCATTGGCCCAGTCGTCATCCCACAGCGCGGATCGGTCCAGGGCGGGGTCCAGCTCATGGATCCAGCGCTCGGCCTGCTCCCAGGACTGCCGGGCCAGGTACTGGCAGATCAGTTGCACGCGGCGCAGCTGCAGGGGCGTATCGAAGAACAGATAGAGGTGATGGACGTTGCTGGACATGGCGGGCCTGAGGCGTTTGCAGGAATGCCGCGATTGTTCAATTGCAGCTGCCAGCCGGCCCTCCCAGGCCTGTCCAGCACGCGGCTGGCAGGCGCTGCCGCCGGTTGACATTCTGTCCACTGCAAGAAGCGGGATGCAGGCGCTGCGGCGGCGCCCTAGACTGCGGCAATTGCCCCCAGCGCCCATGCCGCCAACCGCGCCCGCCATGCACAACCTCCGTCTTTTCGACAACGAAGCTTGCGAATCCGCCCCGCCCTGCCAATGGACGCAGATGGAGCACCAGCTCGACGAGCACGGCTGTGCCCGGTTGCCCGGCCTGCTGGACGCGCAGCAATGCCGTGACCTGGCGGCCCTCTACACCAGGGAAGACGGTTTTCGCTCCCGCATCGTCATGGCCCGCCACGGTTTCGGGCGTGGCGAATACCGGTATTTCGACTACCCCTTGCCACCTCTGCTGCAGCGGCTGCGCGAACAGCTGTATTCCCGCCTGGTGCTGGTGGCCAACCGCTGGAACCAGCGCATGGGGCTGGATGTGCGCTATCCGGACCGGCTGCAGGACTTCCTGGCGCGCTGCCACGCGCACGGCCAGTTGCGGCCCACGCCGCTGATCCTCCAATACGGCGAGGGCGACTACAACTGCCTGCACCAGGATGTCTATGGAGAGCATGTGTTTCCGCTGCAGGTGGTGTTGCTGCTGTCTCGGCCGGGGCAGGACTTTGCGGGCGGGGAATTCGTCATCACCCAGGCCGATGGCGACAGGCAACGGGCCGATGTGATGGCGTTGGACCAGGGCGATGCGCTGGTCCTGGCCGTGCGCCACCGGCCCGTGCCGGGGCGGCGCTCAGGCTACCGCCGCGCGGCCATGCGCCATGGCGTCAGCCGCGTCCGAAGCGGCCATCGCCATACCGTGGGGCTGATCTTTCATGACGCACTCTGATATGACGCACTTTGATGGACGGCCGGTATGAGCACGCTGGATCTTTTTGCCGATGAACCTCCCATGGGCATCGAACCCATTGGTCCCCAGTCCGTGGTGCTGCGCGGCCATGCCCTGCCCCATGCGGCGCCACTGCTGGCTGCGGTGGACGGCGTCATGGCCCAGGCGCCGCTGCGCCATCTGGTCACGCCGGGCGGCTTCACCATGTCGGTGGCCATGACCAACTGCGGCACGCTGGGCTGGACCAGCGACAGGCGCGGCTACCGCTACAGCGCCATCGACCCGGTCAGCGGCCAGCCCTGGCCCGCCATGCCGGCCGTGTTTGCGCAGCTGGCGGGCGAAGCGGCCGCCGCTGCGGGCTTCGAGGGCTTCGCGCCCGACGCCTGCCTGATCAACCAGTACCTGCCCGGCAGCCGCCTGTCCCTGCACCAGGACCGCGACGAGCGTGACCTTGTCGCGCCCATCGTCTCGGTGTCACTGGGCATGCCGGCCACATTTCTGTTTGGAGGGCTTGCGCGCGCGGACAAGACGGCCAGGGTGTTGTTGCAGCATGGCGACGTGGTGGTCTGGGGCGGCGTGGATCGGCTGCGCCACCACGGCGTGTTGCCGCTCAAGGACCAGCCTCACCCGCTGCTGGGCGGGCGGCGCATCAATCTCACTTTTCGCAAGGCGGGTTGAATGGAGGGGTCGAAATGGATGGGCTGAACAGCAGTGATCGCTTCGCCGGCCTGGACTGGGGCCGCATTGCCACCCAGCTCGATGCAGAGGGCCATTGCCTGCTGCCACGGCTGCTGAATGCGGATGAAAGCCGCGCCCTGGCCGGCGAGGCGGCCATGCGCAATGGCCTGCCGCCCTCCCTCTACACATGGCGCCCGGTGCTGTACCGGCACCTGCTTGCCATTGCCAATCGCTGGCGTGCCCAAATGGACATGCAGCCTGCCCTGCCCGCCTCGTTCGAGGCCTTCGGGCAGCTGGGCCGCCAGCGCGGCCAGATGCATCCGCAGTCGCACCTGCTGCATGTGGCGCAGGCGGGCCATGCCCCGCTGCGCTCATACAGCGAAGGAGCGGCGGTGTTCCCGCTGCAGCTGGTGCTGCTGCTGTCCCGGCCGGGCCAGGATTTCGAGGGCGGCGAATTCGTGATGACCGAGCAGCGCCCGCGCATGCAATCGCGCCCCATGGTGCTGCCGCTGGGCCTGGGGGATGCGGCCATCATCGCCACGGGGCCGCGCCCGGTGCGCGGTGCGGCAGGCTTTTACCGCGTGCACCTGCGCCATGCCATCAGCCGCGTTCACCGGGGCGGGCGCCTGGGGCTGGAACTGCTGCTGCACGACGCGCCGCAGGCTACCGACGCGGGCCGCTGGCTATAATGCCGCGCCTGCAAAGGCATCCGTGCATCAGGTGTCCACATGCCAGCCATGGGGATGAAACGGGAACAAGGTGACTGCCAGCAAATGCTTTTTGCGCTGCCGGCACAGGCCTTGGCTGCCCCCGCAACGGTAAACAAGTCAAGGCGTTCCATGCCTGTACCGCCAGACTCCGCAACCCTGCGGAGGGGCGATGACAGGCTGTCACTGGTTCATGGCGTGGTCTGCAACATGCAGCTTTTCGCGGGTGGATTGGGAAGACGGGGCGCTGGGCGCAAGGCATGTCCTTGCGCCGCTTGTGAGCCCGGAGACCGGCCTGCTGCGTTTCGCGCCCGCTGAGCGGGCGCTTTCTTGACTGTCTGCGGGGTGCGGATGGCAATGTCCTGCACCCTATCCTTGCACGCTGGCTGGAGAGGCGGCAGTGCCTTGCTTTCGCATCAGGCGGTCGAAGACCGATGTTCGAAATGCATTCCTCCCTTTCCTGCGTTCCCAGCACCCGTGCTGCCGATTCCCTTTGCCTTCGGCTGAGCCCGCTGGCCCTGGCCTGCGCCTTCCTGTCCGTTCCTGTGCAGGCACAGACTGTCCTGCCCGAAGTGCAGGTCACCGGCCAGGCCGAACGCATCGGCCAGCAACTGGCCCAGCCTGCGCGCTCGGCCAGCCATACCGGCGTCTCCAACCAGGAAGTGCCTGCCAGCGTGGATGGTGTTTCTGCCGAGCAGATGCAGGAGCGCGGCGACTACGCCCTGGTGGACGCCGTCACGCGCACCGTGGGCCTGACCTCCAGCAGCACGCCGGGCAACGGCGGCCTGTCCTTCAGCAGCCGTGGCTTTGCGGGCGTGAACTCCGTGGGCGTGGCCGAAGACGGCATGGTGCTGGGCGTGGCCGCCGGCACCACGGCCTATCCCGGGGACAGCTGGGGCTACGAGCGCATCGACGTGCTGCGCGGCCCGGCCTCGCTGATGTATGGCAGCGGCACCATGGGCGCCACGGTCAACGCCATCCGCAAGCAGCCCAGCCGCACCAGCTCGGCCGAGGTGCTGCTGGGCGCTGGCACGGACGACACGCTGCGCGTGGGCCTGGGCGTGACCGGCGCCCTGGGCGCCTATGCCAGCTACCGCATCGACAGCTACACCGCGCGCAGCGCGGGCGAGCGCGACTTGGACCAGTCGCGCAACGGCAAGTTCATGAGCACGCTGCGCTTGGAGCCCACGAGCGACCTGCAGATCGACCTGATTGCCGACCGCAGCGTGCAAAAGCCCAGCCGCTACTGGGGCACGCCGGGCCTGGACGGCAAGGTGGTGGAGTCGCTGCGCGACCGCAACTACAACGCCGAAGACAGCGTGCTGCGCTATGCCGACGAGCGCCTGCGCGCCAAGGTGCAATGGAAGGCCAATGACTGGTTGACGGTGCGCAACGAGCTGTACCACGTGCAGTCGGACCGCCACTGGCGCAACATCGAGGCCTACGCGCTCAACCCCGCCACTTGGACCGTGGGCCGCTCCGACTACCTGGAAATCCTGCACGACCTGGAGCAGACCGGCAATCGCCTGGGCCTGAACGTGGACCGGGGATCGCACAAGATCGCCATGGGATGGGAGGCCGCACGCATCAACCTGCGGCTGTCCAACAACTCGCCCTATGGCGGCTCGTCCACGGTCTCGGCCTGGGACCCCGTGCATGGCAGCTGGGCCAGCCCCGATGTCACCAAGGCCAAGACCGAAACCGGCGTGACCCAGCATGCGCTGTACCTGGAAGATGCCTGGCGCATCAGCAACCGCTGGCTGGCCATGGCCGGCCTGCGCCGCGATGTCTACGACTTTGCCAGCCACTCGCTGGTGGGCGGCACGGATTTCAACAAGACGCTGGCCGCCACCTCCTGGCGCCTGGGCCTGACCTATGAGCTGGCCCGCGACACCCATGTCTATGGGCAGATCAGCTCGGGCCATGATCCCGTCAACAGCCTGGTCTCGCTGAACCTGGCCAACACGGCTTACAAGCTGAGCAAGGGCCGCCAGGCCGAGATCGGCATCAAGCAGCAGGTGGCAGGCGGGCGCGGCGAATGGACGCTGGCCGTGTTCGACATCAAGAAGGACAACATCATCACGCGCGACCCCGACCGCCCGGCCATCTCCATCCAGGGCGGCAGCCAGTCCTCGCGCGGCGCCGAGGTCACCGCCGCCTTCCAGGCCACGCCCGCCCTGCGCCTGGAGGGCAACCTGTCCTATGTGGATGCCCAGTTCGACAAGCTCCTCGAGGCCGGCGGCAACCGCGCCGGCAACCGCCCGCAGAACGTGGCCAAGACCACGGCCAACCTCTGGGGCCACTACCGCGTGGGCGCCTGGCAGGCCTCGCTGGGCCTGCGCTACGTGGGTGACCGCTTTGGCAACAACGCCAATACCGTGAACCTGCCCGCCTACACCGTGGCCGACGCCGCGCTGAGCTGGCAGGTGGACCCTCGCACCACCCTGAGCCTGATCGGCCGCAACCTGGCCGACAGGGTCTATGTGGGATCGAGCTACGGCAGCCAGTTCCTGGTCGGGCAAGGCCGCCGCTTCGAGATCGCGGCGCATATCCGGTTCTGATGGCCATGGCGCGCTCCAAAAGCCTCCACGGCCTGTGCGCTGGCGCCCTGGCGGCCACCCTGCTGCTGGCCGGCTGCTCGCGCAGCGATTCCGGCACCACCAGTGAACTGCCGGCACCGGCTGCCGCACCGCAGGCGGCCGTGACCGTCAATGTCTGCGGCAGCCCCGTGACCTATGCCAGCGCACCGCTGCGCGCCGTGACCCATGACGTGAACATCACCGAGATGTTTCTCTTTCTGGGCCTGGGCGACCGGCTGGTGGGCTACAGCGGTATCACGCAGGCCAAGCAGATCGACCCGGCCTTCCAGGCCCAGCTGGCCCGCGTGCCGCGGCTGGCCGAGCGCGAGATGAACCTGGAGGCCATCCTGGGCGCCTCGGCAGATTTCGTCTTCGGCGGCTGGAGCTACGGTTTTCGCCAGGGCCAGGTCACGCCCGAGGTGCTGCAGCGCCACGGCATTGCCTCATATGTGCTGTCCGAATCGTGCATCCGCGTGGGGCCGCGCAGCCAGGTGGCGCTCGAAGACGGCCTGACCGACCTGCGCAACCTGGGCCGCATCTTCCGCATCGACGCCCATGCCGAGCAACTGGCGCAGGGGCTGGAGCGCGACCTGAAGGACCTGCGCGAGCGCATGCAGGGCGTGCGGCAGCGGCCTGCGGTCTTCGTCTACGACAGCGGCCAGGACATCCCCGTGACCGTGGGCCGCTACGGCATGCCGCAGGCCATGATCGAGGAAGCGGGCGGGCGCAACATCTTCGACGACATTCCCAGCAACTGGCCCGCAGGCAACTGGGAGGACGTGGTGCAGCGCAACCCGCAGTGGATCGTCATCATCGACTACGGCCAGCCCCATGCCCAGGGCAAGATCGACTTCCTGCTGGCCAAGCCCGAGCTGGCCGGCGTCGATGCCATTCGCGAAAAGCGGTTTTTCGTCATGACCTATGCCGAGGCCACGCCCGGCCCGCGCAATATTGCGCGGACCCGCGCCCTGGCGCAGGCCCTGCACCCCGACCGCATGCCGGCGCCCAGCCATGCGGCCAACTGACTCCCGCTGGCCCAGGCGCCCGGGCGCCGCCCGCCTCTGGTGCCTGCTGCTGTTCGCGGCCCTGTTGCTGGTGATGACGCTGGCCATCACTTGGGGACCAGTGGACATGCCTGCCGGCACGGTCTGGCGCATTGCCTGGAGCCGGCTGCTGCAGGTGCTGGGCATGCAATCGCCGCCGCTGGAGGGCATCACGCCGCAGCACCAGCAGATCGTCTGGCTGATCCGCATGCCGCGCGTGCTGCTGGCGGCCCTGGTGGGCGCGGGGCTTGCCGTGGTGGGCACCATCATGCAGGCCATGGTGCGCAATCCGCTGGCCGATCCCTATCTGCTGGGCGTGTCCTCGGGTGCGTCGGTGGGCGCCGTGGCCGTGCTGGCCTTCGGTGCGCTGGCCTCGGCCGGCATGTACGCCCTCACGGCCGGGGCCTTTGCAGGGGCGCTGGCGGCCACCGTCGCCGTCTACCTGCTGGCGCGCTCCCAGGGCCGCATCCATGCCACGCGGCTGATCCTGGGTGGCGTGGCCATCGGCTATGTGCTGGCGGGCGTGACCAGTCTGATCACCCTGTCATCGGGCCAGCGTGACCTGGCCAATGCCCTGCTGACCTGGACGCTGGGCAGCCTGGCCGGCACGCAGTGGGAGGAACTGGGCATTCCCGCCGCCGTGCTGGCTGCGGGAATGCTCTGGCTGGGGCTGCAGACGCGCCCGCTCAACGCCCTGCTGGCCGGTGATGAGGCCGCCGCCACGCTGGGCGTGGACACGGCACGGCTGCGGCGCGCACTGTTCCTGGCGGTGTCGCTGCTCACGGGCACCATGGTGGCGGTCAGCGGCGCCATCGGCTTTGTGGGGCTGATCGTGCCGCACGCCGCGCGCATGCTGGTGGGCACGGACCACCGGCGCGTGCTGCCCGTGGCCGCCCTGGCCGGCGCCCTGCTGCTGGTGCTGGTGGATCTTGTCGCGCGCACGGCCTTTGCGCCCATGGAACTGCCCGTGGGCGTGATCACCTCGCTGATCGGCGGGCCCTTCTTCGTCTGGATGCTGGTGCGCCAGCCAGTGCAGGGAGGGAGCGGCCCATGAAGCTGCAAGCCCAGGACCTGTGCTGGAGTGCCGATGCCCGGCGTGCCGACGCCCGGCGCATCGTGGACCAGGCCAGCCTTGCCCTGCACAGCGGCGAATGCGTGGGGCTCATCGGCCCCAACGGCAGCGGCAAATCCACCCTGCTGCGCATGCTCTACCGCGTGCTGCGGCCCGACGCAGGCTGCGTGCTGCTGGACCAGCGCGACATCCGGGACATGACGGCGCGCGAGTTCGCGGCCCAGGTCTCGGTCCTGGCGCAGGAGGCACCGCAGAGCTTTGACTTCACCGTGCGCGAGGCGGTGATGATGGGCCGCATCCCCCACCAGTCCCCCTGGGCGGGCGACAGCGCCGAGGACCTCGCCTGCATGCGCCAGGCGCTGGCCCAGGTGAATGCCCTGGCGCTGGAGGAGCGGCGTTTTTCCAGCCTGTCCGGCGGCGAAAAGCAACGCGTGCTCGTGGCCCGCGCGCTGGCCCAGCAACCAAGGCTGATGCTGCTGGACGAGCCCACCAACCACCTGGACATACGCCATCAGCTGGAGTTGATGGGCCTGGTGCGCAGGCTGCAGATCAGCAGCATCGTCGCCCTGCACGACCTCAACATCGCCGCCCACTACTGCGACCGTCTCTATCTCATGGAACAAGGCCGCATCGTTGCCCATGGCACACCGGCCCAGGTACTGACGCCGGCCACCATCGGCCAGGTCTACGGCGTGGCTGCCGAGGTGGACATCCATGCCGCCACCGGCCGGCTGCGCATCAGCTTCATTCCCGATGAACTCCTCTGAAACTTCCATCCCGCCCAGGCCCGACGCCGTGATCGTGCTGGGCCGCGGCGGCACGGGCGCCGCCTCGCGCCAAAGCCTGATCGAACTGGCCGATGCCTTGCGCCAGACGCTGGAGCCGGCCTGCAAGGTCGTCACATCCTTCGTGGACAAGGCCGCACCCTCGCTGCCCGAGGCGCTGCAGCAATGCCTGCCGGCGCGCTCCATCGTCGTGCTGCCCCTGTTCTCGCCCGACGAGCCTGCCCTGCTGCGCTGGCTGCACAAGCTGGCCATGCGCTGGCGCTCGCAGTTGCCGGACCAGGGCGTGCAGGTGCGGTTTGCCGACCATCTGCTGGGCGCTGCCGCCATGCCCGCGCTGCTGCTGTCGCAGATGGCCCAGGCCCTTCAGGCACCAGACATTGCCGAGACCGCAGGCGACCAATGGCAGCACGATCCCCAGGCCTGGTCCCAGGTGCCGGACCACCAGCACCATGCCCTGGTCTGCACGGGACCGCGCTGCACGGCCCTGGGCGCCGTGGCCGTCTGGCAAAGCCTGGGCGATGCCGTGCAGGCCAGCAGCGAACTGCGTGCCAGGCTGCGCCTGCTGCAGACCAGCTGCCAGTACCCCTGCAACCATGGCCCGCTGGCCATCGTCTATCCGGACGGCGTCTGGTACGGGCGGCTCACGGCCGAGAATGCCGCCGAAGTGATCGAAACCCATGTGCTCTCGCGGCAGGTCTGCGCGGAGCACCACGTGCACGGGCCAGTGGAGCTGGGGACGCAGGCTTCGTGATGTCTCAGGGCTGGGCCGCCTCCAGCTCGGCCAGCCTCACCGCCACAAAATCCCGCAACGCACGCACCAGCGGCGTGAACTGCCTGCGACTGGGTGCGACCAGGAACAGCGGCACGCACTCGGTCGCCCAGTCGGTGCACAGCGCAAGAAGGCGGCCCCGGGCCAGGTCCTCGGCCACGTCGAAATACGACTTGTAGGCAATCCCCCGCCCGGCCACGGCCCAGCGCCGCACGGCATCTCCGTCATTGGCCACATTGCGGCCGCGCACCCGCACATGGACGGGCTCAGGTACGGCAGCCCCCTGCCCTGCCGGCCAGAAGCTCCAGCGGTCGTGCACTTCCTCGCCCAGCATGAAGCACAGGCAGTCATGTCCGGCCAGGTCGTGGGGGGTGGCGGGGGCGCCACGCTGCTGCAGATAGGAGGGCGCGGCGCAGAGCACGCGGCGGTGCGTGTCCGACAGCGGCAAGGCCACCAGGCTGGAATCCTGCGGCCTGCCATAGCGAAATGCCGCGTCCACAGGCTCGCTGTAGACATTGGCCGCGCGGTCGGACAGGTGCAGGCGCAGATCCACGCCTGCGTGCTGGCTCTGGAACTCGTCCAGCCAGGGCATGAGCACATTGCGGCCCAGGTCGGAGGGGGCGGCCAGTTGCAGCGTGCCGCGCAAAGCGGCCTGGCCGCCAGCCAACTGGTCGCGCACCTGGCGCAGGCCGGCCAGCGCGGGGCGGCAGTGCTCCAGAAACAGCTCGCCCTCCTGCGTGAGCCGCAGGCTGCGCGTGGAGCGCACGAACAGGGTCACGCCCAGCTCTGCCTCCAGCCGCTTGAGCGCTGCGCTGGCCGCAGCCGGGGTCAGGTCCAGGGCGCGCGCCGTGGCCGAAAGGCTGCCGCTGTCTGCGGTGCGCACGAAGATATCCAGGTCTTGCAGGCTTTTCATGGGCGTTCGCCAGGCTTTGATTTTCAAAAACTATTTGAAGCTTAGTCCAACGAGAAGGCCATTTGTCGCGCTTGCGCCAACTGGGCGCACGGCCTGGGATGGAAGCCGGCTTCCATCCTTTGGCAGGGGGATCTTGGCGCCGCGGCAACCGTAGTATGGTTGCCGCCATGCAGCTCAAACATTTCGCCGGTGCCCTGGCTGGCAGCCTTGTGTTCGCCACAGCCACGGCAGGGGTCACCGCAGCCAAGACCCCCTCCTATCCCGATGCCGATGCCAGCGACCCCGCAAAGCTGGGCTGGATGGTGGGCTCGCCGCCACCGCCGGACCGGATGCTGCGCTTCGACGACGGCTCCTATTTCCAGTTTCCCGCCATGCGCTGGAGCGTCTCGCACTTTCGCCAGCTCATGCCCACGGTGAATGTGTCGCGCGGCCTGGCGCCTGCGGCGCCGCTGGCCCAGGCGCTGCGCGAAGACATTGACGAGTTGCGCTTCACGCCATTGGGTGCCAGCCAGCCCATGACCTGGCGCGATTCGCTCAAGGCCAACTACACCGACGGCATCGTGGTGCTGCACAAGGGCCGCGTGATCTATGAGCGCTACTTCGGCGTGCTCAAACCCGAAGGCCAGCACGGCGCCATGTCGGTGACCAAGTCCTTCGTCGGAACACTGGCGGCCATGCTGGCTGCCGAGGGGCAGCTCGACCCCTCGCGCCGCGTGTCGGAATACGTGCCCGAGTTGGCGGCCTCGGCCTTCGGCAACGCCACGGTGCGCCAACTCATGGACATGACCACGGGCATACGCTTCAGCGAAGACTATGCGGACCCCCAGGCCGAGGTCTGGGCGCACGCGGCAGCGGGCAACCCGCTGCCCAAGGCCAAGGACTACACCGGGCCGCGCAGCTACTACGAATTCCTGCAGACCGTGAAGCCCGAAGGCGTGCACGGCAAGGCCTTCGGCTACCGCACGGCCAACACCGATGCGCTGGGCTGGGTGCTGGCGCGCGTGAGCGGCCAATCGGTGGCCGATCTGCTGTCCGAGCGCATCTGGAGCCGCCTGGGCGCCGAGCAGGATGCCTACATGTCGGTGGACTCCACGGGCACGCCCTTTGCAGGCGGCGGCCTGAACCTGGGCCTGCGGGACCTGGCGCGCTTTGGCGAGATGCTGCGCAACCGGGGCCAGTTCAACGGCCAGCAGATCGTTCCCGCAGCCGCCGTGGACGACATCCGCCGTGGCGGCGATGCGGCGGCCTTTGCCAAGGCCGGCTACAAGCTGCTGCCGGGCTGGACCTACCGCAACATGTGGTGGGTCACGCACAACGCCCATGGCGCCTTCGCAGCGCGCGGCGTGCATGGCCAGACCGTCTACATCGATCCCAAGGCACAGATGGTGATTGCGCGCTTTGCCTCCCATCCGGTGGCTGGCAATGCGGCCAATGACCCGACCTCGCTGCCGGCCTACGAGGCGCTGGGCAGGCTGCTGGCGGGGGAGCGCTGAAGGGGAGCGAATTTCCCGCATAGGCTTCGGCGGCCAGGGGGCACCGCCTGCAAGAACGCGTATTGTCAAGAAAATTTGCTAACGTATGTAGCATCTTCTTGCAATAAGTAATTCTTCTATGTTCCAGTCCCTGCGTGCGCGACTCATCGCGCTCAGCGTGGCCATCGTCACCGTGGCCATGCTGGCCCTGGCCATTGCCAACTTCCTCACGGTTCAGCGCCATGTGCTGTCCACCCTCGACGACCAGAGCCGCCAGCTCGTGAACGCCCAGGCCCAGGTGCTGGGCGAATGGGTGGCGACCAAGCGCCTGCTGACGCATACGCTGGCCCAGGCCGTCGATACGCCGGACCCGCGTGCCGTGGTCCAGGCGCTGCGCGACGGCGGCGGCTTCTCGGATGCCTACTTCGGCTACACCGACAAGCGCATGTTCTTCCTCAACGAGATGGCTGCCGACTACGACGTGACGGCCCGCCCCTGGTTCAGGCAGGCGCTCAAGGAAGGCCGCCCCATCGTGACGGCGCCCTATCTGTTTGTCTCTCCACCCGAAGTGGGCGTGACCTTTGCCGAGCCCGTGGGCCCGGCCGGCAATCCCGTCGCCGTGGTCGGCACCGACGTGCTGCTGACCACGGTGGTGCGCACCGTGGGCGCCATCCGGCCCACGCCGGGCAGCTTTGCCTTCTTGGTGGATGAGGCCGGTGCCATCGTCACCCATCCCGATCCGGCACTCACGCTCAAGCCCGTCTCCGCGCTCTCGCCCCAGTTGGGTGCCGACGCCATCCAGGCCCTGCCCAAGGCGGACTCCGGCATGCGCACGGCCATCGGCGGCAAGGACTTCCTGTTCTACGGCCAGGGCGTGCCCGGCACGGACTGGCAACTGGTGGTGGCCGTGCAGCGCGACGAGGCGCTGTCCGCGCTGGGTTCGCTGCTCAAGGTGTCGGGCGCCATCGTTGCCTTTTCGCTGATCCTGGCGATTGCGCTGCTGGGCGCCGTCATTGCCCGCGTCACGCGCCGGCTGGCCGTGGTGCGCGATGCGCTGGAAGACATCGCCTCGGGTGACGGCGATCTCACGCGCCGCCTGTCGGTGCAAGGCAATGACGAACTGACGCAGATCGCACGTGCGTTCAACCACTTCACCGACAAGATCGCCTCGGTGCTGGTGCGCATCCGGGAATCGTCCGAGACCGTGCGCCATGCCTCCACCGAAATCGCCAGCGGCAACCAGGACCTGTCGGCACGCACCGAGCAGCAGGCCAGCTCGCTGGAGGAAACGGCTGCCGCCATGGAGCAGCTCACGGCCACCGTGCAGCACAACGCCGAGAATGCGCGCCAGGCGCGGCAACTGGCCAGCAGCGCCTCCGACATCGCCACGCATGGCGGCACGGTCGTGGACCAGGTGGTGCGTACCATGGGCGGCATCGAACAATCCTCGCACCGCATTGCCGACATCATTGGCGTGATCGACTCCATCGCGTTCCAGACCAATATCCTGGCGCTGAACGCCGCTGTGGAAGCAGCCCGTGCCGGTGAGCAGGGCCGCGGCTTTGCCGTGGTGGCCTCTGAAGTGCGCACGTTGGCCCAGCGCAGCGCCACGGCCGCCAAGGAAATCAAGGCGCTGATCGATGACTCCGTGGGCCAGGTCGATGCCGGCAGCCGGCTGGTGCAGGACGCAGGCGCCACCATGGGCAAGGTGGTGGAAAGCGTGCAGCGCGTGACCGCCATCGTCACCGAGATCAGCAATGCCAGCCAGGAACAGAGCACGGGCATTGCCGAGATCGGGACCGCCGTCAGCCAGATGGACCAGTCCACCCAGCAGAACGCGGCCCTGGTCGAAGAGGCCACGGCCGCCGCCCAGTCGCTGCAGCAGCAGGCCGCGCAGCTGGCGGATGTGGTGGCGGGGTTCCGGCTCCAGTCCTGACCGGGCCCAGCCAGGGGCGCAGGCCCTGACTGCTAGCCCCGCCTGTCCTTGAGGCGCGTCATGGAGCGGCGCGCCGCAGACAGGCTTGCGCGCCGGCCCATGGGCAGTCCAGCACCCGCCTCGGGCACGGCCGCACCGGCCAATCGCTGCTGCGCCTGCAGCAGGCTGCGAAGGTCCGCTGCCCGCTCCTGCGCCAGGGCGGCCGCATTCTGGGCGGTCTGCAGCTGGGAATGCAGGCTCAGCTGCTCCTCCTCGCTCTTTTCATAGCGGCTTTGCAGCTCTGCAAGGCGGGTCGCTGCCTTGCGCTCCTGCTCGGTGGCGGCCTTGCGCGCAGCCGCCAGTTCCTGGCGTGCGCGGTCCACCTCATTGAGCATGTGGCGCTCATTGCCCGCGTACTGCTCGGCCATGCGCTGGCGCTCGAGCGCGGCGGACTGCATTTCCTCGCCATGCTTTTGCTGCAACGCCTCGCGCTGGCGGGCGGCTTCGGCCAGCGCATCGCGCATTTCTTCCAGGCGTTCGTCGCGGTCCTGCAGCTGCTGCTGCATTTCATCCAGCCGGCGCGACAAGTCCTGCGACTGGGCCTGGGCCACTTGCAGGGCCTGGTCCATGGCCTCTTTCTGCGCTTGCATGGACGCCTCGCGCCGCGCCATTTGCTCCTGCTGCTCCTGCAGCTCGGCCTGCGTGGCCTGTGCCGCTTCCTCCCGGGATTGCAGGGCGGCGCGGGCGGCCTCCATGGCCTCTTCCTGGGCAGCGTCCCACAGCTGCTGCGCCAGGCGCTGAACGGGATCGGGCACCGACGACGGCAGCAGCTCGTCCTGCCCTGCCGCCACGCCCAGGCGCTGGCCCAGCGTGGCAAACCAGGTCTCCAGCATGGGGCTGACGGTATTCGGCGAGCCCCGGCCAATGTGCTGGCGCACGCGCTCGATGGTCGGCCGCAGGCCCTGGGCGATCAGGGCGTCTGCCGCGGCCCAGACATCGGCTTCCTGCACGCCACGGGTGGATGTTTTCTGCATATCGTGAACTATTTCCAAGATTACCAACGATAAGAGGTTGTTATCGTGAGTTATTTTAAATTCATGTAATACATCATATGTTAGATGTATTAAATATTACATATGAAATTTTCATACAGTATGGATGCGCACATTACACGGATTTGTGGCGCAAAAAGGCTGCTCCTGGTCGCTGGAAAGTGAACTTTGCGTCGTGCCGATCGCTGCAGGCCCGCAAGGTATTGCCCGGGCGGCGTCGGGCGACAATCCATGGATGCGCACCGGCCCTTTTTCGCTGACCTCCCGACCTCAGCCCCTGGACGACATCCAGGAAGGCAACGCCCTGCCGTCCGCCGGCCTGGAGCCTGCCGCCCGGCAGGCCGTGCGCGAGCTGATGCACGAGGGCGAATCCGCCAACACCAGAAACAGCTACCAAAGCGCCATGCGCTACTGGTCCGCCTGGCATGCGCTGCGGTTTGACCGGCAGATGCAGCTGCCGCTGGATGTGGCCTGCGTGCTGCAATTCATCATTGACCATGCCCAGCGGCAGACCGGCGCGGGCCTGGCCAGTGAAATGCCGATGCACATCGACCGCGCCCTGGTCGAGGCCGGATACAAGGCCCGCGAAGGCCCCCTGTCGCACAACACGCTGGTGCACCGCATGGCGGTGCTGTCCAAGGCCCATCAGGTGCATGGACTGGCCAACCCCTGCCAGGACGGTGCGGTGCGCGAGCTGATGTCGCGCACGCGAAAGGCCTATGCGCGGCGCGGTGAAGGCCCCGCCAAGAAGGATGCGCTGACGCGCGACTTGCTGGAGCAATTGCTGCAGACCTGCGATGACAGCCTGCGCGGCCGCCGCGACCGTGCCCTGCTGCTGTTCGCCTGGTCCAGCGGCGGGCGCCGCCGCTCGGAGGTGGCCGGGGCCGACATGCGCCACCTGCGGGCCGTGGGGCCGCAGGAATTCATCTACACGCTGGCCCACTCCAAGACCAACCAGTCCGGACGGGACGCGCCCGAGAACCACAAGCCCGTGACCGGGCGCGCGGCCCAGGCGCTGGCCGATTGGCTGCGTGCCGCCGCCATACAGGAAGGGCCGATCTTCCGGCGCATCCGCAAGGGCGGCCATGTGGGCGAGCCCCTGTCACCGGCCGCCGTGCGCGACATCGTGAAGCAGCGCTGTGCGCTGGCGGGCGTAGAGGGAGATTTCTCGGCGCATTCCCTGCGCTCGGGCTTTGTGACCGAGGCCGGGCGCCAGAACGTGCCCCTGCCCGACACCATGGCGCTGACGGGGCACAGCAGCGTCAATACGGTGCTGGGCTATTTCCGTGCGGATTCCGCGTTGAGCAACCGTGCGGCTAGGCTGCTCGATGCCGGCGACGACGATGCGGCCGCCGCCGCGCAAGGCAGCGGCCGGCCGCAGCGCTGAGCTGCCGGCTCAAAAGAGCTCAAAAGCCCCAAAAAGCCCCAAGGCTCACTCCTGTACCGAGGTCCGCGTGCCGCTCAGGCCCAGCTTGCGCAGCAGCGTGGTGTCGGCCTCCACATCGGGGTTGCCGGTCACCAGCAGCTTGTCCCCGTAGAAGATGGAATTGGCGCCGGCCATGAAGCACAGGGCCTGCACGGCGTCGCCCAGTTGCTGCCGGCCTGCCGACAGGCGTACGCGCGCCGTGGGCATGGTGATGCGCGCCACCGCGATCACGCGCACGAAGTCCAGCGGATCGACAGGCTCGCTGTCCGCCAGCGGCGTGCCGGGCACGCGCACCAGGCTGTTGATGGGCACGGATTCGGGATGGGGGTTGAGATTGGCCAGCTGGGCGATCAGGCCCGCGCGGTGCACGGGCGCCTCGCCCATGCCGATGATGCCGCCGCAGCACACGCTGATGCCTGCGCCGCGCACGGCCTTGAGCGTGTCCAGGCGGTCCTGGTACTGGCGCGTGCTGACGACGTCCTGGTAGTACTCGGGCGCGGTGTCCAGGTTGTGGTTGTAGTAGTCCAGGCCCGCTTCGCGCAGCGACTGCGCCTGGTGGGGCTGGAGCATGCCCAGCGTGGCGCAGGTCTGCATGCCCAGGCCCTTCACGGCGCCGATCAGCTCGTTCATCTTCTCGATGTCGCGGTCCTTGGGCGCGCGCCAGGCCGCGCCCATGCAAAAGCGCGTGGCGCCGGCATCCTTGGCCGCCTGGGCGGCGCGCGTGACTTCGTCCACGCTCATGAGCTTTTCTGCCTTGACGCCGGTGTCGAACTCGGCCGCCTGCGGGCAGTAGCCGCAGTTCTCGGGGCAGCCTCCGGTCTTGACCGACAGCAGCGTGGCCAGTTCGATATCGCCCGCAGGCCAGTGCTCGCGGTGCACGCTCTGGGCCTGGAACATCAGGTCCATGAAGGGCTTGTCCAGCAGTTCCTGGATGGCCTGCACGCTCCAGGCGCCTTCAAACGGCAGCGTGTCGCTTTTGGAGGGGCGTGCATGCCATTGCAGGGGGCTGCCGGCCGCAGGCTGTGCGGAGGTGGCGGAAGTCGTCGGGGTGGTGCTGCAGGCGGTCATCAAAAACTCCTCTGTGGGTCTGCTTTTTTCATTCTGATGAGCAAAAAAAGCCTTGGGAATGAAAAAGCCGGCTCCTTGGCAAAAATAGTTGCCCCGTTTTCATGGCCTGCAAAAAAAGCGAACTTCGCTTATTTTTGAGCGATGTTGGGGATGTTTTGGCAGAAGTTCTTCTCGGTGACTTCTTCTTGCCGCAAGCACGCGGCCATTGGCGGTCAACATCGCTCAATTGTCCGATGAGCGCTTCAAAAGATGCGTGGACAGGCGCGGCAACGGATTCCCAATACCTGCCAGATGCCTCTCCAAAACGACCACAATGGATGCCCGCCGTCGTCGCCACGGCGGCTTTCAGCCCTGCCGGCCTGCGGCTGAACCCGCTTCCCTCTGCTTTCGCCGCTTTTGCTCAGATTTCCCTCACATGTCCCTGCGCTCCCTGGAATTTCCTACCGATCACGGCAAACCGCTGCTGCTCTCGCGCGAACAGCAGGCCATCCTGGCGCATGAGGGGCGTTCGGCCATCGTGGCTGCGCTGGCGGGAGTGGGCAAGACCACGACGCTGGCCTGCAAGGTGGTCCAGGCCTGCCGCAGCGGCCAGGCCCAGCGCATCCTGGTGCTGGCCTATTCGCGCTCCGGCGTGGCGGCCTTTCACCACCGGCTCAAGCAACTGGTGCGCGAAGTGCCGCCCCAGGTACAGATCACCACGGTGGAGCGCTGGGCGGCCCAGCAGATCCGCCGCCGCGACCCTGCGGCCCGCTTTCTGGCCGACCGCGTGGCACTGCAGGCCCGTGTGCGCGAGGCCCATGATGCGCTGCGCGAGCGACTGGCCTGGCAGCCCGACCCTTTGTTCGAGCAGCCCGGCGATCTGGATCTGGACGCCTTCTGGGACTTCAACCTCAGCGCCAAGAAGTCGTTGCTGCCCCAGCGCCTGGCCGAGGAAGGCATGGGACTGGCGAGTTTCTGCGAGGAGTATTTGCTCGACTATCGCCTGGCCTGCCTGTTCTTCGAGTACGAGCGCCGCCGCATCGATCACTGCGGCGACCCGCTGTACTACGCCGAAGGCGACTGCAGCCATGCACTGGCCAGCGACGCCCTGCAGGGCCAGGCGCTGGACCTGCCGCGCTACGACCTGGTGGTGTTCGACGAGATGCATGACCTGGACCCGGCCTCGCTGCAGGTGCTGCGAGCCCTGGTCGGAACCAGCGGCTGCGCATTCCTGGGCGCAGGCGACTTCAACCAGCACATCGAGGCACAGGCCTGGTCCGTGTTCCGCGACAAGCTCCACCAGCTCGATGATTTCCTGCCCCAGGCCACGGCCACGCTGGCGCTGACCCAGTCGCGCCGCTTCGGCCCGCAAGTGGCCAAGGCCGTCAATGCGCTTTTCAATGTGGGCCTGACAGCGGCGCCCACGCGCTTCAGCACCGTGCACCAGCTGCAGCACTCCGACGACAGCGAGTGCATTGACCAGCTGCTGCAGATCCAGGCCAGCCTGGCACGTGCCACCGAACCCGCTGCGCCGGGCGAGCCGCCTTCTGGCAGCGCGCGCAATCCCTCGCTGACCGTGATCCTGCGCCACGAGCAGGACGCCTGCGCGCTGGAATGGGCCATCCACCGCGCCGGCAAGTCCGCCAGCTTCTACGGCTTCAAGCGTTTTTACCTGCAGCGCGAGATTGCCCTGCTGCTGGGCCTTTGCTATGCACATGGCATGCAGGCGCTGTCCTGGAAGGCCGAGACCAGCGTGCTGGGCAGCGAGATCCTGGCGGCCTTCGTGGAAGGTGCGCTGTTCTACGGCAAGGGCAGCGTGGATGGTGCCGACATGGCCGATCCGTCAAGCCGCCATACGCTGGCCCAGCGCATGGCAGGCGAGATGCTGCACAACCCGCAGATCATCTGGCGCTTCCTGAGCGACCAATCGAGCCTGCAGGGCGGACAACGCAACTTCCAGGCCTTCGGCAGCTTTCTGCAGCTGCCGCTGGCCCTGCAGTCCGATGCGCGGGGCCTGCTGGAGCAGGCCGATGTCTGGGGGCTGTTTGCCGGCGTGGCCCTGTCTCAGGCCCAGTCGGCGGCCTTGCGTCAGCGCGTGGAGGCTTTCATGGATTCGGTGGCGGGCATGACCGTGCCCGACATGCTGGCCCAGGTGGCGGCCATGGCCACGCGCTTCGAGCGTGCCGTGCGGGCCGAGCGCGGATTCGACTTCCATCTGAGCACCATCGAGGAAGCCAAGGGCAAGGAGTACGACCACGTCGCCCTGCCCTTCATGGAGCCTGGCCGATTTCCGGCGACGGCCCCGCACGTGCTGGCCTTTCTGGAGCGCAACCGCCTGTACGTGGCCATGACGCGCGCCAGAAAAAAGCTGTGGCTGCTGGAACATGTCCAGCGGCGCGTACAGCCTTTTGCCTGAGGCGCCTCAGCCCAGCGCGGCGATCACCTCGGCCGGCGCCTGCACCAGCTCGATCAGCACGCCCTCGCCGGCAATCGGGAACTCGTCATTGCTCTTGGGGTGCAGAAAACAGATGTCGTAGCCGGCCGCGCCCTTGCGAATGCCGCCGGGCGCAAAGCGCACGCCCTGCTCCGTCAGCCACTGCACGGCCAGCGGCAGGTCGTCGATCCACAGGCCGATATGGTTCAGCGGCGTGGTGTGGACGGCAGGCTTCTTGTCGATGTCCAGCGGCTGCATGATGTCCACCTCCACCTTGTGCGCGCCTTGGCCCATGGCCAGGATGTCTTCGTCCACGTTCTCGCGCTCGCTCTGGAAGGTGCCGGTCTGGGTCAGCCCCAGCATGTCCACCCACAGGCGCTTCATGCGCTGCTTGTCGGTGCCGCCGATGGCCACCTGCTGTATGCCCAGAACCCGGAAAGGACGCTGTTCGCTTGCCACTGTCTCGCTCCTGTTGATGTATGAAGAATCACATTGTGGAGGCAAACCGGGGCACGCAAGGCGCAGCGGGCAATGCCGCCATGGGGCTCAGAACTCCCCCAGCACCCAGCCGCTGATCACCGCAAAGTACTCGCGCAGCCAGGCGTTGGCGCGGATCGTCGCCGGCGTGGGCGCGCCCACGGTGAAGGCCTGGCCGTAGCCGCTGCGCTCGGCGATCCAGCCCGCGCGCAGCGTATGGAAATCGCTGGTGACGATGGCAATCGCCGCGTCCGGGGCCACGCCGCGCTCCTGCAGCAGGGGCAGGCTCCACGCCAGGTTCAGCGCCGTGCTGGTACTGCGCTGCTCCATCAGCAGGCGTTCTGGCGCAATGCCGTGGCGTTGCTGCAGATAGCGCGCCATGACGGCGCCCTCGCTCTCGCTTTCCCCAAAGTCCACGCCGCCGCTGGTGACCACCAGCGCCTTGGGCTGGCTTGCAGCCAGTTCGGCGGCGCGGTCCAGCCGCTGGGCCAGCGTCAGCGACGGTTGTCCCTCACGCGTGGCGCTGCCCAGCACCACGATGGCCTGCACCGGCTGGTCAGGGGCCAGCCGGGAAGAAGCAGACAGCAGATGTGCCCAGAACAGCAGCAGGCTGGCCAGCCACATCGCCAACGCCGCCCAGCCCAGCCACCAGGCGCGCCGCAGCCAGGCACTGGCACGCAGCCTGCGCGCAATGGCCGCGCGCCAGAAGCTGCACGCCATGAACAGCAGGCCTAGCACCGCTGGCAGCGTCACGCCCAGATTGAACATGCCGCGCGCCATCAGCACCACGGCATCGCCCAGCAGCACGGCGCCAGTGATCAGGCCCAGCCACTGCAAGGCCCCCAGCCGCCGAATGCCCGCGACGGCGTTGCGGCCGGGCACTGGCCCGGGCGCGGCAGAGAGCTTGTGCAACAAGCGTCCTCAGTTCCAGCGCTGGTTGGGGCCGCCGGCGCAGGACCACACGATGACGGGCTGGCCCGGCCGGGCATTGCCGCCTTCGATGTCCAGGCACTTGTTGGCAAAGCGGCTGCGGATCTGTCCACGGCTCCAGTCCCATTTCTGGTTGGGCTGGTTGCGGCATTGCCAGGCGATCACGCGCGCGCCATTGCGCGTGCTTCCGTCGGCGACGTCCAGGCACAGGTCGCCCACGCGCATCTCGCCATCACGCGTCAGCGTGAAGCGCTGGTTTTCACCGCCGCTGCAGTGGTACACGATAAGGCCGTTGCCCGGGCGCAGGCCACCCGACACATCCAGGCACAGGCCGTTCTGGCCCCGCACCTCCCGTCCTCCCCACGACGGGTAGCCGGGCTGCTGGCCCGGGTAGCCCGGATAGTGGTCATCGTTCCATTGCTCGTCGCGTTCACGTTCGCGGTCCTTGTCGCGCTTGTTCGCCAAAATGGCGGCGCCGGCAATGGCTGCCACGGCGGCACCGGCGATCCATGCGCCCGTGTTGTCGCTTCCGCCTTCCTGGCCCTGCGCGCCCTGGGGCAGGCCGGTCAGGATGCGGAAACGCCCGCCGCAGCCACCCTTGACCCACATCTCCCGGCGGCCCAGGTCATAGCCCCAGTTCTGGTTGTAGCTGCAGTTGCCCGCCAAGGTCTCGACCAGTTGGACCTGCTGCGCGTCGTCGGGCAGGCTGTAGGTCTGATAACGACCGTTGGACATGAGCTGCACCGTCTCTTCGCCTGCATGCGCAGGCAAAACCGGCAGGATGAAGCTGCTGGCCAGCAGGACGGAAATGCATTTATTGATTTGCATGGGATTTCTCGGGCTGCGTTTATCTGAGGGGCGGCTACGCGCAGCAACCGGCCTTTTCTTTCAGGCCAAGAATGCAGCCACCGCCTCTTTCCAGGCTGTGGAGTTTAGCCAAGCAATTTGTAGGATTGCGCCAGATTCTGGCAAGGCTGGCTCAAATCATTGCCTGTTGAATCCCGCCACCCCCGCCCGAAACTCCCCACTCCCATACACCGCAGAAACCAGATCCTCATCATCCAGCCGCTGCTCCACGACGATGCGCCGCAGGCTTTCCTTGACTGCTGACTGGGTGGTTGCCGACAAGGCCATGAGCTGCTCGGCCAGCGCCTGTGCCTGGGCTTGCAATTGATCTGCCGGCACCACCGTATGCACGAACCCGCAGGCCTCGGCCTGCTCGGCTGACAGGTAGTCCGCCAGCAGCAGCATGCGCTTGACGCGTGGCACGCCCAGGCTGGCCACCAGGCGGGCGATGTTGCGTGACGACAGCGTGTTGGACAGCGTCTTGGCAATCGGCGCACCGAAGCGCGAGCCGGTGCTGCAGATGCGAAAGTCGCATGCCGTGGCCAGGGCCAGGCCGCCGCCCACGGCCCAGCCGTCGATGACGGCGATAGTGGGCACGGCGATGCGCTCCACGGCGTCGATCACGCGCTCCACGAAGGCTTCATAGGCAATGCCTTGCTGGCCGTCATGGAAGTCCTTGAAGTAGGCGATGTCTGTGCCCGAGATGAAGGATTTGCCGCCCGCACCGCGCAGCATCACGCAGCGGATGGCCGAGTCGGCCTGGCAGCGCTCCAGGGCCGTGAGCAATGCCTCGTACATGGGCATGCTCATGGCGTTGTGGCGTTCGGGGCGGTCGATGAGGATCTCGGCCGCGCCCCCGGCGTGAACGGTCAGCGCCACGGATTCATGCAGGGCGGTGCTCATGCGGCGGCCTTCAGTGCCTGGAGTTCGGCCATGATTTCCGCGTTGTGCTCGCCCAGCAGCGGCGGATGGCGGCGCACCTGCTGGGGCGTGCCGAGCATCTTGACGGGAAAGCCGATGTTCTTGACCTTGCCCTCGATGGGGTGGTCGATCTCCATGCACATGCCGCGGTGCCGGCCATGCTCGCCCTCGAAGGCTTGCGGATAGGTGAGCAGCGGGCCGGCGGGAATTCCGGCCTCCAGCATGCGGTCCACCCAGTCGGCGCTGTCGTGGTGGGCCAATTCCGCTTCCAGCTCGCCTATCAGTGCCTCGCGGTGCTTCAGGCGCAGCGCCACGGTGGCGTAGTCGGGGTGCTCGAGCAGATCGGGGCGCTCGATCAGCGCGCACAGCCTGGCCCAGAGTTTCTGGTTGGTGGCGCCCATGACGAAGTAGCCGTCGCGCGCCTTCACGGCCTGGTAGGGGGCGCTCATCTTGTTGCTGGTGCCCAGCGGCGCGGGCGGCACGCCGGTGCCCCAGTATTCGGACATGTCCCAGATCGAGAAAGCCATGGCCGAGTCGAACAGCGAGGCGTCTATGTGCTGGCCCTGCCCTGTCTTCTGCGCGCCGATGTAGGCGGCCAGCAGTCCGTAGGTGGCGAACAGTGCGCAACCGATGTCGGCCACGGGCACGCCGGCCTTGACGGGTTTCTCTCCCTTGTAGCCGGTGACGCTCATCACGCCCGACATGGCCTGGGCCATGAGGTCGAACCCCGGCCGCTGGGCCCAGGGCCCGCTCTGGCCGAAGCCCGAGATGCTGGCGTAGACGATGCGCGGATTGATGCGGCGAATGCTTTCATAGTCGATCTTCAGGCGCTGGACCACGCCGGGCCGGTAGTTCTCGACGATGACATCGGCTGTCGTGGCCAATTGGTAGAAGGCCTCACGCCCCTCCTCGCTCTTGAGGTCCAGCGTCAGCGACCGCTTGTTGCGGTTCATGTTCAGAAAGCCCATGCTGTCCGGGCCCTTCATCTTGAAGCCCATGGCGCCGCGCGTCTGGTCGCCGGTGCCCGGAGGCTCGACCTTGATGACATCGGCGCCCAGGTCGGCCAGCAGCATGCAGGCAAAGGGCCCGGCCATGACCTGGCTGACGTCAAGCACGCGTATGCCTTGCAGGGGCAGTTGTTGCGGGTTGGATTGGGGATTGCTCATGCCGGGTCCTCAGCTTTCTTCGGTCACTTTTGCGGCGCGAACGACGTCGCCCCACTTCTTGTATTCGGCAGCCATGAAGGCCGCGAACTTGTCCACGGAGCCGCCGCCGTCCTCCACGCCGTATCCGTCGAAGCGGCTGACCACGTCGGGCATGGCCAGCACGCGGTTGATGTCGGCATTGATGCGCTGGGCCAGTTCCCTGGACATGTCGCGCGGGCCGACGACGCCGTACCAGCTCGATGCGTCAAAGCCCTTGAAGCCTTGCTCGTCCATGGTGGGCATGGCCGGGAATCCCTTGGCACGGTTTACGCGGGTCTGGGCGATGCCCAGCATTTTTCCGGCGCGCACCTGGGCGGTGGCGGCCGTCATGGTGTCGAAGCTGAAGTCGATCTGGCCGCCGATGAGGTCGGTCTGCATGGGGCCGGAGCCCTTGTAGGGCACGTGGATGCTCTTGACGCCGGCCGCCATGTTGAACATTTCGGCCGCCAGGTGCTGTACCGAGCCCGTGCCCGACGAGCCGAAGCTGATCTTGCCGGGGCTTTTGCGGCACAGCTCCACCACCTCCTGCACCGAGCCATGGCTGTTCCTGCTGCTGGTCACCAGGATGTGGGGCGTGGCGCCGATGAGGGCGATGGGCGCGTAGTCCTTGAGCGGGTCATAGGTGATGGACCTGAAGATCTGCGGCGAGATGGCATGGGTGTTCACATGGGCCATCAGCAGGTTGATGCCTTCGGTGAAGCGCGTCCTGGCGAAGTACTCGGCCGCCAGCGAGCCGGTGGCGCCGGGCTTGTTCTCCACGACCACGGGCCTGCCCCAGACCTCGGACAATTTCTGGCCCACGATGCGCGCGAACACATCGGTGCCGCCACCGGGCGCCCAGCCCACCAGGATCTTGACGGGGCCCTTGGGCAGGTCGGAGCCCGGGGGCGAGGCCCCTGCCCAGGGAGCGGCCAGCGCGGCGGCGCCGGCCGCGATGAAGTCGCGGCGTCTCATGTCTGTCTCCTGCACATCGTTGTAGTGCAGCCACTGTCGCCGCGCGCCGGATTCGCCGCAAGCCTGTGGAACGCATGCCTGGTTTCGCCATATGCGAAACCGTGACGCTCTCAGTTCGCCTCGGAGGCGGGATGCAGCAGCGCCGCCACCACGTTGTGCAATGCCTGTTGCTGGGCCTGCCCTTCGATGAAGGACAGCACATAGCTGCGCTCGTGCCAGTCGCCTTCCAGCGCGGCCCAGCCCAGCTCCGGCCCGGGGTGGAAGCTGCGCAGCACGCCTGGCGGCATCAGGCCCACGCCCAGGCCTTCGCGCACCAGGGCCAGCATGGTGTCGAAGCCGCTGACCGTGAAATCATTGCGGAACACCCTGCCCCGGCTGTGATGGGCACGGCGCAGGGCATTCAGGATGGCCGAGCCCCGGCCCAGGCTGACGATGCGGCACTCCAGCAGCCGGTCCAGCTCCACGGGCTGGTCGCCGAAGCTGAAATGCCTGCGGCTGTAGACCAGCACCAGGCTGTCGCGCCGGTAGTCGGCGCGCGGCAGGTCCACGAATCCGCTGGTTTTCTCGAAGATGCCGATGTCGATGACCTTGTCGCGCAGCAGTTGCTGGACGATGCGGCTGTTTTCTTCCATCACCTGCAGCGTGATGTGGGGATAGCGGCGCTGGGTGGCCGCGATGTCGGCGGCCAGGAACTGCAGGATGGCCGACTTGGGCGCGCCGATGATGATGCGGCCGTCACGGCCGCGGCCCAGGGCCTGGGCATCGCCCTCCAGGCGATCGACCAGGTTGCCGATCTGACGGATATGGGCCAGCAGCTTGAGGCCGGGCTCGGTGGCCTGCACGCCATGGGGCTGTCGCTTGAACAGGCGCGTGCCGAGCTGGGCCTCCAGATCACTGAGCCGCCGCGAGGCCGCCGCCACCGCCAGCTGCAGCCGGTCGGCAGCGCGCGAGATGCTGCCCTCCTCGGCAATGGCCAGCACGAGCTGCACGGTAGTGGAGTCGATCTTCATCATGGCGGCGGCCCTCTCGTCTGGCTTCTCGTCTGGCTGGAGGGCGACGATTGTGCCGCAGCGCCCCGCTGCGTCCCACCGGCCCTTTCGTCAGGCTTTGCGCAGAGCCTTGGCCTGGCGGGCCAGCGCCGTGATGCGGCTCCAGTCGCCCTGCTCCAGAGCATCCGTGGGCACCAGCCAGGAGCCGCCCACGCAGACCACATTCTTCAGGGCCAGGAACTCCTGGGCATTGGCCGGCGACACGCCGCCCGTGGGGCAAAAGCGCACATCGCCGAACGGACCCTGCCAGGCCTTGAGCATGGCCGTGCCGCCCGCCTGCACGGCTGGGAAGAATTTCAGCTCGTTGAAGCCGTCGGCCTGGGCGGCCATGATCTCGCCGCTGGTGGCCACGCCGGGCAGCAGCGGCAACTGCAGGTCCTGGCAGGCCTGGCCCAGTGCGCTGGTGTAGCCGGGGCTCACGGCAAAGCGCGCGCCAGCATGGGCACAGGCGCGCGCATCGGCTGCGCTGCGCACGGTGCCGGCGCCGACGATGGCCTCGGGCACGGCGCGTGCAATGGCCTCGATGCTGGCCAGGCCCTGGGGCGTGCGCAGCGTGACTTCCAGCACGCGGATGCCGCCCGCGACCAGGGCCTGGGCCATGGGAACGGCATGCGCGAGGTCGTTGAGAACGATGACCGGGATGACCGGCGCGTCCTGCATGAGCTCCAAGGCCGTCAGTCGTTGATCCATGTGCAAGCTCCCTCTTCTGCGCTGAGCGCGTGGCGCCGGAATCCGGCAAACAGTTCGCGGCCGAAACCCCGGCCATTGGCTTGGCGCAGCGTCCGGGGCATGGTGGCCACCAGGCGTTGCTGCCATTCGGATTCATCGACCAGCACGGCCAGGGTGCCGGCCACGGCGTCCAGGCGCACCAGGTCGCCATCGCGCAGGCGCGCCAGCGGCCCGCCCACGCAGGCCTCGGGCGAGACGTGGATGGCGGCAGGCACCTTGCCCGAGGCGCCGCTCATGCGGCCGTCCGTGACCAGGGCCACCTTGTAGCCCTTGCCCTGCAGCACGGCCAGGGGCGGAGTGAGCTTGTGCAGCTCGGGCATGCCATTGGCGCGCGGCCCCTGCCAGCGCACTACGCAGATGACATCGCGGTCCAGTTCGCCGGCCTTGAAGGCCTGCTGCAGCGCTTCCTGAGAGTCGAAGACGCGTGCGGGCGCCTCGACCACATGGCGGTCCTCGGGCACGGCGCTGACCTTGATCACGCTGCGCCCCAGGTTGCCGGACAGCAGCTTGAGCCCACCCGTGGCGCTGAAGGGCGCATCGGCCGGGCGCAGCACGGACAGGTCGCCGGAGACTTCGGCCGCATGCCAGGCCAACTGGCCGTTGTCCACGGCCGGAATGCGCGCGAACTCCTGCAGGCCATCGGGCCGCACGGTGAGCACATCGCCATGCATGAGGCCGGCCTTGAGCAACTGGCCGATCACATAGCCCGGACCGCCTGCGGCCTGGAACTGGTTCACGTCGGCGCTGCCATTGGGATAGACGCGGGCCAGCAGCGGCACCACGCCCGAGAGCTCGGAAAAATCGTTCCAGTCGATGGTGATGCCCGCAGCGCGCGCCACCGCCACCCAGTGGATCAGGTGGTTGGTGGAGCCGCCCGTGGCCAGCAGGGCCACCATGGCGTTGACGATGCAGCGCTCGTCCACCACGCGGCCGATGGGGGCGAAGCGCTTGTTCCTGGTGATGGCCAGCACGCTGCGCATGGCCTCGCGCGTGAGCAGTTCGCGCTCGCCGTCGGCCGGGTTGATGAAGGCCGTGCCCGGCACGTGCAGGCCCATGGCCTCCAGCAGCATCTGGTTGCTGTTGGCTGTGCCGTAGAAGGTGCAGGTGCCTTCGCCATGGTAGGCAGCCGATTCGGCGGCCAGCAGCTCCTTGCGGCCCACCAGGCCCTGCGCGGCCTGTTCGCGCACCTTGGCCTTGTCGCCGTTGGACAGGCCCGAGGTCATGGGTCCCGCCGGCACGAAGACCGTGGGCAGGTGCCCGAAATGCAGGGCGCCGATCAAGAGGCCCGGCACGATCTTGTCGCAGATGCCCAGCATCAGCGCAGCGTCGAATACGTCGTGCGAGAGCGCGATGGCCGTGCCCATGGCAATGGCATCCCGGCTGAACAGGCTCAGCTCCATGCCGGGCGCGCCCTGGGTCACGCCGTCGCACATGGCGGGTACGCCGCCGGCGACCTGCGCCGTGGCGCCCAGCCTGCGCGCCTCGTCCTTGAGGATGTCGGGATAGCGGGCCAGCGGTGCGTGGGCCGAAAGCACGTCGTTGTATGCGGTGACGATGGCGACGTTGGGCGCCTTCTCCTCCACGATGCGTATCCTGTCGCCGCCTGGAATGCCCGCAAAGGCATGCGCCACGTTGGCACAGCCCATGGACTGCGCGCCGGGCGGGCGCGCGGCCATGGCGTCCACCTGTTCCAGGTAGGCGGCACGTGATTCGGCACTGCGCTCGCGGATGCGGCGCGTGACCTGGTCGACGATGAGGTGGATGGTGCTCATGGGGTGTCCTGCGGATGCGCTGATGCGCGTTTTCTCTGTGTCGCGTTGTCTTTTTGGTGGATGTCGGCCGGGGCATCCCTCCCAGGTGCGTCCGGCCCTGAATCGAAGCTTACTTCACTGCGCGCGCCTGCTTGACGGCGGCCTGTACCTCATCCCAGGTACCCTGGCCCACGGTCTTGGCAATGCCGGCATTGACCGTGGCGAGCTTGTCGCGCATGCGTCCCACCTCGGCGGCGGGCAGCTCGTTGACCTGCATGCCCTTGGTCTTGATATCGGCCAGGGCCTTGGCCGCTTCCTCGCGCGTGTCCTTGCGCTCGAACTCGCGGCTCTTGACGGCGGCGTCCTGCAGCACCTTCTTCTCGGCCGGTGTCAGCGTGTCCCACCACTTCTTGCTGACGGTGACGATCCAGGGGCTGTAGACGTGGTTGGAGATGGTCAGGTACTTCTGCACCTCGTAGAACTTGCTGGACAGCACGGTGTTGAACGGGTTTTCCTGGCCATCGACGGCGCGGGTTTCCAGCGCGGTGAACAGTTCGGAGAACGGCAGCGGCACGGCGTTGGCGCCCAGGGCCTTGAAGCTGTCGAGGAAGACGTTGTTCTGCATCACGCGCAGCTTCACGTCAGCCAGGTCTTCCAGCTTGGCGATGGGGCGCTTGTTGTTGGTGAGGTTGCGGAAACCGTTCTCCCAGTAGACCAGGCCCACCATGCCCTTGGGCTCCAGCGTGGCCTTGACCTTCTCGCCCACGGGGCCGTCGAGCACGGCGTCGGCCTCCTTGGTGCTGCTGAACAGGAACGGCGTGTCCCAGACCGCCATCTCGGGCGACAGGCCGACCAGGGTGGCGGTGGAGCCGACCATCATCTCCTGGGCACCGCCGATCAGCGCCTGCTGCATCTGCGTGTCCGATCCCAGCGAGGCATTGCCGATGGCGCGCACCTTCATCTTGCCGCCCGTGGCCTTTTCGACCTCCTTGGCAAAGAAGCGCGCCGCGCGGCCCTGGTTGGAGTCATCGACCAGGCCGTAGCCGAAGCGCACGATGCGCGGCTTGAAGTCCTGGGCCATGGCCTGGCCCGTGGCGGCCAGCGTGGTGATGGCGGCCATCAGGCCGGCGAGTGCAAAGGGAATACGCATGTTCATCTCCTTGGGTTGTAGTGGGGGGTCAGTGCATCCAGCGCAGAGGGGCCAGGATGATTTGCGGAAAAATCACGAAAAGCACGGCAAGCAGCACATAGACCATCAGGAACGGGTTCGTGCCCTTGATCACGGTCTCCATGCGCAGCCGGCCCACGCCGGCAATCACGTTCTGCACCGTTCCCACGGGCGGCGTGATCAGGCCGATGCAGCCCACGTAGATGAACATGAAGCCGAAGTAGATGGGGTCGATGCCCGCCTTGACGGCCAGCGGCGCGCACACGGGGCCGAAGATCAGGATGGTCGGCGTCAGGTCCATGGCCGTGCCCACCACCAGCAGGAACAGCATCATCGTGGCCATGAACAGCATGGGGTTGCCCAGCAGGCCGGAGAAGCTGTCGGCCAGCATGTTGGGCAGGTCGGCCAGGGTGATCATGTAGGCCGTCACCGTGGCGGCGCCACACAGCAGCATGACCACGGCCGTGGTCTTGGCGGCGGCCAGGAACACGGCGTACAGACGGCTCCATGTCATCTCGCGGTAGATCACCATGGACACGAACAGCGCGTAGACGGCTGCGACCACGGCCGCCTCGGTGGGCGTGAACACGCCGCCCTTGAGGCCACCCAGGATGATGACCGGCATCATCATCGCCCAGAAGCTCTTGGCCAGTGCCTTCAGACGCGGGCCCCAGGCCATGCGTTCGCCGCGCGACAGGTCGAACTTGCGGGCGATGGACCACCAGGCAAAGATCAGGAAGACGCCCATGATCAGGCCCGGCACCACGCCCGACAGGAACAGCTTGCTGATCGAGGTGTTGGTCGTCACGCCGTAGATCACGAAGGGCATGGACGGCGGAATGATGGGCGCAATGATGCCGCCCGAGGCCAGCAGGCCCGCGCTGTAGCTGTCGGGGTACTTTTGCTCGCGCATCATGGGCAGCAAGATGGTGGCCAGGGCGGCGGTGTCGGCAATGGCCGAGCCGCTCATCGAGGCCAGCAGCACGGCGGCGCCAATGGCCACGTAGCCCAGGCCGCCACGGATATGGCCCACATAGGCGCGCGCCAGGTCAATGATGCGGCGCGACAGGCCGCCCGCGTTCATCAGCTCACCCGCCAGGATGAAGAAAGGCACGGCCAGCAGCGGGAAGTTGTCGAAGCCGGCCTGCAGGTTCTGCGCAAGCAGCTGCGAGTCGAAGAAGTCCAGATGCCACATCAGCGCCACGCCGGTCAACACCAGCGCCTGGGCAATGGGCATGCCGATCACCATGCCGCCGATCAGCACGGCCAGAAAGATCAGGGTCACAACCATGGTGCCTGCTCCTTACTCGACCGAAGTCTCGCCATGGTTTTCTGCCGGCGCGCCGCGGCGCAGGTCGCGCAGCGACACCAACAGCAGGCCCACGGCCAGCACCAGGGTGGCCGCAGCGCCCAGGGCCAGCGGGTAGCCCAGCACGGTGCTGTAGCTGTTCAGCCCGGCCTGCACCTGGGCCCATGAGCCCCACAGCAGCAGGCCCATGCAGACCAGGACCAGCGCCTGCGACACCCAGAACAACACCTTGCGCGCGCCAGGGCCCACGCGGGATGTCACAAGGTCGAAGCCCAGGTGGCTGCCCTCGAAAGCGGCCACGATGGCCCCAATGGCCACCAGCCAGACGAAGAGCAGGCGCGAGATTTCCTCATAGGACACGATGCTGGTATGAAACACATAGCGCAGCACCACGTTGACGAACACGGCAATGACCATGCCGGCCAGGGCCAGCACCATCAGCACCTCGGCAAAGTGCTGCAGGCGCGGCTTGGGCCGGACTGCGGGGGAATCGGATTGCATGGTTTTTGTCTCCTGGCGTTATGGGTTCTGGGAGAGAGGGGCGGCCTGCGGCGCCGGATGGACGAGCCAGTCCTGTGCGCGGTGCACGATGTCGGCCAGCGGCAGCGTGGCGTCCACGGACAGCACGGCGCGCTCGCCTGCCGGGCTTTCCAGCGTGGCGAACTGGTTGGCCACCAGCTCGGGCGAGAAGAAGTGGCCGGCGCGCTCCTGCACGCGCTGCAGCGCCGTGCCGTAGTCCAGGTCCAGAAAAACGAAGCCCACGGCGCCGGCCGGGCCGGCGGCACGCAGGCGGTCGCGGTACTTGCGCTTGAGGGCCGAGCAGGTCAGCACCACGCCCTGCCCCGGCATGGCCTGGGCCAGCAGCCGTGCCAGCCGGTCCAGCCAGCCGCTGCGGTCGTCGTCGGTCAGGGGGATGCCCGCCTGCATCTTGCGGATGCTTTCCTCGGCATGGTGGGCATCGCCCTCGTGCAGGGTCCAGCCCAGGGCATCGGCCAGGGCCTGCCCCACGCTCGACTTGCCGCAGCCGGAAACGCCCATGACGACCAGCGCCCGTGGGCGGCTGCCTGCGGCGGTGGCGTCGGTTGTTATTGGGATAGCGCTATCCATGTTCTTGCAAAAATTGGCAGACCAGGGTCTGCCTTGGATTTCGGTGTGCTTCAGAGGCCTTCGTCCGGGTTTACACGCAGGACTGCGGGCCTTCGAATGATTGGGATAGCGCTATCATAATCTCCAACCCTCTCGCCACCGACCTAGGACATTCCCTTGGCCCGCCAGATTCCGCCTGCATCTCCAGAATCGTCCTGCGCCGATCCTTCCGACCCGGCCCTGCCCGCCACGGGCCGCGCCCGTTCGTCGCGGGCCAGCGGACGCATAACGCTCAGCGATGTGGCACAGGCGGCCGGCGTCAGCCCCATGACGGTCTCACGCGCCCTGCGCGGCGAGCGGCGCGTGGACCCGGCCCTGGTCGAGAAAATCCGCGCCGCCGCCGCGCGCATGGGCTACGTGCCCGACCCTGCCGCGCGCGCTTTGGCCTCCCAGAAAAGTGCCCAGGTGCTGGTGCTGGTGCCCATGCTGTCCAACACCTTGTTCGTGGACCTGATCGAGTCTGTGCACAAGGTGCTGTTCGCCGCCGGCTACCACGCGCTGATCGGCGTGACCCACTATGACCGGGCCGAAGAGGAGCAACTGCTGCGCACCTACCTGCCCATGCGCCCTGCCGGCCTGCTGCTCACCGGCTTTGACCGCAGCCCCGCTGCGCGCGAACTCGTGCAGGCCAGCAAGGTGCCCTGCGTGCACCTGATGGAGCTGGGCGGCGAGCCGGGCACACCTAGCGTGGGGTTTTCGCAGGCCGAAGCCGGAGCCGCCATCACGCGGCATCTGATGGAGCGCGGGCACAAGCGCATTGCCTTTTGCGCAGGCCAGCTCGATGCCCGCGTGATGCAGCGCGCCTCTGGCTACCGCCAGGCCCTGCAGGACGCGGGCCTGCACGACCCGGCCCTGGAACTGCTGTGGCCCCGCCCCACTTCGATGGCGCTGGGCGCCGAGCTGCTGGACGCCGCCCTGCGGCTGGATCCATCCGTCGATGCCCTCTTCTTCTGCAACGATGACATCGCCCAGGGCGCCCTGCTCGAAGCCCTGCGCCGCGGCATCCGCGTGCCGCAGCAGATCGCCATCGCCGGCTTCAACGACCTGCCCGGCAGCGACCAGATGGTGCCGCCACTGACCACCATCCGCACGCCGCGCGGCCATATCGGAACCGAAGGCGCGCGCATGCTGCTGCAATTGATGCGCGGCGAGGCCTTGCCATTGCACAGCCTGGATCTGGGATATGAGCTGGTGGTGCGGCAAAGCAGTTGAAGCGACAGTGGAAATGAAAAGGCCGGGTCTGCTGCCCGGCCTTTTCTCTGGTCGACGCCTGCTGCGCAGGAATCACGCGGATATCACTCGAATTCCAGGATCACATCATCCACGGCCAGCGAGTCGCCCTTGCCGGCGCTGATCTTGCTGACCACGCCGTCCTGCGACGCGAACAGGATGTTTTCCATCTTCATGGCCTCGATCACGGCCAGCTTTTCGCCGGCCTGCACCTTCTGGCCCGGCTGCACGGCCACGTCCACCAGCAGGCCCGGCATGGGCGACAGCAGGAACCTGGACAGGTCCGGCGGTGCCTTGTAGGGCATGAGCCGGTGCAGTTCGCCGCCGCGCGGCGACAGCACCAGGGCGTCGATCTGCGTGCCGTTGTGGATGACGCGCAGGGCCAGCGGGTTCCTGGCCGTGCCGCGCTCGACCTGCGCCGTGAAGGGCTTGCCGTTGCAGCTGCCCTGCACGCACATGGCGCGCATCGGCGTCTCGCTGCGGAAGGTGTAGGGCTTGCCGTCCACGGTGACGGTGCTGGCGCGGCTTTCCGCGTCGAAGTCGGAAACCTGCACCTCGCGGTACTGGTGCTTGCCATCGGCCCCCAGCACGACCACGCAGTAGTCGGCCGAGACCTTGAGCTCATGGCCGCGCATCTGGCCGCTGATGGTGGCGGCGCGCGCGCGGTAGCGGCGGTTCATGTGGCCTGCCAGGGCGACCAGGAAGTCGGGGTCGCCGTGCGGCACATCCTCGGCGTGGAAGCCGTGGGCGTAATGCTCGGCAATGAATCCGGTGTTGAACTCGCCGCTCTTGAACTTGGGATGGGCCAGCAGCGCGGCCTGGAACGGGATGTTGGAGCTGATGCCCCGGATCACGAAGGCGTTGAGCGCCTCGCGCATCTTGGCGATGGCGTCGTTGCGGTCGCTGCCGTGCACGATGAGCTTGGCGATCATCGAGTCGTAGAACATCGGGATTTCGCCGCCTTCATACACGCCCGTATCCACGCGCACGCCATGCAGGTGGCCGGTGTCGGCCTGCCACATGGTCTGCTCGGGCGGCGAAAAGCGCACCAGGCGGCCGGTGGACGGCAGGAAGTTGCGGAACGGGTCCTCGGCGTTGATGCGGCACTCGATGGCCCAGCCATCGCGCTTGACGTCTTCCTGCGCGATGGCCAGCTTCTCGCCAGCGGCCACGCGGATCATCTGCTCGACCAGATCCAGGCCGGTGATGCACTCGGTCACCGGATGCTCCACCTGCAGGCGGGTGTTCATTTCCAGGAAGTAGAAATCCTGGTCCTTGCCCACCACGAACTCCACCGTGCCCGCGCTCTGGTAGCCCACGGCCTTGGCCAGGGCCACGGCCTGCTCTCCCATGGCGCGGCGCGTGGCATCGCTGATGAAGGGGGACGGCGCCTCTTCGATCACCTTCTGGTGCCGGCGCTGGATGGAGCATTCGCGCTCGTTCAGGTAGATCACGTTGCCGTGGCCGTCGCCCAGCACCTGGATCTCGATGTGGCGCGGCTCCTGCACGAACTTCTCGATGAAGATGCGGTCGTCGCCGAAGCTGTTGCGTGCCTCGTTCTGGCAGCTGGCAAAGCCCTCGAAGGCTTCCTTGTCGTTGTAGGCCACGCGCAGGCCCTTGCCGCCGCCGCCGGCGCTGGCCTTGATCATCACGGGGTAGCCAATGCCCTTGGCGATTTCCACGGCGGCCTCGGGGCCGGCGATGGGATCGTTGTAGCCGGGGATGGTGCTCACGCCCGCCTTGTCGGCCAGCTTCTTGGAGGCGATCTTGTCGCCCATGGCCGCGATGGCCGCGTGCTTGGGGCCGATGAAGGCGATGCCCTCTTCCTCCACGCGCCGGGCGAAGGCCTCGTTCTCGGACAGGAAGCCATAGCCCGGGTGCACGGCCTGCGCGCCGGTCTGCTTGCAGGCGGCAATGATGCGGTCGGCCTGCAGGTAGGACTCGCGGCTGGGAGCGGCGCCGATGTGCACGGCCTCGTCGGCCAGCTTGACGTGGCGTGCCTCGCGGTCCGCATCGGAGTACACCGCCACGGTCTGTATGCCCATCTTGCGGGCGGTGGCGATGACGCGGCAGGCAATCTCGCCGCGGTTGGCAATCAGGATCTTCTTGAACATCTTCTTAGCCCATTCTTGGAACTAAATCATGGGAACCGGAGCTGTCGTCAGCTTCGCTGTCCCTGTTTTGCGCTTCGCCAGCACTGTCAGTAACCGGCGCGACCAACGCGAGGGACACCGAGGAAGGGCCGCCCCGCACCGAGGGTGTCGTCCCCCTCCCTCGCGAAGCGAGTTAGAGAGGGGGAAGCGGCGGAGCCGCTCAGGGGGTGCTTCACAAGGGGATGTTTCCATGCTTGCGCCACGGATTTTCCAGCTGCTTGTTCTTGAGCATCTGCAGCGAGCGGCAGATGCGCTTGCGCGTCTCATGCGGCTGGATCACATCGTCGATGAAGCCGCGCGCTCCTGCCACGAAGGGGTTGGCGAAGCGGGCCTTGTACTCGGCCTCGCGCGCGGCCAGCTTGGCGGGGTCGTTCTTGTCCTCGCGGAAGATGATCTCCACGGCGCCCTTGGCACCCATCACGGCGATCTCGGCATGGGGCCAGGCCAGGTTGACGTCGCCGCGCAGGTGCTTGGAGGCCATCACGTCATAGGCGCCGCCGTAGGCCTTGCGAGTGATGACGGTGATCTTGGGCACCGTGGCCTCGGCATAGGCGTACAGCAGCTTGGCGCCGTGCTTGATGATGCCGCCGTACTCCTGGCTGGTGCCGGGCATGAAGCCGGGCACGTCCACGAAGGTGACCACGGGGATGTTGAAGGCATCGCAGAAACGCACGAAGCGCGCGGCCTTGATGGAGCTCTTGATGTCCAGGCAGCCGGCCAGCACCAGGGGCTGGTTGGCGACGATGCCCACGGTCTGCCCGTCCATGCGCGCAAAGCCCGTGAGGATGTTCTTGGCGTAGTCGGGCTGCAACTCGAAGAAGTCGCCGTCGTCCACGGTCTTGAGGATCAGCTCCTTCATGTCGTAGGGCTTGTTGGCGTTGTCGGGCACCAGGGTATCCAGCGACTTGTCGGCGCGGTCCACGGGGTCCGAGGTGTAGCGCACGGGCGCCTTCTCGCGGTTGTTCAGCGGCAGGTAGTTGTAGAGGCGGCGCAGCATCATCAGCGCCTCCACGTCGTTGTCGAAGGCCATGTCGGCCACGCCGCTGCGCGTGGTGTGGGTGATGGCGCCGCCCAGCTCCTCGGCCGTGACCTCCTCGTGCGTCACGGTCTTCACCACTTCGGGGCCGGTGACGAACATGTAGCTGCTGTCCTTGACCATGAAGATGAAGTCGGTCATGGCCGGCGAGTACACGGCGCCGCCCGCGCAGGGGCCCATGATCATGGAGATCTGCGGCACCACGCCGCTGGCCAGCACGTTCTTCTGGAACACGTCGGCATAGCCGCCCAGCGAGGCCACGCCTTCCTGGATGCGGGCGCCGCCCGAGTCGTTGAGGCCGATCACGGGGGCGCCGACCTTCATGGCCTGGTCCATGACCTTGCAGATCTTCTCGGCATGGGTCTCGGACAGCGCACCGCCGAAGACGGTGAAGTCCTGGCTGAAGACGAAGACCAGGCGGCCGTTGATCATGCCGTAGCCGGTGACCACGCCGTCGCCGGGGATCTTGCTGTCTTCCATGCCGAAGTCGGTGCAGCGGTGCTCGACGAACATGTCCCATTCCTCGAAGGTGCCGTCGTCCAGCAGCAGCTCGATGCGCTCTCGCGCCGTGAGCTTGCCCTTCTTGTGCTGTGCATCTATGCGCTTTTGGCCGCCACCCAGGCGGGCCTGTTCGCGCTTTGTCTCCAGTTGATCCAGGATGTCTTGCATGCTGCGATTCCTCTAACGTCTAACGGTAAGGTTTGTCTGGTCTTGTCTTGTCGGCCGTCACTGCGGCGCCGCCACGGGGCCGGCCTGCGCCTGCAGCAGATTTCTGGCGGCCGTGCTGGCCGCGATGCGCCCTGCTGCCACGTCGGCCTGCAGCTGGGGCAGCAGCGCCCGCACCTGCGGATGCTGCCGGAAGGCCTGCTTGAGGCCGGAGTCGATGCGCTCCCACATCCAGGACAGCGCCTGGCGTTCGCGGCGCAGCGCCAGGCGCCCGTTGGCCTGCTGCAGGCGGCGGAATTCCTCCACCGCACCCCAGAAACCTTCAACGCCCTCCTTCTTGAGCGCGCTGATGGTGATGACCTGGGGCTGCCAAAGGCGCTCGTCGTGGTGGGCATGCTCGGGGTTGCCGTGCATGCCCAGCAGGCGCAGGCTGGAGGTGATCTGCGCCTGCGCGCGCGTGGCGGCATGCGGGTCGATGTCGGCCTTGTTGATGACCACCAGGTCGGCCAGCTCCATCACGCCCTTCTTGATGGCCTGCAGGTCGTCGCCCGCATTGGGCAGTTGCAGCAGGCAGAACATGTCGCACATGCCCTGCACGGCGATCTCGCTCTGGCCCACGCCCACGGTCTCGACGATGACCACATCGTAGCCAGCCGCCTCGCAGACCAGCATGGCCTCGCGGGTTTTCTCGGCCACGCCGCCCAGTGTGCCGCTGCTGGGGCTGGGGCGGATGTAGGCATCCGGATGAATGGACAACTGCTCCATGCGCGTCTTGTCGCCCAGGATGGAGCCGCCCGACACGGTGGACGATGGGTCGATGGCCAGCACCGCCACCCGTAGGCCGCGCCCAATCAGGAACAGGCCCAGCGTCTCGATGAAGGTGCTCTTGCCCACGCCCGGCACGCCGCTGATGCCCAGGCGGAAAGATCCTCCCGTATGCGGCAGCAGGGCCGTGAGCAGCCCATCGGCCGCAGCGCGGTGATCCGTGCGCGTGGATTCCAAAAGGGTGATGGCCTTGGCCATCGCCCGGCGCTGAACGGCAGGGTTGCCGTTCAGGATGCCGTCTTGCATTTGCTCGGGAGTCACTGCGGCGGGCTCAGAGGCTGTTGGCCTGGCGGATCTGCTCGAGCACGTCCTTGGCGCTGGCCGGGATGGGTGTGCCCGGGCCATAGACGCCCTTGACGCCGGCGTTGTAGAGGAAGTCGTAGTCCTGCGCGGGAATCACGCCGCCCACGAAGACGATGATGTCGTCCGCGCCCTGGCGGCGCAGTTCCTCGATGATGGCCGGCACCAGGGTCTTGTGGCCTGCCGCCAGCGTGGACACGCCCACGGCGTGCACGTCGTTCTCGATGGCCTGGCGCGCGCATTCCTCGGGCGTCTGGAACAGCGGGCCCATGTCCACGTCGAAGCCCAGGTCGGCAAAGGCCGTGGCCACCACCTTGGCGCCGCGGTCATGGCCGTCCTGGCCCAGCTTGGCGATCATCACGCGCGGGCGGCGGCCCAATTGCTCGGACGATGCGTCGATTTCGCCCTTGAGCTTTTCCCAGCCCTCGGCCGAGTCGTAGGCTGCTGCATACACGCCGGTCACCTTTTGCGTATCGGCGCGGTGGCGCCCGAAAACCTTCTCCAGTGCATCCGAGACCTCGCCCACCGTGGCGCGCAGGCGCACGGCCTGGATGGACAGGTCCAGCAGGTTGCCCTCGCCGCTTTCGGCGGCCTGGGTCAGGGCCTGAAGGGCGGCCTCGACCTTGGCGGCATCGCGGCTGGCCTTGATCTGGTTCAGGCGCGCGATCTGGCTGTCGCGCACCTTGACGTTGTCCACCTCGAGGATGTCGATGGCGTCTTCCTTGGCCAGCTTGTACTTGTTGACGCCGACGATGACGTCCTTGCCCGAGTCGATGCGCGCCTGCTTCTCGGCGGCGGCGGCCTCGATCTTGAGCTTGGCCCAGCCCGAGTCCACGGCGGCCGTCATGCCGCCCATGGCCTCGACCTCCTCGATGATCTTCCAGGCGGCGTCGGCCATGTCCTGGGTCAGCTTTTCCATCATGTAGCTGCCGGCCCAGGGGTCAATCACATTGGTGATGTGGGTCTCTTCCTGGATGATCAGCTGCGTGTTGCGCGCGATGCGGGCCGAGAACTCGGTGGGCAGCGCGATGGCTTCGTCAAAGCTGTTGGTGTGCAGGCTCTGCGTGCCGCCGAAGACGGCGGCCATGGCCTCGATGGTCGTGCGCACCACGTTGTTGTAGGGGTCCTGCTCGGTCAGCGACCAGCCCGAAGTCTGGCAGTGCGTGCGCAGCATCAGGCTCTTGGCCTTCTTGGCGCCGAAGCCCTTCATGATGCGGCACCACAGCAGGCGGGCCGCGCGCATCTTGGCGATTTCCAGGTAGAAATTCATGCCGATGGCCCAGAAGAAGGACAGCCGGCCCGCGAAATCGTCCACATCCATGCCCTTGGCCGTGGCGGTCTTGACGTACTCCTTGCCGTCGGCCAGCGTGAAGGCCAGTTCCAGCGCCTGGTTGGCGCCCGCCTCCTGCATGTGATAGCCCGAGATCGAGATCGAGTTGAACTTGGGCATGTTCTTGCTCGTGTACTCGATGATGTCGCCGATGATGCGCATCGACGGCTGGGGCGGGTAGATATACGTGTTGCGGACCATGAACTCCTTGAGGATGTCGTTCTGTATGGTCCCCGACAACTGGTCCTGGGCCACGCCCTGCTCCTCGGCCGCCACCACGTAGCCGGCCAGCACGGGCAGCACGGCGCCGTTCATGGTCATGGACACGCTGATCTTGTCCAGCGGGATCTGGTCGAACAGCACCTTCATGTCCTCGACCGAATCGATGGCCACGCCGGCCTTGCCCACGTCGCCCGTGACACGCGGATGGTCGCTGTCGTAGCCCCGGTGCGTGGCCAGGTCGAAAGCCACCGACACGCCCTGCCCGCCGGCGGCCAGCGCCTTGCGGTAGAAGGCGTTGGACTCCTCGGCCGTGGAAAAGCCCGCGTACTGGCGAATGGTCCAGGGCCGGCCCGCGTACATGGTGGCCTGGGGGCCGCGGATGTAGGGCTCGAAGCCTGGCAGGCTATCCGTATGGGGCAGATCCGCCGTGTCTGCCGCCGTGTACAGCGGCTTGACGTCGATGCCGTCGGGCGTGGTCCAGTGCAGTGCCTGGATGTCGCCCCCTGGAGCGGCCTTGGCGGCCGCCTGGGCCCATTTCTGCAGGTCGGCAGTTGCGAATTCCTGGCCGTTCTGCGCTGTCGGATGGTCTTGTCTCATGTTCTCAGGCTCGTGAATGACAGGTGCCCTTGAGGGCATGCCCCAGAGCTGCCGCAGTTTACATCATTCATAATTATTCATTCAAAATATCTTTGCCGATACAATCCGGGCCACATGTCGACAAACACCCTCACTCCCCGCGCGCTCTACGAACAGGTGGCAGAGAAGCTGCGCCTGCGCATCTTCGCGCACGAACTGGCGCCTGGTGACTGGATCGACGAACTGAAGATTGCCGAGGAATACGGCATCAGCCGTACCCCGCTGCGCGAGGCCCTGAAGGTGCTGGCCGCCGAGGGCCTGGTGACCATGAAGGTGCGCCGTGGCGCCTATGTGACCGAGGTGTCGTCCAAGGACATTGCCGATGTCTATCACCTGCTGAGCCTGCTGGAATCCGATGCCGTGCAGGTCGTGGCCGAATCGGGCAGCGATGAGGAACTTGCCGCCCTGCAGCAGACCCATGAGGAACTCAAGGCGCAGATGCGCGATGCAGACCGCTTCTTCGAGCTCAACGAGAGCTTTCACATGCAGCTGCTGCAGATCGCCGACAACCGCTGGCGCAACCAGCTGGTGGCCGACCTGCGCAAGGTCATGAAGCTCAACCGCCACAAGTCGCTGTTCAAGCAGGGCCGCATCGAGGACTCGCTGGCCGAGCACGAGACCGTCATGCAGGCCCTGTTGCGCCGCGATGGCGCGGCCGCCGCGCAGGCCATGCGTCAGCACTTCAGGAACGGTCTGGCTGCAGCGTCCTGAACTCGGGTTCATCTGAACCCTGGCTGGCTGGGCAACAGTGGCGACGTAGGCGGGCATGCGGCTCCTGGTTCGCTTCAGGCGCATCGCCCGAGAACGCTGCAGTGCAGCATAAACCTCGCCGCCAACTCCGCACATGTCCGAAGCTGACGCCGGGGCCTGCGGTAACCGGCAGCTATCATCAGCGGCACCATCCACTTCGGTCCGCACCTCTTCGCATGAGCATCCAAGATCCAGCCCGCGCCCTTTCCCTGGCCATGAGCCTGCCTGCCGATGCCAGCATGGCCACGGCCGCCACCCTGGTGGAAATGCTGGCCCTGCGCGTGCAGCAGACGCCCGCAGGCGAGGCCTATCGGGCCTATGACGAGGATGCGCGCAGCTGGAAGTCCCTGAACTGGGCGCAGACCGGCGAGCGCGTGGCCCTGTGGGCGCAGGCCCTGGCCGTACAGGAGCTGGCACCGGGCTCGCGCATTGCCATTCTTTTGCCCAACGGGCTGGATGCCATGTCCATCGACCTGGCCAGCCTGCGCTGCGGCCATGTGCCGGTGCCCCTGCATTCCATAGACAACGCAGGCAGCATTGCCTACATCCTGGCCAATGCCCAGGTGTCCATGCTGTTCGTGGCACAGCAATCCACCTGGGACAAGATCTGCGCCACGGGCCAGGCCCTGCCCGCGCTGCGCAAGGTGGTCGTGGCATCGGCCAAGCCGGCTTCCCGGGCCGCAGAGCCTGAAACCGAAGGCGATGCCGCCGTCCTGGAGGCCCTGCGGCAGATCCCCGTGCAACCGCTGGCCCAATGGCTGGCTGAGGGCGGCGCAGTCCCCCTGCCCCCGCCTCCCTCTGCCGAGGACCTGGCCGCCGTCGTCTACACCTCGGGCACCACGGGCAAGCCCAAGGGCGTGATGCTCACGCACCGCAACGTGGTCTCCAACGTACAGGCCGTGATGCAGCGGCTGCTGCCGCGCAGCGATGATGTTTTCCTGTCCTTCCTGCCGCTGTCGCACACCTTCGAGCGCACGGCAGGCTACTACCTGGCGATGGCCGTGGGCGCCTGCGTGGCCTATGCGCGCTCCGTGGCCCAGCTGGCCGAGGATCTCAAGACCCAGCGTCCCACGGTGCTGGTCTCCGTGCCGCGCATCTACGAGCGCGTGCACGCCAAGGTCATGGAGGCGCTGGCCCGTGCCCCGCTCAAGGCCCAGCTGTTCGAACTGGCCCAGGCCAGGGGCTGGCAACGCTTTTGTGAAACACAAGGCATTGCCGATGCGCAGGCGCCCCAGCCCGACGTGCCGGGCTGGATGCAATGGCTGCCCTGGCCCGTGCTCAACCATCTGGTGGCCAAGCCGCTGCTGGCCCAGTTTGGCGGGCGTGTGCGCGTGGCCGTGAGCGGTGGCGCACCGCTGTCGCCCACGATTGCGCGCTGTTTTCTCGGCCTGGGCCTGCCGCTGATCCAGGGCTACGGAATGACCGAGACCTCGCCCGTGGTCTGTGCCAACACGCTGGAGGACAACCACCCGGCCACCGTGGGCCGCGCCCTGCCGGGCGTGGAAGTGCGCATTGGCGAGAATCGGGAACTGCAGGTGCGCGGGCCCTGCGTGATGCGGGGCTACTGGCAACGCCCCGAAGACACGGCCAAGACCTTCACAGACGACGGCTGGCTGCGCACCGGCGACCAGGCCGTGATCGAGGATGGGCGCGTGCGCATCCAGGGCCGCATCAAGGAAATCATCGTCACCTCCACCGGCGAGAAGATTCCACCGGCCGACCTGGAGCTGGCCATCACCGGCGACCCGTTCTTCACCCAGGTCTTTGTCGTGGGCGAAGACCGCCCCTTCATCGCCGCCGTGGCCGTCATCGAGCGTGGTGAATGGCAGGCCATGGCCCAGCGCCTGGGCCTGGATCCCGAAGATCCCAAGAGCCTGAACCACGCCGCCGCCGAGCGTGAAGCGCTGGCCCGCATCGAGAAACAGGTGGCCAGCTTTGCCCGCTATGCGGTCCCCCGTGCCGTGCACCTGGAACTGGAGCCCTGGACCATTGAGAACGGGCTGATGACGCCCACCCTCAAGCTCAAGCGCAACAACCTCATGGCGCGGTTTGAATCGCAGATTGCCGCCATGTACACCAAGCCCGCCGAGCGCTGGCAAGGCCGCAACAGCGCGGGGTGACCCCCAGCCCTTGACAAGCCGCCGCCGGAAAACGGCGGCTTTCCTTATTTCTGATCTGAAAATGAAATTATGTAAGTTACATTGACTTGATCAGAAAGAAGGCAAGAGCGCCCTGTCCGCGCCCTTGCCTTGCCCGCTTCAGGCAACGGCCAATGCCCTGCCGGCGGGCGCCATGCCGATCTCCTTGAACTCGCTGATCCTGAACGTGGCCACCGCCTGGGCCAGCACGCGGGCCTGTCGCTCCAGGCTGGCAGCTGCGGCGGCAGACTCTTCCACCAGGGCAGCGTTTTGCTGCGTGACCTGGTCCATCTGGGAGACCGCCTCGCTGATCTGTCCCAGGCCGCCGCTTTGCTCCACGCTGGCGGCCGAGATGGCCTCGATCAACGACGCCACCTCGCGCACCTGGGATTCGATGGCGTCCATGGCCTTGCCGGCTTCCCGGACCTGGTTGCCGCCCATTCGCACCGTCTCGGTGGAGGCCGTGATCAGCGCCTTGATTTCACGCGCCGCTGCGGCGCTGCGCTGGGCCAGGGAGCGCACTTCCCCGGCCACCACGGCAAACCCCCTGCCCTGCTCGCCCGCCCGCGCGGCCTCGACCGCTGCGTTGAGCGCCAGGATGTTCGTCTGGAAGGCGATGGAATCGATGACGCCCGTGATCTCGGCAATCTTTCCGCTGCTGGCCGAGATTTCGTCCATGGTGCCCACGACCCTGGCGACAGCGCCACCGCCCACGCCCGCCACCTCCTTGGCACGCACGGCCAGGGCGCTGGCCTGCCGCGCATTCTCCGAACTCTGGCCCACATTGCCTGCCAGCTGCTCCATGGAGGCCGCCGTCTCCTGCAGGCTGGAGGCCTGGTGTTCGGTGCGGCTGCTCAGGTCCTGGTTGCCTGCCGCGATCTGGCTGGATGCCGTGGTCACCGACTCCACCCCGCGCCGCACATCGCCAACGATGCTGGCCAGCGATTCGCGCATGGCACTCATGGAGCGCAGCAGGTCGCCGACTTCGTCGCGCCCCGTGGCCTGGATCTCGGAAGCCAGATCGCCCTGCTCGATGTGCCTGGCCACCTCCACGGCGGACTTCAGGGGAACGGTGATGGAGCGCGTGACCACATAGCCCAGCGCCACGGCGAGGATGACAGCGGCCGCGACAAAGCCGTAGATCAGCATCTGCGACTGCGCCAGGACCTGGCGGGAGTCCGCATACACATCCTCGGATGCCTTGAGCTGCAGCTCCACCAGTTCGCCGATCTTGGCGCTGATGGGGTCTACGCTGGCATACAGCGCGCCATCGAACTCGTCCAGGCTGCCGGCCCTTTTTCCATCCAGCGTCTTGAGCCGCTGCAGCAGCCGGTCGATGCTCTGGTTGGCAGGTGCGAACAGCGCCTGCGCCTGGCTGGCCAGCACGGCCTCCTGCGAGGTCAGCTGTGTGGACGAATAGCTGCGCCAGGCCGCGTCGATCGCGGGCAGCGTGCCGGAAATGCTCGCCGCTGCCTCCTGCGCCGTGATCAGGCCGGCATTCGCCTTGTTGACCGTATCTATGACGTTGACGGCGTAGGCGTCCGCAATCTGCTTGAGCTGCTTGAGCGGAACCACGCGGTCCTGGTACATGGTCTGCGTGCCCGAGAACACATGGCCCAGCGCCCTTGCGCCGACGGCGCCCACGGCCATCAGGCAGATCAGCAGAACAAGAAAAACACCGGTAAGCCGGGTACCGATACGCACATCGCCGAGTTTTTTCATCGCAGATCCCTCTGTCCCCGTGACGCCATCGGTATAGGCCATCGCTATCGCATCCCGGCAGTCACATTGCTTGCCTTATCGGTAGCAACCGCCGGTTTCTTGAGAGTCAAAAATCAATAAGTTCCATAGGAGTTGCGACGCTCGCGGCTATCACCCCGCAGGCAAGCCCCCTTCCCCCATCCGTGTTGCAGAGCCAACCCTCTCAAAGTTCGAACAGCATTTTCATGTAAGTTACATTGAATGTCTTGAAAAACGGCCCGTGAAAACACGGGCCATCTCACTGGATCAGACGTAGACGTCGACCACACCGCCCAGCCCGGGCGCCTTGCCGCCCTTCGATGGGGATTGCGATGGCGCCTCGGCGGCCTGCTGCTGCTCGCGCTGCTTGTCGAGCTGGGCCTGCTGCCTGGCGCGCATCAGCGCCTCGATCTGGTTTTGCACCATCATGATCTGCGTCTGCAGCAGCTTGGACTTCTGTTGCTTGGCCTTGGCGTCGATGTTCTCGGAGGCCACTTCCTTGAGCGCCTGCTGCAGCTCCTTGAGCTTGCGCTGCAACGCAGCGATGTCATTGCCGCCGGAGGATGAAGCGGCTCCCGAGGCGGAAGCCGAGGTGGAGGATGAGACTTGCATGCCCCATACATCGACCACTGGCGGGCGAACTGAAGGCCCAAAACGCCCCGCCCCACCCGCCATCACCCCAGCCAGTGCCGCAGCGCACCCGCCGACGCAATGCCGATCAGCACCGTCGGCAGAATGGGCAGCCGGCTGGCCGCCACCAGCGTCACCCCCAGGGCCAGCAGATCGGCCGGACGCTCGGACACAAACGCCGGGGCAATCACCGAGATCAGCACGCAGCCCGGCAGGCTTTCCATCACGTACTGCATGCGCGGGCTCAGCGTGCGCCCGCGCAGCAGCAGGTAGCCGATCACCCGCGTGAAATACGTGCTGCACGCCATGAGCACCAGCGTCAGCAAGGTTGTGGCTTCCATCGCTCAGCTCCTGGGCGCCAGCAAGGCCGCGCAGATCAGGCCCGAAACGGCGCCGGCCGCCACATACCAGGCGCCAGGCACCAGCTTGTAGACCAGGGCCGCCGTCAGCAGGCTCACCAGCCAGGGCCGGCAAGGCCTGACGCCCTTCCACATGCCGCGCAGCAGCACCAGAAACACGGCGGTGAACGCCATGTCGAAGCCGTACTGCTCCAGGTCGCCAATGCGTGGCCCCAGAAAGGCACCGGCCGCCGTGCACGACACCCATGCCATGTACAGGCCCGCCGACACGCCCATGTAGTAAGGCAGGCTCACGCGCCGGGCAGCACTGCGCTGCGCGTCTGCCAGGGCCAGCGCCCAGCTTTCGTCGCACATGAAGAACAGGGCAGGCAAGGCACGGCGCCTGGGCAGATGGCGCAGATAGGGCGCCAGCGCCGCACCCATCAGGATGTGCCGGCAATTGACCAGGAAGGACATGGCGACGATCAGCAGCACATGCGGCGGCGAGGTCCACAGCCGTATGGCCGTGAACTCCGAGCCGCCGCCGAAGTTCATCCCGGTCATGAGAGGAACTTCCAGCGGTGCAAGCCCCTTTTGCACGGCCTGGGCGCCCAGCACCAGGGCAAAGGGCACGAAACCCAGCATCACGGGAATCGCATCCCTGAAGCCGCGAAAGGCCTCGGAACTGCGGGAGACGGAATCTGCCGAAACGGCAGCGGGGGAAAGTGGAATGGATGAAGACATGGAGAGCGGCGATTGTCGGCCTGTGCCGCTGGAATTTGCTGCCGATTCATGCTTTAACCAGCCATTTGACAGATGTTTATGCCGACTTATTGGAGCAACTGGAAATAATCTGCCGCACACAGGCTGATCAACCCATTTCCATGGCTGGCGGCGCTCCTCGGATGGCCGCGCCTGCCCTCCAGGCATTTCACGAAACCCAACGGCCATTGGCTCCCGCCATGCTGCAGTGCGTCGCAAACGGCTGTGCCGGCCAGGGCGGCGGCGGGACCATGAAGCCCTCATCACTTCGCTTCACCTGAAAGGTTCCCCATGCGCACTTCCGACTTCACCCGCTTCATCGCCCTCGCCGCCCTCAGCCTGGGCCTGGCCGGCACCACCCTCGCCCAGGACGCAGCGCCCTCCTCCACTGCTGCCCCCACCGACCTCAGCCGCGCCCAGGTGCTGGCCGACCTGGAAATGTGGCACCGCGCCGGACTCACCTATGTCTCGGACCGCGAGATCGATGTCCGCTCCACCGAATACCAGCGCGGCCTGGAGCGTTACCAGCAACTGCGCGCCAGCCCCGCCTACCGCGAGGCCGTGGCTAGGCTGGAGAAAGGGCGTGCGGTGGCCCAGGACAAGTGAGCGTTGTCGGTGTGGCCGGTGGTCGAACAGGGGTCAGGAAGCCACCGGCCCGATGGAAAACCCTTGCCTCGTCCCCGGCACCCGCGAGCCATGCGGCCATTCGGTGTTTCTGCAATAATTGCCGCAACAATCATTGCGCAGTCAATCATTTCACTTGCAAGACACCATGACCCAGCCACCCCTGCCCAACGGCCTGCAGCCCTCGGACTTCTACAGCCCCGGCAGCTACACGCCCTTCGAGAGCGTGGGGTTCCTCATGCGCAAGGTGCTCAGCTCCATCCTCCAGCAGGCCGATGCGCAGTTGGCCGAGCATGAGCTGACCTATGTGCAGTGGCTGCCGCTGTACAAGCTGCTGCTGTGCAGCGACGCCACGAATGCCGGCATGGCGCGTGACCTGGGGCTGGATCCGGCCTCCATCACGCGGGCGCTGGACCGGCTCGAATCCAAGGGCATGCTGCGGCGCGAGCGCTCCACGGTGGACCGGCGCGTGGTCAAGCTGGTGCTGACCGATGAAGGCCGCGCCATGGCGGCCAAGGTGCCGCAGGTGCTGTCCAGCGTGATGAATGCCCATATGGCCGGCTTCAGCCATGACGAGTCGCGCCAGCTGCTGGACATGCTGCGCCGCCTGCTGGCCAATGGCGATGCGATGCGCGCGCCGGAAGCTGCGCCGCCAGCCCCTGCGCCTGCCACGCCCGCGGCCTGACAGCGCCAGCCCCTTTTTCCGCCCCGGTTTCCGATTTCCTGATTCTTGACCCCCAACAGGCAGACCACCATGCCCAATTCCTTTGTTTCCGTGTCCGCCGCGCCCCGCCGCGTGGCCGCCGCAGCGGCCACCCTGTGCGCCGCGCTGGCCCTGGCCGGTTGTGCTTCCCAGGGCCCGGCCCATGAGCCGCTGGCCCGGCTGGGCGCCTCCGACCTGGGTCTGACGGCCCAGTCCGAGACAGGCGCCAATACCAGCCTGCCCGCCGCCGATTGGTGGAAGTCCCTGGGCGATGCCCAGCTGGACGGCCTGATCGCCCAGGCGCTGCAGGGCAGCCCCAGCCTGGCCATGAGCCGCGCCCGCTTCGACAAGGCCGCCGCCCTGGCCACGGCCACCAGCACGGCCACCGATGTGCGCGGCACGCTCGGCGTCGACGCCACGCGCCAGCACTACAGCGCCAACGGCCTGGTGCCTGCTCCCATTGCCGGCCATACCTACAACACCGGCAACCTGCAGGCCGGGCTGAGCTGGACGCCGGATTTCTTTGGCCGCCATGCCGCCGACCTGCAGGCCGCCCTGGGCCAGGCCCGTGCCGCCCAGGCCGACAGCGCCGCGGCCGCCAACCAGCTGGCCGCCCAGGTGGCGCGCAGCTATGTGGCGCTGGCCCGGCTGATTGCCCAGAAGGAGGTGGCCGGCCGCACGCTGACCCAGCGCCAGTCTCTGCTGGAGCTGAGCCAGCAGCGCACGCGCGCCGGGCTGGACAGCCAGGTGGAGCTGACCCAGGCCCAGGCCGGCTTGCCCGATGCCGGCACGCAGATCGAGATGCTGGACGAGCAGATCACGCTGGCGCGCCGCACCGTCGCCGTGCTCTGCGGCCAGGCGCCCGAGGCGCAGCTGCAGCTGGCGCCCCGTCTGGCCGCGCTGCAGATCCAGGCCATGCCCGGCCAGTTGGGCGCAGACCTGCTGGGCCGCCGCCCCGATGTGGTGGCCGCGCGCTGGCGCGTGGAGTCGGCAACGCAGGGCATAGAGAGCGCGCGGGCGGATTTCTATCCCGATATCAACCTGACGGCCTTCATCGGCCTCAATGCCGTCGGGCTGGACAACCTGTTCAAGGGCAGCTCGCGCCAGATGGGCGTGACGCCCGCGCTGCGCCTGCCCCTGTTCGACGGCAAGCGCCTGCGCGCCCAATTGCGCGGCACGCAGGCCGACCTGGACACCGCCATTGCCCAGTACAACGGCGTGGTGCTCGATGCGGTCAAGGAAGCGGGCGACGCCATCACTTCCGTGCAATCGCTGGTGCGCCAACAGCAGCTGCAGGCCGAGTCGCTGGAGAAGGCCGAACGCGCCTACGACTTTGCCGTGCAGCGCTACAAGGCCGGCCTGGCCAGCCAGGTGACGGTGCTGAACACCGAAACCCAGGTGATCACCCAGCGCCGCCTGGACGTGGACCTGCGCGCCCGCGCGCTGGACACGCGCGTGTCGCTGATGAAGGCCCTGGGAGGCGGCTGGACCGATGGCACGGCTGCCGTGCAGGTCAGCCAGCACTGAGATCGCAACCCGCACAGGAACCCACCTCACTCTTGACATTCCACCGGGCAGACCGCCAGCCAGCGTGACAGACCGCCAGCCCCCTGCCCCGGCCGCACAACCACATTCACAGATAACAAAGCGCCGAACACCATGACCGATACCAACAAGCAAGCATCCAATGCACCCGCTGCCGCAGCCTCGCCCGTGGCCAACCCGCAGGGCCGCCGCAAGGGCCTGACCATCGTGGCCGCCGCCGTCGCGGTGGCCGCCGTCGCCTGGGGCGGCTGGCACTGGATGGTGGCCCGCAACTACCAGACCACGGACAACGCCTATGTGGCGGGCAACGTGGTGCAGATCACGCCGCAGGTCGGCGGCACGGTGATCAGCATCGGCGCCGACGACACCGACTACGTCAAGCCCGGCCAGCTGCTGGTGCAGCTGGACTCGGCCGATGCCCTGGTCGCCCTGTCCCAGGCCGAGTCGCAGCTGGCCCAGACCGTGCGCCAGGTGCGCACGCTGTACGCCAACAATGCCCCCCTGGTCGCCCAGGTGGCCCAGCGCGAGGCCGATCTGGCCCGCCTGCAGGCCGATGCCGCCCGCGCCCGCGAGGATGTGGAGCGCCGCCGCCCGCTGCTGGCCACGGGCGCCGTGGGCAAGGAGGAGTTCGACCACGCCCAGTCCCTGGCCCGCACGGCCGGCAATGCCGCCTCGGCAGCCGAAGCCGCCGTGCGCGCCGCCAAGGCGCAGCTGACGGCTGCCGAAGCCCAGACCAAGGGCAGCAGCGCCGAAGAGCACCCCAGCGTGATCGCCGCCTCCGCCAAGGTGCGCGAAGCCTATCTGGCGCTGCAGCGCACGCGCCTGGTCTCGCCCGTGGAAGGCTATGTGGCCAAGCGCGGCGTGCAGCTGGGCCAGCGCGTGGCCTCGGGCGCGCCGCTGATGACGGTGGTGGGCCTGCACAACCTCTGGGTGGATGCCAACTTCAAGGAAAGCCAGCTGGCCCAGCTGCGCATAGGCCAGAAGACCGAGCTGACGGCCGATGTCTACGGCGACAAGATCAGCTACCACGGCACCGTGGTGGGCATGGGCGCAGGAACCGGCGCGGCCTTCTCGCTGCTGCCCGCGCAGAACGCCACCGGCAACTGGATCAAGGTGGTGCAGCGCGTGCCCGTGCGCATTGCGCTGGCGCCGGAAGACCTGGCACAGCACCCGCTGCGCGTGGGCCTGTCCATGGAAGTCAAGGTGGACGTGCGAGACCAGCAGGGCGAGGTGCTGGCAACGACCACGCGCAACGCACCCGTGGCCCAGACCTCCGTCTACGACATGGCGCTGCCGCAGGCCGAGGAGCGCATTGCCCACATCGTGGCGGGCCAGAACGTGGCACCGCTCAAGCAGTTGCCCGAGCTGCCGCCCGTGGCCATGGCCGAGGTGCAGGACAGGGCACAGGGCAAGGCGCCAGCCGCCGTGGCCTCCGCGCCGGTTGACGCGCAGGCCATGCAGACCAGGTAAGCAGGCATCGCTCCCCCGCCTTCCCAGAACCTACGCGGACTGCCTATGACTTCCTCTACCACCGCCGTGCCGGAGCCGGCGCCGCCGGTCGCCCCCTCGGCGCCGCCGGCCATGCCTGCACGGCCGGTCCCGCTCAAGGGCGCCCAGCTGGCCCTGGGTACGCTGGCCCTGTCGCTGGCCACCTTCATGAACGTGCTGGACTCGTCCATCGCCAACGTCGCCATTCCGGCGATTTCCGGCGACGTGGGCGTCAGCCCCAGCCAGGGCACCTGGGTGATCACCAGCTTTGGCGTGGCCAACGCCATCTCGGTGCCGCTCACGGGCTGGCTCACCCAGCGCTTCGGCGCCGTGCGCCTGTTCACCATGAGCGTGCTGCTGTTCGTGCTGACGTCCTGGCTGTGCGGCTTTGCCTCGTCGCTGGAGACGCTGGTGCTGTTCCGCGTGCTCCAGGGCCTGGTTGCCGGCCCCATGATCCCGCTGTCGCAGACGCTGCTGCTGTCCAGCTATCCCCCGGCCAAGGCCGGGGTGGCCCTGGCGCTGTGGGGGATGACCACCCTGGTGGCCCCCGTGGTCGGCCCGCTGCTGGGCGGCTGGATCACGGACAACATCTCCTGGCCCTGGATCTTCTATATCAACGTGCCGGTGGGCCTGCTGTCGGCCCTGATGACCTGGAGCATCTACCGCAGCCGCGAGACCCCCACGCGCAAGCTGCCCATCGACTCCGTGGGCCTGGCCCTGCTGGTGCTGTGGGTGGGCGCGCTGCAGCTGATGCTGGACAAGGGCAAGGAGCTGGATTGGTTCGCCTCGGGCGAGATCATCACGCTGTGCGTGCTGGCCATCGTGAGCTTCGTGGTCTTCCTGGTCTGGGAGCTGACCGATGCCCACCCCGTGGTGGACCTGCGCCTGTTCATGCGCCGCAATTTCGCGGCCGGCACGGTGGCGCTGTCGATTGCCTACGGCCTGTTCTTCGGCAACGTGGTGCTGCTGCCCCTGTGGCTGCAGCAGTGGATGGGCTACACCTCCACCACGGCCGGCATGGCACTGGCGCCGGTAGGCATCTTCGCCATCATCCTGACACCGCTGGTGGGCCGCAAGGTCACGCAGTGGGACCCGCGCAGGATGGCCACGGGCGCCTTCATCGTGTTCGCCCTGGTGCTGTGGATGCGCTCGCGCTTCACGGTGGAGACCGACTTCATGCACATCCTGGTGCCCACGCTGATCCAGGGCGCGGCCATGGCCTTCTTCTTCATTCCGCTGACTACGATCACGTTGTCGGGCATTTCGCCGGACCGTATCCCGGCCGCCGCCGGCCTGAGCAACTTCGTGCGGATCACGGCGGGCGCCATGGGCACCTCCATCGCCACCACGCTGTGGGAAAACCGCGCCGCGCTGCACCACGCCCATCTGACCGAAGGGCTGATCCAGGGCCAGGGCGTGTTCGGCGTCACCCTGCAGGGGCTGCAGGCCGCAGGCCTGAGCCAGGCGCAGGCGCTGGCCCAGATCAACCGGCTGGTGGACCAGCAGGCCTACACGCGCGCCGCCGACGACATCTTCCTGGCGTCGTCCGTGCTGTTCCTGGTGCTGATCGTGCTGATCTGGATGACCAGGCGCCCCGCGGGCCATGCCGGCGGTGCCGAGGCGGCCGGCGCCCATTGATGACCAGCCTCCGGGCCATCACCACAAGGAGCTGCCTGCAGGGGCAGCTCCTTTTTTGTTTACATGACGACACGCAAGGCGCCTTGAACGGGGCCGCCAAGACCACCATCTCGACAGGGCTGCGCCATCGGTTCCATGATGGCGGCGGCCTGAACACCGACGGAGCACCGTGAAAACAACCCGCATCTTCCGCGCCCCGATTGCCGACTACTCCCAATCGCCCCAATCGTCGGCCGGGCGCTTTCGCAACATCCATCCCCGCCCGGCCAATGCCCCCCAGCCCGACGCCAAGGTGATGTGGGACTTCTTCTTCAACAAGCCCAAGGACACCGAGCCTGCGGCGCCCCTGCCCGTGCAGCGGCTCACCCCGGCCGACCTGGCCGCCGCGCCCGAGCGCAGCCTGTACCGCCTGGGCCACTCCACGCTGCTGATGAAACTGCGCGGCGGCTGGTGGATCACCGACCCGGTGTTTGCCGAGCGCGCCTCGCCCTTTTCCTTCATCGGCCCCAAGCGCTTTCATGCGCCGCCCATCGCCCTGCATGAACTGCCCGCGCTGCGCGGCGTGGTGCTCTCGCACGACCACTACGACCATCTGGACCGTGCCACCATCCGCGCCCTGGCGCCCCGGGTCGACTTCTTCCTGTGCACGCTGGGCGTGGGCGACCGGCTCATGGCCTGGGGCGTGGCCCCCGAGAAGGTGCGCCAGTTCGACTGGTGGCAGGACGTGCAGGTGGACGGCCTGCGCTTCACGGCCACGCCGGCCCAGCATTTCTCGGGCCGGGGCCTGCGCGACGGCAACCGCACGCTGTGGGCGTCCTGGGTCATCGAGGACCTGGCAAGCGCCGACACGCTGCGTGTCTTCTTCAGCGGTGACGGCGGCTATTTCGACGGCTTTGCGGAAATCGGCCGGCGCTTCGGGCCCTTCGACCTCACGCTGATGGAGACCGGCGCCTACGACCCGCACTGGCCCTATGTCCACATGCACCCGGCCCAGACCGTGCAGGCCCACCGCGACCTGGGCGGACGCTGGCTGCTGCCCATTCACAACGGCACCTTCAGCCTGGCCATGCATGCCTGGTGGGACCCCTTCGAGCGCGTGCTGGCCCTGGGCGCCGAGCACGGCATTGCCGTGGCCACGCCCATGATGGGCGAGCGCGTGGACCTGGCCGCCCCCCATGCAGGCGAGCGCTGGTGGCGCGCCCTGGTATCTGAGGTCACGCAGGACGGAGCCGCGCCGGCACCCCGGCCCCAGCCGCGATAAGCGCGTTTTTGCTGCATTGCGTCATCGGCCTACGCGGACCGGCATGCATCTGGCTAAAGTGGAACCGGCAAGTGGATCTGGCAGGTAGATCCGGCAAATGGATCCAGAGCTTCAGGAGCGCACATGGCAAACCGCAAATCTTCCAAGGCCGCTTCGGTGGCCCGTCAGGCCACCGATCTGGCCATTGCCGCGCCGCAGGTGGTGGCGCACAGGCTCACCCGCATGGCGCTGGCCGGGGCCAATCCCTCCGCACGGGACCGGCGCGAATTCACGCGCATGGTGTCCGAGAAACAGACAGCCTTCCACCAATCCTGGGCCGCCATGGGCCTGCAGTCCATGGTCGCCAGCCAGGCCCTGATGCAGGCCTGGATGCGCATGTGGTGGATGCCCTGGAGCGCCTCCACCTGGAATGGGGGCGCACTGGCATCGCAGGCCTCGCAATGGAGCAACGCCATGTGGGGCGTGGTGGGCAAGGGCATGGCCCCCGTGCACCGCACCGCAGTGGCCAACGCCCGGCGCCTGGCGCGCGGCTGATCCACCCATATCAAACCCGCGTCATTGACTGGAGCGGCACGGCGCGGCAGGGCTGATGCGGGGGCGAGGTTCGGGTATCCTCGCGGCCTTCGTTCCGTTTTGCTGCGCTGCCGCATTTCCAGGCATGGACTCCATGCAGAGACTGAAAACACGGCCGCGGCAGGCGGATTTCCCCCTTTCTGCCATCGCTTTGCCAGTCTTCCCCGGAGTTCTCTGATGACACACAAGGCCCCGCCAACCGGCCAGGGCCTGCACGGTCAAGACGACCTGCAGCGCAATCTCACCAACCGCCACATCCAGCTCATCGCCATCGGCGGTGCCATCGGCACGGGCCTGTTCATGGGCTCGGGCAAGACCATCAGCCTGGCGGGTCCGTCCATCGTCTTCGTCTACGCCATCATCGGCGTGATGCTGTTCTTCGTGATGCGGGCCATGGGCGAGCTGCTGCTGTCCAACCTGCAGTACCGATCCTTCATCGATTTCTCGGCCGATCTGCTGGGGCCCTGGGCGGGCTTCTTCACGGGCTGGACGTACTGGTTCTGCTGGATCGTCACGGGCATTGCCGACGTGATCGCCATCTCGGCCTACTCGCAGTTCTGGTTCCCCGGCCTGCCCCAGTGGGCCCCGGCCATTGCCTGCGTGGGCCTGCTGCTGGGCCTGAACCTGCTGACGGTGAAGCTGTTCGGCGAGATTGAGTTCTGGTTCGCCATGATCAAGATCGTGGCCATCGTGGCCCTGGTGGCAACGGGGCTGTACATGGTGGGTGCCGCCTTCGTCTCGCCTGCGGGGCGTGCGGCCAGCCTGTCCAACCTCTGGAACGACGGCGGCATGTTCCCCAACGGGATGATGGGCTTTTTCGCGGGCTTCCAGATCGCCGTGTTCGCCTTCGTGGGCATCGAGCTGGTGGGCACCACGGCCGCCGAGGCCAAGGACCCCGAGCGCACGCTGCCGCGCGCCATCAATTCGATTCCCGTGCGCATCATCGTGTTCTACGTGCTGGCCCTGATCGCCATCATGGCCGTCACCCCCTGGCGCGACGTGGTGCCGGGCAAGAGCCCGTTCGTGGAGCTGTTCGTGCTCGCAGGCCTGCCGGCCGCTGCGGGCGTGATCAATTTCGTGGTGCTGACCTCGGCCGCCTCGTCGGCCAACAGCGGCGTGTTCTCCACCAGCCGCATGCTCTACGGCCTGGCGCTCAAGGGCGATGCGCCCAAGTCCTTCCACCGGCTGTCGCGCAGCAGCGTGCCCTCGCGCGGGCTGCTGTTTTCCTGCACCTGCCTGCTGGCCGGCGCCTTCCTGATGTGGGTGGTGCCCGATCTGGTGGAGGCCTTCACGCTGGTGACCACGGTATCGGCCATCCTGTTCATGTTCGTGTGGTCGCTGATCCTGCTGTCCTATATCGCCTACCGGCGCCAGCGCGCGGCCCTTCATGAGGCTTCGCGCTACAAGATGCCGGGCGGCCTGGCCATGTGCTGGGCCTGCCTGGCGTTCTTTGCGGCCATCCTGGGCCTGCTCACCCTGCAGGCCGACACGCGCCAGGCGCTGGTGGTGACGCCGGCCTGGTTTGCCCTGCTGGCCATTGCCTACCAGTTCGTGCGCCGCCGGGCATCGAGCCAACCCTCGGGCAGCTGCGCTGAGCCTTCCAGCGCCCTGCCGGGCGCCGTGGCCAAGCCGCGCTGACCTGGTTTCTGGCCGCCCCCTGCGCTCCGGGGCGGCCTTTGCACGGAGGCGCCGCACCCCGTGCTCCCTCTCAGCGCCCTGCCGACCCCCGTCATTTTGTGCACCAGACCTGTGCACAACGCCTCAGGCGTGTCCAGCGATTAGATAACGCGTGAACAAAAAACAACTGTCTTTACGTGAAGAGAAAGATGTAGATACAAATCGTTATCATTCGCACCTTGATTTTTAACCCATACGGAACTTTACAAAGATGGTCAGAATCTCGGTGCTCCGCCCTCTTCCACTTTGCGCTGCCCTGGCATGCACAGCCATGGCCCATGCCCAGTCAGCCGACAGCAAGGCCGACACGTCCTTGTCCACGGTGGTGGTGACCGCCTCGGGCACGGCCGTGGACATCAAGGAGGCGCCGGCCAGCATCAGCGTGATCACGCGGGAAGACATCGAGCGCAAGCCCGTCACCAGCATCGGCGAGCTGCTGTCCACCATTCCCGGCGTGACCGGCGGTCTGTCGGGCACGGGCGCCCAGTCCAAGATCAAGCTGCGCGGCCTGCCCGAGAAGTACACGCTGATCCTGGTGGACGGCAAGCGCCAGGGCAACTCGGCCGGCATCAACTACCGTGACGACCTGGGCTCGCAGGATCTGGACTGGATCTCGCCCGAGATGATCGAGCGCATCGAGGTGGTGCGCGGCCCCATGTCCTCGCTCTACGGCTCGGACGCCATGGGCGGCGTGATCAACATCATCACGCGCAAGATCGGCAAGCGCTGGAGCGGCTCGACCACGCTGAACTACAGCAAGCCCTCCGACAGCGACCGCGGCGACACGCGCCAGCTGGGCTTCAACATCAGCGGCCCGCTGTCCGACAAGTTCGGCCTGCGCCTGGGCGGCAACTACACGGACCGCGCTGCCGACGAGGGCACGGGCGGCTTCCCGGGCACCTACCAGTCCACGGCCGGCTCGCGCAAGCAAAACCTCAACGCCCTGCTCAACTGGCAGCTCACGCCCGACCAGGTGATCGGCATCGAGGCCGCGCAAGGCATCCAGCGCGCCACGGGCTCCGATCGGTTGGTGAATGGACGCCCCGTGGTATCGCAATGGGGCCTGAGCAAGCTGGAGCAGACCAAGTTCGGCCTCAGCCACGATGGCCGCTGGGGCGACATGACCTCCAAGCTCAACCTCGTGCACAACAAGTACGAGGACAAGGGCGACACCATCGGCAACAACTCCAAGGAAACCACTCTGGACGGCCGCATCGACAAGCCGTTGAAGCTGTGGGGACTGGACCAGGCCATGACGCTGGGCATGCAGTGGCGCCGCGAGTCGCTGGACAACCGCGACACCATCGGCCTGGCGCCCATCGACTACGCGGGGCGCCCGGTCTCGGGCTCGGGCCTGAGCGCCACCACCTGGGCGCTGTTCGGCGAGGACCAGATCTTCCTGCGAGAGAACCTGGCGCTGACGCTGGGCCTGCGCATGGACCACCACCAGAAATACGGCAACAACTGGAGCCCGCGCGCCTACCTGGTCTACCACCCGGCCTCGGAGTGGACGGTGCGCGGCGGCGTCTCGCGCGGCTTCCGTGCGCCCAACCTGAAGGAAAACTCGGCCAGCGCCGCCACGCAATCCGGGGGCAACGGCTGCCGCAGCCTGGCCGGCATGGGCTGGACCAGCACCAGCGTGAATGCCGACGGCACGCGCGGCTGCTACATGGCCGGCAACCCCGACCTGCAGCCCGAGACCAGCACCAACTTCGAGCTGGGCACCAGCTGGGACCGCAATGGCTGGGCGCTGGGCGCCACGTACTTCCACACCAACTTCAAGAACAAGATCGACTACCAGCCGCTGGGCTTCTACAACGGCTTCTGGTGGACCCGCATGGCCAACGCCCAGCGTGCCCGCACGCGCGGCCTGGAAGGCTTCGTGAACGTTCCCCTGGCCAAGGGCCTGACCTGGAACACCAACATCACCAAGATGTTCGAGTCCAAGAACCTGAGCACCGGCGCCTCGCTGCTGGCCGTGCCCGAGCTGTCCATCTACTCGTCGCTGCAGTGGCAGATCCGCCAGGGCTGGTCCGCCATGTTCAGCGCCCGCCACGTGGGCAAGGAAGTCGTGACCACGGGCACGGCCACCACCTTCGCCAAGGCCTACACGACGTTCGACGTGTCCATGAACTACAACGTCACCGACTCGATGACCCTGCGCGCCGGCATCATCAACCTGACCGACAAGGAAACCCGGACCATCGGCGCCAACTACGACAACGGCGGCCGTACCTACTTCGTGGGGATGACGGCCAGGTTCTGATGGCGCGGTTCTGATAGCGCGTTATCGGCCCTTGCGCTGACCCAGACAAAGCGCCCGTTGTGACGGGCGCTTTTTTCATGGCGAGGAACAGGGCCTCACTCCCAGATGCCGCCCTGCGCAGGGGGCTTGCGCGCCAGCAATTCCTCGTCTGTCAAGGGCCGGCCTGTCCAGACATTCACCTTCGAGGCCCCGGCCGCGCTGCCCAGCTCGCGCAAGGCCCTCAGCTCCACCTGGGTGAACCCGCCCTCGGGGTCGCCCAGCGGATGGATGACGATGTGCGGGGAGGCCGCCAGCCAGGCACGCCGATGCATGCGCCTGAGCTGGTACTTCAGAAGCTGCTCGGCCAGGATGAAGTCCGATATCAGCGAACGCGGGTGGGCGAAGGGATTGACGACTTCGGCAGGCTCCGATGCGGCCGCGAGCCTGGCCTGCGGGCCGGCCGCGAGAATCCGGCGCCGGGGCGGCGGACTCAGGGCCAGCTCGGGAACCTCCGACAGGGTCTGGCCCGTTTTCGGATTTGTCAGCGTCAGGCGCTCGGGAGAAATCTGTACGTAGATGAGTGGTAGGAAGGCAGAGAGCATGGACATCCATCAATCGATTTTCTGAACCACGGTCTGGCCCGGCAGCAAGGCCCGGCCATCACCGCCACGCGGCAGCATGGGCGCGACAGGCTGACCTGTCTGGCGGTCCAGCAGCAGCGAATGTGCCTCGCCGGGCGCAAACAAATGGCCTTCGCCCCATTGCCGCAAGGCCACGATGACGGGGAACAGGTCCAGCCCCCGGGCCGTCAGCACATATTCCAGGTAGGCCGAGCCTTCGGCGGCCGGTCGAGTTTCGAGGATGCCGGCCTCCACCAGCCGGCGCAGCCGGTCGGCCAGGATATTGCGGGCCGCGCCCAGGCTGCGCTGGAAATCGCCAAAGCGGCTGATGCCATCGAAGGCATCGCGCACGATGAGCAGCGACCAGCGGTCGCCGATCACATCCAGGGAGCGGGCCACCGGACAGGGCTGCGGTGTGTCAGGACGGGTGTCTTCTTTCATGACGTCATTGTGGTTGCATTTCAAAACTGGTTCAACTAGCATCCAACCAGTTTTGTTTTGCAACTGGATTCAATTCATGAAAGCCTTCCCAGCCTCGGACACGGTCCGCATGCCGCGCAGCCTGGTGCTGCTGTTCGCCGCTGCCAGCGGCCTGAGCGTGGCCAATGTCTACTACGCCCAGCCGCTGCTGGAGGCGCTGGCGGCCGACTTCGGCATCAGCCATGCAGCCGTGGGCGGGGTGGTCACGGCCACGCAGGCCGGCTGCGCGCTGGCACTGCTGCTGCTGGTGCCGCTGGGCGACCGGCTGGAACGGCGGCGACTCATGCTTTTGCAGTTGCTGGGCCTGGTGCTGGCCCTGGCGGCCGTCAGCACCGCGCGTTCGGCCGTTCTGCTGCTGGCGGGCATGCTGGCCGTGGGCCTGCTGGGCACGGCCATGACGCAGGGGCTGATCGCCTATGCGGCCAGCGCCAGCCAGGCAAATGAGCGCGGGCGCGTGGTGGGCGCGGCCCAGGGCGGGGTTTTCATCGGCCTGCTTTTGGCGCGCGTGTTTGCCGGCGCCGTGGGTGACGTGGCTGGCTGGCGTGGCGTCTATGCCTGCTCGGCCCTGCTGATGCTGGCCCTGGCCTGGCCCCTGTGGCGGCAACTGCCCCGGCTGGCGGTGCCCTCCCCCGTACCCGGCTACACGCAATTGCTGTCATCCATGCTCCAGCTGCTGCGCCAGGACCGCATGCTGCGCACACGCGGCATGCTGGCCCTGCTGATGTTTGCCACCTTCAACATCTTCTGGAGCGCCCTGGTCCTGCCGCTGAGCGCGCCGCCCTACAGCCTGTCGCTCACGGCCATCGGCGCTTTCGGCCTGGCCGGCGTGGTGGGCGCACTGGCAGCAGCCCGTGCCGGGCACTGGGCCGACCAGGGTTTCGCGCAGCGCACCAGCCTGGGCGCGCTGGTGATCCTGCTGCTGGCCTGGGTGCCGATTGCGCTGCTGGAGCAGTCGCTGTGCGCGTTGGTCGCCGGTATCGTGCTGCTGGACCTGGGCGGCCAGGCCCTGCATGTGACCAACCAGAGCCTGATCTTTCGCAGCAACCCGCAGGCCCACAGCCGGCTGGTGGGGCTGTACATGCTGTTCTATGCCGTGGGCAGCGGGCTGGGGGCGCTGATTGCCACCAACGCCTACGCGCGGTTTGGCTGGCACGGCGTCTGCGTTGCGGGGGCGGCGTTCAGCTTGGCGGCCCTGGTGTTCTGGACCATGACGCGGGAAACGGCTGCCCAGGCCAGCGTTCCCGCCTAGACCCGGCTCACCAGCTCCGAAGGCACCCGGCCCAGCGCCTTGCGGAACATGGTGGAAAAAGCGCTGGGGCTGTCATAGCCCAGGTCCAGCGCCACCTGCGTGACCGATGCGCCCGCAGACAGCCGCGACACCGCCGCCAGCAGGCAGGCCTGCTGGCGCCAGGCGCCAAAGGCCATGCCTGTGTGCTGCTGGAAAAACCGGCTGAAGGTGCGCAGGCTCTTGTTCAGCGCCTGTGCCCAGTCCTGCGGCGTGGCGCGAATGCTGGGCTGGGCCAGGAACTGCTTGCACAGGGCGGCCAGCTTTTCATCGCGGGGAATGGGCGCGAACAGCGGCAGGCTGCGGGCCGAGGCCAACTCATGCAGCACCAGCGTGACCAGGGCGCCGTCACGGCCCGCTTCGTCGTACAGCGCCGGCAGGTCGGCGCAGGACAGCAGCAGCTGGTGCAGTAGCGGGGTGACGACCAGGGCCTCGCAGTGCACACCCGGGCGAGGCGCAGCAGCCGGTTCGATGTACAGGCTGCGCGTGCTCACGCCCTGCATGCGCACGCTGTGCGGCTTGCTGGCCGGAATCCACACGCCGCTATAGGGCGGGATGGTCCAGGCGCCGTCGTCGGTTTCCACTTCCATCAGCCCGCTCATCCCGTAGAGAAACTGGGCACGCCGGTGGCTGTGCGTGGGCAGCAGCGTGCCAGGCGTGTAGTCGGTGCCGATGGCCAGCACATCGCGCGCCACGGCGTCCACGGAATGCAGCGGGATGTTGAGCATGGGGATGTCCGGAAAACAGCCAACAGGCTTTGGCAGGAATTCGAGGATTATTGACCTATCCGCGAAAGCAGGCCAAACCGCGGCATCCTAAGGTTCAGTCCTTGCTCGTTTTTTCCAAAGGACTGTCTGTGTTCCCTCTCCTGCTGCTGGCTTTCGGTGTGCTTGCCGGCGTGACCACCGTGCTCTTCGGCTTTGGCGGCGGCTTCGTGGCCGTTCCGCTGCTTTATGCGCTGCTGACCTCCATCCACGGCGCGGACTCCGCCGTGGGCCAGGCTGCCATGCACATTGCCGTGGCCACCTCCACCTGCGTGATGATTTTCGGCGCCTCCATGGCCACGCTGCGCCAGCACCGCGCGGGCGCCCTGCCCTGGGATCAGGTACGGCCACTGGCCGGCTTCATCGCGGCCGGCGCCGTGGCGGGCGCGGCGGCCGCCACCTGGATCAGCGGGGAATGGGTGCGCTGGGCCTTCATCGCCTACCTGGCCCTGACCATCGCCGACGCGCTGCTGCGCCCGGGCTTCGTGCACGGCACCGCCGCCCAATTGCAGCCCATGGGCCGCAGGCCCGCCGCCATCGCAGGCTTGGCGATTGGCGCGATTGCAGCCTTCCTGGGTGTGGGCGGCAGCGTGATGACCGTGCCGCTGATGCGCCGACGCGGCGCCAGCATGGCGGCCGCCACGGCCATGGCCAGCCCGCTGTCCCTGCCCATGGCCGTGGCGGGCACCGCTGCCTACATGCTGGCATCCCATAGCGCGGGGCTGGGCCCCTGGCATGTGGGCTATGTGGACCTGCAGGCCTTTGCCCTGCTGACGGCCGGATCGTGGACCGGCATCAGGCTGGCGGCCCCGCTGATCGGCCGCATTCCCGATGCCCTGCATGCCAAGGCCTACCTGACCCTGCTGGGCCTGGTGCTGCTGGTCATGATCGTGGCCTGAGCGCTGCGCTCAACCCTCCTGGAAGATCGCCTCGATCCGGGTCTCGAACACCCGGGCAATGGCGAATGCCAGCGGCAGGCTGGGGTCGTAGCGGCCCGTCTCTATGGCATTGACGGTCTGGCGCGACACGCCCAGCAGGTCAGCCAGCGCAGCCTGGCTCCAGCCGCGCTCGGCGCGCAGTTCACGGATGGTGTTTTTCATCGCCGGGCCGCCTCTGCAGCGCGGCTCATCGGCTGCGCAGCCAGTGGGCCACCGAGGCAGCCACCCAGAGCGCACCCATCAAGGGCCACACCATGAACATGCTGAGCTTGGGAAAACCTGCCATTTCCAGGAATCCGTAGGTGAAGGTGAGGCCCGCCGTGCCCGCCGCCGCAATCGCCAGCTGCTCCAGCATGGACTTGCGCAGGAACTCATCGGTATCCCGCACCAGGCGCACGATGGCCCGCACGGCCAGCGCAAACGCCAGCATGGGGCTGAGCAGCACGGCCGTGCGCGGGGCCCCGGCCCGCATGTCTGCGCTGAGCAAAAGCGCCCCCACAAGCAGCGCCATGTAGAGCAGCAGCGCAAATCCCAGCTCCTTCTGGTAGCGGCGGTTGGTGACCGTTGTTTGATTCATGGAAGTCTCTCGCAATGTGTAAAGGATGCTTGACATTGTGCGATGCCACCCGCGAGCATGTCAAGCAAGCTTTACATCGGCACTGAACGCCCCGCCGTACAATCGCCGCCGTTGGTGCCAGCAGCCCCAGGGGCTGCGGTTAAACGGGAAACATGGGGCGGCCAGATAAAGCCGCCCGCATGTACTGCCCCCGCAACAGTGAGTGAAACGCCGCGTGCATGGCACCGGCCCCCGCCAAACCCGTGCCACTGGGCGTACAGCCCGGGAAGGCCTTGGCGAGTGCGTCACCAGTCTGGATACCGGCCAACAGGCGGCCGGCCGCGCATGCAGCGCAGCCGGTCTTTGTGGTTTCCGTGCCGGCGGGGTCGCTGGCGCGCAACTGGCTCGCATCCATGCACACCCTCGCCCTCGCGCGCGCCCCTGGCGCCGCTCTTCGCTCGCCCTCGGCGTTCCCCGTACTGTGCACCTTGTCCGCCCTGGCTGCGGCCTCACTGCTGGCCTGCCAGGCCCAAGCACAACAGGCACAACAGGCACAACAGGCGCAGCGGGCACAGACCTCCCAGCTCGATACCGTGGTCGTCACCGCCTCGCGCAGCGAGCAGTCCCTGCGCACCGTCACGGCCGACATGACCGTGATCGACGCCGAGACCATTGCCCGCAGCGGCGCCACGGGCGTGGCCGACCTGCTGGTCCAGGTGCCGGGCGTGCAGATCAACCGCAATGGCGGGCCGGGCCAGGTCACCTCGGTCTACCTGCGCGGCACCAGCAACCAGCACACTGCCGTATTCATCGACGGCGTGCGCTACAGCTCGCAGGAGCTGCAGGGCGGCGCGGTCTGGTCCACCCTGCCGCTGGCGCAGATCGAGCGCATCGAAGTGCTGCGCGGCCCAGCCGCCGCCATCTATGGCTCAGACGCCATGGGCGGCGTGATCCAGATCTTCACCAAGCGGGCGGACGGCCAGACCCGCGCCTATGCCGAGGCCGGCATAGGCAACCAGGGCACCAGCAAGCTGGCCACAGGATTCCAGGGCGGAGCCAACGGCTTCACCTATGGCTTGAACCTGGCTGACGAGCGCAGCGACGGCTTCGACGTCTACCCCGGCAACACCTTCTCGCCCAACCCGGACAAGGATGGCTACAGCAACACCTCGCTGGGCCTGAACGCGGGCTACAAAACGGGCATCCACCAGATCGATGCCAGCCTGCTGCACAGCCGCCTGCGCACGCACTACGACCAGAGCCCGCCGCCGTTCGACGACTACGACGTGGTCAAGAACACCACCGGCAGCCTGCGCTGGCAGGCCGGCTGGAACGCCATGTACAAAAGCGTGGTCCAGATCTCCCATACCGACAGCCAAAGCGACCGCCACACCCAGTCGCCCGAACGCGCCGACGGCAGCTCCACCAACTACCTGCTGCAGAACCTGTTCACGCTGGGCCAGCACCGTTTCAACATCGACCTGGAGCGCCGCGAGGACAAGCTGGACACGCAATACGCCTGGACGCAGAACACCGACAGCCGGCGCGTGCAGAACTCCCTGTCGGCCGGCTGGCGCCTGACCGAGGGCCGCCACCAGTTCGACGCCAACCTGCGCCACGACCAGGTGCGCGACCAGCAGAACAAGACCACGGGCGGCCTGGGCTACGGCCTGCAGATCGACGAGCGCTGGCGCTGGGTGGCATCGGCCGGCACGGCCTTCAGAACTCCCACGCTGTACGAGCGCTTCACGGGCCAGGCGGCGGCCGACCTCAAGCCCGAAAGCAGCACCAACGTGGAAACCGGCCTGCACTATGCGGCCGGTGCCAACCGCCTCTCGGCCGTGGTCTACCGCAACAAGTTCAAGAACCTCATCACCTACGACTGGAACAGCGCCGTTCCCTGCAACTGCTACCGTAACTGGCAAAGCGTGGAGATCACCGGCCTGACGCTGTCTGGCGGCACGCGCCTGGGCAGCGCCAATCTGGGCGCCTCGCTGGACTTCATGAACCCCGAGAACCTGGAGACCGGCAAGCTGCTGCCCTACCGCTCCAAGCGCATGCTCAAGCTCAATGCCGACACCCAGGCTGCCGGCTGGACGCTGGGCGGCGAAGCGCAGCTGTACAGCGGCCGCTATGCCGACGAGGCCAACACCTTCAAGCTGGGCGGATACGGCGTGGCCAACCTTTACGCCCAGCGCCAGCTGACAAGGCAATGGACGCTGCTGGCCCGGGTCAACAACATCGCCGACCGCGACTACGCACCCACGCGCGGCTATGCGAACGCAGGCCGCACCGTGTTCGTCAGCGTGCGCTGGACTCCCCTGCCCTGACCCCATGCATCTGCTTCTGCGCCTGCTTTCGCGCCTGCCCCGCATCCTGCTGCTGACCGCCGCCCTGGCCTGCGCAGGCGGCGCGGGCAACGCCTTTGCGCAAAAGGCGGCGGATGCGGGATCGGGCGGGGCAACCACCACCTACACCGTCACCGACATGCGTGGCCGTCAGGTGCGCCTGGAGCGCGTGCCGCAGCGCATCGTCTCGCTGCTGCCCTCGCTGACCGAATCGCTGTGCGCGCTGGACGCCTGTGAGCGCATCGTGGGCGTGGACGAATTCTCCAACCACCCGGCCCGTGTGGCCGCCCTGCCCAAGCTGGGCCACACTTTTGCCCCGCTGGTCGAGGCCACCGTGCGGCTCAGGCCCGACGTGGTGCTGATGGCGTATTCCGCACCCGTCATCGCGCAGCTGGAGCGCTTCGGCATTCCCGTGCTGGCACTGGACGCCAACGACATGGCGCAGCTGGAGCAGGTACTGCACAAGCTCGACCAGCTGCTGCAGGTGCAGCGCGCCAACGCCCTGCTGGCGCGCATGCAGGCCGAGGTGGACCAGCAGGCCAAGGCGCTGGCGGCGCTCACGCCCGCCGGGCAGAAGGTGTATTTCGAGGTGGACGCCACGCCTTATGCGGCGGGGCCGGACTCCTTCATAGGCCAGCTGCTGCAGCGCCTGGGCGCGCGCAATGTGCTGCCGCCCAACCTGGGGCCCTTCCCCCGCATCACGCCCGAATACGTGCTGCGCCAGCAGCCCGAACTCATCATCCACACGCCGCAGACGCCATCGGCCAGCTTTGCCACCCGCCCCGGCTGGAGCCGCATGCCCGCCGTGCGCTCGGGCCGCATCTGCGCGCTGGACCTGGTCGAGACGGACGTGGTCTCCCGCCCCGGCCCGCGCCTGGGCGAGGCGGCGCGGGCGCTGGCCCGCTGCCTGGAGATGCGGGGCGCAGCGCCGCGTTGACTTCGCTGGCCTGCTTGGCCCGCTTGGCCGATGGCCCTGCCTACTCCAGCACCACGGCCGTGCCGCTGGCAGACACCATCAACATGCCGTTGCCCTGGCCCAGCACTTCGTAATCCAGGTCCACCCCCACCACGGCATTCGCGCCCAGTTCCTGGGCGCGTTCCTCCAGCTCCTTGAGCGCAATCTCGCGCGCCCGCTGCAGCTCGCGCTCATAGGTGGCCGACCGCCCGCCCACGATGTCGCGCAGCCCGGCAAACAAGTCCTTGAACACATTGGCGCCCAAAATCGCCTCGCCCGCGACCACGCCGCAGTAGCGGGTGATGCGGCGGCCTTCGATCTGGGGGGTGGTGGTGATGATCATGAGAAATCCTCGGTGAAGATGTTGAAGATGGATTTTGGCCGCCCAGCCTGCGCGAGCCCAACGCAAGGCAGGCCTGCAAGCTGCAGTCTGACATAGGCCTGCGCTATCATCTTTCGCCTTCAGATCTCGGAAGGTGGTTTCAAAAAATTCAATCGCGTGCAGGAGCCATTGGGACTCATCTCCATCTAGGTAGCGAAAAAATCAATGCGAGACCCACCTATTCGGCTCCACCCGCGTCGCAGCGCCCCATGGCATTGCAAGGCGCCGCAAGCCGCAACATCTTCCCCGCGCCCCAGGCTTGCACGATCGATCCGGCACGATAGGTTCGGCAAGCGCGCGCCCCATCAGCCCCATAATCTGGCTTCAAAAATTTCGCACCCCCTATGACACAGTCCCTCAAAGAACTCCTTGCGGCCAAGGCCGCGCTGGACATGGAAATTGCCAAGGCCCGCACCTCGGCGGCCGACGCTGCCCTGTCCAAGGTCCAGAAGCTGGTGACCGATTTCGGGTTCACCCAGCAGCAAGTGTTCCCCTACATCCCAGCAAAAACCAGCGCACCGGCGAAGTATCGCGATCCGTCTACAGGAGCAACGTGGACAGGTCGCGGCAAGCCTCCGAACTGGATCAAGGACCAGGATCGCGACGACTTCCTCATCGAACGCAAACCCGAGGCGGCCCAAGGCCCGTTCCTCGCAGAAATGGCGGCAGCGGCAGCTCGCAACTGAAGGCGCTGCACAAGGCGGCACGCAGGATGCCGTGCGGTGCGGTGGAGTTCCGATGCGAAGGATCTGTGCCTTCCGAAAAAAAGCCCTCTGAGCATTCAGCGGGCTTTTTTTCCGGCCTGGTGCCGGCAGCGTAGTCACTGCCGGCATCTTTCGATGGCGTGCATCGCGCTCCGGCAGGGGTACCAGCCGGGCCTTTGCGGCACCGCCAGCCCTCAGGCGTGGCTGACGGGGCAGCTGCCTGCCTTGCCCATGATGCTGTCGGCAGGCGCCTGCGCGCGGTCAGTCAGGCCGTAGTCGCGCAGCACCTGGGTGACGCGCACGCGGTAGTCCTTGAAGATCTTGTCGCGGCCGGCGCGCTGGGCGCTGAGGTGGGCTTCCACGTTGCGCCACTGGACGACGGCTTCCTCGTCGCGCCAGGTGGTGACGGACATGACTTTCTCGGGGTTGAGCGTGCTCTGGAAGCACTCCACGGAGATGAATCCCTCCATGGGCTTGAGCATGGGGGTGAGCTTGTTGACCAGGTCCACATAGGTCTGGTTCTGGCCGGGCAAGGCCTGCAGTTCGAACAGTACGACAACCATCTTCAACTCTCCTTTTTTCGGGAACAGAGATTCCGGCGCCGCGCAGCGGCGGCTCCGGCGTGGGGGAAACGGGTGAATGGGCGCCGCCGCAGGTTCAGCGGCTGCGCTCCAGGTGGGCCAGCCAGGCGGCCAGCACATCGCGCGCGGCCAGGGCCAGCAGGCCGCCGTATTTCTGGGCATCGGCGCGCAGGGTGCGCGGGTCCACCTGGGCCATGCCGAGCTCACAGGCATGGCCGACCAGCCAGCGCTCCAGCCGGGCCGCGTCGGCCTCCAGATGGAATTGCAGGCCCAGCACCTGCGGTCCGACTGCGAAGGCCTGGTTGGCGCCGATGGCGGTGCCGGCCAGGTGCACGGCGCCTTCGGGAATGTCGAACTGGTCGCCATGCCAATGGAGCACGGGCACGCCGTCCAGCCTGGACAGGGGCGAGGCCAGGCCGGCGTCGGTGAGCGTGAGCGGCGAGAAGCCGATTTCCTTGACGCCCAGCGGGTAGACCCTGGCGCCCAGCGCGCGCGCAATGAGCTGGGCGCCCAGGCAGATGCCCAGCAGCGGCTTGCCGCTGTCCAGCCAGCGGCGTACGGCCGCCAGCTCCTGGGCGACGAAGGGATAAAGCGCCTCGTCATAGGCACCTATGGGGCCGCCCAGCACGACGAGCAGGTCGGCACGGCCCAGGTCCAGGGTGTCAAGCTCGCCGATGCTGGGATCGACGTACTGCACTTCGTAGCCGCGGCTGGCGAACTCGGCATGCAGGGTACCCAGGTCTTCGAAGTGGATGTGGCGCAGCGCGATGGCTTTTTTCATGGGAGGAACTCAGGTGGATACAGGAGGGTGGCTTGGAACGTGCGGAGCCCGTCAGGCGCCGGGCTTGAGATCGACGTGGATATGGCCTGCCGAGGGGAAGGTGCAGCAGGCCAAGGCATAGCCGGCTTCCTTTTCCCTGTCGCTGAGGCAAAAGTCCGCCTCCAGCCGTGAACTGCCTCCCGTGATGCGGATGCGGCAACTGCCGCAGATGCCGGCCCGGCACTGGCTGCGGATGGCAATGCCCACGCCTTCCAGGATTTCCAGCAGGCTTTTGCCGGACGCGGCTTCGACAATCTGCCCGCTGTGCGTGATCTGCAGCTGGCATGCCTGCGCGGTCTCGCCTGGCTGGGCGGTGGATGCGGCAGGCGGCGTGAAGGCCTCGATGTGCTGTATGGCACCGGGAAAGCAGGCCCGCGCATGCTCGCGAAAGGTCTGCGCAAAGGCGTGGCCACCACAGATGACCACCGCCTGGGGCTGGCCCAGCGCCAGCAGGGACTGCTGCGAGGGGCGGCCCGGCACGAAGGGGCCGTGGGCGGCAATGTCTTCGCGCGTGATGTGGATACGCAGGTCGAACCAGGGGGCCGTTTCGCACAGCTGCTGCAGCTCCTGCAGGAACGGAATGTCGGCCATGCGTGCAAAGCACAGCAGCAGCGTGGTGCGGGGCACGCGCTGGCCCTGCTGGCGCAGCCGGTCCAGTTCGCGCAGCAGCGCCAGCGGCAGGGTCAGGCCGATGCCGCCGGCCAGCATGACCAGGGAGTCCAGGCCCAGCACCAGGTCGGCCGTGATGTCGCCGGCCACGCCGCCCAGCGGCAGCGTGGAGCCTGCGCGCAGCACTGCATGCATGTGGTCGGAGACGCTGCCCCGGCCCGAGCTTTTGACGGCAATGTCGAACTGGCCGGCGCCGTCGTGCTCGCTGCAGGGCTCGTAGCGGGTGATGGAGTACAGCCGCTGCTGCACGGCGCCACTGGCGTCGGCATGCTCGATGGCCACATGCCGGCCGGGCCGCAGGCCGCCGAGGAACTGCGCCGAGGCGCCCTGCACGCGCAGGGTGTAGACCATGACGCCGCCCGCCTCTGCCCGTGCAGCGGCGCAGCGCGCGAGCATGCTGCCTGCCTGGAGGGCGGCGCTCATGCCTGCATCTCCTCGAGGACCGAGGACACCAGCGCCACGCTGCCGCCCAGGTTGCGGCCCGCCAGGCCGATGCGGTCGATCAGGCTTTGCACCGAGTCGGTGTAGACGCCGATCTCGTTGCTGTCGCCCACGTCGTGCAGGATGTCGCGCGCATGCGGCATGCCGACCATGGTGAAGACGGTGGACCAGGCGCCCAGTTCGTTGTTGGCGAACATCTGCACGGTCTTGAGGATGATGGAGCGCAGGTAGCTGCGCTCGCGGTTGCTCAGGCCCTGGACGATGTCGGTGGCCACCGAGCTGAAGACGCTGGAGTGGCTCCATTCGTCCACGGCGTGGGTGCGCGTGACCTCGTGGCAGATGGGCTGGATGGAGCGGTCCTCGGCCATGGTCTTGAGGTAGTCGGTGATCAGGGTCTCGCTGGCGCAGGCAATGGCGAAGCGGGCCAGGCGGCGCTCCCATTCCGCGCCGCACTGCGCCAGCACGCCGTTGCGCCAGCCGACGAGGTTGAAGTCCGCGTAGTCCAGCGGCGCCAGGCCGCGCATCTCGTAGATGTAGTTGCAGGCCATGATGGACATGCGGGTGTGCAGGGCCTCGTCCAGCAGGGCCTGGGACATGACGTCCTGCAGCAGCGCACGGTTGGCGCTGGGCGGCGGGGTCTTGATGATGTCCTCGCAGGCCGGCGTGACCACGTTGCACTCGATGTAGATGGTCTTGAGGTTGTAGATGCCCCAGGCGTAGGACAGGCATTGGTCGCGCAGGTGCTGTGGTGCCTCCACCCATGCCTGGTGATCGCGAAACGGCAGCAGCGAGGCGGTGAAGTCCTGCCGGGCGGGGTCGAACGCCAAGCCGCAGTAATCAGGCAGGTCCTGATTCACGGCCGCTCTTGACTTCCAGAGCAGGGACAGCTTTTTGAGCGCATCGCGCACGGCGTCATCTGTCCGAGAGATATCGAGATTCATTTTTCAACTCCGTGTGATTGAACTTGATTGATCTGAGTCAAATCGCCTATTCCCTCCCCCCGCTTTCTCCATCTGCCGCAATCACCAATGGCGCCGCAAATGGCACTGCAATTGACGCTGCAGATGGCAGATACGTTGTCATGGATTTCTTCACTCTGTCATATTCCACCTTGAATCAATCTCCCCGACTGCAGATTGCGGATGATTCCTGGCGGTATTGGATCTCATGACTTTCAACGTCTGGCGGCGAATTCTATGGAGAGAGCGTGGATTCAAACAGACCTATTTTCGCCAATGAACCAGACCGCTTTTTTCAACGGCTTACATTGGCATGCCACCTTAATTGGTCTGCTCACCCGCTGAAACATGGTCGGAATCAAGGCCGCTGCACTTTGTAGACTGCCCATTACCGATGCGCCCTGGTTTCCAAATCCTTCCATAATCCGGGCGCTGCCGATTCCCGTGCTTCAGCGCCTCCAAGACAGCCAATGCGACATGGACGATTTATCGCTCCCCAGAATCAATTCCCTGGAACTCCAACACGCGGACAGCGAGGCCTGGGACGCCATAGCGGCCGAGCGGACACGGCAGGCGCGTTCGATTGAATTGATTGCCTCTGAAAACTTCGTGAGCCGCGCGGTGATGGAGGCGCAGGGCTCGGTGCTGACCAACAAATACGCCGAGGGCTATCCCGGCGTGCGCTACTACGGCGGCTGCGCCAATGCCGATGCCGTGGAGAACCTGGCCATTGCGCGTGCCAAGGCGCTGTTCGGCTGCGCGCACGCCAACGTGCAGCCGCACTCGGGCAGCCAGGCCAACCAGGGCGTGTACCTGGCGTTCCTGGAGCCCGGCGACAAGATCATGGGGCTGGACCTGCGCTCGGGCGGGCACCTGACGCATGGCTCCAGCGTGAGCGTGTCGGGCAAGTGGTTCCAGTCCATCAGCTACGAGGTGGACGCCCGCTCCCAACTCATCGACATGGACCAGGTGCGGCGCATTGCGCTGAAGGAGCGGCCCAGGCTCATCATTGCCGGAGGCTCGGCCTATTCACGGCAGATGGACTGGGCCGAGTTCCGGCGCATTGCCGACCGGGTGGGCGCCATCTTCATGGCCGACATCGCGCACGTGGCGGGGCTGGTGGCCGCGGGCGTGTTCCCCTCGCCCGTGGAGCACGCCCATGTGACCACGACCACCACGCACAAGACGCTGCGCGGGCCGCGCGGCGGCATGATCCTCTCGGCCGACGCCGAGATCGCCAGGCGCATAGACGCCGCCGTGTTTCCGGGCCTGCAGTCCGGGCCGCTGATGCATGTGGTGGCGGCCAAGGCGGTGGCGCTGGGCGAGGCGCTCAAGCCCGCCTTCCGTACCTATGCGCGGGCCGTGGTGGACAACGCCCGCGTGCTGTGCGACCGGCTGTCGCAGGGCGGGCTGTCCGTGGTGTCCGCAGGCACGGACTGCCATCTGGGCGTGATCGACCTGCGCCCCTGGGAGCTGACGGGCAAGGCCGCCGAAACGGCGCTGGAGCAGATCGGCATCACGGTCAACAAGAACGCCGTGCCCGGCGATGGCGCGCGGCCGCTGGTGACCTCGGGCATCCGCGTGGGCAGCGCGGCCTGCACCACGCGCGGCATGGGCGCCGACGAGTTCCGCGAGATCGGCGACATGATTCTTGCCACGCTGGGCGGCATACGCAGCGGCACCATGAACGCGCGCACGCTCAAGTCCATCCACGAAGGCGTGTCCGACCTGACCGGGCGCTTTCCCCTGCCCTACTGAGGCATGCAGCGTCCGGCGTCTCCCAACCTGTCAGGGTTTTCGCAGCGCGTTGGCCAGGCGCAGCACGGCGGCCTCGATCTCGTAGGCCGTGAGCGAGGCATAGCCCAGCAGCCAGCCCGGCTGCCGCTGCTCGCCCGCGTACAGGCGGCTGAGCCCCTGCAGCAGCACGCCGGCCGCGGCGGCGCGGCGGATGGTGTCTTCCTCGGACCAGCCGGGCTCCAGCAGACAGGGCACCTGCATGCCGCCCTGGGGCCGTGGCGCGGTGACGATGCCGGCCAGGTGCCTGCCTATGGATTCGAGGATGACCTCGCGCCGCCCCGCATACAGCTTGCGCATGGCCCGCACATGGGAGTTGTAGTGGCCGTCCTCCATGAAGCGCGCCAGCGTCAGCTGCTGGATCTGGGGCGTGTGCCCGTCCATGATGCTGCGCGCCTGGACAAAGGCGCGCACCAGCTCCTGCGGCAAGGCCATGTAGCCCATGCGCAGGCCCGGGTACAGGGTCTTGCCGAAGGTGCCGATGTAGATGGTGCGCGCGTGCTTGTCCAGGCCTTGCACGCAGGCGGTGGGCATGCCGTCGTAGTGGAATTCGCTGTCGTAGTCGTCCTCGATGATCCAGCGCCCGCGCTCGAATGCCCAGCGGATCAGGTCCAGCCGCCGCTCCAGTTGCATGGTGACGCCCGTGGGGTACTGGTGCGATGGCGTGACATAGACGCAGGTGGCGCCGCTGCGGTCGGCGTGCAGCAGGTCGGTGCGAATGCCTTGCGCGTCCACGTCGATGGGCAGGACCTTGGCCTCGGCCGACTCGAAGGCCTTGCGGGCGCCGAAGTAGCCCGGGTTCTCCAGCAGGATGGGCCGGCCCGCATCCACCAGCAGCTGCGCGCACAGGAACAGCGCCTGCCGCGTGCTGCTGAGCACCAAGATCTGCCCGGCCTCCACCTTGGCGCCGCGCTCCAGGTTGAGATAGGTGGCAATGGCCTTGCGCAGCGGCTCTGCGCCCTGCGGGTCGCCGTGCAGCAGGACGCTGGCCCGGTAGTCCTTGAGAGCCTGCCGCTGCAGCCGCTCCCAGACATCGGTGGGAAAAGTGCGCGTCTCGGGCAGGCCAGTGGCAAAGGCCCGAATGGTCTGCTGGTCGGCGATGCCGCCGCCGTCAACAATGGCCTGGCCGCGCCGGCTCAGGCCGGCACCGGCCCTTATGGCACCGGCAGCACCGGCCGCATGGGCGCTGCGCTCGTGCTCGGGCAAGCGGCCGCGCCGCGCCGCCCGGCCCCGCAGCTCGGTGCCGATGGTCTCGGAGACATAGCTGCCCGATCCCTGGCGCCGCACGATGAAGCCGTCTCGGTGCAGCTGGGTGTAGGCGTTCTCCACCGTGTCGCGGGCAATGCCCAGCGAGTCGGCCAGCGAGCGCGTGGCCGGCAGCTTCAGGCCCGGCAGCAGCGCCCCATCCAGGATCAGCGCACGCATGGCGCGCTGCACCCGCTGGTGCAGGTCCAGCTGGCGCAGGTCGGCATCTCCCATGCGGATCTTCAGGGTCTCAAGCTCGAAGGTCTTGCTCATGCGGTCTGCCGCCTTTCATCTCATTGCACCTCTTTGGCAGGCCATTGTACTGACGCAAATGCTGCGCGCCCATTGCAAAGTGGTCTGCAACAAGAGAGCGAAGTGTATGGATCATTCAGTCCACTTCGGCGCTCAAATACCCCTTTCACCAGACAGCCAGGAATCCAACCCCCAAGGAAAACGAGAAGACCATGCCTTCATCAGACACACACTCACCCCTTCGCTTCAGCGACCTCATCCACCCCGTGGTGGCCGGGCTGATCTCGGTCATCGTCAACTACGGCGGCACCTTCATCCTGGTGTTCCAGGCCGCCAAGGTGGCCGGCCTGAGCCCGGAACTCACGGCTTCGTGGGTGTGGTCTATTTCGATTGGCGTGGGCGTCACCGGGCTGGTGCTCAGCTGGCTCTCGCGCGAGCCCATCATCACGGCCTGGTCCACGCCGGCCGCCGCCTTCCTGGTGACGGCCCTGGCCACCACGCCGTATGCCGAGGCCGTGGGCGCCTATGTGGTGTCGGCCGCGGCCTTCGTGGTGCTGGGACTGTCGGGCTGGTTCGAGCGCGTGATCCGGCTGATTCCGCCCGGCGTGGCCTCGGGCCTGCTGGCGGGCATCCTGCTGCAGTTCGGCATCAAGGCCTTTGGCGGCATGAGCGTGGACCCGGTGCTGGCCGGCCTGCTGATCGTGGCCTACGTTCTGCTCAAGCGGCTCACGGCGCGCTATGCGGTGGTCGGCATCCTGGCGCTGGGCCTGGCGTTCCTGCTGGCGCAGGACCGTGTGGACCTGTCCGGGCTGCAGCTGCAATTCGCGGCGCCCGTGTTCACGCGGCCCGAGTTCACGCTCAACGCCCTGCTCAGCGTGGCCCTGCCGCTGTTCCTGATCACGCTGACCGGCCAGTACATGCCCGGCATGCTGGTGCTGCGCAACGACGGCTTCAGGACCAGCGCCAACCCCATCGTCACGCTGACGGGCCTGGGCTCGCTGCTGATGGCGCCGTTCGGCTCGCACGCCTTCAACATCGCCGCCATCACAGCCGCCATCTGCACGGGCAAGGAGGCGCATGAAGAGCCGTCCAGGCGCTGGATCGCAGGTATCGCTGCGGGCGTGTTCTACATCCTGGTGGGTGTGTTCGGCGTCACGCTGGCGGCCGTGTTCATGGCGTTCCCGGCCACCTTCATCACCACGCTGGCGGGCCTGGCGCTGCTGGGCACCATCGGCGGCAGCCTGGCCAATGCGCTGGCCGACGCCAAAACCCGCGAGGCCTCGCTGATCACCTTCCTGGCCGCCGCCGCCAACATTTCCATGCTGGGCATAGGCGGCGCCTTCTGGGGCCTGGTCATCGGCCTGGTGGCCCATGCCGTGCTCAACGGCCAGTGGCCGCGCCGGGCCGCCCGCAGCGGGGAGGGCACCGGCAACGTGCCGGCTGCCGATGCCGCCATCAAAAGGAGCTGAAACCATGCTTGCGACACAAGACACCACCGGCGGCACCGCCCAAGCCGCCGACACCCTGACCCGCCACGACCAGCACGGCCGCTACCCCCAGGCCGAGACGGTGGACGATTTCCGGCACAACCTGGCTACCGTGCACGCGCGCATGACCGCTGCCTGCCGCCGCGCAGGGCGCGACCCGGCCAGCGTGCGCCTGCTGCCCGTGAGCAAGACCAAGCCCGAATCCAGCCTGCGCCTGGCACACGCGGCGGGCTGCCGCATGCTGGGCGAGAACAAGGTGCAGGAAGCCTTCGGCAAATGGGAGGCCATGCAGGACCTGGCCGATCTGCAGTGGTCCGTCATCGGCCACCTGCAGACCAACAAGGCAAAGCTCGTGGCACGCTTTGCCAGCGAGTTCCAGGCGCTGGACAACCTGCGCGTGGCCGAGGCGCTGGACCGCCGCCTGCAGGCCGAAGGCCGGGCGCTGGACGTGTTCGTGCAGGTCAACACCTCGGGCGAGGCCAGCAAGTACGGCCTGCCGCCCGACGAGGTGCAGGGATTCCTCCAGGCCCTGCCCGCCTTCAGTGCGCTGCGCGTGCGCGGCCTGATGACGCTGGCCCTGTTCTCCAGCGAGGCCGAGCGCGTGCGCCAGTGCTTCGTGCTGCTGCGCAGCCTGCGCGACCAGCTGCGCCAGGGCGCGCCGGCGGGCATCTCGCTGGATGAGCTGTCCATGGGCATGTCCGGCGACTTCGAGATCGCCATAGAGGAAGGCGCCACCGTGGTGCGCGTGGGCCAGGCCATCTTCGGCGCCCGCGCCCAGCCGGACAGCTTCTACTGGCCCGCAGGCGGCCCTGATCCCGCCGCCCTGACGCTGCCATGAACGCGCCCCCTCGCCACCCTTTTCGATTCAACCCTGACCCCGCTTGAGGACCTTGACATGCAAAAAGCCATGCAACCCCTTGATTCCCGCCTGATGAAGGCCTATGCCCGCCAGCCCGTGTCCTTCATTCGTGGCCGTGGGGCCCGGCTATGGGACGAGCACGGCACCGAATACCTGGACGCCATTGCCGGCGTGGCCGTGACCGCCCTGGGCCACGCGCACCCGGAGATTGCCACCGTGATCGCCGAGCAGGCCGGCCTGCTGCTGCACACCTCCAACGTGTTCCGCATCGACTGGCAGGAACGCCTGGGCCAGCGCCTGTGCGCCCTGGCCGGCATGGAGACGGCATTTTTCTGCAACTCGGGCGCCGAGGCCAACGAGGCCGCGCTCAAGCTGGCGCGCCTGCACGGCCACCGCAGGCAGGTGGCGCGGCCGCAGATCCTGGTGATGGACAACGGCTTTCACGGCCGCACGCTGGCCACGCTGTCGGCCACGGGCAACCCGGCCAAGCAGCGCGGCTTCGAGCCGCTGATGCCGGGCTTCGTGCGCGTGCCCTATGACGACATCGCGGCCGTGCACCACGCCGCCGCCCAGCATGGGGACATCGTGGCCGTGCTGATCGAGCCCGTGCAGGGCGAAGGCGGCATCCGCCTGGCCAGCCCCGACTACCTGCGCCAGCTGCGCAGCCTGTGCGACCGGCACGGCTGGCTGCTGATGCTGGACGAGATCCAGACCGGCCTGGGACGCACCGGCGCCTGGTTCGGCCACCAGCATGCGGGCATCGCCCCCGATGTCATGACCCTGGCCAAGGCCCTGGGCAACGGCATTCCGATCGGTGCCTGCCTGGCGCGCGGGCCTGCGGCCGACCTGATCTCGCCCGGCCAGCATGGCTCCACCTTTGGCGGCAACCCGCTGGCCTGCCGCGTGGGTTGCACGGTGCTGGACATCATGGAGAGCGAGGACATCCCCGGCCGCGCCAAGCAACTGGGCCGGCGCCTGCTCAACGGCCTGCAGCAGGCGCTGCACGGCCACCCCGACGTGCTGGCCGTGCGCGGCCAGGGCCTGATGGTGGGCATCGAGCTGAACCGCAACTGCCAGGACCTGGTGGGCCGCGCGCTGGCCCAGCAGCGCCTGCTGATCACGGTGACGCGCGAATCCACCATCCGCCTGCTGCCGCCGCTGATATGCGACGAGCGCCAGATCGACGACATCGTCGCCCGCGTGGCCTGCCTGCTGGAGCCGGCCAGCGCCGCGCAGGCAGGCGCGCCCGCCGCAGGCCAGCTGGCGGCTGCATGACCATCGCTCCCTACAGCCCTTGCCCCAATACAGGAACCATTCACCCATGTACGACGCATCCCTGACCCTGGCCGACTTCGACCTGCAGCTGGCCAAGGCCATCCAGAGCGAGAAACGCCGCCAGGAAGACCATGTGGAACTCATCGCCTCCGAAAACTACGCCAGCCCGCTGGTGATGGCGGTGCAGAACTCGGTCTTCACCAACAAGTACGCCGAGGGCTACCCCGGCAAGCGCTACTACAGCGGCTGCGAGAACGTGGACGTGGCCGAGCGCCTGGCCGTGGAACGCGCCATGGCGCTGTTCGACTGCGACTACGCCAACGTGCAGCCCCATGCCGGCGCCCAGGCCAATGCCGCCGTGTTCCTGGCGCTGGCCCAGCCCGGCGACACCGTCATGGGCATGAACCTGGCCCAGGGCGGCCACCTGACGCATGGCAACCCGTCCAACTTCTCGGGCCGCCACTACCGCATCGTCCCCTACGGCCTGGACCCCGCCACGGGCCTGATCGACTACGACGAGATGGAGCGCATCGCCCTGGAGCACCGGCCCCGCATGCTCATCGGCGGCTTCTCTGCCTACTCGCGCCACAAGGACTGGGCCCGCATGCGCGCCATTGCCGACAAGGTGGGGGCCGTGTTCTGGGTGGACATGGCCCATGTCGCAGGCCTGGTGGCTGCGGGCGAATACCCCAGCCCACTGCCCCACGCGCATGTGGTCACCAGCACCACGCACAAGACGCTGCGCGGCCCGCGCGGCGGCCTGATCCTGTCCAAGGGACAGGACGAAACCTTCAACCGCCGCCTGAGCTCGGCCGTGTTCCCCGGCGTGCAGGGTGGGCCGCTGATGCATGTGATCGCCGCCAAGGCCGTCGCCTTCAAGGAGGCGCTGCAGCCCGGCTTCCAGGCCTACCAGCGCCAGGTGCTGGCCAACGCCCGCGCCATGGCCGCCGTGATCCAGCAGCGCGGCTACCGCATCGTCTCGGGCGGCACGGACAACCACCTGATGCTGATCGACCTGTCCGACCGCAGCTACACCGGCAAGGACGCCGACGCCGCGCTCAGCGAGGCGCACATCACCACCAACAAGAACACCGTGCCCAACGACCCGCGCTCGCCCTTCGTGACCTCGGGCCTGCGCATAGGCACGCCCGCCGTCACCACGCGCGGCTTCGGCGAGGCGCAGTGCAAGCAGTTGGCCGGCTGGCTGTGCGATGTGCTCGATGCGCTGGACGCGCAGGAAGGCGCCCGCTTTGCCAAGGTGGCGGCGCAGGTGCGCGATCAGGTGACGGAGCTGTGCCGTCGGTATCCGGTGTATGAATGAACGACGGACATGAATCGCTCTCGGCACTGACAACAGCGCAGGGCCTCCAAGCTACGTCCAGGCAAGAGGTAGAACCGCAGCAAGGACAGCAACTACCGGGAAAGGCGGTTTTTGATTCTGTCCACGCCTGCTTTACCCAGCGCAAGTGATCGTCTTGCCGCCTCCTTCAGTTGCGCGGGCTCTGGCAAAACCTGGCTCGCCAACGTACCCACTCGCAGGGCAGATTGCCGGACCTGGTTAACTGTCGAGTCGGCAGCATCGCGCAACTCTTCCATGCTGGGCAAATTCTTGCTGGCTTCCCTCAGCGTACCGCCGACGCCGTCGGCAACTTGTCCGGCCCGGAGGTGGGCCTGAGCCCAAGCCTTGGACATCCCCCCCTCCGGAACTTGCGAAAGCGTGGCAATGCAGGCATTCAGCAACGTGTGTTCAGACTCTGAAAGTGGTTTGCCCGTCTCCAGCAGAGACCTTAGAAAGTCACCCAGATCGGCAGCGATCGCCAAATGATTGCAGTCCGGGTTGGCGTGGAGGAAGGTGGCAAGCTCTTGGGCAACGTCCTGCGGCTGACCCTGTCCAAGTTGGCTTTCCAGCAGCGGGACCGCCTGACCGACGAAATTCGGGTCAAACCCCCACTCTTCCACCAAATGCTCCACCAGCACGCTGCGCTGTTCTTGGTCGATTTTTCCGCCCATAGCGGCAATTCGTAGGGCAAGCGGTGCAATCAGGTCGAACAACGACAAGGCAAGCACATCGAGAGGCGTATTCAGGAATTTGGGGATCTCAATGACCCGAGATCCACGGCTGTTGGAAAACATGCGATAGAGCCCATAGCAAGCGCCTCCCGAGGCCAATGCAGCAAAAGCGACCCACCCAAGCGGTGTGGCAGCGGTTCCAATACCGATTGCGCCCAATAGCCCAGATGGCGCAAAGAATGTTGAAGCCACCAGACTCGACTTGGCGACTGCCGCGCCAGTTCCAGCAGCCCCCAGAACATCCCACAGCTCACGGCCCCGGTTGACCATTCGCAAAGAGCGATAGGCGTTCTCTCCAATCGCCAACTTTGCCTTGAACCGCAGCGGCTCGGCAACAACCTGCTCCACACCGTCCAGAGTGAAATTTTCGCTGGAAATTTCATGGATTTGCTTCATGCCAGCGCCGCTTGGAATTGCGCAACAAACAGGCGGATCCTGTCTTGCAGATCTGGAAAATCCATCTCTTTCTTGGCTCCGTAGGCAATGCCCAATGCAATCGCCAGCGGGCTCAACAACGCTCCAAGCAATGTTCCTATCAGCGGTACTGCGCTCAACAATGCACCGACCACCAAGGCAACCGCTGTGGCGAATGCCAAGGTGGGGAACTGGTCTAGCGTAAGAAAGATGAGATCAAGAATCTTCCGCCCGATGCGCACCAGTCGGCGTCCGACCTGCGATGACAAGCGCAGCAGATTGGCCAGGATGGCCTTCGCATCAGCGGAAACATTCAAACCCTCGATTTTTTGAAGCAAGGCGCGTTCAGTACGTTTGGTGTTCTGAAAGAATTTCGCCTCATTGGGTATTGAACCCTTGTCGTGATCATCAGGCTCGCTGTTCGACTGGCTCGCTTGCGGCACTATTTCCATGGCGGCGGCTTGTATCAGTGAAGAAAGGACACGGAACGGAAGCCTGCATTATGTCGTTACACATGCCCGCGATCCGCATGGCTTCACCAGTCGAAGCCCGTTCTTTTCATTCGTCATGACACCGGCATGATTCGCCCTGCCTTGAACCCCGTCAAGGACTGGCGCAGGCGCCGTCCATCCCCGCCATCTCCGCCAGCTTCTGCATGCGCGAGCGCTGGTCCAGGCAGGCCTGGTGCTGGGCTTCGGCCGCCTTTTGCTGCGCCAGCTTCGCGGCCTTGGCGCGCTCGGCCTGCAGCTGGGCGATGCGCTCGCGGATCTGGGGCATGGCGGCCACGGCGGCCTTTTCGCCTTCAAGAATGGCGCTGGCGCGCTGGGTGAAGTCGGCCGGGCCGATGTCCAGCACCTTGGGGCGGATGGTGATGTCGGCGCGGGCCAGCTCTGCCTGGCCCAGCTTCTGGCCCATGATGGCAATGGACTGGCCCAGGGCGCCCAGCATGTTCTCGGGCGCCTTGCCACGGGCCTTGTTGGAGATGTCCACGGCGATCACCAGATCGGCGCCCAGCTGGCGCGCGGCGTCCACGGGCACGGGGCTGGTGATGCCGCCATCGACGAAGTGGAACTTGCCGATGGCCACGGGCTGGAACACACCCGGAATGCTGCTGGAGGCACGCACCGCCTGCCCCGTATTGCCGCGCGCGAACACGGTGCGCTCGCCGTCTTCCAGCCGCGTGGACACCGCCACGAAGGGCTTGGCCAGTTGCTCCAGCGGCTTGCGGCCCACCTGTTCGTTCACATAGTCTTCCAGCTTCTGGCCCACCAGCAGGCCGCCCGAGGACAGCTGCAGGTCGCGGATCCTGGTCTCATCCAGCGCCACGGCCTTTTCCTGCAGATCGAAGGCGTTCATGCCGCCCGCATACAACGCCCCCACCACGCTGCCCGCGCTGGTGCCGGACACCACCGCAGGCGCAAGGCCATTGGCTTCCAGCATCTTGATGACGCCGATGTGGGCAAAGCCCTTCACGGCCCCGCCGCCCAGGGCCAGACCGATCCTGATGGGGGCCACGGGTGTGCCCGGCACGGTGGGCGTGGACTCGGGCGTGGCCGCCGAGGGGCTGGGCGGGTTGCTGCCGCAAGCGGCCAGCCCCGCCAGGCTCAGGTACACCAGTGGACGCAAAAGGGCTTGGAGGCGCATGCCGGAAGATCCTGCTGTCGGATGACGAGATTCGGGGCGGGCAGTATAGCGGCAGGGGCAAACCACCGCCGGAGACGCATCATGCTGCGGACGGCAGAGGGCGTCCTGAGGTCGCTCAGGGATGCGTGGGCTCAAACCGCTGGATTCGCGCCAGCACGTCCGCCATGGCATCGCGGGCTTCGGCAAGGTCGTAGTCGGACTGCAGGTTGAGCCAGCTTTGCGCGTCCGTGCCAAAGAAGACCGCAAGGCGCAGCGCCGTATCCGCCGTGATGCCGCGCATGCCCTTCACGATCTCGTTGATGCGCCGAGGCGGCACATCGATGGCCTTTGCCAACGCGTACTGGCTCAGGCCCATGGGTTCGAGCCACTCCTGCATCAGGATTTCTCCTGGGTGCGGCCATTTGACTTCGCGGGTCATGTTGTAGTCCTTTCAGTGGTAATCCACGATCTCGACCTGGCTGGCATGGCCATCTGCCCAGACGAAGCAAAGGCGCCATTGCTCATTGATCCGAATGCTGTACTGGCCCCTGCGGCTTCCTTGAAGAGCCTCCAGTCTGTTGCCTGGCGGAATGCGCAGGAACTCCAGGGAGGTCGCTGCGTTCAGCTGCACAAGCTTGCGCATGGCAGCGACCTCCAGGTTGGCGAACCGCGCAACGCGCTTGCCAAGCATCAATGCCTGGGTGTCTGCACATCTGAAATCGAGGATCATGGATCAATAATAACGACTCCCGTTATTAGCTGATGCTTACCCCGCCTGCAGTTAGGCCCTCTTGCATCAACTCCGGGGACTGAGCAGTTCCCGCATCCCCTGCACAGCCTCCCTCAGAAACCCCCAGACCGCCTCGATGCGCTGAACCTGCCGGGCATCCGAGGGCATGCTCATCCAGAAGGTGCGGGTGAAGCAGGCCTCGGCGGGCAGCACGCGGCTGAGCACGGGGTCGCGGTCGGCGATGAAGGCGGGCAGCACGGCCAGGCCGGCGCCGGCGCGCACGGCCTCGTACTGGGCGGTGATGCTGGTGCTGCGAAAGGCAAATCGCTCGGGCTGGAACAGGGTGGACAGCAGCTGCAGCTCGCGCGTGAACAGCAGGTCGTCCACGTAGTGGATGAAGCTGTGGTGGCGCAGGTCCTCGGTGCGCGCCACCAGCGGACGGCGCGCAAGGTATTCGCGCTGGCCGTAGAGGAACAGCCGGTAGTCCGTGAGCTTGGTGACCACGGCCGAGCCGCGCGTGGGGCGCTCCAGAGAGATGACGATGTCGGCCTCGCGCCGCGACAGGTGCAGCAGGCGCGGCAGGGCCAGCAGGTCGATGCTCAGCAGCGGATGGCGCTGCGTCAGCGCGGCCAGCTGCGGGGCCAGCAGCTGGGTGCCGAAGCCCTCCGTGGCGCCCACGCGCACCAGGCCGGACGGGCCCTGGCTGGCGGATTCGGCCGCCAGCGGCATGCGCTCCAGCCCGGCTGCGGCGCGCTGCATGGCGTCTGCCACGCCCAGCAACTGTCGGCCGGCCTCCGTGGGCCGCCATTGGCCCGCTTCGCGTTCGAAGAGCACGGCCCCCAGCTGCTTTTCCAGGGCCTGGATGCGGCGCGACACCGTGGTGTGCTCCACGCCCAGTTGCCGCGCGGCGGCGGCCATGCTGCCGCTGCGCGCCAGCTCGCCAAAGAATCTCAGATGGTCCCAGTCCATGGGTCGAGGCCGCCTCAGTCGGCAGCGGCGCGGCGCGCGGCCAGCGTGCTGGGCGCACGCGCCAGCTCGTCGTTTTGCCGCACCAGGACGGCCATCATGTCCATGAACAGGCCCCGCTGCTCCTGCGGCAGCGGCTCCAGCATGCGCTGCTGGGCCCGCAGCACCGAGGGCTCGGCAGCGGCCAGCAGCGCGGCGCCTTCTGCGGTGACCGACAGCAGGCGCACGCGCCGGTCGGCCGGGCTGGTGTTGCGCACCATGAGGCCGCGCGCCTCCAGACGGTCGATGACGCTGCCAATGGTCGAGGTATCGAAGCCGATCATCCGCGCCAGCGTGCGCTGGTCCACGCCGGGCTGGCGCAGCACGGCAGACAGCGCCGCGTACTGCACGGGGGTCACGCCGAATTCCTGGGTCTCTTCCATGAAGACGGCTACCGCGATCTGCTGCAGGCGGCGGATGTGGTAGCCGGGGTAGTTTTCTAGTTCTGCGGGTTGGTAGTCCATGGCCATTGCGCTCTTTTCCGGGTCCCTGCGGGCAAGCGCAGATGTTCGCATGAACCGCGCCCTCCGTTGGCGTTGGCTCGCGGACAGGTGATTCACCCGGACACGCTGTCCACCACCGTTTGGCCTGCATCCAGGGAAACCCCAGGCTGGCCTGATGCAAATCAACACTACACTCATAATCAGCATACTGTTTAATTAGTCGCGACGCAGCTGACCCGCAGGCTGGCGACACGCACCACGAAACACAGGACATCTATGAACACCAGCATTTCTTCCCGGGCGCTGCCCGTTCTTGTGGCAGGCGGCGGCATTGGCGGCGTGGCGGCCGCGCTGGCCCTGGCGCGCCAGGGATTCGCCGTCAAGGTGCTGGAGCAGGCGCCGCAGCTGGGCGAGATCGGCGCCGGCATACAACTGGGGCCCAACGCATTCGCGGCCTTCGACGCGCTGGGCATTGGCGAGCTGGCCCGTGGCCGCGCGGTCTATACCGACGAGATGGTGATGCACGACGCGCTCGATGAGCGGCTGGTCGGCCGCATTCCCACGGGCGAGGCGTTTCGCGCCCGCTTCGGCAACCCGTATGCGGTGATCCACCGCGCCGACATCCACACCTCGCTGCTCGAAGGCGCGCGCACCCACGGCCAAATCGAGACGCTAACGGGCACCCGCATCGAAGCCGTGCAGCAGGAGGGCGACACCGTCACCGTGCGCGACCAGCACGGCCAGGTCCATGTGGGCCAGGCCCTGATCGGCGCCGATGGCGTGAAGTCCGTGGTGCGCCAGCAGTACGTGGGCGATGCGGCGCGTGTCTCCGGCCACGTGGTGTACCGCGCCGTGGTGGAGAAGAACGACTTCCCCGAAGACCTGCGCTGGAACGCGGCCAGCATCTGGGTCGGCCCCAACTACCACCTGGTGCACTACCCGCTGCGCGGCGGCGAGCAGTACAACGTGGTCGTCACCTTCCACAGCCGCGAGCAGGAGGAATGGGGCGTGCGCGAAGGCAGCCGCCAAGAGGTGCAAAGCTACTACAGCGACTGCTGCCCGCGCGCCCGCCAGCTCATAGACCTGCCCAAAAGCTGGAAGCGCTGGGCCACGGCCGACCGCGAGCCCATTGGCCAGTGGAGCTTCGGCCGCGCCACGCTGCTGGGCGATGCCGCACACCCCACCCTGCAGTACATCGCCCAGGGCGCCTGCATGGCGCTGGAAGACGCGGTGACGCTGGGCCAGGCGCTCAAGCACTGCGGCAACGACTGGCCGCAGGCGCTGCGGCTGTACGAGCGCTCGCGCATTGCCCGCACGGCGCGCGTGGTGCTGTCCGCGCGCGAGATGGGCCGCATCTTCCACGCCAGCGGCGTGGAGCGCCTGGTGCGCAACGACCTCTGGAAGGGCCGCACGCCCCAGCGTTTCTACGACGCCATGGAATGGCTCTACGGCTGGAAGGCCGAAACCTGCCTCGCCGAAGACTGAACACAAGGAGACCGCCATGCAAGAACTTGGCCGCCTGGAAGACCTGCCCCAGGACTACCGCGACGAACTCGCGCGCAACAACCTGGTGCCGCTGTGGCCCAGCCTGCGCAACGTGATGCCGCCGCACACGCCGCGCCCGCGCACCCAGCCGATTGCCTGGCCGTACCAGTCCATCCGCCCGCTGCTCATGCAGGCGGGCGAGCTGACGCCCATCGAAAAGGCCGAGCGCCGCGTGCTGGTGCTGGCCAACCCCGGCCATGGGCTGGAGAAGATGCAGGCCAGCTCCTCCATCTACCTGGGCATGCAGCTGCTGCTGCCCGGCGAGTGGGCGCCCTCGCACCGCCACACGCCCAATGCCGTGCGCATGGTGGTGGAAGGCCAGGGCGCCTGGAGCCTGGTCGACGGCGAGAAATGCCCCATGGAGCGCGGCGACCTGATCCTCACGCCCACGGGCCTGTGGCACGAGCATGGCCATGACGGCGACGAGCCCGTGGTCTGGCTCGATGTGCTGGACCTGCCCCTGGCCTACTACCTGGAAGTCACCTACCACGTGGACGGCCCGCGCCAGCCCGCCCTGCCCGGCCGTGGCGACCGGGCGTATGCGCGCGGCGGCCTGGCACCCACGCAGGTGTTCGCCCGCAGCGCCAAGGCCTACCCCATGCTGCGCTACCCATGGAAGGATGCGCGTGCCGCCCTGCTGGAGCTGGCCGCCGACAGGCCGGACCTGGACTGCGTGCAGCTGGCCTACACCAACCCCGAGACCGGGGCCGACTGCGAAAACATCCTGGGCTTTTACGCGCTGATGCTGCGCCCGGGCCAGACGCTGCAGTTGCCCGCGCGCTCGCCGGCCTGCGTGTTCCATGTCATCGAGGGCGGCGCCAGCGTGGCCGCCGTGGACCGCCACTTCGACCTGGCCCCGGCCGACACCTGCTGCGTGCCCGGCTGGGCGCCCGCCACGCTGGCCAATGCCAGCGCCAGCGAGCCCGCCTTCCTCTTCCTGGCCGACGAGGCGCCTTTGCACCGAAAGCTGGGCCTCTACGAAGTCCGGCCTTGAATCATCCGATGTCTCTTTACTCCCCCATCGCCAATACCATGACCGCCCCCCAATACCTCTGGACCCCGCCCCCCGTCCAATCCCTGCCCGTGCGCGGCAGCACGCAGCGCCTGCCCGTGAACCGCCTGTTCTTCGTGGGCCGCAACTACCACGCCCATGCCGTCGAGATGGGCCGCCCGGTGGACAAGAGCGTGGAGCGGCCCTTCTACTTCACCAAGGCGCCGTCCACGCTGACCGAATCGGGAGCCACCGTGGCCTACCCGCCCGAGACGAACAACTACCACTTCGAGATGGAACTGGTGGTGGCCATCGGCAAGGCGGGTTTTCGCATTGCGGCGGACCAGGCGCATGAACACATCTACGGCTACGCCTGCGGGCTGGACATGACGCGCCGCGACCTGCAGCTGGTGGCGCGCGACAAGGGCCGGCCCTGGGACCTGGGCAAGGATGTGGAGCAGTCCTCGGTAGCCAGCGAGATCGTGCCCATGCCGGGCCAGGTGATCGAATCCGGCGCCATTGCACTGGCCGTCAATGGCGAGACCAGGCAGCAGTCCGACGTGGACAAGCTGATCTGGAACATCCGCGAAATCATTGCCGACCTCTCGCTGTTCTATCACCTGCAGCCCGGCGACCTGATCTACACGGGCACGCCCGAAGGCGTTGGCGCCGTGCTGCCGGGCGACCGCATCACCGGCCATGTGCAGGGCGTGGGCGAGATCGCGCTCACCGTGGGCCAGCCTGAATAAGACCGGGGAGACCACCACCATGAAGCTCTACAGCTTTTTCCGCAGCGGCACCTCGCACCGCCTGCGCATCGCGCTCAACCTCAAGGGCCTGCGCCCTGACTACTTCCCCGTGGACCTGCGCGTGGACGAGCAGGCCCAGGCGCCGTTCAAGAAGGTCAACCCGCAGGGCCTGGTGCCGGCGCTGACGCTGGACGATGGCCGCACGCTGATCCAGTCGCCGGCCATCATCGAATGGCTGGAAGAGCGCCACCCCGAGCCGCCGCTGCTGCCCGCCGACCCCGAGGACCGCGCCCAGGTGCGCGCGCTGGCCGCCATCGTGGGCTGCGACGTGCATCCCATCAACAACCGCCGCATCCTGCAGACCCTGCGCCGCCAGTTCGGTGCGGACGAAGCCGCCATCAATGCCTGGTGCGCCACCTGGATTGCCGACGGCTTCGACGCCATCGAAGCCCTGCTGGCCCGCGACACGCGGCGCGGCGACTTCTGCTTCGGCCACGCACCCACGCTGGCCGATGTCTACCTGGTTCCCCAGATCGAAAGCGCACGCCGCTTTGGCGTGGACCTGGACCGCTGGCCGCTGATCAGCGCAGTGGACAGGGCCTGCGCGGCCCTGCCCGCCTTTGCGCAGGCCGCGCCCCTGGCCCAGCCTGACGCCGGCTGAACCTCGCCTGAACCCCGCCGCACCTTTGCCGGCAGCCCTAACCCGCCCCGAGTCCTCGCCAGAAGGACCGGGGCATTGCAAGCAGTGAGAAAAGCAGATCCAACAGGAGACAGACTGTGAAAGCATCCCCATCCAGCCGCCTCGGCACCGCCACCTCCCGCCGCAAGGCCCTCGCAGGCGCCGCCCTGCTGCTGGCCTCCATCGCCCCGCTGCATTGCGCCTGGGCGCAGGCAGGCTCCAGCAGCGCCGCCAGCTTTCCCACGCGCCCCGTCACCGTGATCACGGCCTTTGCCGTGGGCAGCGGCCCTGACGCCGTGCTGCGCATCGTGGGAGAAAAGCTTTCCGCGCGCTGGAAGCAGGGTGTGACCGTGGACAACCGCCCAGGCGGCGGCGGCTTTGTCGCCATCGAAGCCGCACGCCGCGCCAAGCCCGACGGCTACACCCTGCTGCAGCTCGACAGCGAACATGTATCCGCCCTGCCCTACCTCTACAAGCAGCGCAACTTCCATCCGCTGCAGCACTTCGACCCCGTGGCGCCGCTGTTCCTCACGCCCTTCTTCGTCGCCGTGCCCACGAACTCGCACTGGAAGAGCATGGGCGACCTGATCAAGGCGGCCAAGTCCGAGCCCGGCAAGGTCAGCTACGGCTCCTGGGGCGTGGGCAGCCCCGGCCACCTGGGCGGCGAATGGCTGGACTTCCTGACCGGCAGCAAGATGACCCATGTGCCCTACCGCGAGGTCAGCCAGCTCTACACCTCGGTGGCCAATGGCGATCCGGCCTGGAGCTTTGCCAGCCTTCCTTCCAGCCAGGGCATCTACAAATCCGGCAAGATCCGCTACCTGGCCGTGGCCGCGCCCCAGCGCATCGCCCAGATGCCCGACGTGCCCACCGTGGCCGAATCGGGCGGCCCCGCCGAACTGATCGTGAACTCCTTCGTCTCCCTGCTGGCGCCCAAGGGCGTGGACGCCACCCTGCGCGACAAGATCCACGCCGACGTGGTCGCCGTGCTGCAGGACCCGCAGGTGCGCGAGAAATTCGCCACCTTCGCCTTCCAGCCCATCACCTGGGAAGTGCCGGAGATGGAGAAATTCGCCAGGACCAAGGCGGACCAGTACAAGCTGCTGATCCAGAAGGCGAATATCAGCCTGGATTGAGCCCGCCGCCTGCCTCAGCCCTGCGACTGCGGATTCGCAAATCCCGCCACCTGCTCGTAATGGCGGGCAATGGCGCGCAGCTCGTCCTGGCTGATCAGCTCGTCGATATGGCCGAAGGGCTGGCCGCCACTGAGTTCGTCGGCCTTCATGATGATGAAGTCGGGCGGCGTGGAGCGGTTGGTCAGCACCACCTGGCTGGTGGCGGGCAGGCGGCTGGCCTCGTAGGCGGCCAGCAGCGCCAGCGGGTCGCCCTGCGGATCGGCGGCCAGCAGGTCGGCCAGCACGCGCGCATCGCGCATGGCCTGGGCAGAGCCGTTGGAGCCGCGCGGATACATGGGGTGGGCGGCATCGCCCAGCAGGGTCACGCGGCCGAAGCTCCACTGGTCCACGGGGTCCTTGTCCACCATGGGGTACTCGAAGATGGTCTCGGCCGAGCGGATCAGGGCCGGCACATCCAGCCAGTCGAAGCTCCAGCCGCCAAAAATCTCCAGCACATCCTCCATGCGCCCGGCGCGATTCCAGTCGTTCATGCGCATCTGCGGGTCGCGGATCTCGGCCACCCAGTTGATGCGCTGCATGCCCTGGCCATCGACGTTGTCCTCGATGGGATAGATCACCATCTTGCCGGTATCGACCGAGCCGATGCGCAGATAGCTCTTGCCCGTGAGGATGGGCTTGAAGCGCGAGACGCCGCGCCAGGTGTTGATGCCTCCGAAGGCCAGCTCCTCCTGCGGATAGAACTGGCGCCGCACGGCGGAGTTGACGCCATCGCAGGCCACGACGATGTCGGCCATGGCCGACGGCGGCACATGGCCCTGGGCATCCGGCGCGAAATGCACGGTGGCGCCATGGGCCGACTGGTCCACACGCACGCAGCGGTGGCCCGTGTGCACGGCACCCGGGCCCAGGCGCTGCACGGCGGCCTCGAAGAGAACGCGGTGCAGGCGGCCACGGTGGATGCCCAGCTCGGGTAGCTCATAGCCGGCATGGCGGCCGCGCGGCTCGCGGTAGACGAACTGGCCATAGCGGTTGAAGAACACGCTTTCCAGGTTCTCGATCGCCAGGGCCTCCAGCTGCGGCTGCAGGCCCAGGTCGCTGAGTTCGCGCATGGCATGCGGCAGCAGGGTAATGCCCGCGCCGATCTCGCGGACCTCAGGCACGGCCTCGAAGACTTCGCAGGCAATGCCTCTTTGATGCAGGGCCAATGCCAGGCACAGGCCTGCGATGCCGCCCCCCACGATCGCTACTTTCATCCGCTGACTCTCCATGCTTTCTCCAGGGGCGCTGTTGGCGCCCGCCCCGCCTACTCGGCGGTAATCCCCCGCGCCTTGACCAGATCGGCCCAGCGCCGGGCGTCCTTTTGCACCAGGGCCTTGAACTCGGCCGGCGTGCTGCCGGCCGGATCCATGCCCTGGGGCGCGAAGGCATGCCGGACTTCCTCCGACGCCAAAATCGCGCGGATCTCGCGATTGAGGGCATCGACCTGGTCCGCCGGCATGCCGGCCGGCGCAAACACGCCGTACCACATATCCACGTTCACATCGCCCGCCTTGGCCTCCTTGAGCGTGGGCACATCGGGCAGCAGCGGGTGGCGCCGCTGGCTGCCAATGCCCAGCGCGCGCAGCTTGTCGGCCTTCACATGCGTCAATGCCACATGAATGGGCAGGAACATGCATTCCACCTGGCCGCCCAGCAGGTCCGTCAGCGCCGGCCCTGTTCCGCGATAAGGGATGTGCGTGATCGATACGCCCGCCGTGCTCTTGAAAAGCTCCATCGCCATATGGTGCGGAGTGCCCACTCCCGGCGATGCGTAATTGATGCGGCCCGGCGAGGCCTTGGCCGCCTTCACCAGATCGGCCGCCGTCTGATAGGCGGAGGCCGTGGGCGTCACCAAAATCAGCTGCCCCCAGCTGGTCAGCGTTACAGGCTCGAGGTCCGTCAGCGGATTGAATGGCAATTTGGGATACAGCGATGCGTTCATCACCAGGGTATTCACTGTCACCAAAAGCGTCTGGCCATTGGCAGGCGAGCGCACAACGGCCTCGGTTCCGATATTTCCAGAGGCGCCCGGCTTGTTCTCCACCACCACGGGCCGGCCCTGGCGCTTGGCCAGCAAAGGCCCGATCGTTCGCGCAATCGTGTCGATTCCAGTCCCCGGAGTGAAAGGCACAATCAATTTCAGAGGCACACTCTCGGTGCTGGCGATGGCACCTGCTACGGGTAAACCCAATACTCCCAATCCGCTTGTCTTCAAAAATTGCCGTCTGCCAACAAAATTTCGCATGTAGACCTCTTTTGTAGTTAGCATGCAAACGCATGGTAATCATGCACCAGAATGGGCACAATTGGTGGAAATCGAATGAATACTGGACATCTCTGCAAGAATACTAGACGCATATGGACACGATGACGCCTGCACCACTGCCGCTATATCAGCGCCCTGGCTTTTTGCTGCGGCGCGCCCACCAGATTTCGGTCGGCATTTTTGAAGAGCAATGCCGCCCCCTGGGACTGACGCCGCCCCAGTACGGCGCCCTGGTGCTAATCGACGCCTCCCCCGGCTCCGACCAAAGCTCCCTGGCGCGCGCCATGGGCTTCGACAAGGTGACCACGCTGCGCCTGGTGCGCGGGCTGGAAGAGCGCGAGTACGTGCACCGCGCGCTGAGCACGCGTGACCGCCGCCAGCACCAGCTCACGCTCACCGAAAAGGGCCGGGCCCTGCTGGCCGCCAGCGTGCCGCTGGTGGACCAGGCCTACCACCGCCTGGTCTCTCCGCTGGAAGACGAGGAACTGCAGGAGCTTTTGCGCCTGCTGACCAAGCTGGAGTCCGGCCTGGGTGCCAGCGCCCGCGTGAAGCTGGAGCCGCTGCTCAAGCCCGCCGCCCGCGCCGTACACCACTCCAGCCCCGCTGCAGACGACCGCCTGCCAGCCACCGGTACGGACTGAGCCTTCAAGCCCTGAACCCGAATGGCCTGCGAACACCGCAGGCCATGTTTTTTGGCGTGGCCGAGTTGGCATGCCGATGTGCAAAAACGCACATGCATACTGCAAACATCTCCATTGCTTGCGAAAAACCGCACAGCTACCATGCGATGAACGCCCGGCGCACGGCATGCCGGGCCGACACCACCGCAACAGGAGACAAGCCATGAATGCATCCACGTCCGCCAAGGTTTTGGCGCCCACGGTCAAGCTGCTGATCAACGGCAAGCTGGTCGAATCCCAAAGCACCCAATGGCGCGATGTGGTCAACCCGGCCACGCAGGAAGTGCTGGCCCGCGTGCCCTTTGCCACGCCCGACGAGGTCAACGCCGCCGTCGCCAATGCCAAGGAAGCCTTCAAGACCTGGCGCAAGACGCCCATCGGCCAGCGCGCCCGCATCTTCCTGAAGCTGCAGCAGCTGATCCGCGAGAACATGAAGGAGCTGGCCGCGCTGCTGACCGCCGAACAGGGCAAGACCCTGCCTGACGCGGAGGGCGATGTCTTCCGCGGCCTGGAAGTGGTGGAGCATGCGGCCAACATCGGCTCGCTGCAGCTGGGCGAGCTGGCCAACAACGTGGCCAACGGCGTGGACACCTATTCCGTGCTGCAGCCCCTGGGCGTGTGCGCGGGCATCACCCCCTTCAACTTCCCGGCCATGATTCCGCTGTGGATGTTCCCCATGGCCATTGCCACGGGCAACACCTTCGTGCTCAAGCCCTCCGAGCAGGACCCCATGGTCACCATGCGCCTGTGCGAACTGGCCCTGGAAGCCGGCATTCCGCCCGGCGTGCTGAACGTGGTGCACGGCGGCGAGGACGTGGTCAACGCCATCTGCGACCACCCCGACATCAAGGCCATCAGCTTCGTGGGTTCCACCAAGGTCGGCACCCATGTCTACAACCGCGCCAGCCTGGCCGGCAAGCGCGTGCAATGCATGATGGGCGCCAAGAACCACGCCATCGTCATGCCCGACGCCAACAAGGAGCAAACGCTCAACGCCCTGCTGGGCGCAGCTTTCGGTGCGGCAGGCCAGCGCTGCATGGCGCTGTCGGTGGCCGTGCTGGTGGGCGATGCGCAGAAGTGGATTCCCGAGCTGGTGGAAAAGTCCAAGACCCTCAAGGTCAGCGGCGGTACCGAGCCCGGCACCGACGTGGGCCCGCTGGTGTCCTGCGCGGCGCTGTCGCGCGTGGAAAGCCTGATCGAACGCGGACTGGCCGACGGCGCCAAGCTGGAACTGGACGGCCGCAAGCCCCAGGTGGCCGGCTACGACAAGGGCAACTTCGTCGGCCCCACCGTGTTCAGCGGCGTCAAGCCCGGCATGAGCGTCTATGACCAGGAAATCTTCGGCCCCGTGCTGTGCCTGGCGGCTGCCGACAGCCTGGACGAGGCCATCGAGTTCATCAACGCCAACCCCAACGGCAACGGCACGGCCATCTTCACGCAGTCGGGCGCTGCGGCGCGCAAGTTCCAGGAAGACATCGACGTGGGCCAGGTCGGCATCAACGTGCCGATTCCCGTGCCGGTTCCGCTGTTCTCCTTCACGGGCAGCCGCGCCTCCAAGCTGGGCGACCTGGGCCCCTACGGCAAGCAGGTTGTGCTGTTCTATACGCAGACCAAGACCGTCACGGCGCGCTGGTTCGACGACAGCACCACCAGCCAGGGCGTGAACACCACCATCAGCCTGCGCTGATGCACGGGTCGGCGGGCCTGGATTGATCCGGGGCAGGCCCTGGCTCTGGGATGATGGCGGTATGCGTTTTCCAATGACCGCCCCCCTCTCCCGGGGCCTGGGTGCCGCCTTGCTGACCATCCTGGCCGCCCCCCTGCCCCTGACCCTACACGCGCAGGCCGGTGCAGCCTGCGACCCGGCCTCCACCGCCGCCGCCAGCCGCAATGCCTGCGCGGTCCAGGCCTTCCAGGAGGCCGACACCGCGCTCAACATCCGCTACCTGGACGTCATGCAGCAACTGCCCCAGGGCAAGCGAACGGGCCTGCGCCACGACCAGAACGGCTGGATCAAGGGCCGCACGGCACGCTGCAAGGCCGCCACGCGCGACAGCGAAACCCAGCCTGAAGGCCCGCGCCTGTACCACGAATGCCTCACGGCCGCGACACAGGAGCGCATGCAGGTGCTGGAGCGTTGGCTGCAGCACTGACCGCCGCACGCACCGACAGGTATCGACAGGCCCCCGCAGGCCCCGAAAGCCACCCCCAGAACAACAAGGGCCCCAGAGCCCAACGCAGGAGACAAGCCAGCCATGGACTTCGAACTCAACGACGACCAGCGCGCCTTTGCCGAATCGGCCCGCGCCTTTGCCCAGGCCGAACTCGCGCCCCATGCCGCGCACTGGGACCGTGAATCCATCTTCCCGCGCGAGGCCATCGCCAAGGCGGGCGAACTGGGCTTTTGCGGCCTGTACGCGCCCGAGAACGCAGGCGGCCTGCAACTGCCGCGCCTGGATGCCACCATGGTCTTCGAGGAACTGGCCGCCGTCGATCCCTCCACCACCGCCTTCATCACCATCCACAACATGGCCACCTGGATGCTGGGCACCTGGGCCACCGACGCCGTGCGCGCCGAATGGGGCGAGGCCCTGACCAGCGGCCGCAAGCTGGCCAGCTACTGCCTGACCGAGCCCGGCGCGGGCTCGGACGCCGGCTCGCTCAAGACCCGGGCCGAACTGGCGGGCCATGAATACATCATCAACGGCGCCAAGGCCTTCATCAGCGGCGCGGGCAGCACCGACATGCTGGTGCTGATGGCCAGAACGGGCGACGCCGGCTCGGGCGCCAGCGGCATCTCCGCCTTTGCCGTGCCCGCCGACCTGCCCGGCATCAGCTACGGCAAGAAGGAAGAAAAAATGGGCTGGAACAGCCAGCCCACGCGCGTCATCAGCTTCGACAACGTGCGCATTCCCGCCCAGAACCTGCTGGGCCGCGAGGGCGAAGGCTTCAAGATCGCCATGAAGGGCCTGGACGGAGGGCGCATCAACATCGCCACCTGCTCCGTGGGCGCCGCCCAGGGCGCGCTGACCCAGGCCCAGCAGTACATGCACGAGCGCAAGCAGTTCGGCAAGCCGATTGCCAGCTTCCAGGCCCTGCAGTTCAAGCTGGCCGACATGGCCACCGAACTCGTGGCCGCGCGCCAGATGGTGCGCCTGGCCGCCTCCAAGCTCGATGCCGGCGCGCGCGACGCCTCCACCTACTGCGCCATGGCCAAGCGCTTTGCCACCGATGCCGGCTTCATGGTCTGCAACGAAGCCCTGCAACTGCACGGTGGATACGGCTACATCCGCGAATACCCGCTGGAGCGCCTCATGCGCGATGCCCGCGTGCACCAGATCCTCGAAGGCACGAACGAAATCATGCGCGTCATCATCGCGCGGCGCATGCTGGAAGGCGATGCGCCGGACATGATCCGCTGACTCATCCACATCCAGCCCGCGCCATGCCCGCCCGCCCGCTCTCCGACACCACGCTGCATCTCATAGACGCCGTGCGCGAAGCCTTGGCCGGCTGCGACGACGTGCAGGAAAAGCGCATGTTCGGCTGCCATGTCTTCATGGTCAACGGCAAGCTGTGCCTGGGCGTGGAAGACGACGAACTGCTGGTGCGCCTGCCGCCTTCGCAGCACGCCGCCGTGGCCGAGACGCCGGGGCTGCGCCCGCTATCGTCCAAGGGCCAGATGGACGGCTACTTCTTCATCGGCCCCGCCGCCTACGCCACGCGCCAGCAGTGGCAGCACTGGATTGCCCAGGCCCTGGCCTTCAACCCCCACGCCAAGGCCACGCCCCCGAAAAAGCGCAAGGCCCAAGCCAGCGAACCCGCGCCCGCCGACGCAAAGACCCCGCCAGCGGCGCCCGCCCCGGCCGGGCGCCGCACACGCAAGCACCCCATCTTCGGCGACGAATAAGCCCCCTTTGCAGGAGAGCCCCATGCCCATCCGCATCGTCCAGCTAGGCAGCCCCCGCCACGCCGATGAAGGCCTGCGCATAGGCACCGTGCGCCGCCCGCCGCGCGGCGTGCCCAAGGCCGAATTCGCCAGCCGCGACTACTACGACGTCTGGTACCCCGAACTCTCGCCCCAGCCCGACACCATGCACACCGCGCTCGAATCGCACCGCCTGCAGGACCACGGCCAGCAGGCCGAGGCCGACAAGCTCTGGCAGCAATTCGTGCGCAAATTCCGCAAGGAAATGGCCGAGCCCGCCGCCAGCCGCACCCTGGACCTGCTGGCCGCCCTCTCGCAGCACAGCGCCTTTGCCATCGGCTGCTACTGCGAGCAGGAGGCGCGCTGCCACCGCGGCATCCTGCGCTCCCTGCTCAAGGAACGCGGCGCCGACATTGCGAACGGTGACAAGGACACCGGCGACATGGACCCCGGCGAAAACTATACCGACGACACGGTCCACTGAGACACACCACAAGCTTCACAACACAGGAGACAAGCACATGCAGATCGCATTCATCGGACTCGGCAACATGGGCGGCCCCATGGCCATCAACCTGCACAAGGCCGGCCACACGGTCAAGGCCTTCGACCTCTCCAAGGACGCCTGCGCCAAGGTCGCTGCAGAGGGCGTGAGCATTGCCGCCAGCGCCGAAGACGCCGTGCAGGGAGCAGAAGCCGTGGTCTCCATGCTGCCCGCCAGCCAGCATGTGGAAGGCCTCTTCCTCGGCCGTGACGGCGCAGCCGGCCTGCTGCAGCGCATTGCCAAGGGCGCGCTCATCATCGACAGCTCCACCATCGCCGCCGCCACCAGCCAAAAGGTCGCCAAGGCCGCACAGGCCGCAGGCATCGCCTTCATCGACGCACCCGTCTCCGGCGGCACGGGCGGCGCCATTGCTGGCACCCTCACCTTCATGGTCGGCGGCAGCGACGCCGACCTGGAGCGCGCCCGCCCCCTGCTCGAAAAAATGGGCGCCAACATCTTCCACGCCGGCGCCGTGGGCGCGGGCCAGACCGCCAAGATCTGCAACAACATGCTGCTGGGCATCCTCATGATCGGCACCAGCGAAGCCATCGCCCTGGGCGTGGCCAACGGCCTGGACCCCAAGGTCCTCAGCGAAATCATGCGCCGCAGCTCGGGCGGCAACTGGGCCCTGGAAAAATACAACCCCTTCCCCGGCGTCCACGAAAACGCCCCCGCCTCCAAGAACTACGCAGGCGGCTTCGGCACCGACCTCATGCTCAAGGACCTGGGCCTGGCCCAGGAAAACGCCATGGCCGTCAAAGCCTCCACGCCCCTGGGCGGCATGGCCCGCGCCATGTACGCCATGCACTCCATCGCCGGCAACGGCGCCCTGGACTTCTCCAGCGTCATCCGCTCCCTGCAAAAGAACGGCTGACGCCCCCGGCCCCGCCCCATCTCCCCGCCCCCAATCCCGTATGCCCGCGCCTGCGTCGGGCCGTCTGCGGGGTTGCAGTCCTGCCG
>NZ_JBICKN010000041.1:0-269 GCF_043104185.1 Delftia sp. WSY_22
GGCGCGGCCGGCACGCTGCTGAATCCTCCCGCCGGCGGCTGGTACGTGCTCACGGCCTACAAGCGCAGCGGATCGCTCGAAACCGATTACGAGATCCTGCGCGTTACCGCCGTGGACAACTCGGTGATCGGCGAGTGCCGCCTGACGGTGCTGCGCGGCCAAGAGGGCACGGCGCCCCGGGCCTACAACTCGGGCGACCTGCTGGAGATGCGCATGACGGCCGGGGGTATGCGCGAGGTGGTGCAGACCACGGATGAGCGCATGTCGAA
>NZ_JBICKN010000042.1:0-2229 GCF_043104185.1 Delftia sp. WSY_22
GGCGCTACCGCCTGCTGCACCAGCGCATCCACGGCGGCAAGGACGCGCAGGGCCTGAACGGACTGTGGGGCGCCGACGATGGCTGGCGCCTCATCGGGGTCGACCTCACGCAGGACCCGTTGCATCCCGTGTCCACCCCCATCGCTCCCATCACGCTCGTGCGCTACGGCTACAGCAGTGCAGGCGATCTCATCACCGTCCACGACCGCGCAGGCCAGCTCGTGCGCGAATTCGAATGGGACCACCACCGCATCAGCGCCCACCGCCATGCCAGCGGACCCTGGCACCGCTACCGCTACGAGAGCGCCCAGCCCGGCGCCCGCGTCATCGAACACAGCAACCAGGAAGGGCTGTCCTTCCGCTTCGACTACCTCAGCCAACCGCCGGGCCCGGACGGCCAGCAGCGCGCGGCCACCCGCGTCAGCGACAGCCTGGATCGCATCGAGACCTACTACTTCGAAGGTGCGGCGGGCCTGTCGCGCCTCATCGCCCACCACAAGGCCGACGGCAGCCGCTGGCTGCAAAGCTACGACAGCTTCGGCCGCCTGGCCTCGCGCACCGACCCGCTGGGCCGCAGCGTCCACCTCAGGCGCGACGGCCAGGGCCGGCTCATCGGCGTGCAACTGCCCGACGGGCGCAGCACCCAGCAGGAGCATGACGAAGCCACAGGCCGCCTGCTCAGCGCCACCGACACGGCAGGGGCCACCACCGGCTACCAATACGACGCCTGGGGACGCCTCACCCAGATCACCCAGGCCGACGGCAGCACCGAGCGCTACCACTACCCCGACCCCCAGGAAGCGCCGCTCACCTGCGACAGCCCCCGGCGCATCGAAGACGCCCAGGGCGGCAGCAAACAGCTGGCCTGGAGCGATGCGGGCCAACTGCTCAGCTACACCGACTGCTCGGGCCACAGCACGCACTACCACTACGACCGCTGGGGTGCGCTCATCGAAGTGGGCAACGCCCTGGGCCAGCGCCAACGCCACCAGCGCGACGGCCAGGGCCGCATCGTGGCCAGCGAACTGCCCAACGGCCAGATCGAGCGCTACCACTACGACAGCGCAGGCCACCTCACGCGCATCGAACCGGCCCAGCCCCCGCTCACCCCTCTCATGGGGGGACAAAGCCCTGCTGCACCGGCCGCCGACCCCAGCATCCACCTGCGCTACGACCTCTGGGGCAGGCTGGTCCAGCGAACACATGGCGGCCTCACCCTGGCCTTCGAATACGACAGCGCTGGCCGCCTCACGCGTCTCGTCAACGAAAACGGAGCCCAAAGCCGCTTTGCCTGGGACGCGCTGGACAGGCTCGTGCAGGAAGAAGGGTTCGACCAGCGGCTGCAGCGCTACCGCTGGGATGCGGCAGGCCAGCTCATGGAAGCCACGGACGGCAACGCTGCACGGCAAAGCAGCAGCCACTACCGCTGGGACGAAGGCGGCAGATTGGTCGAACGTCAGCTGCCCGCCACGGCCCATGCGCCGGCCCAGACCCACCGCTACGAATGGGATGCGGCCGGACGCCTCATGACCGCCAGCGTCTGGCAGCACACCGTCGAGAACACCGCAGAGAACACCATCCAACTGCAAAGCCGCATAGCACTGGAACGCGATGCCCTGGGCCGCATCACGGCAGAAGTGCAGCAGCTGTACCGGCCCGGCAAGCACAGCAACGGGGGCGGCGGCGCAGACCAGATCGAATACGAACACCGCATCGCCCACAGCCTGGACGCGCTGGGCGCACGCCAGCACAGCCAGCTGCAAGGCCTGGGAAAGATCGCCTGGCTCACCTACGGCTCAGGCCATGTGCACGGACTGCAGCTCAACGGCGCCGGCCTCATCGACTTCGAACGCGACGCCCTGCACCGCGAAGTCCGCCGCAGCCTGCACCCACCCACCCCCGCAGCAGAAGCAGATGCAGACGCAGACGCACACCACCCCCTGCAGGTGCAACGCCAATGGGACAGCATGGGCCGCCTCACGGCCCTGGGCACCACAGGCCTGCAAAGCATGGAAGGCAGGGAACACCTCGTCCAGCCCCTCATCGGCCAGATCCTTGGCCGCCGCTACCACTACGACAGCCTGGGCCAGCTCGTTGCCATCGAACAGGCCGGCGCCCCGGGCCAGGCCGCACAACTGCTGCGCTACGGCTACGACAGCGCCGGGCGCCTCAGAGCGGCCACCGACAGCCAGGACCCCCAGACCACCGCCCGCTGGCAGATCGACCCTG
>NZ_JBICKN010000043.1:0-134815 GCF_043104185.1 Delftia sp. WSY_22
GGCGGAAACCAGTCGGCGAACTCGATGTCGTAGTCCTGCGTGTCTGCAGGCTGCATGGGGGAAGTGCGGAACATGCTTTGCCCCTGGTCTGTGACGTAGAAGGTGGTCATTCCTGCGGGCACGAGGAAGGTGCGGGATTCGGGCGCCTGCTCATCGAAGGGCAGGCGCTTGTGCACGGCGGGATCAATCTCGATGAAGGCCACGCCCTGGGCCTGCAGCGGCGCGCGCACCAGGCGCTGCCCACGGGCCGTGATCGCAGCCTTGGCCTGGACCAGCGCGGCCAGACGCGCCTCGACCCGCCCCTGCGTGATAACAAAGGCTTGGCTCTTGCCGTCCACAGGCGAACGCAGCCAGCGGCGCACGTAGATGCGGCCATCGGCTGTGCCACGGGCGGTGGGCGTGGATTGCAAAGGGCCACGGCGCAGCAAACGCGCCTGGGGCTTGAAGCTGGCACGCGCAGTCGCGCCCACCCCAATGCGGGCCTGCACATGGGCCGTGACCGTGGCGCTGGCACGGGCCTGAGCTGCCACTCGCCCGCGCACGGGCGGCAGCGTGACCTTGACGATGGCGCGGCCCGTGGCTGCCAGCAGGCTGCGCACATGGACCCGGCCCAGCACGCCCTCGACAGCTGCGCGCGCCACGGAATCGGCCGAGAGCTTGGCATGCACGCGGCCCAGCGGGCCGGTGAGCGCAGCGGCCGGAGCCGAGTGGACAACGGCATAGGCGAGCACTCTCCCGCCGGCACGCACACGGGCATAGCCCTTGGCGTCCACGCGGATGCTCACCACGGGATCGGAGGCCCGCCCGTTCAGCGCGAAGCCATTGAGTGCACCCCGGTTCATGGCTTACAGCAGCTGCAGCGTGAAGTCGCCTGTAAGGGCCTGGCTGTCCACCAGGAACACGTCGTTGATCTGCAGCGTGCGCGGGTTGGGCAGCGGCTCGGAATACATGAGCGTGGCCGTTCCATCGGTGGCCGAGTCACCTTCCATGATTCCGATGTGCGTGACCGTGACCTGGGCGCCCGTGACGGGCGGAAACTCCGCACGCACAGCGTTGTAGGTGGCGCCGTTGTTGGGCGCGGCAAAGGCGCCCGTGGGCACGCGCTGGTACCAGGGTGCTGCCACCTCGGTGCCGGCGGTGAAGGCGTCGGTGGGGTCCGCCGTGAACAGGGCGAAGAAGGTGTTGCGGATGGCCGGGAAGGCCTGCTTGCGCAGCGTGGCGCTGATGATCGCGTTGGCGAGGGAGGTCGAGAAACCAGCCATATCGGCTCCTATGGTTCCGAGCACTCCAGCGCCCCAGTGGAAATTGCCCGCAGTATAGGCAGGCTTGGTCACCACCGGGGATTTCTTGCGCTTACTTCTGCGCCACGGCCGTCGTTGCTGCTGCCTGGGCCTGAATGCCCAGCGCCTCGTTGTAGAGGGAACGGTGCGCCGCCGCGATGGTCGCGTTGCCGCCGAACTCGGCGTCGATGGACCAGGCACGGAACAGCACGAAGTGCCGCAGGGCGTCCATCCAGCGCTCGGGCACGCTGGGCGTTCCGCTCTCGTCGGCCAGGTCCACAGCCGCGACACCCACCATGGCGCGCACCTTGGTGCCGGCGGCCACGGGCGGATAGACCAGGAATTCCTGCGGCGTGCCCAGGTCGTGCATGTAGTGCTGCACCTCGCGGCCCGGCGAGCCTGAGCGCCAGGCGCCGGCCACGGCGTCCAGCACCCACAGGTCGGTCTTGGTGATGCGCCGCTGCGTGGCGTTGGCGTTGTTCGTGATGTCGATCAGCGTGAGCACGCCGGCCGGCAGCTCCTGCCGCCACCCGTCGGCCAGCACCAGGTCGCGCGGCTGGGCCATCTGGTCGGGCCGCTGCTCGGCAAAGGCGCGCTGCGCCGCGTTGAACCAGTCCAGCAGATCCGCGCGGGTCCAGCGGATGTGCCCCTTGTCCTGCAGGTCGCGCGCCGCGTCGTCCAGCAGCTGGGCCACGGTCAAAGCCATGATGCCCTCCCCCGCGAGCCGCGGCTGGTGTTGGAGCGCCACACGTCGGCCGTGGCGTCATCCACGGCGCGCTGGAAGAACGCCAGGGCCACGCCGGCCTGGTCGGGCTTGTAGTAGTCCGTGCCCTCGGTGGCCAGCAGTTCGGCCTTGGCACCCTCGCGGATGGCCTCATGGTAGAGCGAGGCCACCTCGTCGGGCACGCTGTTGCCGCGCAGGGACGGCATCAGCGAGGCGTAGACCTGCAGCCGGCCCGCGCTGCCCGTGCGTACTGTGAATTCGCGCAGGTTCGTCGTGACCAGGTAGAGCTTGCCGCGCAGCTCTTGCTGCCAGGGATCGGCCGGCAGGTCGCGAGCCTTGGCCACCTCCAGCGGGCGCCCGGCCAGCGTGGCGCGCTCCAGGCGCAGCAGCTCCGCGCCCTGGGGCAGCTCGAAGGTGTATTCGGCGAAGGCCTCGCCGGTCACGTCCGTGGGCTCCAACCATTCCTGCCAGGCGCGTGTGGCCTTGAGGAAGGTGCGCGCGGCGCGGTTCAGCGCCAGGTGGATGAGCGGGACCGGCGCCTTGGGGGCAGCCAGGACCAGCTCCGGCATCCAGTTCTCCCAGCTGGCCATGGTGCGATCAGCCGGTCACGTTGGAGGAGCGGGCAGCGCGGCGCACGCGGCCGGTGGGCGCAGAGTCGGATTCCTGGGGCATGCCGGTGCCGCCATCCAGGTCGTCCTCATCGTCCGGGCCCACGCCGGGCGAGAAGGTGCCGCGCGAGGACGGGGCCTTGCCGTCCTGGGCTGCGCGGCGGGCTTCGCGCTCGGCAGACATGCGCAGGAATTTCTGCTCGGCCTCGAAGTCCTCTTCGGTCTGGAAGTTGCCGGCGCGCAGGTGCTCGGCATGGGCCTCGTTCTCGACCTCGCAGGCCAGCGGCTTGCCCTCGAAAACATAGGTGGCGCCCTTGAGGCGCACGATCAGGGTTCCGTCCTTGCGTGCGGGCAGCGAAGTGAACAGCTTCATGGTTTGGTTCTCCGGGGTTCAAAAAGCCCCGGCAGCGGATGCCACCGGGGAAAAGCCCCTTGCGGGGCGCGCACACGCTGTCAGGCGTTCGTGTAGATCAGGTCCAGGGCGAAGAGGCCTGCGGCCGTGCCCGCGCCTGTGACCTTGAGGACGATGCGGCGGTCTTCGTCCTTGGGCACCAGCTTGGCAAAGGCTGCGGGCACCAGGTGCACATAGCCGCCGGCCGCGCCTGCGTCGTTGTCCGTGACCCAGGCGCCGCCGCCGTCGTCGGCCGCAGCGCTGATGTCGCCGGCCGCATCCGCCAGGCCGATGGAGGCCTTGAAGCCCGCGCCCAAGGCGGCAGGCACGCGGATGAACAGGGACACGGGCAGAGTGCCGGCGGGCAGGATGCCGATGACGCCACGGGCGCCGACTGCGTGGTCGGCCACGGCCAGGGGCTGGCCGAAGCGCGAGCGCACCAGCTCGGAGCCGCCGGGGGTGATGGGGGCCTGGTGGCCTGCGGCCACGGCACTGAGTTGCTTGAAAGCCATGTCTGACTCCTCTGATTCGTTGGGTTGGGTCAGCGCGACGCAGCGGCCGTGTCGATGCCGTAGACGCCGTGGTCCTGCTTCTCGCCCTCGATCTCGAAGACCGACTTCTTGACGCCGAAGATGGACGACGTGGTGATCACGACCTGGTTGCCGTTGTCGCGGGTTTCCTCATGCCAGCCGTAGCGCATGCCCGTGCCCGGCGAGCCGAAGGCCATTACGCCGGCCTGCGCACCCATGAACAGCGCGCGCGCCGTTTCCAGGTCGCCCGTGGCGCCATGGGTGTTGTGGCGGATCACGTTGCGGTGCGAGTGCAGCACCACGTTGCGGTACATGCCCAGCGCGCTCTTGAACAGCGGCGACTTGAAGCCCACAGCAGCGGCCGCCGCCTTTTGCAGTTCCAGCCAGCCGCCCGTGCCGGTTTCCTTGCGCAGGTCGTCTTCCTGGAAGGTGTGCATGACCATGACGAACACTTCCTCGCCATCGACCACGCAGGGCTGCATGACGGGGATGTTGGTGGCGCCGCCACCCTGGCTGTCCGCGCGAACGCGGGCACGGTCCACCACCGCCAGCGACATCTTGTCGGTGGCATCCAGGTTGGCCACCGCCGTGGCATCGCCGCCGAACAGGTGCTGGTTGGGCGTAGGCGCCGTCAGCGGGTTCTTGGCTCGGCCCTGGTAGCCCAGCGGCAGGATGAAGTTGGCATTGATGCCGCGCGAGCCAGACAGGTAGGTGAAAGTCAGTTCGTCCTGGAAGCGGCCCCACCAGTTGGCCTGCTGCTGCTTGGCGCGCATGCGCAGATCGTGCAGCGTGCGCTTGCGCGACATGCGGCCGCCCGTGTTGACGCCGCCACGCGCCTGGTCGATGTACAGCTCATCGGTGTAGAAACGCTGCCCTTCTTCCTTGCCCTCCAGCACATCGTCGCCCTCGACGGGCGCCATGCGCAACTCGGCCAGCAGGTCATAGCTGACCAGGTCACCCGCCTCGGATTCCAGATCCGTCAGCAGTTGGATTGGCGTCTTGGCGCCCTGGCCCACGGCCGCGAAGCGCTTGCCGAAGTACGAGGCCTGGGACACATCGAGAGCCAAGTCGCCAGAAAAGCGCTTGACGGCACGCGGGCTGTTCACGCCCACAACGGTCTTACCCATGGATTGCTCCTATTGTGGTAGCGAGCACTCCAGCGCCCCGGTTGAAAAAGTTCGGTGTTCAGGTTGGCAGGCTTGGTACGGGCCGCGAGGCCGCTGCGATCTTGCGAACGCAGGTATCCGGCGCCGCCGCGATCACCATGCGTGCGGCCTGCCCCTTCTTGTATTCCAGCTGGATGCGCACACCGCCCACCTCCAGCACATCGCCCGTGCGCAGCTCCATGAAGATGCGGCGCATGTCGGGCGGCGATGCAGTTGTCTGTGCCATGGGCTCCTTCACAGCGAACGCAGGTACTGCGCGCGCTTGTCTTCAGACAGGCGGCCCAGCGCGCGCTCGTAGTCCAGGCCGGTGAGCTTGTCCAGTTCGGCGAACTCGTCGCTCACGGGGTCGGCATCGCCCGCGCCGCCGGGTACGTCGGCCAGATTGGTGACCACCGCCGAGGCGTCAGGCTTGCGTCGCACGTCCGCCGGCTTCTTGGTCGTGGCAATACCATGCAGAGCCACCACGCGGCGGTGCCCCTCTTCCAGGAACCAGCGCATGGGCTTGTGCTCATTGCCGGGCGCCGCGCCCAGCGCGCGCACCATGGCGTCCAGATCCGCCTGCTTGGCCGCGTCCTTGCGGTAGTCCACGATGCCCAGCTCTGCGCTCTGGGCCGCTTCCTCGAAGAAGCCGTTGATGGTGGCGGTCCAGGCCTGGTGGGTGGACTGCTGCTGCATCTCGGCCGACACCGTGGCGCGCGTCTTCATGTCGCGCAGCAGGTCGCGCTCGTCCTGCAGGCGGTCCAGCTCCGCGTCCAGCTCGGCCTGCTCCAGCTCGCCCTCGTTGAACTTGGCGCGAGCGGCGGCCACGGCGTCCTTGTTGGCCTTCACCTGGGCGTCATAGTCGGCAGGCAGCTCTGCACGGTAGCCGCCGGCCTGCTGCGCAGTCTGCGGATTCGGTGCCGGTGCGTTGGTGGGCTGCGTGGCATCAGTGGGTTCTGCGGGCGCTGCAGCAAGAGCGGCTGCAGGCGCTGCAGCGGGCGCAGCGGTGGTTTCAGTGGGCTCGATGGGCGAGCTGGGCTCGGGCTTGCCCTTGCCCGCGTCAGCCGCGTCGTCGTCGCCCTCTTCTTCCTTTTGCGCATCGAGGGGGCCGCGCCCCAGAGCAGCCAGCGCTGCAACGTTGTCTTCCTCGGGGTCGTAGTCGTTTTCGTCGGCTTCCATGGCCTCGCGCTCGGCGTCGGACAGGAGGCGCAGGTGGTCGTCGTTCAAGCTCATGTGTGCGTCCTTTCGTGGTTCGGATCACGGCAGGGTGGCAGGCTTGGTACGGCTTTGCTAAAAGCCGGGCTTGCTGTTATACAGCTGACAACGATTGTTTCGCACATTGATAGCCCATCGTAGTGGCTGACGGAAATCTTTATTCACCACAAATGAAAATAAATCCATTTAAAGCTTTATAAAATGAATAATATCACTCAAATCAAAAGACTTATAAAAACTGCATCCAAAGAGGCAAATACACTAACTATCTCTGCTTTGTCTTTAATTGGCTTTAAGATATTAATATTAAATAGATTTCCTCAGCTATTTCCTGGCGCCTACGACATCGGAGTGATTTTCGAGGGTATATTAGCATCTATAGTTGCAAGCTACATTTTTTATTTGTTTGTTGTTCACATCAAAGAGAAATCAGACAATGAAATACTAAAACCTTATATAACTAGTCACGCTACCAAAATAGTCACAGACAGCGCAGCACAAATAAATACCATATCGCAATACAGCGGAATAATTCTGGATACCAACAATCTAAATGCACAGCATCTAGAGAATGCACTAAGCAAGTTACATCCCTATGGAGAAGCACCAATAGTTATTTCACCCAACACTGGCGAACACGCAAGTTGGATGCAGTATTTTCACTACTACAAAGAGAGCAATAGAAGGCAAATAAGAAAGCTTCTTGATCAAATACGTTTCCTGGATGCATCTTTAGTATCAGATTTAACAAAAATCGATGATTGCAACCATTTTATCGCAATGGATATTTTAATAACAGCTCACATAGGCAATGAAAACTTAAGCACTTTATCGGAGAGTATGCATGATTATCACTTGTTATGCCAGTCATTAAACAAGCACTTCATAAAATTAGGAATATCGGATTAGATTCAATTTTTCAATAATCACCTTGCTATTATAAATATAAAAAGCAAATTAATTACCATATGCGGGCCAAGTTGCGCTCAGGGTTTGGACATCAGCTGCGTGCCCTGCAGCCTTTGCCGCCATGTCTCCATACGCTGCGCGGCAGTCTTCAAATAAGACTCCGAGGGCAGTGGCGTACTCAAGGACGGCAGCAGGGGGAGCGCTGGCAAGTCGGCGGGCGGCATCTGCGGATTGCTCGCGCAGGCCGTCAGAGACAGCGCGCAACTGGTCAAGATCACGGCGCAGCAGCGCCTCGCGGGTTCGGGCAGCATTCAGCGCCTCCTGGTAGTTGGTGTTGATGGCCTTCTCGGCTTGGCGCACGCGGGCGTCGGCCGCGCGCTGTGCTGTGCTGACTGCCAACTTTTCGCCCACGGCTGCGGCGCGGGCCTCGGCCAGGTCGGCGCCCAGCCGCGCGCCCTGGTAGCTCCAAGCCAAGAACGCGGCCAGGCCGGCGGCGGCCAAATGAGTGATGGCGCGAACGCTCATTGCTGCGCGTCCATGCACGCGGCGTGCCGCGCCTGCTGGCGAGTCCAGACACCACGGCAAACCTTGTTGCCGGGCGCCGAGCAGTCGAAGCGCCACCGGGTGGGCTGCCCGCCCGCGCCCCACTGGTAGGCGCTGTAGCCCTGCAGGGGCTGGGCACTGGTCATGAAGCGATAGGCCAGGTAGGCCTGGCAAGCGCCGGCATAGTCGCCAGCCCGCGTGCGCGTCAGCATCGAGGAGCCGCGCCACGCCGCGCAGCCGTACTGACCCGCGAAGTCCACCGCCTGGGCGAACTCGTCCGGGTGCACCAGCGTGTCGCCCAGCGAGGCCCGCACGCAGGCGCCGTACTCCTGGTCCAGCAGGTTGGCAGCCAGGTCGCGCGCCCTCTCTCTTGTGATCGGCGGATCTGCCATGGTCACGTGCGTGCCGTCCTCGTAGCGTGTTGCGCCATGGCCAATGGTGGGCACATCGCCGCGCACCGGGATGATGGGGCTGGAACTGAAGCCCTCGGCAAGCATCCAGCCGGCCAGGATGGCCGCACCCACGCGCAGGCCTGCAGCAGGCACACGGCCGGTCATTGCTCGTCTCCTTCGCGGCCGCCCGCCATGCGCACGATGCGCGCGCGGTCCGTCTGGTGCTCCTGGTCCATGCGGTAGTCGCGGCGCCACTTCCAGGCAAGATGCGCCACCTGCAGGGCGATGAGGATCAGCGTGGCCACGATCACCCAAGCATTGCCCGTGAGGCCCAGGAGCGTGGCCTCCGTCTGCTGGGTGGCGACGGCGCCCGCGCTGGCGCCCACGGCAGGCGCGGACTTCACGCCGGCCAGGATCAGGTCGTTCTTGTGCTCTGCAGTCAGGCCGTTGGCCAGGCCGAGCACTTCCTTGAGGGTGTCGATGTTCATTGTTCGGCGGCCGGCTGGCTGTCGGGGGTGGGGGGAAAGCGGTTCAGTTGGGCGTCCACGGCATCGAGCCGTTCGCGGCTGGCGGCCTGGATCTGGGCCACGCGCTCGCGCGAATCGGCCTCGATGTGGGCCACCTGCAGGCGCACGTCCTGGTCGCCTTTGATCTGCAGCGTCTTGTTGGCCAGGTCGGCCTGAGCCTTGGCCAGCTTGCGGCGCGTCTCCTCCAGCTCCATGTCGGCATCGCGGCGCACGGTGGCGGCCACGCCCTCCATCTGCTGGGCCAGCGCCGGGTTGCCGCCGGCGGCGCGCAGCTGCTCGGCCTCTGCTTCCAGCTTCTCGGCGCGGGCGTTGATTTCCCGGACCTTGGCCTGCTGCTCGGCCAGCGCTTGGCGCGCGCTCTCTTGCTGCATCTGCAGGGCCTCGGCCTGGGCCTGCATCTGCTGCTGGACCTGCTGCTGCTCCTAGAGCGTGAGGGGCTTGTTGGGGTCGCGCTCGCCGGTGAGCTTGCGCAGTTCGTCGGCCACCAGGTCGTTGTTCGGCAGGTCCGAATACTCCATGGCCAGCGTCATGATGCGGATGGCCACCTCGGGCGGCAGACGGCCCGCCAGCTGGTTCAGGCTCTCGAACATGACCTGGCGCAGCGTGCCCGAATAGTCCTGCTCGGACACCACGAAGTCGGCCATGCTGGACGTGATGTCGTTCAGGTAGCGCACGCTCCCGTCTGGCTGGACCTCGGGCTGGTTGACCTTCACCCAGTCCAGCCGGCCCTTGTGGCCCGAGAGGCGAATGACCTTCTCCTCCGTGTACCACTGCTCCACCAGGCTCAGCAGCTTCTCTCCCTGGATCTGCACAGCGAAGCGCAGGTTGTCGAAGGGCTGCGTGGTCACGACCGAGCCCTGCAGTTGGCGGGCCTCGATCGCGCGGCCGCTGACGGCGTTGGTGCGCCGGCCCAGGTTCTCGTCGCTGATGCCTGCGGACTTCTGGATGGCCTGGCCGTCCAGCGTCATCATCTGCACCTGGCCGGCGGCCATCTCGCTGTCGCGGTGGACTTCGAACTTCTTGCCAGCCTTGTAGATCACCACGCCGTCCGGCTGGTTGACCTCCTCGCGCGCTTCGTTGATGTCATCGAAGGCGCCCTTCTCCGCAAAGATCTGGTTCGTGGACAGCAGGAACAGCGCCTTGCTGGCCCGTTTGTTCAGATCCATCTGCAGATCGCGCACGCGGCGCACCACCCCGTAGGGCATGCGATCCCGGCCGCGCCGGTAGCACCAGATGGGCGTCAGGCTGAAACTGTTGTGGCGCATGGGCGTTGGGCCCAGGGCCAGCAGATGGCCCTCGGTGAAGACCGCGACGTGCATGCGCATGGCGACACGCTCCACGATGGAGCCGCCGTGCGCACCAACCACGGCGCGCAGCGCATGGTCCCAGGGCTCCACGAACGAGCCCTTGAAGGGGCCGCTGGTCACCACCTGCACGGACGCCGGCATGCGGAACTGGCACTCGATCAGGCGCACGCGGCGCCGCGCCTCGCTGTCGATGTTGCCGCGTCCGCCGGCCAGGTAGCTGCCGCTGGTGCCGCTGACATGGCGCTCGCTGGTATGGCCCTGGAAGAAGAATTCGTCCTCGGCCCACTGCTGGGCGCTGAACTCCTCCTCGCGCAGCACGGCCCGCTCCAGCACGTCGCGGCGCTGCGGGTACATGGTGATGGCCACGTCCTCGTCCACCCAGCGCGTGCGGAACAGGTAGCGCGCATCGCTCAGGTCCGGCTCCATGGCCATCGAGTCCCAGAGCACATTGCGCCAGTCCTCGTACTTGTCGTAGATGATGTCCTTGGTGGGGTCGTTGCGCACGCCGGAGTCCACCCAGCCCACGCCCACCTTCACGGTGTCCTCGAAGGCGCGCGAGCGGTTGAACGTGGTGCGGTTCACGTCGCTGACGTACTTGAGCACCTTGGTCTTCACGTCGGCCAGCTGCACGTCGTCCTCGGCGCGCGGCAGCACGCTCCAGTCCACGCGCGCGCGGCGCTCCGTGCCAATGAGCCAGTCGCACATCACGGCGACCTCGTTGAACACCAGGGGCACCTGGCCGCGCTCCTCCAGCGTGGCAGCGTCGGCCGGGTCCCACTGGTCGCCGTCGTAGTAGTCGGCGTCGATGGACATCTGCAGGCGGTTCTCGGCCTGGATCTCGCGCTCACGGTAGTACCAGCTCAGGAGCTTGCGCAGCGTCTTGCGGGCCTCGGGCTGGTCCAGAGGGTGTGGCGGCGCCTCCTCGTCGGCGTCGAACTCCAGCGGCAAATCGTTCAGGATGCGCTCGCCCACGCCCGCGCGGCGGTTGAAGCGGGCCTCAAGCTGGGACATATTCGGCCCCCAGGTCCGGGATGGTCAGGGCCTCGGCCGCGATCTCCTTGCCGTCGGACTTGACCACCAGGGTGCCGAACTCCTGGCCTGGGCGCTGCCATGTGGGCTCGCTGGGCATGCTCACCAAGTCGGGCAGGCCCTCGTTGACGATGGTGGCCACGCGCACCCAGTTCGGCCGGTTGGGCTCGATGCCCAGCACCTCGCAGGCCTTGACGCAGGCGCGGGCCAGATAGGCGGGGTCATCGTAGAGATAGGCCGCGCTCTCCATCACCACGTACCACGGGGCTTTGGGGCGGTAGGCCGGGATCAGGACCAGTGCGCGCTCGGCATTGATCCAGGTGTAGACGGCCAGCAAGTCCCCATGCTGGCGGTGAAGGTGCGCTTTGCGCAGGTCGATACATGCAGGCATGCCCGCGAAAGTGGCAGGCTTGGTACGGGATCAGCGTGCCATGCCGCCCGCGCGTCGCCTGAGAGGCACAGCGCCCGCAGTGTCGTTGTCCATCAGCGGCAGGGCCATGTTGATGTAGCGCCACACGTCTGCGCCGTGGCTGGCGTCATCGTGCAGCGGCGGCCCCGGCTCGCCCGTGCGCGGGTCGATCTGGCGCTTGTACCGGCTCAGGCAGTCCAGCAGCTTGGCGCAGCGCTGGGCATCGATGTAGGCCGAGGAGAAGATGCCGCGCGCCAGGCGGATGCCCGACTCCAGGCCCGCGCGCTCCAGCACCTCGACCTCGCGGCCCATGTCCTCCAGGATCTGCTGGGCCGTCTGCCCGGTCTTGAAGTCGCCGTGGGCGCCGTCGTGCGGCAGGAAGTCCGTGCCCCAGCGGTACGGCAGCTTCTCCATCTGCTCCACGTACCACTCCAGCGTCTTCTGGTTGTCCTGCATGAAGTTGATGACGCGGAAATCCATGGCCGTGCGCTGCACGAAGGCGATGGCCATGTTGTCGGCCCAGCCCAAGTCCCAGACCGTGTGCACGGGCAGCTTGGGGTTGTAGGGCACCAGGCACACGCGGTCGTCGTTGTACAGGCGCTCCACCTCCTTCGCGTAGATCGCGCCGGCCAGGGTGCGCTTGGGGCGGCCCTCCCAGATGTTCCAGTAGGTGTCCGGGTCGCGCTTGAAGTGCCGGCGGCGTTCTTTCTCCAGCACCTCGGGGAACCAGGGGTTGTCCCGCCAGTTGATTTCGCAAAGCCAGGTGTCGCTGTCGGCGGCCTCGATGAACCGGGCATAGGTGGCGTCCGTGGCCAGGTCCGGGTTCAGCGTGAGCCAGATTTCCGAGCCAGGCCGGCGGAGGGTCGGCACCAGGACCTCCCAGCTGCGCGCGCTGACGCTCTGGGCCTCTTCCACCCACACGATGTCGATGGCCTCATAGGACTTAATCGAGTCCACCGTGTGGCTCTGCAGGCCCGCGAACAGGATCAGCGTGCCGTTGGCCCCGCGGATCTCCGTGTCCAGCACCTCGTAGAAGCCGCCCAGGCCCAGCGTCGCAATCTGGTCGGACAGCAGGCGGTGCACCGAATCCCGCATGGACTTCTGGATCTCGCGCGCGCACAGGATGCGCAGCGGGCGATTGCTGCCCATCACCAGCAGGGCCATGGCCACAGACCAGGACTTGGCCCCGCCGCGCCCGCCGTACATGACCTTGAAGCGCTTGGGCTGGAACAGGCCGCGCAGCTTCGAGGGGAACTCGACACGAACGCGCGAGCGGTCTACCTCGTAGTCCTCGGCAAAGTCCGGCTCCTCATCAGCCGGGTGCGCGGCCTGCATGCTGTCGGACAGCAGGTTCATGCGCCTTCCTCGTCTCGCGGATCGTGCTCGCGCGCCGGCGCATCCACGAAGTGCAGCTCGAAGTGGCCCACGTTGCCGCCGCCGTTCGGCCCCTTGCCCGCGTCCTTGTCGTTCATGCCGAAGGCCTGGCGCTCCATGTCCACCACGATGCGCAGGCTCTCGGCCAGCACCTTCATGGTCTTGGAGCGCTCCGGCAGGCTGATGACCTTCTGGTACAGGTCGTTCAGCTTGTCCATGCCGTTGTCGTCGGGCGCGCGCAGCATCTCGCCCAGCTCCTGCAGATAGGCCACCGTGTCCGCATCCGCCATCTGCTCCAGCTCATCCAGCAGCGCATTGGTGATCTTGCGCGCCCGCTGGATGTCCCGCCTGTGCGCCAGCCGGATCGTGGCCACAGCCTGCGCATTCGCGTCCACCACCTCACGCTCCGACGCAGTACGCTCCGCGCGTACCTCGCTGCGTACCGCCTCCTTGCGTACCAGCTGCTCTGCCTTCTCCTGAATGCGCTCCGACAGGTCCCGGCTCCAGTCATCACGCTTGGCCCGCTTGCGGATCGCCCCCTCGCTGATGCCCTGCTCTGCTGCGATCTGCCTCAGGCTCTTGATGCCGGCCCTGTAGTCCAGCTCGATGCGCTCCCACTGGGGGGACTGCTTGTGTTCCTTGCTCATCCGCCCGAAGCTGGCAGGCTTGGGACGGCACTCCGCAAAGCAACCCTGAGGAAGCAGCTCTGTCGCAGGGCATACAGGCGTACTGCGCTGAATACGAGCCCTGTGCCGATCCTGGCGCGGAGTCCTGATGACACGTGACATAAAACAAGGCCCGCATTTGCGGGCCCTGCTTCCATCACAGACTAGTTACTGCGCCTACTCCAACCTCAAGGGAGCAACGATCGGCGAGGGTAGGCCAATCTGAGATGCCGCGACGGGCTGCAGCAGCCAGCCGTACTGCCCTCCCGTAGAGGTTCCGCAACTCGAATTGTCGAACCCTGTGATACCTGTCGGAAGAACGGACACTACCGTTCCGTTGGACTGAGGTGTCGCCGACGTCACCATGAATGAACTCAGCGAAAGCGACCATACAACCGTCTTGGCGTAGATGGAACTTGCCGTCGAGGGACTACCAGAATTCAAGTACGCTTCACCAGAACAGTTGCCTGGGCCCGTGCCCTTATAGTAAATCTGGGAGTTGGGAAGCGTCCCATCCCACGACATCACCATCAGGTGGCCGGTGCTGGTCACTAGGGTGATGCTGTTTCGCGCCGCGCTCACCACCTTACCCAGGGTCACATTGTTGGCGTCAACCAAAGTCACGCCACCGCCGGCAGGACCAGCAGGCCCTGTCGCGCCCGTGGCACCGGTCTCGCCTTGAATACCCTGGGGACCCGTCGCACCCACATTGCCCGAAGCTCCTGTGGTGCCGGGTACACCCTGGACGCCTTGTATACCCTGCAAGCCCTGAGGACCCTGCGGACCTACGGCACCGGTATTGCCCGTGGGGCCGGTGGCACCCGTGGCGCCCGTCGCACCTGTTGGGCCTGTCGCTCCTGTCTCACCAGTAGCGCCCGTCTGACCCGTGGCTCCCGTCACGCCCGTGGCGCCTGTCGGCCCCGTTACGCCTGTCGCTCCAGTAACACCTGTCGAGCCCGTGGCTCCCGTCGCCCCTGCGCCTGTAGGACCCACGGGACCGATAGCCCCTGTGGCGCCAGTGGGTCCTGTTGCCCCCGTCGCACCCGTGGCTCCTGCGCCAATGCCTGGAGCGCAATGCACCAGTTGTCCCGTCACGCCATCGACACACAGCAGCTGGCTGCCAGTGGCTGTATCGGCCGGCAAAGCCGGAACCACGACTTCACCTGTGTTCTGTACACGCAGACGCTCGGCCCCTGCCGAATTTTTGATAATGAAATTTCCGCCTGGAGGCATGGTGATGCTGACATCAGCAGCGTGCGCGACAGGCGCGAGGAAGCCAGCGCTCAGGCACAAAGCAAAAATCAGGCGAGAAGGTACGTTGATTTCTTTACGGGACATAGTTCAGCTGCCGTTGAGATAAAAGCACTTGGGCACCCTGCGCCAGACCTACGAGCCCAGGATGAAGAGAGAGAATGAACAGCTCAGAGTGTTGTACGGCTACGACGTTGGCGAGCCAGGGCCAGACCACCAAGCATCAAGCTCATCAACATCAGCCCATAGGTACTGAGCGTGGGGATGCTTGCCGGAGAAGTCACCACCGGTGCCCCGATCTGCACATTTCCAGGTACGGCGCTACCGCTGGGATTCGACAACGTGGCGCCAGGCCCCATCGTGACGACGGCAGTGCCAGGGCCAGACGAAGTCAGCACGACCGGCCGACCAGGAGTGCCGAGAGTCAGCGTTCCAAGAACCGTCAGGTTGGTACCCGCCGGCAAGACGATGGTGGGCGGGGTGGCTGTGGTGCTGATCAGCGTGAGATCTTTCACGATGAGGTTTCCACTCAGTTGAAGAACAGAACCGGGCGCACAGCTGTCCGACAGGACCACGCTGCTGGCTCCCAAATTCAGAGGGACGGTGCTCGTAAGGTCCCCGCTGACGTTCAGTTGCCCCCCTGTCCCAGTGACCGTAGCCCCTGAGTCGAAAGCGAACGAGCCGGTGTCAAAACTCCCCGTACCCAAAGTCAACTCGCCCTGCATGATGACCGCCGTGCAAGGAAGCTGAAAAGAGCCTCCAGCAAGATCAATACTGCTCCCCTGCGGCACGACCATCTGCCCCCATGCCGATCCACACACCGCTGCGCTCAGAACCAGCGAAGCAAAGCTACGCTTACCCAGTCCTACCATTTGATGATCTCCGCGACGGGGCGTTATGCCCCTAAGTTTTCAAGCGGGCACGCAACCTCCTTGGTGCAGGCCCCACCGCAGGATCATCAGATACAAAATAGCATTTAGTTAACAAAAATTAACAATTGATAGCCTCATTTCATTTATCGAAAACTATTAACTATTAGTGTGCTACCCAAATGCGTGCTCTCTGTATGCGTAGATGTCGCCCGCCTGGGGCTGGCCTTCCCGTTGTCGTGGTCATGTTGTCGATCCTTCTCTCAGTCTGTAGCGATGCACTGGCTTGCGCGCCGGCAGCTCCGTGAGCCGGCTTTCCACTTGGCACTCGCGCACCAAGTACTGCAGCGCCCAATCGATCTCCCCCTTGCTGCGGCCCAGGGCCAGGACCAGCTCGGCATGGAAAAACCAGCGCCCGGGGGCCTGGCGTAGAAACCGCAGCAGCACGTCGGTGCCACTGCCCGGGCGGATGACGCCCGCAGGACGCGGGTTGTTGTGCCGTGCCCCCTCCTCGTGCCAGCCCTCCAGCTGGCCAGCCATCCAGTCCATGCAGCTCAAGCGGGGCCACCTTCTTGTTTTCGCGTGTCGTCGCGGTTCATCTTCGCGGCCTTGGTTTCCAAGATGGTCCTCTTTCAAAAATCCAGAATCGGCGTGGCGTTGAGCAGGCCCAGCGCCCACAGCACAGCGGCGCGGTCGCGGGCATCTATGTTCGGGGCGTAGGCCAGCGCGCGCCATGCCAGGACCTGGCGCAGATGCGCGGCCATGAACGCGGCTTCCTTGCGCGCGGCAGGCGCAGGCCCCTGGTCAAGCCAGGAATGGCACGCGGCACAGCCCCAGACGCTGTAGTGGTCGTCTGCCTTCCTGCGCTCCCCCTTCCCGTGGATGGACAGATTGCTGTGGCAGCAGACCACGGTGGTGGTGTCCTTCGTGCAGATCCCCGGTACCAGCAGCAGGCACTGCTGACCCTTGGCCAGGGCACGCAGGCGCGGGTTGCGCTGGGCCACCGTCTTCGGCGCGGGCACGACCTGGTGCTGATCGATGAGCGCCACAGTGGCAGCGCGCGGCCGGGCCTCGGCCATGGCGCGGGCAGCACGGGCCTCCAGGCGCTGCTCGCGCGCCAGCTCGTGGGCAGCATGGGACGCAGGAGCGGCCCGCAGGCGGAACCCTGCCCCGCCGGACTTGAAGGCAGTGCGGCGCATCAGGGAGACACCCCGCCAATCACCTCGCCCGTGTCCGGGTGGGTCTGCTCGCGCTCCCACTCCTCAAACGTGGCCGGGAACTCGACCTTCAAGTCATCGATGGCGTGAGCCATCACCCGGTCAATCAAGTCCGCGTACTCGCGCACGTTCAGGCTTTCCGTGCTGATGCGCTCCTGCGTGGTGGTCGTGGCGCCGCTGATCGGGTCATGGTGCGTCACCGCACGGCTGCCCAGGTACTCGGCGCGGAAGTGCTCCTTCCAGGTGGCCTTCGAGTGCCGGCGGCCGTCGATGACCACCTGGCGCGCGATCTCGGCCAGCACGAAGTCGTGATAGAAAACGCGCTGCCTGTCGGTCTTGGCGTCCTCGTGCAGACGCACGAACACCTCCAGCCTGCGGCCAGCCTCCCACTGCTGCATGCACCAGGGCGCCACGCGCTGCAGGAAGTTGGCCCGGGCCTGCTCGGGGCCGTCCCAGTGAGCGTGCAGGGCAATCTCAGCCATGGCGCACTCCCCGAAGATCCGCAGCGCGGCGGAATGGCCAGGCCACCATGGCCGCATCGCGGCTGTGCTCGTTGCTCGGGCCCGTCCAGCCCGTGATCGCGGCGAAGCGCTTCGCATCCAGCTTGCCGCCCTTCCCTGCCGGGCTGACGCCGTGGGCAGGGATGCCCAGATCTGCGCAGTGCGCCGTGATGTCCGCACAGCGCGCGTCCACCTGCCCCACATTGCGCGCCATCTTGGCGCTGGCGGCGCCGGTCTTGCCGCGCGTCCAGGTATGCGACTGCAGCCGGCTGTCTTCGAAGACCACGCGCGACGGCATGCGTGCGGCCAGCGTGCGCTCGATGTGGTGCGGCGGAATCGTCAGCAGCTCCACCAGCTGGCCGTCCACGAACACGGCCACGCCCGTATTGGCTCCAGGGTCCATTCCAAGGATCACGCTCATGCCCGCGCCCTCCCTGGGATCAGCGCGGTGAACATGCCACCCTCCTCACGCCATGTCTCGTTCCTGCGGATCTGCCCGATGGTGGGCTTGGAGACGCCGTAGCGGTCCGCCAGGACTGCCTCTGGTTCATTGCTCGCGCGGATGGCTCGCACTTTTTCGATGTCCAGCTTGCCCCGCGCGGCTTGTTGGGCGCGGGCAATGCGCAGCTTTGTCAGCGGCGTGAGGCTGCGCCCACGCGACTTGTCCGCGCGCGTTCCCAGCTTCATGTGCTCGTAGGCCACGCATGCGGGATCGTCACAACCAGCGCGCACGGTCTGCTGCAGGCCCAGCGGGCCGCGCTTGATCGCCCAGACCACGCGGCGTGCGGATGTGACCGGCCCGTCCGGGCCAAAGCGCACCATGGGGCCGCGGCGCGGGTCGATATAGCCAGTCCAGACCAGGCACCCGTCCACGGTGCGCTTGCACTTGCCCTCGATCAGCTGCAGGCGCAGCTCGTCGGGCATCACCCAATCGGTGACCACGTAGTGCGGGAACCGATCCAGTTGGATCAGGCGGATGAGGCCCTGCCCCATCAGCTCATCGATGATGGCGCGCAACTGGGCGCGGGCCGGATCGGACATGGTGCCGGCCAGGGCGGCGTACTGCACCGGGCCGGCCTCAATAGTGGCCAGCACCTGGTCGCGGTCGAATTCAAACCTGCGGGTCATTGGGTGTTCCTGAGAGCGAAGTGGTAGACGCCGAACCCATCAGGGCCGGTGCTTTCGGGGCGGACGCGGCCGACGCGCACGGCTGCCTCGGCCTCCACCTGGTTGACGGGGATCTCACGGCCGCGCTGGACCGCGTAGAAGCGGAACCCGGGCCGGTAGCGCAGCACGGCGCCGGTCTTGAGCAGCTGCAGCAGGGTCATCGCGGCCAGCCCTCCATGCCCAGGGCCTGCATTGCGGCGCGGATGGCCGTGCGCGTCAGCGTCTGGTCGCCGGCCTGCACGCGCGCCACGATGCGGCGGGCCCAGTCCTTGCCATCGCCCTGCGGCTCGATCTGGACGTGCACAGGCGCCGCGTTGGGCGCCGGCAGTGCCAGCCAACCCTGCTCCTCTGCGTGCGTCCTGCGCGGCGTGGCAGCCCTGCACATGGCCTCAAACTGCGGCAGGTGCGGCGGATAGTCCGGGTGCTCTGCCGTCAGGCGTGCGACAGCGGACTCGATCACGTCCGGCGAGTACTTGGCCAGCGTTGTGCGCCAGACCCGCATTGCGGCGCGCACGCCCAGGTCACGGCCTTGGTCGTCCAGCACGCCCGTGGCGAACTTGCTCAGGAACAACGACCCGTAGCAGCCCTGCATCACGAGGAACAGGTTCTTCACGGCCGGGTTCGCGGCGGCCTGGTCCGCCGGCTCTCGCGCACCATCGCGCAGCGCTGCCGGTGCCAGCGCAGAAATTTTTTGCATTGCTCAGTCCCCCACGATGGCCGCATAGGCGGCGCTGTGCTTGTTGTTGCCCCGGGTGGCGCGCTCGCCCTTCTCCCGCATGCAAGTCGCCTTCAGGTACTCCACGGGGTCCGCCGGCCGCGCCACGACCGCAGCACGCACGGCATCGACCACGATCTGGTCGCCGTAGTCCTTGACCAGCTTTCCCACGAACGAGCCGCACTGAGCCGGCGGCAGGCCTGCCTGAGCCAGCAGTGACTTGCCCGCACGCCACAGCTCGTCCTTCGTCATCTCGCCCGGCGGCTTGGCGGCGGTGCCGCCCGTAGCGTTAGCTACGGAATAAAGAGTTCCCTCTCCCTCTCCCTCTCTGTTCCCTCTAAGAGCGTTTTCCGCTGGAACTTGGCCGGAAGTCGCACCGTTTTCCGGGCGATTTCCGGCGGAAATCGCTTGGGGCTCCGGTGGAATTCCGTGGGGGTAGGCGCCGGAATTCCACTGCTCCGGCGTTGGAATTCCGAACAGGGGCTTGCCGGATTTCTCCCGCGCCTTGTTCTCTTTCCGCAGGCGGTCCAGGAACTTTCCGTAGGCGTGCCGCCGCTTCGCCGCGCCCGCAGCCACGGCCTTCTCAGCGATCACGGGGTGGTACAGACGGCCATCGCTGCACTTCACGAAGCCAGACAGGGCCTCGACCCGCACCTTCTTCCATTCGCGCACGCTGATAGGCATGCGGCCGTAGCCGGCCAGGTTGGCCAGCTCTACGTCGTCATCGGGCAGCGAGGCAGCGGGAATCTGGTGCCAGGCCGCGCACCACAGCAGCACGCCAGCGCGGAACGCATCACCGTTGGGCGTCGATGCAAAACGCGAGTCGCGCAGGCGCCGAACATCCAGCTCCATGTACGGGAAGTCGCTCAAGTCGCAGTCAGCGGATACGAGGGGTTCAGGAAGCTGTTGCTCGGGCATTCCCCACCTCTTCCTCGGCCGCAGTCAGACCAAAGGTCTCCAGCGGGGCTCCAAGCGCTTCCACCAGCAGCGGATTGCCCCGCAGCTGACGCACGATCAGACTTGCTTCATGCAACGCTTCTTTCGCATGCTCTTCCAACAGCGCCTCGATGTAGGCCGGGCGCTCCATGCCCTTGGCCCTGGCCAGCGCGTCCAGCACGCGCAGGGTGTTGGCATCGCACTGCTGACGCAGCTCCATGGTGTCGGAGCAGCTGGTGCGGCCCGCGCCGCGTGCGAAAGCGACCAAATCGCGGACGGCGCGACGTAGTGGCCCCGCTCCTTTTCCAGGTTTATCTATGCACTCAATCACGCGGAATGCTCCTCGCTTGAGCCGGGACCATCGGCAGTTCAACGTTGCCGTAGATGTGGTCATAGGTGAGGGTCAAACCGAAATCGCGCGCGGCGTAAGCGATCAGTCGCCCCGCCATCTCAGGCAACAGCGTCTGGCCTCGTTCGTAGTGGTAGACGTTGCCTTGGGTACAGCCGATGCCGTCACCCAAGGCCTTCTGGGTGATTCCGAGGTGTTTTCGGATGCGTCTAAGGTTGTGCATCCGCAAATACTAGCAGTGCTTTTAATTTTGTCAATAGCACTGCTTTTTGCTTTTTGCCAGTACTTTTACTAGCCTCGCTATTTATGAGTGAAGAGATCCGCAGAACCCTGACTGATGAGCACCGCGAGGAGTCGCGGAAGCTCAAGAGCCTGTGGGTTGAGCGCAAGGAGCGCGTGTCCCAAGCAGAGTTCGGGCAGACCTATGACATAGGCAGCCAAGCAGCCGTTGGGCACTTCCTCAATGGCAAGGCCGCGATCAGCCTGAAGGCGGCGCGAGGCTTCGCGAAAGGATTGGGGTGCGAGATTGCAGACTTCAGCCCCAGGCTAGCTGCAGAAGCTGCCGCGCTGGGAGAGGTTGCCGGTGGCGGCAGTCAGCCGCTGAACTTCACCCAATTGTCCAAAGACGAAATGCAGCTCGTCATGGTGTACCGGAGCGTCCCCAAATCGACCCAAGCCAAGTTACTGGCTGACGCTGAGGCGCAACTCCGCCACCACCAGGCAGAGGCGGAGCGGCAGTCCCCAACCGCACCGGGTCTGAAGTCGATGACTGCTCATCGACGCGTAGCGGCGCACTCGGAATAGCCTGTCCGTCCTGACTCCCAGGACCCGGCAAAAGCGCCTTTACATCGACACGTTGGAAGTGCGCTCCGAATAGCAATTGATGAGCGGAGGCGCAGTACGCTGCAGCCAAGTCCGCCACCTGGAATGCCGTAGGCACAGTCACCCCTGTCTCCCATGCGGAGACTGTCTGCCTCTTAACACCCAACAGGTCTGCCACTTCATCCTGCGAGAGCGCGCAGCGGCGACGGGCGGCACGCAGCCGATCGCCCAGTGCTTTTTTTCGTATTGGCGTCATCGCGTTCTCGCGAAAAACTGTACACACATACAGTATTCACCAATAGTCGCACTTTTGCAAATGCAAGCCAGGCTTGCGCAACTGTGCGTTGCGGCAGACGCAAGCCAGGCTTGCAGAAAGGCATTTTTTGCTCTGACCAGGGAAAAATTACAAGCACTGCTATTGCACAGATAAAAAAGCACTGCTATTATCCATTCGTCAACGGCAATCTTGTCGTTGACGGGCGCCACGAACATGCCGCCCGCGCTCATGCAGCCGCACGGCTGGGTAAACACAGGCACCGCGGGCGGCAGCGGGATAGAAAAGGTCGTCGGCGCACTGCCTCACTGAACCAGCCTCTGCTCACGCAGGTAAGAGCTGCCGGGAGACTGGGACAGGCCCCGCAGAACCCTGAGCTGGGGGGATTGGAAAAATACGGCTTGAGGCATGCACTGGGATGCCAAGAAAAGAAAAGCCCAGACCAACGCTCACCGGAGCGCATCCGGCCATCGCGAGCGATTTTTCCCCATTGCGCGACAAAGAGGCAACACGGGCTAAGCAGGGACACCTAGCCATTCACCAACTACCCCTAACGCCGAAATCAGGATGAAGACGAACATAGCCTTGATGAAGTACTCGCCTCGATCGTCTCTGTACCTTGAAGCCATCGATCTGACGATGTAGTAGATGAAGACTAAAAACCCGACCACGACGAGAGTGCTAAAAACAAATCGCATACCAAGCTATTTAGAGAGAGGAACTTTGGCAGTCTTTTACCCTAATTCACTCTTTGGGCCAGCTCCATCACGCTAGCGCCCTTTCCGAGGACGCCGCCGCGATGGAGTTGGAGCCATCCGGCAATCTCAACCTTTGGAGTGGGTTCTGACCCGACTCCATCGATCCACCCACAAGGGCCCGCACACGCGGGCCCTTTTTCATTTCTGGAGGCCCAAATGAATGCACGACTCCCCTCTATCTGCTGGGCCTCAGTGGCCGAAGCCGAGAACGCGGCGCGCGCTGATCGCGCCGAGGCAGAAGACGCCGAGCTGGACACCTACGTCCGCGAGTACTACGGCCCGCCATTCGTGGCCGAGTTCGTGCAGGAGGCCCTGCAGGCCGCGCAGTACGAGCTGGCCCAGCAGATCGCCACCGCCAGCGAGCGCATGGGCCAGAGCCTGAACCCCGAACACCCGCAGCTGGCCGTCATGGGCAACTCCATGGACGAGTGGCTGCGGTCCTATGCCCGCCAACGTGCCCGCAAAGACATCGCGGACCTTCAACGAAATCGCCACTGATCGAGGAGCCACCATGCACCAACGTGACGAAATCCCGAATCCGCCGCCGCTGGCATGGCTGCTTGCCATGTTGCTGGGCATCAGCCTGCTGTGCCTGCAGGCAACGCTGGACGATGAGCCCGGCAAGGCGCCGCCCGCCACCGTCAGCGCGCTGGCGTGCCCCGGCATGCATGCGGAATGGCTGGACGAGAGGCAAGTGGAATGCCACCGCGAAAAGCCATGAAGCTCTCCGAACTCACCGACGCCGAGAAGGTGCCCATGCTGCTCGAATTGCTTGAAGAGGCCGGGGAAAAACTGGACCGCGCCTGGCCTGCCGGCGGGCGCCGCTACCTGTCCGCCGTCCGCGAAATGCGCGGCGATCCGGAAGACCCGGAATGACCGCCCCATCCACCAAGCGCCACGCCGGCGCCGACCATCGCCCGCTGCTGCGGGCGTTTCTTTTTCCACAACCTGCGAGGTTCCCATGAACGCTGTTTCCAAGAAAGAGGCCGATGCCCTTGAACTGGTGCCGGCGGCAGATTCCACGGCCGCCCCCGCTCCCACCGCCCTTCCCACATCACTCGCGGCCAACTTCATGCTGACGCTGCAGGAACGCGGCGCAGGCCTGGAGCAGATCGAGAAGATGATGGATCTGCTGGAGCGCAACGATCGCCACGAGGCCGAGAAGGCCTACAACGAAGCCCTGGCCGCATTCAAGGCCAAGAACATCCGCATCGTGAAGCGCAAGCTGGTGGACTTTCCCAGCAAGGGCGGCAGGACCAGCTACAAACATGCCGAGTTGGACGACGTTGTGCAGGCCGTGGGCCCCGAGCTTTCCGTTCATGGCTTCGCCTGGTCGTGGAAGACGCACCAGGTCGGCCGCGACATCACCGTGGTCTGCACGCTGCGGCACCGCCTGGGCCATGCCGAGACTGTCCAACTGACGGCCCAGCCCGACGAGACAGGCGGCAAGAACGCCATCCAGGCCATCATTTCCACCACGACCTACCTGCAGCGGCACACGCTCAAGCAGATCACGGGCGTGGCCGAGGCCGGCGAGGATGACAACGGCCAGGGCGGCGCTGCTGCCCCGCTCACAGAGCATGCCCAGGGCTGGGTGGACTACATCAAGAGTGTGCGGGGCACTGCCGAGTTCGAAGCAGGCTGCCGCAAGGGACGCGCTGCCCTCTCCCGTGATCGTGCCGGCCTCATGGCGTTCAACGAAGCCACGAGGAGTGCAGCATGAGGGAGTTCCTGTTCCGCTGCAGCAGCATCGGCAAGCTGATGACCGCGCCGGTGAGCATCGATCCCGCGCTCATCACGCCCGAGGTGGAAGCCATCCAGGCGAAGAAGAAGCGCACGGACGAAGAGAAGGCCGTGCTGGAACGGCTCAAGCTGGGCACGCTCAGCGAGACCGCCAAGACCTACATCCGGGAACTGGTGCGACAGGAGCTGTGGGGCGTGGACTTCGAGGTGTCCAGCAAATACACGGACAAGGGCCTTGCCGTCGAAGCCGAAGGCCTGGCCCTGTTGAACCGCGTGCGCGGGCTGACCTTGGCCAAGAACACCGAGCGGCGCACCGACGGACAGATCACGGGTGAAGCCGACACCGTGGACCAGGTGCGCCGCTGCGGCCACGACCTGAAATGCTCGTGGAGTCTGCAAACCTTCCCCGCATTCGTGCGCGACTGCGAGGACTCGCTGTATGCATGGCAGATGCGCGGCTACATGCGCCTGTGGGACGTGGACCGCTGGGAGGTCAACTACGCCATGGTCAACACGCCCGAGGAACTGCTGGGCCAGTACGAGCCGCAGCAGCTGCACCTGGTCGAGCACATCCCCGAGCACATGCGCCTGACCACCTGGGCCATCGAGCGCGACCGCGCCCTGGAGGCGCAGATGGACGTGAAGCTGGAACTGGCCCGGGCGTACTACGCGCAGTGCATCGCGGAATTCGCGGCCACGCACCCTGAGCCAGCGCCTGCTGCCCGCGAAGTGGCACAGCCGCAGCCCGAGCTGATCGGCTTCGACCTGGCCACGCAGCCTGATCTGCATGTCGAGGTGGAGATTGCGCCCATCCCTAAGCCGCAGCCCGAACCACCGGCCGCAACCCAGCCGGCAGCGCTGGACCAGCAGCAACTGCAGGAGTTGGTGGCCAGCGGCCAGACCTTGAAGCTGGGCCAGATCAACGCGCGCCTGGGCATTTTCGAGATCAGCGCCACGACCGCCAACGCGGTGGGCGTCCAGACCGTCAAGGACCGGGGCGCCGTGCACATGCCTGCCACCAGTTTCGCGGCGTTCTGCGATGGCCTGATCGCCCATATCGCCGACGTGCGCGATAGCTTCCAAGCTCAGCCATGAGCCTTCGCAGCGTTTTCCTTGGCCTCGCGGGCATGAGCCTGCTGGCCGGCAGCACTGGCTTTGCCGGCACCTTCCTTCTGGCTGCCGCATTTGCCAACTGATAAATGTTTCTCAACAATGCCCACCCTGGTGGGCTTCAACTTTCCTAATCAACCGGAGAAAACAAGATGAACGACTACAAGACCCTGCTGCAGCAAAAGGCCGAGCTGGATGCACGCATCGCTGAAGTGATGAAGACGGAGAAGGCAGGCGCGGTAGCTCAGGCTCGTGACCTAATTCATCATTATCAGCTGACCGAACAAGACGTGTTCCCCGCCTCCGGCTCCAAGGCGAAGGGCTCGGTGGGCGCGCCCAAGTTCCGTGACCCCGAGACTGGCGCGACCTGGACCGGCCGGGGCAAGCCGCCGAACTGGATCGTGGGCAAGGATCGCTCGACCTTCCTCGTCTAAAGAGTCAGCTTCGCCTGAGGCAAAAAAGCTGATCGTCAAGAAATTTGCTGCCTCGGTCTTGACCACTGTATTTTTATACAGTATTATAGAAAAAACACCGAAAGGACTCTCACACGAAAGTTTTTTGACTAAAATTCTCGCCATACAAACCCGACAAGTGAGTATGAGCAATGACTAACCCGCCGCCCCGAGACCCCCAAGAGCTGGAGCAGCTGATCATCCAGAACATTCCTCGTGACGCCCTCATGGCGCTTGATGATGCCTATCGATCCGGTGACCAGAAGTGCATCCAACACGCGAACCTGTTCGACAAGGGACACCGCACCTCTGGCGCTGGACACAACAGACACTTCTTTGTGAATGAGGCTTTTCGCGACGCACTGGCTGCTCATGGTGCAAGCCCTACTCCTCTCTGCGGCTCCAGGCTCGTCACAGGCCGGATCGGGAAATTCAATATTGCACGACTCAATGTACCCGGGCATAAGTGGGTGCGACTCAAAACCAGCAAGACTCGTCAAATACTCGCGCAAATAAACACTGAAATTGAACGAACTTTTGTGCAGGGAGATATGTTTGAGGGTGCCAAGCCTATCACCGAGGGTACGATTTTCGTACTCGGCGTTATGGACGGGTGGAATGCTGGGGCCGAAATTGCACAGTTGACTCAGGTCATGATTGCGATACCAGCACCGAACATGGAATCTTGGCTTTACCGCAAACCCCTTAAAGAACTTCTTGCGTTGTACGACCTGCCAGCAAGCGTCGTCCAGCCAGACAACGCGGTGCCCACACTTAAGGCACAGCCCAAGAAACAAACAGGAAATGACCAAGGGAATTAACGATCTTCAGCCAGCACGTCTTGAACAGGCGTTGGTTGCTCGTGGCCTAACTAAAAGCCAGCTAGCCAGCTTAGTTGGCGTATCTGCACCTACTGTCACAAAATGGTGTAAAGGTGACCAATTTCCTGAGCCAGACACGTTTGATCGTCTTGCTATTACCCTAAACGTCGAAGCCGAATGGCTTACGCGTCCTACACTACCTCGCGTCACACCTCCTTTGTATCGCAGTGATGCAGTAGCCTTAAAGGCTGCACGAGCAAAATTGGAGATGCGAACAGAATGGGCGCAAGACATTGCCTCTCTCTTTTCTGAATATTTAGACTATCCCCAGCTGAATATTCCAGAAAGAGAATTTTCGGCTCCAGAAGAAATTCGTGATGAAGACATCGAAGCCGCAGCTGAAGAGTGCCGGCAACGTTGGCAGCTGGGACGCACACCAATTCAAGATCTAGTTTTAGCAGCGGAAGGCGCTGGCATTCTAGTAATACGCGAGGAAATTGATGTTGCAGCTATAGAAGGGCTTTCTTGCTGGAGTCAAATCCTTGGACGCCCAATTGTCTATCTATCTGCTGACAAAGCAAATGGTTTTCGCAGCCGATTCGATCTAGCACATGAAATCGGCCACCTGATACTGCACAAGCACATTCAGCATGAAAATGACCGAGATCGATATAATTTAATGGAAAAACAGGCTCATCGCTTCGCAGGAGCCCTATTACTTCCAGCAGAAACTTTTGCAGACGATGTCCGACTCCCTGTTAATCTTGACAATCTTCTAATATTGAAACAACGCTGGGGCGCCTCCGTGGGCGCAATGCTAATGCGCCTTTACTATATAGGCATGCTAAGCAACGAAGAGAAGCACAATTTATTTAAGCGACGCTCTGCGCGATGGGGAGCCAAGGCCGAACCATTTGATGAAAAATGGGAACCTGAAAGACCACGCCTTTTACGCCGCGCAGTCGAGCTTTTGATAAACTCTGGTGTTATATCAGCAGAAGCTCTGCCGAGATATTCGGGTCTATCTGAACGCGATGTCGAGCAACTTTGCGGTTTGCGAGAAGGCTATTTTTCCAGTCCACCACAGGTTGTGGAGCTTGCAAAGTTAAGGCATGACAAAGCGGCCGCACAATCTACACATAAGACGGCTAGCGGAGAATCCGCAAGGATAGTATCAATTACCGACTTCAGACGCTGATTTTTATTTACCAGAAAATTCATTAAAGCCCGCACATTGCGGGCTTTTTTTCGTCTTGAATAAAACGTCACCCACTGAGAAAGGGATGACTTCCTTGAGGCCCCGTCCACGACGCCGCAATTGCCGGCCGCCAGCAACTCACCAATGGCGCACAACCTCTGCCCGCCACATCCCTGCAGGCTGTTCTACCTGCCACACCCTACCCCGGCCCGCCTAGTGCGGGCCGCTTCGTTTCCGCATCCACATGCCCAAGACCGCACCTCAAAAGTCCTACACGCCTCCATTCAACTGCTACCAGGGCACCGAACTCAAGCCCCACCCAGGCTTGCCGGCCACCCGCTTCTATGCATTCACGCTGCCCAGCCGCGTCGGTGGGCATCTGTACTACCCCGCCCCCGCGCGCCGCGTCGAACCTATCCCTACCTGACCTGGAGCTTCCAATGACGATGATCAACACACCCCTGGTGCTGCTGGCACAGCAGTGCGGCGCCACCTTCCACACGCCCGGCCCAATGCGCGCGATTCGCGGCATGGCCTTCACCTTCGAACAGCTGGATGCGCTGGCCGAGCGCCTGCGCGCCGAGCCCAGCCAGCAAGCCGCAGCACCTGGTGCTGCTGCGAGCGCTTTCCGGGAATACCTGGCCGTGCATCCCGAGCTGCAGCTGGGCGGCCAGGCCATGGACGAGATGGCCCTGGAACTGACCAAGGTCGCCCTGAGCCTCACTGCCACCGAAAATGTGAAGGAGCAAGCCACATGCGCATGATGTGCCCCCACTGCGAACAGCTGGCCTACACCCGCACCAGCATGCAGCTCACCAACACCAGCCGCGAAACAATCTTCGTGTGCAAAAACTTCTATTGCGGCCACGTCTTCTCGGCGGTCACAGAGATCAACCGCACGATCAGCCCCAGCGCAATCCCCAATCCCATGGTCATTCTGGCGATCAGCGACCACCTCAACAGGAAGTTGCTGCAGACGCAGCTCGAAACCATGCCCTCGTCCCATTTCGACGGCCGCCGACACGAGGCAGCCGCGACATGAGCAGGTCGAACGTCGAGGAAGCGTTCCACCTGGCCGGAACTATCTACGCCGCCGGCTTGCTCTCCCGCGCCATGGTTGCAATCCAGAGCGTGAAAGACGCCGCCAGTCTGCCGGAGCACGAGGGCCAGGGAATCACCATCCCTGCAGCGGCCTGGCAGGCCTTTGCCGAGCAGCACACCAGCGTGCTGCAGGAGATCGAGCTACAGGGACTCAAGGCCCCGGACCTGCCCCACTGACCCAACACCACATCAACCACGCCCCGCCGCCGAGCGGGGCGTTTTCATTGGAGAACCGCATGTCACAAGACAGCAAGATCGAATGGACTGACCACACATTCAACCCGTGGGAGGGTTGTCAGCGCGTCGGGCCCGGCTGCGATAACTGCTACGCCGAGACGCGCAATGCCCGCTACGGCGGTGGCCAGGCCGTCAACTGGGGGCCGGGCGCGCCGCGCCGCCGTACCAGCCTGTCCAATTGGCATTTGCCGCGCCGCTGGAACGCCCAGGCCGAAGCATTCCAGGCCCAGCACGGCCGCCGCCAGCGCGTGTTCTGCGCGAGCTTGGCAGACGTGTTCGACAACGCAGTCAGCCGTGAATGGCGCGACGACCTGGCAGCCCTGATCCTGGACACCTCTGACCTGGACTGGCTCCTCCTCACCAAGCGGATTGGGAACGCGGGCGCCATGCTGGGCGAAATGTTCCTCGACGGCCCGCCCGCGAACATTTGGCTGGGCGCCACGGTCGTCAACCAGGCCGAGGCCGACCGCGACATTCCCAAGCTGCTCCGCATCCCCGCGTCCGTGCGCTTTTTGTCAATGGAGCCGCTGCTTGGGCCGGTGTCGTTCGAAGGGTTCTTCGCCAACCCCAGCAATATTGCAGACGGCACCAACGCGCTGGAGGAACTGGACTGGGTGATCGCTGGCGGCGAGAGCGGCCCCGGCGCACGGCCCACGCATCCCAACTGGCACCGTGAACTGCGCGACCAGTGCGAAGCCGTGGGCACGCCGTTCCTGTTCAAGCAGTGGGGAGAGTTTGCGCCGGCCCTGTCAGGCCTCCACTTCCACCCTCTGGAGGGCTGCCCTCAGTTTCGCTCCCGAGCTGCTGGCCAGGACACCCACGACTTCGGCGACGGCTATGGCGCCGTGCGCATCGGCAAGAAAGCCGCCGGCCGCGAGTTGGATGGCAAAACCTGGGACGAATTCCCTGTTCTGCAGCACACAGCCTTGCGAAAGCCCCATGAGTGAAACCGCGCTCACCCTAAAACAGGCAGCCGAACGACTGCAGGTTTCCTACGGAACCATCTTCGAAAGGCGGCATGAGATCGCCTTTCGCCTACCCGGATCGCGCATATGGCGCATCTGGCCATCCGCCCTTGCTGCTCTCAACAAACCTCGCAACAATGTCACCCGGCTATCGTTGCGGAACCAGGATAGTGAATGCCCATCCGCAAAGATCAAACTTCCGGAATCTGGTGGATCGATCTACGCACGCCAAGCGGCGAAAGAGTTAGACGATCTTCTAAAACGACCGAGCGCAAGGCAGCTCAGGAGTACCACGACCGCCTGAAAGCGGAGATGTGGCGGCAGGACAAGCTGGGGGAGCAGCCGCAGCGGCTTTTCGAGGAAGCTGCCGTTCAATTCCTCCGCGCCTCTGCTGGACAGAGCGACTACGACACCAAGGTTCGGCACGTCGCGTATTGGCGCACCGTCTTCGGCGGCAGGCCAATCAGCTCTTTAACAAGCGACGTCATCCTTGACAACCTGCCCACGCACTTCGTGCGCCACGGCTCCACGGTGCAGCGGCCCACATCGCAGAGCACCAAGAATCGGTACATCGCCACCCTGCGGACCCTGCTCAACATGTGCGAGAAGATGCAGTGGCTTGGCCGCGCGCCCATTCTCAGCAACTACCGGGAGCCGGCGGTTCGCATTCGGTTCCTGACCCGCCAGCAGGCCCGCACCTTCATCATGGCCTTGTCTCAGGACTGGATGCGGGACATCTGCCGCTTCGCCCTTGCCACGGGCATGCGAAGCGCAGAGATCCTCACGCTGACCTGGGACAAGGTAGATCTCAAGCGCTCCATGGCCTGGGTCAGCGCCGATGCCTCCAAATCAGGTTCCGCGCGAGTGGTCCCGCTCAACAGCGAAGCGTTGGACGTGCTGAACGCGCGCCCGAAAGGCGTCAACGTCTTCACGCGGCCTACCGGGGCACCTGTGAAGCAGGTCGATGCACGAATTCTTGCCCGGGCCTTCGCCGCAGCCGGTGTCGAGAATTTCCGCTTCCACGACCTGCGGCATACCTGGGCGAGCTGGCATGTCCAATCCGGCACGCCCTTGTTCGTCCTGAAGGAGCTGGGAGGCTGGAAGACGCTGGAGATGGTGAAGAAATATGCCCACCTGGCGCCGGAGCACCTGGCCCAGTACGCAAACGCGGTCATGTTTTGGTCAGAGCAGGCCCCCGAGGACAAGAAAAAAGCCCCTACGCTTGCGGCGTAAGGGCTTGATTTCATTGGTGTTTATTTGGTGGGTCCTGCGAGATTCGAACTCGCGACCAACGGATTAAAAGTCCGCTGCTCTACCGACTGAGCTAAAGACCCGAACCACGCCTTGCATGCATCAGATGCTGCTCAGCGAAGACATAGATTCTAGCACCAAATTTTACGCCTCAATTCTTGATGCGGCTCAGTTGATCGATGACCCAGCCTGCGGCGCACTGGCCGAAGGTGGCGGTGACGGCTACCACCGAGCCGTAGCCGTGGCAGTTGAGCGTGCCGTCGCCTTCGATGGCGCAAGAGGCATCGGGCGGGGCGACGGCCTCGCGGCTAAAGACGCAGGCGATGCCGATGCGCTTGCCTTCCTTGGGTGCGCCATGCTCGCGGCGCAGGCGGTAGCGCAGTTGGGCCAGCAAAGGGTCGTGCGTGGTGGCGCTGAGGTCTTCGATGTCCACCTTGTGCGCCAAGCGCTTGCCGCCGGCCGCTCCGACCGAAATGAAGCACTGGCGCGTGGCGCGCGCATGGGCGGCCATGGCAGTCTTGGCCTTGACCTGGTCACAGGCGTCGATGACGGCGTCCGCGTTCTGGGGCAGCAGGCGCAGCCAGTTGTCCGGATCCACGAAGTCGTCGATGCAGTGCACGCGGCAGGCCGGGTTGATCTGGGCAATGCGCTCGCGCATGGCTTCGATCTTGGCCTGGCCCACGGTGGTGGAGAGCGCGTGAATCTGGCGGTTGATGTTGGACTCGGCGACATGGTCCATGTCGATGAGTGTGAGCTCGCCCACACCGCTGCGTGCCAGCGCCTCGGCGGTCCACGAACCTACGCCGCCGATGCCCACCACGACGACGTGTGCGGCGCGGATGCGCGCGGCGCCCGGCACGCCATACAGGCGCTCCAGGCCGCCGAAGCGGCGCTGCAGGTCGGCATCAGAAAAAACAGCGCCTGCTTCAGGCGCTGTCTTGTCTTCTCCCGGAAGGGATGAAGAGACCGTGTCGTTCATCACTTGAGACTGGCGAGACGGTTCTTGGCCGCGGCTGCGGCTTCGGCGTTGGGATAGGCCTTGATCAGGTCTTCCAGCGTCTTGCGCGCGCCCTTGGTGTCCTTCATCTCGATCTGGCAGTTGGCGATGGACAGCGCCGCCTCCGGCGCCCGGCCATGCATGGGGGCTGCCGCCAGCAGCGCGCGGAAGTTGGAGATCGCGTCCTTGTAGTTGCGATTGGCGTACTGCGCGTTGCCCAGCCAAAAGCGTGCCGAGGGCACGTAGCCGCTCTTGGGCCACTGGTTCAGGAAGGACGAGAATGCCGTGCCGGCTTCGGCAAAGCTGCCTGCGCGGAACTGCGCCAGCGCGGCTTCGAAGTCGCGCTTCTCTGCCGGGTCGGCCGCGAATTCCTGGCCGTCCACCGTCACCGTGACCGGCTCGAACTGGCGCAGGCGCTCGTCCACGCCCTTGGCGATGTCGCGCTGGCCGCGCTGCAGCTCGGCCACATCGCGCAGCAGCTGCTCGTTCTGGCCGCGCAGCTTGGCTTGCTCGGACTTGAGCTGCTCGATCTGCGACTGCAGCTCGAGCAGGCCACGGCGCGTTTGCGCGCTTTCCTCGGTCATGCGCTGCTGCGACTGCTGCATGCTGTCGACACGCTGGCGCATTTCGAGGATGGCGCGGCGCGCCTCGTCATCGCCGAACAGCGCGGCATGGCCGCTGGCGGCGTAGCCGGCCATCAGGCCGGCAGCCAGCAGCGTGCGCAGCGCGGTGCGATGCAGGATCGGGGAGCGCTGCATGTTCATCAACGGTAGGACAGTTCAGCGCGGCGGTTTTGCGCGTAGGCGTCTTCGGAATGGCCTTCGGAGGCAGGCTTTTCCTTGCCGTAGCTCACGGCTTCCATCTGCGCGTCGCTCACGCCCAGCAGGCCCAGCGAGCGGCGCACGGCTTCGGCGCGCTTTTGGCCCAGGGCCAGGTTGTATTCGCGGCCGCCGCGCTCGTCGGTATGGCCTTCGATCTGGACCTTGCGTGCAGAAGACGCCTTCAGGAAGCGTGCATGGGCTTCGATCTGGGGCTGGGCGTCGGCCTTGACGACGTAGCTGTCGAAGTCGAAGTAGACGATGCGGCTGACGCCCTGGGGACCTGCCTTGTCGGCAGCCGAGCCGGTCAGGTCCACGCCCGAGATGCCGCTTTGCGAGGTGCTGCCGGTGCCGGCACCGCTGCCCTGGCCCGTGCTGGAGGCGCCCGCGTCGGTGACCGGGGTTTCGTCGAGCTTGACGCCCGAGCTGCAACCTGCCATGAGTGCGGTGACTGCAAGTGCCAGGGAAAGTCGTTTGATGGTGATCATGAAAAATCTCCGTATGTCCGGATGGACTTCGTGCTGAGTTGACTTGTTGACTGAAAAGAAATCGAGGAAGCCGGGCTATCACTGGCGCTGGAACGGACCCCAGTCGGGCTCGCGGATGTCTCCGCCCTGCCCTGCCAGCCGCGCCTTGATCTTGCCGTCCAGCGTGGTGGTCATCAGGGACTCGCGGCCCTGCTGCAGCGTGGCGTAGACGATCAGGCGGCTGTTGGGAGCGAAGCTGGGGCTTTCGTCCGCCGTGGTGTCGGTGATGGCATTCACGGTGCCGGTGCCCAGGTCCATGACGTGGAGCTTGAAGCCGCCGCCCACGCGCGAGATATAGGCAAGCCACTTTCCATCGGGGCTGACACTGGGCGAGATGTTGTAGTTGCCGGTGAAGGTGACGCGCTCCGCGCTGCCGCCGGAAGCCGGCACCTTGTAGATCTGCGGGGCGCCGCCACGGTCGCTGACGAAGTAGATGGAGCGGCCATCGCTGGAGAAGTTCGGCTCGGTGTCGATGCCGCTGCTTTGCATCAGGCGGCGGGGCTCGCCGCCCTGGGCGCTGATCAGGTACAGCTGCGAACCACCATCACGGCTGAGCGTGACGGCCAGCGAGTTGCCATCGGGAGCCCAGGCCGGCGCGCTGTTGGAGCCCCGGAAGTTGGCGACCAGGCGACGGCGGCCGCTGGCCACATCGTGCACATAGACCACGGGCTTGCGCGACTCGAAGGAAACATAGGCCAGCTGGGTGCCGGTGGGCGACCAGGCGGGCGAGATGATGGGTTCCGGGCTGGACAGGGCGGACTGCGCGTTCTCGCCATCGGCATCTGCCACCCACAGGCGGTAGTTGCTTCCTGCCTTGGTCACGTAGGCGATGCGTGTGGAGAACACGCCTTTCTCGCCCGTGAGTTTCTCGTAGATGTAGTCGGAGATGCGGTGGGCCACCAGGCGCAGGTCGCCGGTGGTGACGGCAAAGCCCTGGCCGCCCAGGTCCTGGCCCTTGACCACGTCCCAGAGGCGAAAGCGCACGTCGTAGCGGCCATCGGCCAGGCGCGTGATGCTGCCCACGGCCAGGGAATCTGCGCTTTTCTGGCGCCACATGGCGACATCGGGACGCGAGGTTTCATCGAGTTGCACGCCGGCCGTGTCCACGGCGCGGAACTGACCGCTGCGCTCCAGGTCGGCCTGGATGATGGCCGAGATCTTCTGTGGCGCCTGCCCTTCTCCCTTGAATGCTGCAATGGCGATGGGCAACTGGGTCAGGCCCACGCCCGTCACTTCGACGCGGAACTGGGCCAGCGCGGGAATTGCAGGAGTGGAGGCAAGAGCGGCCAGCAGGGTTCGGCGCGAAGGGCGCGGCACGGCCGCCAGGGAGGAAGGAGAAAGGAGTCGGTCAATAGTCATTGGCATTCATCAATATCTACGGGAAGACCCCGGTACTTGCACAGGTGCGAATGTTACACACACTGGATGCGTCACGATGTAAGAACGTGCACTGTAGGGTCTGTCGGCCCAGGCTTTGTCGATCCCCGCCAGCCGCATCGGTTCCCCATGGGGCAGCCCCCGGCAAGCCCGCCGTAAAATCCGCGCTTCATGCACGCACCATCCTCACCGCCGCCGGCCCCTGCGCCGTCCGCCGCACCGGCGGCCCATGATCTCGCCAGCACCCTGACCCTGTCGCAGCGCCTGAAGCGCCTGTCCCCCTATTTTGGTGGTCAGCGCCTGGCCTGGACGATGGCCGTGGCCGCCACGCTGGTGGGTGCGATCACCGAGCCGTTGATACCGGCATTGCTGCAGCCGCTGCTGGACAGCGGCTTCACCGACGGCACGCTGCCCCTGTGGTCGGTGCCGCTGGCCATCATCGGCGTGTTCCTGGTGCGGGGCCTGTCGCAGTTCGTGGGCCAGTACGCGCTGGCGCGCATTGCCAACGAGGGCATGCTGGCGCTGCGCAGGCGCCTGTTCGAGCGGCTGCTGGCGGCCGACATGGCCTTGTTCTCGCGCCAGTCGGCCTCATCGCTGTCCAACACCGTGGTCTATGAGGTGCAGACCGGCTCCACCCTGCTGGTGCAGGCCATGCTGGGCATCTCGCGCGATGGCTTCACCCTGGTGGCGCTGCTGGGCTACCTGCTGTATCTGAACTGGCAGCTGACGCTGGTGGTGGCCGCCGTGGTGCCGGGCGTGGCCTGGATCATGAAGACGCTGTCGCGCCGCCTGTACCGCATCACCAAGATCAGCCAGGAGGCCACGGACTCCCTGGCCTATGTGGTGGAGGAGAACGTGCTGGCCCACCGCATGGTGCGCCTGCATGGCGCGCAGCAGGGCCAGCAAAAGCGCTTTGGCGGCCTGAGCGGGCAACTGCGCAAGCTGGCCATCAAGGCCACCATCGCCTCTGCCGCGATGACACCGCTGACCCAACTGCTGGCCGCTGCTGCCCTGTCGGCCGTGATCTGCATCGCACTGTGGCAAAGCCGGGGCACGGGCGCCGCCGCGGCCAATGTGCAGGATGTGACGGTGGGCAGCTTCGCGGCCTTCATCACGGCCATGCTGATGCTGATTGCCCCCATTCGCCGCCTGGCCGATGTGGCCAACCCCATCACGCGCGGCGTGGCGGCGCTGGAGCGCGGCCTGCATCTGCTGGAGGGCTCGGGCGACGAGACCGGCGGCACCCAGGTGCCCGGCAAGGCGCGTGGCGAGATCGAGCTGCGCGACGTGTCCGTGCAGTTTGGCGAGGACAAGGCGCCCGCCCTGAGCCATGTGGATCTGCGCGTGCGACCCGGCGAGGTGGTGGCCCTGGTGGGGCCGTCCGGCGCCGGCAAGACCACGCTGGTGAACCTGCTGCCGCGCTTTCTGCAGCCCACGGATGGGCAGTTGCTGCTGGACGGCACCCCCCTACCCGAATGGGATCTGGCCGCCCTGCGCCAGCAGTTCGCCATGGTCAGCCAGGATGTGGTGATGTTCAACGACACCATTGCCGCCAATGTGGCGCTGGGTGGCGTGGAAGACGAGGCACTGCTGTGGGCGGCGCTGGACGCCGCCAACCTGGGCTCGCACGTGCGCGGCCTGCCCCAGGGCCTGCAGACGGTGGTGGGCCACAACGCCAGCCAGCTGTCCGGCGGCCAGCGCCAGCGGCTGGCGATTGCGCGGGCGCTGTACAAGGATGCGCCGGTCCTGATTCTGGACGAGGCCACCTCGGCACTGGACAACGAATCCGAGCGCCTGGTGCAGGAGGCGCTGACACGGCTGATGCAGGGCCGCACGACCCTGGTCATCGCCCACCGGCTGTCCACCATCGAGCATGCCGACCGTGTGGTGGTGATGGAGCGCGGCCGCATCGCCGAGCAAGGCACGCATGCCGAACTGCTGGCGCGCGACGGGCTGTATGCCAGGTTGAGCAGGAACCACGCCACCTGAGCGGACAGGATTGGGGGCGGCCATGCCGCTTTCGCTTGCGGCTTGCAGCTGGCGGCTACCAGCTCCCGCGCGAGGGCTGGGTCTTGCGTTCGGCCTTGATGGCCTTGGTGAGTTTGTCGACCATGTATTGGCGGTCCACCTGCCTGGCGAAGTCGGCGGCGGTGAAGCCGCGCTGGTTGCGCAGGATGACGTCGGCGCCTTCGGCGATGAGCAGGTCCACCACGGCTTCGCTGCTGTACTGGGCAGCCAGCATCAGCGGCGTGGTGCCGTTGGGCGATTCGGCGTCGATGTAGGCGCTTTTGTCCAGCAGCAGCTTGATGATGTCCAGCGTTTGGGGCAGGTCGGCCGAGGTGGCGTAGTGCAGCGGTGTCCAGCCGGGGCGGTTGACATCGGCGCCCCGGCGTATGAGTTCCTTGGCCAGGTCCAGGTGGCCCTTGATGCAGGCCATCATCAGTGGCGTTTCGCCCTGCTGCGAGGCTTCGTTGACCTTGATGCCTGGGGACTTGAGCAGCACGTCGAAGACGCCCAGGGAGCCCTGGTGCAGGGCCGCAACCAGGCCCGGGCGGCCGCGCGTGTCGCGCGTGTTGGGATCGAAGCCGCGAAAGATCAGGTTGACCATGGCGCGCTCGTTGTCGCTGACGATGGCACGCACGTAGTCGTCGTACTGGCTGGCGTGCGCCAGCCCGGCACCGGCTGCAGCCACGGCCGTCAGGGCGCGGCCGGCCCGGGCCAGCCAGCGGCGACGGTCCACGCGGCCGACGGCCGCAGCATTCAGTCTCATGCGACAACCCCCTTGAAAAGCTGATCGAAGTTGGCACTGGTCAGGGCGGCCACCTCCTCGACCGGAATGCCGCGCACCTGTGCAATCTGCTGGGCCACGTACGGCACATACGACGGATTGTTGGTCTTGCCGCGATAGGGAACGGGCGCCAGATAAGGGCTGTCGGTCTCGATCAGCAGGCGGTCGGCCGGCACGAAGGCGGCCACGTCGCGCAGGTGCTGGGCGTTCTTGAAGGTGACGATGCCCGACATCGAGATGTAGTAGCCCAGGTCCAGCGCCGCGCGCGCGACCTCCATGGTCTCGGTGAAGCAGTGGAAGACACCGCCGGCCTGGCCTGCCGAGCCGTCCTCGCCTTCTTCGCGCAGGATGGCCAGCGTGTCGTCCGAGGCACTGCGGGTATGGATGACCAGGGGCTTTTGCGTCTGGCGCGCCGCGCGGATGTGCACGCGAAAGCGCTCGCGCTGCCATTCCAGGTCGGCAATGGTGCGGCCGCCCTTGCGGTCTTCCATGCCGTAGTAGTCCAGGCCCGTCTCGCCGATGGCAACCACGCGCGCCAGCGCGGCGCGCTCCACCAGGTCGCCCACGCTGGGCTCGGTCATGTGTTCAGTATCGGGGTGCACGCCCACGGTGGCCCAGAAGTTGTCGTGGTCCAACGCCAGCTGGTGCACATCGCCGAACTCCTCCATCGTGGTGCAGATGCACAGCGCGCGGGTGACACGCGCGGCCGCCATGGCCTCGCGGATCTCGGGCAGGCGGCTTTGCAGCTCGGGGAAGTTCAGATGGCAGTGGGAATCGGTAAACATGGAATCTCGTGGTTCAGAAACAGCCATGCCGACCCGGGAGCTGTCCTCCCTGTCGGCATGCGTGGCAGGCAGGTGCACCTGAAACAGGTGCAGCCATCAGACCGTCTGCGTGGCCTTGTCCGAGCTCAGCGCCGCGCCCAGGATATTCTCGATCTTGGCCTTGAGCTCGGCGGATTTCTCGTCCTTGGGAAACTGTATGCCTATGCCCTGCGTGCGGTTGCCCGAGGCGCGTGCGGGCGTGATCCACGCCACGCGACCGGCCACGGGATAGCGCTGGGGCTCGTCGGGCAGGGTCAGCAGCACGTAGACATCATCGCCAAGACGGTACTCACGCTGCGTGGGCACGAAAACGCCCCCTTCGGCGAACATGGGAATGTAGGCGGCGTACAGCGCGGCCTTTTCCTTGATCGCCAGTTGCATCACGCTGGGACGGGGTGTGGAGGGTGCGGTGCTCATGGATGGTTTGCAGACATTGGTTCGGTGAGCGGCCGGCGCAATCGGCACCGGGCCCAGGGCCGTAGGTTAACAGGCCGGGCTTTCATGTGGCGAAAAGCGCCTGGCCATGTTCTCCCGTGCCCCGCCCTTCATGCCCGGCGCTGGCGGGCAGGCTGGCCGGACATGAGCACGCGCCGCGCCTCTGCGGCCAGGGCTTCTGCCATGAGGCCTGCGTTGAAGGGATGGTCGGCCGTGCGCGCGGCCTGGGCCAGGGTTCGCGACCATTCGGCCAGCAGGCCCATGTCCAGCGGCCGCGAAGGCAGGTCGGCTGGCGTGAAGTAGCGCGGCGCGGCGCCTGCGGCCAGTGCCATCAGGTCGTGGCAGATCTTTTGCAAGGCCTCCACGGCATGGGGCGGCGCGTAGGCGGCCAGGGCCGCCACATCGCCCTTGGCCAGCGCACGCGGCAGCTGTGACCACGACGCCATGTCGCTGCCGCCACCGCTTTGCGCCAATGCCAGTGCATCGCCGGGCCGCCCGCCTGCTGCGCGCAGCGCCACGGCGGCCGCTTCAGGGGGCACGCCCTGCGTGTCCAGCCAGGAAAGGGCCTCTTGCTGATCCGGCCAGGCCATGGTGTGAATCAGGCAGCGGCTGCGAATGGTGGGCAGCAGCTGGTGCGATGCCTCGCTGGCGAGCACGAAACGCGCATCGCCTGGCGGCTCCTCCAGCGTCTTGAGCAGCGCATTGGCCGTGATGGCATTCATCTGCTCGGCCGGATAGACCAGCACGGCCTTGCCGCGCCCGCGCGCACTGGTGCGCTGGCAGAACTCCACGGCGTCGCGCATGGCCTCGACACGGATTTCCTTGCTGGGCTTGCGCTTCTTGTCGTCGATGTCGGCCTGGGCCTTCTCGGGCAGGGGCCAGCCCAGCGCCATCATCTGCACCTCGGGCATGAGCACGCACAGGTCGGCATGGGCGCGCACGTCGATGGCATGGCAGCTGCCGCAGTGGCCGCAGGCGCCCTGCGGCGACGGCGACTCGCAGAGCCAGGCACGCACCAGTGACAGCGACAGCGCGTACTGCCCCAGGCCCGAAGGCCCCTGCAGCAGCCAGGCATGGCCGCGCTGTGCGAGCAGGCGTGTGCGCTGTTCGGCAATCCAGGAGGTGTCGGTCTCGGCCGGCTGTGGCAGGGCTTCGTTCATGCCGCACCTCCCTGGCCGCCGACCATGATGGCCAGCCAGCCCCGGCGCACCATGACCTGCGTGATCTGCTGCCAGACCGCATGCCGGCTGGCGTTGGAGTCGATGCGGGCAAAGCGCTGGGGCGCTGCTGCAGCGCGCGACGCATAGCCCTGGGCCACGCGGGCGAAGAAGCTGCCGGGTTCGGACTCAAAGCGGTCCGGCACGCGGGCCGAGGCCAGGCGCTCGGCGGCCACCTCGGCGGGCAGGTCGAACCAGAGCGTCAGGTGGGGCTCGCGCAGCAGATCGGGCTGGGGGGCGGTGCCCGTCTGCACCATGCGCTCCAGCGTGGCCAGCGGCTGCAGGTCGAAGCCACGGCCTGCGCCCTGGTAGGCAAAGGTGGCATCAGTGAAGCGGTCGCAGAGCACGACCTCGCCGCGCGCCAACGCGGGCTCGATTACCTGCACCAGGTGGTCGCGTCGCGCGGCAAAGGCGATCAGCGCCTCGGTCAGCGGGTCCATGGCGTCGTGCAGCATCAGCGCGCGCAGCTTTTCGGCCAGCGGCGTGCCGCCGGGCTCGCGCGTGAGCGTCACCGTGCGGCCCTGGTCACGGAAAGCCTGGGCCAGCGACGCGATGTGCGAGGACTTGCCGGCGCCATCGATGCCTTCGAAGCTGATGAACAGGCCGGCGGGGGTTGCATTGGTCATATGGAAAGAGAGGATACGCAAGCGCCGCGGGAACCGCAGCAGCCCTGGGGAATATCTCAGGGCTTTTGCTCAGGGCTTTTGCTGGCCGCGCTGGTAGCGGTTGACGGCGCGGTTGTGCTCGTCCAGCGAGGCACTGAAATGGCTGGTGCCGTCTCCGCGCGCCACGAAATACAGCGCCTTGGTCTGGCTGGGCTGCACGGCGGCCATGAGGGCGGCCTTGCCGGGCATGGCGATGGGCGTGGGCGGCAGGCCCGCGCGGGTGTAGGTGTTCCAGGGCGTGTCGGTCTGCAGGTCGCGGCGGCGCAGGTTGCCGTCGAATTTCTCGCCCAGGCCGTAGATCACGGTGGGATCGGTCTGCAGCAGCATGCCGATGCGCAGGCGGTTGGTGAACACGCCTGCGATCTGGGCACGGTCGGCCGCGCGGCCGGTTTCCTTCTCGACGATGCTGGCCAGGGTCAGGGCCTCGTCGGGGCTCTTGAGTGGCGTGTCGGCCGAGCGCAGCGCCCAGACATCGGCCAGGCGCCGGTCCATGGCATGCAGGGCCCGGCGCAGCACGGCCAGGTCGGAGCTGCCCTTGGCATAGGTATAGGTATCGGGGAAGAAGCGGCCCTCCGGCGCCACCCCGGGACGGCCCAGGGCCTGCATCAGGGCCGCATCGTCCATGCCCGCGCTTTCCTGGCGCAGGAATTCCTCGCGGGCCAGGGCTGCGCGCACCTGGCGCCAGTTCCAGCCCTCGACCAGGGTCAGCGCCTTGAGCGATTCCTCGCCACGCGCGAGCTTTTGCAGCAGCACATAGGGGGTCAGGCCCGTGGTCAGTTCATAGTTGCCGGCCTTGATCTGCCGGTCCTGGCCCGAGACGCGGAACCAGGCGTACAGCAGCCGCGCATCGGTCTGCACCCCGGCCTTGACCACTTCGCGGGCGACGCCGCGCGGCGTGGTGCCGGGTTCGACCTCCAGCTCCAGCGTGGGCTGGGACAGCGGCAGGGGCTGGTTCAGCCACCACCAGCCGGCACCGGCCAGCACGGCTGCCAGCACCAGCAGCATCATCAAAGCGCGAAAGATAAAGCGCACAACCTCGGTCCAAGCAAGCAATAGAGCGGCTGATCATAATTCAGCCATGACCCAGCCTTTACTGAACGGCATCGCCCCCGTTTCCCATCTCGGCGTGATACGCGCCCTCGGCGAAGACGCCGCCCCATTCCTGCATGGCCAGCTGACCAACGACTTCGCGCTGCTCGATCTGCAGCATGCGCGTCTGGCGGCGTTCTGCACGGCCAAGGGCCGCATGCTGGCCAGCTTCATCGGCTTCAAGCGCAGCAAGGACGAGATCCTGCTGCTGTGCGACCGCAGCCTGCTGGCACCCACGCTCAAGCGCCTGTCCATGTTCGTGCTGCGCGCCAAGTGCAAGCTCAGCGATGCCACGGCCGACTTCACCCTGCTCGGCCTGGCCGGCGACTCCGCCGTGCAGGCCCTGGGCGCGGGCGCCGCACCCTGGACCAAGGCGGACGACGGGGCTGCCAGCCTGATCGCCCTGTACCCGGCCGCCGGCCAGCCGCGCGCCCTGCGCGTGGCGCCCGTGGGCACGCCCCTGCCCGAAGGCCCCGCACTCAGTGAGGCCGATTGGCTCTGGAGCGAAGTCGCCAGCGGCATCGCCACGCTGTCGGCACCCGTGGTCGATGCCTTCGTGCCGCAGATGCTCAACTACGAATCGGTGGAAGGCGTGAATTTCAAGAAGGGCTGCTACCCGGGCCAGGAGGTGGTGGCCCGCAGCCAGTTCCGGGGCACGCTCAAGCGCCGCGCCTACATCGCCCATGCCCAGCAGCCGCTGGCAGCCGGCATGGAAGTCTTCACGCCCGAGGATCTGGAGCAGGCCACCGGCACCGTGGTCCAGGCCGCCCCGGCGCCCGGCGGGGGCTGGGACGCCATTGTCTCCATGCAGATCAACTCGGCTGAGCAGCGCCTGCTGGCCCACGCCGCCCTGGGCGAGGGCCAGCGCGCCGATGCCGCGCAGGCCGTGGCGCTGCAACTCAAGCCCCTGCCCTACGCGCTGCGCGAGGACATTTGAGATTTGGGCCTTGCACCGCCTGAGCTGCCTGCAGCTCAGGCGGTGAGCACTTTCCTCATAGTGATGTGGGGAATGCCGGCCTCTTCATAGGGCTCGCCCTCGGGCGTGAAGCCCGCGCGCAGGTAGAACGACTCGGCATGGCGCTGCGCGTGCAGCACGACTTCGCGGTCGCCGCGCTGGCGGGAGGCCTCCACCAGGCTGTCCAGCACGATGCGGCCCCAGCGGCCGCCGCGCACGCTGCGGTCCACGGCCATGCGGCCGATCCTGCCCGCGCCGGGGCTGTCGCTGACCAGGCGGCCGGTGGCAATGGGCTGGCCCAGGCCGTTGTAGACCACGGCGTGGCGGGCCACGGGGTCGAACTCGTCTATCTCGATCTCGCGCGGCACGCCCTGCTCGTGCACGAACACGGCCAAGCGCAGGCGCTCGGCGTCGCGGCCCAGGTCGTTCCAGCTGCCCGATGCCACGCGCACCACGCTCTGGCCGGCCTCATAGGCGGTGAGCACGTCGCGCAGCTGCTGCGGCACGGGCAGCGGCTGGCGCGTGGTGGCATCGGCGAACACATAGACCAGTTCCACGGTGTTGAGCAGTTCCATGCCCCGGAAGATGCCGGCCTCGAACAACAGCGAGGTATTGCCCTGCCTGGCACAGCGTATGCCCACATGCAGCACGTCGCCCAGCGTGGCCGATGCGTGGTAGGTGGTGGTGGCCTTCTTGACGAACAGCTCGCCGCCCAGGGCCGCGAAGGATGACTCATAGGGCATGCCCAGCTGGCGCCAGTAGTCGGTGACGGCCACGTCGGCGTACATCAGGTAGTGGGCGTTGAAGACGATCTTCTGGGCGTCCACTTCGGACCAGCGCACTTCGATGCGTTGCAGCGTGCGGAAATCTTGGCGTTGCATGGGTTTTTCTCTCCTGTTGTCTTGGGTGTCTTGGGTGCCCTGGCTCTCAGGCCGCGAAGGCGTCGGCCAAGGCGCGCGCCATGTCGGCATGTGCACGGCGCGCTTCGGCAATGGCGCGGCCCATCTTGACGAATTCATGGGTCACGCCCCGGTAGATCTCCAGATCCACGGGCACGCCCGACATGCGCAGCTTGTCGGCGTATTCCACGCCCTCGTCCACCAGCGGGTCGCATTCGGCCAGGCCTATCCAGGCTGGGGCCACGCCGTCCACGTCAGGCGCCAGCAGCGGGGCGAAGCGCCAGTCCTCGCGGTCGGCAGGGCTGTTGAGGTACTGGGCAAAGAACCAGGTGATGGCCGGCTCGTCAATGACCAGCCCGTGTGCGAAACGGCGGTGCGAGTCAGTGTCCTGGTGGGCCGTCGTGCCCGGGTAGATCAGCAGTTGCAGGGCCAGCTTCAGGCCTGCATCGCGGGCATGGATGGCGCAGGCTGCGGCCAACGTGCCGCCCGCGCTGTCGCCGCCCACGGCCAGGCGTGCAGGGTCGGCGCCCAGCAAGGCGCCCTGCGAAGCCAGCCATTGCAGCGCATCCCAGGCGTCGTTGTGGGCCGTGGGGAATTTGTGCTCGGGCGCGCGCCGGTAGTCCAGCGAGACCACCATGGCGCCCGAGAGGTGGGCCAACTGGCGGCACAGCACGTCGTGCGTGGCCACGCTGCCCACGGTGAAGCCGCCGCCATGCAGGTACAACAGCACGGGCAGGCCAGAGGCCGGTGCCTGAGCACGCTCCTCAGGCGCATAGAGCCGAGCGGGCAGCAAGGCGCCATCGCGCGCGGGAATCTGCAGGTCCTCGACACGCGGCAGGACGGGCTTGGGAATTTCGAGCACGCCGGCGCCCGCCTCATAGGCGGCGCGCGCACCCTCGGCGCCCAGCTGGTGCATGGGCGTGCGTGCGGCGCGCTCCATGCGGCGCAGCACATCGCGCATCTGGTGGGTCAGGGACGCCGGCAGCGGCGTGGCGTGGGGGCGGGATTCGGGCTGGGGCACGTTCAGGAGCAAGTTCAGGGACAGGTTCGATCGGAGCCATCTGGCAAGGCAATGCGGCGCGGCCGGCAAGGCACGGCAGGCGCCGCGCAGCAGGCATTGTGCCGCGAGCACAAGGCCCTGGCAGCCATGCGATGGCAGTGCACGCCCGTGCTGTCGCCCCCGTGACCGCGCAGGCGCCCTCTCAGGGTTTGCTTTGTTTGCAGTGCAGCACGCGCGGTCTAGATTCGGCGCACTCCCCCTGATCCCCACCACGGGCCGCAGCGGCCCGCAACGAGTCACCGACCATGGCTTTCATCAACTACGTCACCCAGATCCAGTTTGACTTCGGCGCCGTGCGCCTGTTGCGCCAGGAGTGCGAGCGCGTGGGCATCACGCGGCCGCTGACCGTCACCGACCAGGGCGTCAAGGCGGCCGGCGTGCTGCAAAAGGCGCTGGATGGGCTGGGCGACATGCCGCACGCAGTGTTCGACCAGACGCCCTCCAACCCCACCGAGGCTGCCGTGCGTGCGGCCGCTGCAATCTACCAGGAGCAGCGCTGCGACGGCCTGATCGCCGTGGGCGGCGGCAGCGCCATCGACTGCGCCAAGGGCGTGGCGATTGCGGCCACGCACGAAGGGCCGCTGTCGCACTACGCCACCATCGAGGGCGGCTCGCCGCGCATCACCGAGCGCGTGGCACCGCTGATTGCCGTGCCCACCACCAGCGGCACGGGCAGCGAGGTGGCGCGCGGCGCCATCATCATCGTGGACGACCACCGCAAGCTGGGCTTTCACAGCTGGCACCTGGTGCCGCGCGCCGCCATCTGCGATCCGGAACTGACCTACGGCCTGCCCGCCATGCTGACGGCCGCCACGGGCATGGACGCCATCGCCCACTGCATGGAAACCTTCATGGCAGCCGCCTTCAATCCGCCTGCCGACGGCATTGCGCTGGACGGCCTCACGCGCGGCTGGGCGCACATAGAACGCGCCACCCGCAATGGCCAGGACGCCGAGGCACGCCGCCAGCTGATGAGCGCCAGCATGCAGGGCGCCATGGCCTTCCAGAAGGGCCTGGGCTGCGTGCACAGCCTCAGCCACAGCCTGGGCGGCGTGAACCCGCGCCTGCACCACGGCACGCTCAACGCCATGTTCCTGCCCGCCGTGGTGCGCTTCAATGCCGAGGCCGAGAGCGTGCGCGCCGAACAGCGCCTGCAGCGAATGGCCCACGCCATGGGTCTGGCCTCGGGCAGCGACATTCCCGAAGCCATACGCGACATGAACGCCCGCCTGGGCCTGCCCACGGGCCTGGCCGCCATGGGCGTGGAGCGCGCCCAGTTCGCGGCCGTGATCGGCGGGGCGCTCAAGGACCATTGCCACGGCACCAACCCGCGCCTGGCCAGCGCCGACGACTACGAGCAGATGCTGGCCACCTCGCTGTGAGCCGCCGTAGCCGCTGTGAGCGGGCTCAGTGGCCGGGCGGTGACTGCTCCGGTGACTGGGCCGGTGGCGGCGCCGGTACAGACGCGGGAGCGGGAGCCGGCGCCGGCACTGCGCCGCTTTCCATCATGCGGCGCACTTCCACGGTCTGCATCAGCTGCTCGGCCATGACGGCCAGCAGCTCCAGATCTGCCGGCGAGACCTCGCGCGGTGCGTCGTCCATGATGCAGAAGCTGCCCAGCACCGCGCCGTGGCGGTTCCTGAGCGGCACGCCTGCGTAAAAGCGCAGCCGCATGGCCTGCAGTGCGGGGTTGCCGGCAAACCGGGGGTCGCGCGCTGCGTCGTGCACCACCAGGGGCTCGCCGCCGTGCACCACATACGAGCAGATGGACTGACCGCGCGGCATCCCGGCCGATGCGGGGTCGCCCTGGTCCGCCACCAGCAGGCTGCCGGGCGTGTGCACGCGGTCGGCATCGACCCATGAGACCTGGGCCCATTTCACGTCGAAGGCATTGGCGGCCTGCTGGGCTGCCTCGTGGTACAGCGGCGGCAGGCCGGGCCCGAGCACGCCGCTGTCGCGCAGCTGGCGCACGCGCTGCTCATCGTCATCGGGAATGGGCGCGGCCAGGCCCTGGCCTGCCGCGTCGGGCAGGCGCAAGGCGTCCACCCACAACTGCAGCTCGCGCAGGCTGGACACGCAGGCGGCGGCGCCGCAGCGGCGCGCGAACTCGGGGTCGGACACCACGGCCGGCGCATTCCACAGCGCCAGCACCACGCGCAGATGCGGCCAGTGGCGGCGCACCCGCCGCATGATCTGGCGCGCCACGGTCTGGGGCTGGGCGCTGAAGACCGAGAGCACCAGCAATTGCGCCTCGCCAAGGGCCTGTGCGCCTGCATGGCCCTGCGGCAGGCCGCCGCCCTCGCCCTGCCCCAGCTGGCGCCATTGCGGATCGGCCGCCAGCGCCCAGTCCGAGCAGCTGACCACGTGGCCGCGCAGCGCCTCGCTGTGCGCCACCATGGCCGCTGCCAGGGCATCGACCTCCCAGCGCGCGCCCACGCAATGGATGCGCAGGGCCCGCGAGGACAGGGCTGCGGGCGCGGGATGGCTTTCCCGCAGCTCCTCGACCAAGGCATCCATGCCGCTGGACAGGCGCAGCCGGTGCTCGGCCGTGGCCGACTCCAGGTGCTGCTGGGTGGCCAGGCGCAGCGCGGGGATCGCCACCTCGTCATAGAAGCCGGCCACTGCGGCCGAGCGTTCGTCCGCCGAGGCCCGCGCCGGCAGCCTTGCGTCCACCAGTTCATGCGCCAGCGTGACCGCATCTTCCACATCGTCGGCCAGCAGGCGCTGGTACAGCCGCTGGGCCGGACCCAGCACGGGGGAGCTGCCCAGCAGCACCTCCATGAACTGCAGCGCCGGTATGTAGCGGCCCAGCACCAGCAGGCAGACCGTGAGCGGCGTGGACAGGATCAGCCCTATCGGCCCCCACAGCGCCGTCCAGAAGGTCGCGGCCGCAATGATGGACAGCGTGGACAGGCCCGTGCTGCTGCCATACAGCCAGGGCTCGATGAGGTTGTTGCTGATCAGCTCCAGCGCCATGATCAGCCCCAGCGTCATCAGCAGCATCTGCCAGCCCGGATCCACCGCAAAGGCCAGCGCCAGCGGGAAGGCGGCAGAGATCATGGCGCCCACATAGGGAACGAACCGCATGATGGCCGCCAGCACCCCCCAGAGAATGGCGCCCGGCACGCCGATGAACCACAGCCCCGCCGCCATGGGCAGTCCATAGGTGATGTTGACCACGAACTGCATGCGCAGGTACTTGCCTATGCGCTGCGAGGCCTCGTCCAGCGCGTCGGTGGCCACATGCAGGTTGCCGCCCATCAGGCGCAGCAGCCGGTCGCGCAGGTCATCGCGGTCCAGCAGGATGAGGATCACGAACAGCAGCACGATGCCGGCCGTGGTCACGGGCTCGGCCACTCGGCCCAGCCACTGCAGCATGCGCGCCGTGGGCTTTTGCTCGGGCGACTGGATCTCCACCTTCTGCACGCGGGGCGTGGTGGCGCCGCGGGAGATCTCACGCTCCACCGTGTCATAGGTGCGCAGGGCGCCGTCCCAGGCGCTGGGCATGTTGGCATTCCTGCGCAGGCTGCGCAGCTTGTCGCGGATGGTGCTCTGGTAGGTGGGCAGGTCGGCGCTGAGCTGCTGCACCTGGCTGCCCAGATAGGTACCCATTCCGGCCAGCGTTGCCAGCGCCATGACCACCACCAGCAGCGTCGCCGCCATGCGCGGCAGGCCCCAGCGCCTGAGCCGGGAGACCGCAGGATCGAGCAAAAAGCCGAACAGCAGCGCCAGGGCCAGCGGAATCAGCAGTCCCTGCCCGAAATACAGGCCCGCGATGATGATGCTGGCCACCAGCAGGCCGGTGAGCAGGCGCAGCGCAGGCACCATGTCGGCCAGCTGTGCCAGGCCCGGCAGGGCCGAACGCACGCTGCGTGCGAAAGCCGCGTCGGCAGCGGCCGCGTTGCCGGCCGCATCGGCTGCGGCGTTCTCAGCGCCTGGTTTTCTGGAAGGCGCTGGTGTGAGGTCGGGATGTGGATTCATGGGGGGACAGGCATCAGGGCTTGGATACATGCGTGGATGCTGCCGCACTTGCGCCCATCGTGGGATTGCACAGCGCGCTGCGGGCCGGCCCTGTCAGCGGGCACCGCAATCGCTGGAACTCCGCCGCCGCCGCTGCCACAGCGCGCCAGCTCACCAGCGCACACGCACCACCGTGCCGCCGCCAGCACGCGGCGCCAGGTCCAGCGTAGCCCCTATGGCATGGGCACGGCGGTGCATGCCTGCCAGGCCCATGCCCTGCGCCTCATCGGGTGTACGGGGCGGCAGGCCGCGGCCGTCGTCTTCCACGCGCAACTCCCAGCGCAGCTCGCGGCGCGCGCCGGGATGGGCGCCGTTCGCCCGCGCAATACCCGGCTCCAGGGGCTGCAGCACCAGCCACAGCGTGCTGGCCTGTGCGTGCTGCAGCACATTGCTCACGGCCTCCTGGGTGATGGCAAGCAGGTGCTGGGACGACTGGCCTCGAGGAAGATCGGGCAGATCGGGCAGGCCCGGCTCGGACTGCGGATCGGCCACGCTCCAGCGGATCTGCATGCCACGGCGGTCCAGCACGGGCTGCAGCCGGTGGCGCAGGCGCGCCAGGCGCACGGGCAAGGCGTCCTCCACGGCGTCCATGGCGTCCACCAGCAGGCGCAGGTCCAGCAAGGCCTGCTCCAGCAACTCCTGCGCCTGGCGCTGCCGGGTTTCGCTCGGCTCCAGCAAGGCCATGGCATTCACCAGAAGGCCGCCCACGCCGTCGTGCAGATCGGCGGCAATGCGCCGGCGCTCGGCCTGCACCTCGCGCGAAGGCCGGGGGCTGCGCCTGCGCCGCCACAGCAGCAGCCTGCGCAGGCGCGAGGCACCCATCGCACACAGCAAGGCCGTCAAGACCAGCAGGGCCAGGCTGCACAGGCGAAGCCACAGCGGAGCCTGGTCGCCCTGCTGCCAAAGCCAGGCGCAAAGCGCCAGCATCTGCAGCAGGCCCAGTGCCAGGCAGACTGCCAATGCGCGAAGGGAGTCCTTCATGGCCATGCGGTGGGAAGCGGCGGTGGGGCGGGCCGCACGGGCCCCTGCGGCGCCAGCCAATCAGAACAAGCCGCGCAGCGATGCAAAGCGCACCGCCTGGGCGCGTGTGCGCACCTGCAGCTTGCGGTAGATGTTCTTGATGTGCGTGTTGACCGTCATGGCGCTGATCATCAGGCGCGAGCCGATCTCGGCGCTGGTGTAGCCGCTGGCGACCATGCGCAGCACCTCGCGCTCGCGGGTGGACAGGCGGTCCGCCTCGTCGGGCGAGCGGCGCTTGGGCTCGGCGCCCTGGGTCTTGTCGAAGCGCTGCAGCAACCTGCGCGCCAGGCTGGGAGTGACGGATGCGCCGCCATTGGCCACCTGCAGCACGGCCTGCGGGTAGTTGCCGAACCAGGAGTTCTTGACGAGGTAGCCCGTGGCACCCAGCTCGAAGGCGCGCAGCACCTGCTCGTCGTTTTCCATCACGGAGATGATGACGGCCTCGGCCGTGGGCCGCACGGTCTTCATCATGTCCAGCAGTTCGAAGCCCTCGCCATCGCCCAGGTTCAGGTCGACCAGCATCACGTCGAACTCGTGCTGGCGAATGGCCTTTCGACCCTCTCGGACACTTCCGGCCTGGGCCACGACCAGGGTGCGCGGGTCGTTCATGATTTCCTGGGCAATGACCATGCGGATGTGGGCATCGTCATCGACCAGCAGCACGCGCACGGGCTTGTCGGGCTGGCCGGCCAGATAGTCTGGCCACATGGCGGAACTCAGGCCCGTGCCCAGCATGGCCTGGGCGCGCGAGGAATCGGCGATCAGGGGACGGGCATCGGCGGGAACGTCGGATGGATTCATGCTGTTCTCCTCAAATGTCACGTCATGTATATGACGCAACCGATCACATACGCGCCTTTCACATTAAGAGAAATCGCCACCGATATCCACAATCTTTGACGAAGTTTGTGAAAGATTGCGTAGCTTGCAAATTAACACATTTGTGTGAGAAGCCGGGTCCGTACTTTCTTGATCACCTGACCGGCAGGCCTGTCGGGCCTGGCAGGCCATGCCCTTCCCGATGCCCGCCATCCTCCCCTTGATCCAGCCTCATGACAGCCCCCGGTTCAACGCCTTCCTCCTGCGCCTGCACCGAGCGTATGCAATTCGATACACCGGGTTGTCTGGATGGCCCCATGCCCGCCGGATCAACGGCCTGAAGCGAAGCTGCAACTGCAAATTTTCTGTCGTTACACCTTGAAACTACCCAACTCCATTCACCTCCCAATGCCGCTGCTTTAACGCGATGCAGCCCGCCAGCCAAAGGTTTGCACGGGTAAGTACCCGCCACGTGGATCAGCGCTCACGGCTACCCCGTACAAGAGATGGAACGGCAGGGGCACCCCAAGCACATTGGAGTCCAGACAACGAGCTGGGGTCCAGGGAGACAAGGCCGGAAACCTCCGCAAAGTGTCTGAAAAACGGGTGCTTACACACCTTTTCCTGGTAGTCCGATTCCTTATCAAGGAGCCATCATGAAATCGCTTGCAATTCTTTCCCTGAGCCTGATCGCAACAGCAGCCATGGCTGGCCCCATGGGCGGTGGCGGTGGCGGTGGCGGTGGTGGCGGCGGCGGCGGCGGCAGCAGCAGTTCCCAGATCGAAATCAACGGCCCCAGCGTTCAGGTCACCCTGCTGAACAGGAGCGGCGTGCTCAACGTAGCAACGGGCGGTGGCAAGGCCTCCCAGAACCTGGCCAGCAATGCAGGCAACGTCACCATCGACCGCAGTGGCAGCTCTCTGCAGGTCGTCGCTGCCACCGGCAGCGGCATCTTGAACAAGGCCGATGGCTACGCAGCAGTGGCCGTCAACAACCTGGCCTCCAACTATGGCGAAGTGGAAGTCAAGAACACTTCGATCCAGGTGGTGGCTGCCAAGAACTCGGGCATCGTCAACTATGCCGGTAACGGTTCCATGGCAGTACAGAACATCTCCAGCAACAACGGCTGCGTGACCTGCTACAACAACCACTGAGCCTGACTGCCGGACGAAGGACACTGCCGGACGGCCCCAGGCCTTCCGGCAGCACCTTCCCGGCGAATAGCCAGCTCACCGCACCAGGAGAGCCCACCATGCACACCGCCGCCCATCTCTGTTCGGCTGCCCTACTGGCCTGGCTCGCACTCGGAGCGCCCCCCCTTCATGCAGCAGCCCCCGGCGAAGATCCAGTGGTGCTCAGCAAGCCTGTCGACTATCTGAGACTGCCCACGGCCAAGCAGCAGACATCGTCGGGGCTGGACACCGTCACTGACATCCCCATCAACGTCAAGGCCAAGATCGCGCGCTACGAAGCCATGTCCATGACCAATGCTCCCGGCATCTCCACCGAGGCGAACGTGGTGACCACGACTACGACGAGCAGCACGGGCATGCAGCGCACCTGCACCCAGGACCTGGCCAGCAACACCAACGCCAGCGCGTTCAACCGCTACGGGCCACAGACCAAGGACCAGATCGTGGTCCTCAAGGGCGACCTGATCAACGTCTGCCGCTAGTGCGGCCAGGCGGCCCGCGAACCGGCCGCCTTTCATTTCCAAAACCCATTTCCGGTGCCGGTGCCCCTGGGCGCCAGTGCCCTGGCTCGCCGTTTTCCAGCAGAGGTCCATCATGCGCAAACGCCTTCCAACGCCAGGACTTCCCCGCCCCGATGCCGCGCTGCAGCCGGCATTCGGCGGACATGCGGACAACCGAGGGACTTTCCGCCAGCGATGGGCTGGCAGACAGGGCTGTATGCGGGTGGTGGCCTGCGCGGTATCGGCATCCATCGTGCTGCTGTCGGGTTGCGCGCCGCTGGATGCGCGCAAGGATTCCAAATACCTGGAAAAAGTCTATGCGGCCGACCGCCCGGTGGTGCGGCCGGTGCGCTCCATATCGAGCTTCTCCGATTCGCTGATGTGCATGGACAGGATGTTCCGCAACAGCCACATGCCCACGGTGCTGATCACCAGCAAGCAGTTGCCCGACTATTCGGGCCGCGTGGCCGTGGCCGCCAAGGAGATGGTGGTCACCGCCCTGTCCCAGATGTCGCGCGTCAGCAGCGCCTTCCGCTACGTGGACTATGAGGTGGACATCGCCCGCCAGGACACGGTGCAGAACCTCACCACCATCTTGCTCAACAACAACCAGATCCAGCTGCAGCGCCCGGCCCTGTATGTGTCGGGCGCCGTGTCCTTCATGGACCAGAACGTGCTGCGCAACAACGTGGACATAGGCACCAGCGCCTCGCGCCTGGAAACCGGCTACAGCGCCAACCGCAGCGGCGCCGTGCTGGGCATGGAGCTGCACCTGGGCGACTTCCGCACGCGCACCATCATTCCGGGCCTGGATTCGGCCAACGAAGTCGTCATCGGCAACGGCAGCCAGGGCCTTGACCTGTCGGGCCGTATCGGCAACTACGGCGTGCAGTTCAGCGTGGGCCGCGACTATGCCCAGGGCTCGGGCCCGGCCGTGCGCACCCTGGTCGAGCTGGGCATGATCGAGCTGCTGGGCAAATGGTCACGCCTGCCCTACTGGCAGTGCCTGACGCTGGACCAGACCCATCCCGACTTCCAGCGTCAGCTGCGCGACTGGTATGAGGAAGGCGAAGCCGGCATCCACCAGGAGCTGGTGCGCCAGTCGCTGATCAGCAAGGGCTATCTGCCGCCCGACGCACCGGCCTTCACCGCAGGCAACCCGCAGTGGCGCGAGGCCATAGGGCGCTTCCAGGCCGACAGCGGCATGGTGGTCAATGGCGTGGTGGACTTCAGCACCTACGAGCGCGCACTGCGAGACTTCGTGGCCGTCAGCGCCGATGGACACATGACGCGCATCGGCTGGAACACCAAGAGTGCGGCACCGGTCACCACCGCCTCCGAGAACGTGGCCGTGGCCACGGGTGACTACCGCTACGGCGCCCCCGCGCCCGACCGCAAGCTGGACCTGTGGGTGGAGAACATCACGCCCACGCGCACCTCTTTCGAGACGGGTGAGCAGCTGTTCCTGTCCACCACCGTGTCGCGCGCCTCCTACCTGTCGTGCTTCATGGCCGGTGCCGATGGAGAGGTCACCCGGCTGGTGCCCAACGATGTGAACCGCTCGGGCTGGATCACCGCCGCCCAATCCGTTCGCCTGCCAGACTGGATGAGTCCCAACCCCGGCTACGTCATCAACGCCGGGCCTCCCGGCAAGGAAGGCGTGGCCTGCTTCGCCACCGAGCAGAACATGACCGACAAGCTACCCACGCTGCTCCAGGGCAAGGCCTTCATCGCCATCCCGGGCATGCGCTCCCTGGAGGATGTCAATCAGTACATGGCCAACTCTCTGGGCGCCGACCAGTACACCGGCTCGGCCCGCTTCTGGCAGGTGGTTCCGGCCCAGGCCAAGCGCTGATGAGCGGTGCACGTCACAAGCCAAACAGAGGCAATTGCCATGCCCTCCAGCGCTCATGAATCCCCGCCACGGCGGCGCATCGGGCTGCGCCTGACCGCAAGGCTTGTGCTGCCCGGACTGCTGGTGGTGCTGCCAGGTCTGGCTCCCGCCGTACTGCCGCATGTGCAGGCGGCGGCCCGCTTCACGCCGGTCATGCCCATTCGGGTGGCGACGGCCAGCGTGTACGGTTCCCAGCCGGGCACCAGCAACATCACCTCGACCTCGGACACCGCCCAGCAACGGGCCCTGTCCCAGCTACGCAGCCGCGCCGAAGGCAAGGGCGTGAGCCTGGCCACGCAGCGCGAGGCGCAATGGGTGATGGGCCTGCTGGCACTGCATGGCATTGCCATGGCGCAGGACGGGCCGCAGGCCAGGCAATGGTTCGAGCGCGCGCAGCGCGCCGGCCATCCGCTGGCCAGTGCGGGACTGGCCTGGTGCGCCATGGACGGCTGCGGCCAGCCGCCCGACCCACCGGCCGCAAGGCCCTGGATCGCCCAGCTGGCCAAGACCGATCTGGCCCGCGCCCAGTACCTGGAATGGCTGCTGGCGCGGCGCCTGGCACCGCTGTCCACGGCCGAACCCGTGGGCGAGGCCTTGGCCGTGGCTGGCACGCCCGACCAGGAACTGCTGCAGCGCGCAGCGCGCTCCGGCAGCCCCGGCGCCCAATTGGAATGGGGCCTGGCCCTGCTCGCACAGGACGAGCCCGAGGCAGCGCTGCGCCAGTTCCGCGCGGCAGCGGCGCGCTCATCCAGCGCCGCGACCAATGCACAGATGCTGGGCGAGCGCCTGCGGCCCGCAGGCCAGCTGGTGTCGGCGCAGGGCAGCTCCACGCCTGCAGCGCAGGGGCCGCAGGCCATGCAGCGCACGCCGCAGCTGAGTGGAGCGCCCAGCGAGCAGGACATCCAGGTGCGCCAGCCCGTCACGGCCCAGCAGCAATGGGAGCAGGCGCAGCGCTACCACCGCGGCGACGGCGTGCCGGCCAACTACACCGAGGCGCTGCGCCTGTACCAGCAGGCCGCATCCCACGGCCATGTGGCATCGCGTCGCATGCTGGAGCTGATCTACTCGCGCCCCGCACCGGGCGGCGGCGTGGACATCGGATGGATGCAGCAGCTGGCGCGCATAGACCCCATGACCATGCAGCCCATGGCGCCCGTCAGCCCCGCGCCCTACCGGCGCGATCCCACGCCGCTGTTCGACATGGTGCCGGCGCCCTGGCACAGGCACTGAGGCAGGAGCGAGGCGCTACAGCACCACGTCCAGGCCGGTGTCGGCCATCCAGTCCACCGGGTCCTGGCGCAGGACCATGTCGATGTCCAGGCCCAGGGCCACGCCCACTTCGCCGGGAAAGCTCACGGCCAGGGCACGCTCGTCCCACTGCGCCTCGCGCGAGCGGGCGCGCCAGGCAGCGATGTGCAGCACGCAGGCCAGCGGATCGAAGCCCGGCTGGGCCAGCGGCGCGTACAGGTGCTGCAGCGCATCGGCCAGCAGCGGCGGAAGGTTCCAGCGGCGGGCCAGGCCCGCACTGACATGGCTGTATGTGTAGCCGCACAGCCGCATTTCCAGCTCGGCGCGACGCGGGTCCAGCGGGCCGACCAGTTCGGTGATGGTGGCGGCGCGGCCGGGGTCGATCATGTGCATGGCCAGCTCCCCCAGGCCGTGCATCAGCCCTGCGGCATAGGCCGCCGTGGGGCTGGCCTGCACGGTGCCGGCCAGCGCTCGCGCCACGCGGGCGGCTTCCACGCTGTAGCGCCAGAAGGCCGGCATGGCCATGCCCGGCACGGCATGGGCGCCCACGCCCAGCGGTATGCCCCGCACGATCTGGCGCAGCTGCGCGGGCGCCAGCAGGGCCAGCGCCTCGGGAATGCCGGTGACACGTCCCGCCATGCCGAACACCGGGCCGTTGGCCTGGGCCAGCAGCCCGGCGGCCAGCGCAGGATCGGCTGCGAAGAGCTGGCTCAGCCGGCGCAGGCTGGGCTGCTCGGGCACCAGCTCGCGCAGCAGCAAGGCCACGATGCGCGGCTGCGCCGGCAGGGCCAGGGCCTGTGCCAACAGCGTCTGCAGGTCCAGTGCATGCGCAGCCATCGCGTTTCCTGCCTTGCCGTGCGCGGGACTACTTGCGGGTCTGCAGCTTGGCGAAGGCCGAGGCCATGGCCGATTGCTGCACCGGCTCGGGCGCACGGCGCGGCCCGCCCTGGCTGCCGCGGCCTGCGCTCTCGAAGCGGTTGTCACGGGGGCCGTCGCGCCGCGCCGGTGCCGCATCCAGCTTCATGGTCAGGCTGATGCGCTTGCGCACCACATCGACCTCCAGCACCTTGACCTTGACGATCTGGCCGGTCTTGACCACCTCGCGCGCGTCCTCGACGAACTTGTGGCTCATCTGGCTGACGTGGACCAGGCCGTCCTGGTGCACGCCCAGGTCCACGAAGGCGCCGAACTGGGCCACGTTGCTGACCGTGCCCTCCAGCGTCATGCCTTCCTTGAGGTCCTTGATGTCCTCCACCCCGTCATTGAAACGGGCCACGACGAAGTCCGGACGCGGATCGCGGCCGGGCTTTTCCAGCTCGCCCAGGATGTCCTTGACGGTGATGGCACCGAACTGCTCGCTCACGAACTGCTCGGCCTTCAGGCCCTTGAGCACTTCGGAGCGGCCCATGAGCTGGTCCACGCTCTTGCCCGTGGTGGCAATGATGCGTTCGACCACCGGGTAGGTTTCCGGGTGCACGCCCGTCATGTCCAGCGGATTGTCGCCGCCGCGGATGCGCAGAAAGCCCGCCGCCTGCTCGAAGGTCTTGGCGCCCAGGCCGGCCACGTCCATCAGCTGCTTGCGGCTCCTGAAGGAGCCGTTGGCATCGCGCCAGCGCACCACCGACTTGGCCACGCTGCCCGACAGGCCCGAGACGCGCGACAGCAGCGGCGCCGAGGCCGTGTTCAGGTCCACGCCCACGGAGTTCACGCAGTCCTCGACCACGGCGTCGAGCTGGCGCGCCAGCTCGCTCTGGTTCACGTCGTGCTGGTACTGGCCCACGCCAATGCTCTTGGGGTCGATCTTGACCAGCTCGGCCAGCGGGTCCTGCAGGCGGCGCGCAATGCTGGCGGCCCCGCGCAGGCTCACGTCCACGTCGGGCATTTCCTGCGAGGCGAACTCGCTGGCGGAATACACAGAAGCGCCAGCCTCGCTGACCACGACCTTCTCGATCTGGCGGTCGGCCTTGCTGGCGATCTTGATCAGGTCGGCGGCCAGCTTGTCGGTCTCGCGGCTGGCCGTGCCGTTGCCGATGGCGATCAGGTTGATCTGGTGCTTTTCGACCAGGCGGGCCAGCACGGCCAGGGAGCCGTCCCAGTCGCGGCGCGGCTCGTGCGGGTAGATGGTGGTGGTGTCCACCAGCTTGCCCGTGCTGTCCACCACGGCCACCTTGACGCCCGTGCGGATGCCCGGGTCCAGGCCGATGACGGCGCGCTGCCCCGCAGGGGCGGCCAGCAGCAGGTCGCGCAGGTTGTCGCCAAAGACCTTGATGGCCACCTTCTCGGCGTCTTCGCGCAGGCGCGAGAACAGGTCGCGCTCGGTGGACAGGCTGAGCTTGACGCGCCAGGTCCAGGCCACGCACTTGCGGATCAGGTCGTCGCTGGCGCGCTTGGCGTGGCTCCAGCCCAGGTGCAGGGCGATCTTGCCTTCGGCCAGGCTGGGCTGGCCGGGCTCGGGCTCCACGGGCTGGACCAGCTTGGCCTCGAGGATTTCCAGCGCGCGGCCGCGGAACACCGCCAGCGCGCGGTGCGAAGGCACGCGGCCGATGGGCTCGTCGTATTCGAAATAGTCGCGGAACTTGGCGACCTCGGGGTCGTTCTCGTTCTTGGATTCGACCTTCTTGGAGCGCAGCAGGCCGTCTTCCCACAGCCATTCGCGCAGCTTCTGCACCAGGGCCGGGTCTTCGGCCCAGCGCTCGGACAGGATGTCGCGCACACCATCGAGCACGGCCAACGTGGTCGAGAAATCAGGGCCCGGCTTGCCGTCGTCCAGGGTGGTGGCCGGCTTGCAGAAGGCCTCGGCCTCCTTGTGCGGGTCCAGCGTGGGGTCGGCAAATAGCTTGTCGGCCAGCGGCTCGATGCCGAATTCCTTGGCGATCTGTCCCTTGGTGCGGCGCTTTTGCTTGAAGGGCAGGTAGATGTCCTCCAGCTCCTGCTTGGTGGGCGCATTGGCAATGGCCAGGCGCAGCGCGTCGGTCAGCTTGCCCTGCTCGTCGATGGCCTTGAGCACCGCGCCCCGGCGGTCCTCCAGCTCGCGCAGGTAGCCCAGGCGTTCGTCGAGCTGGCGCAGCTGAGCGTCGTCCAGTCCGCCCGTGACTTCCTTGCGGTAGCGCGCGACGAACGGAACCGTGGCTCCGCCATCAAGCAATTCGACCGCGGCACCCACCTGCTGCGGCTTGACATTCAGTTCTGCGGCGATTTGGGCAATGATTTTTTGCATTCGAGAGGCGCCCCGTGGCGTGGAATCCGGAAAAGCGGCCAAGTGTGCCACACGCGATTCGGGCCGGGCCGCTCACGGCCGACCCGCAAATGCAAGCATTTCTTGCAGGCCAATGAATTCAAGGGCTTGCAAAATCAATCCACTGCCTGCTTTTGCCGGGGCCCTGCGGCAGGCAGGCACCCTCTGCCACAATCACCAGCTTCGAATGCAAGACGATCTGTTCGGTTCTCCCCCACCATCGGCCCCTACCCCGCCGCCTGCGCCTGCCGGCCGCACACCGGCACCGCGCAAGGCCGCCGGCGCCGTGCAGCTGGCGCCCCAGGCCCTGCTATGGCAGGCGCTGGCGGACCAGCTTGCGCAGGGCCTGCGCATGGGAGTCTCCACCTGGTCCTACCCGGGCTGGGAAGGTTTGATCTGGGATGGCGCCTATGACAAAAGCGTGCTGGCCAAGAAGGGACTGGAGGCCTATGGCCGGCATCCGTTGATGCGAACGGTCTGCGTGGACCGCAGCTTCTGGAGGCCGTTGACGGCCAGCCAGTACCTGGCCTTCGCGGGCCAGGTGCCGGCCGATTTCCGCTTCGTGGTCAAGTGCCCATCCGTGGTTACCGACGCGCAGGTGCGTGACGAGGACGGCAAGGGCATGTCGCTGAACCCGGTGTTCCTTCAACCCGATCTGGCCGTCACCAGCTTCGTCGAGCCCACGCTCGAAGGGCTGGGCGAGCGGCTGGGCGTGCTGGTGTTCCAGCTCAGCCCGATGACCTGGGGCCTGCTCAGCCGCCCCACCGAACTGCTGGCGCGGCTTCAGGCCATGCTGGAGGCGGTGCGCGCGGCGCTGGCCGCCCATCCGCTGGGCGCGCAGATCATCGTGGCGGTGGAGGTGCGCGACCCGGAGCTGCTGACGCCGCAGTTGGCCGACACCCTGCACGCCAGTGGCGCCACCTTCTGCCTGGGACTGCACGGCAAGATGCCCCCCATCGAGGAGCAACTGGTTTTTCTGCGCGGGCTGTGGCCCACCCCGCTGGTCTGCCGCTGGAACCTGAACCGCGAGTTCGGTGCCTACGGCTATCCCGATGCGCAAAAGAAGCACGACCCCTTCGACGAGATCCGCACGCCCGATGCGCACACGCGCGCCATCCTCGCCAAGACCATCGATGGCATCACCAGCCGCGGGCTGCCCGCCTTCGTGACGGTGAGCAACGATGCAGAGGGCTGCGCGCCGCGCTCCATCGCGCTGCTGGCCGAGGCCGTGGTCCAGGCGGAGGCGGCCCGGGTTCAGCGCTTGCCGTAGGCGCGCTCCACGCGGGCCACGCGCAATTCATAGTGCTCGTACCAGGCGTCCTTGCCCAGTTGCTGGGCGACCAGGTGCTCGGCATCCTGCTTCCAGCGCGCGATGGATTCGGCCGTGGACCAGTAGGACACGGTGATGCCGAAACCGTCCTCGCCGCGCGTGCTTTCCGCACCCAGGAAACCCTGCTGCTGCGCGGCCAGGTCCACCATGCGCTGGGCCATGAGGCCGTAGCCATCATCGTCGTCCGGCGTTCTGCGCGACGAGAAGATGACGGCGTAGTAAGGCGGCTCGGGGGTGTTGGCAAAGGGGCTCATCGTGGTCGGGCGGCAAGTTCTGCGGGCCCGCAGAATACACCGCCCGCGCTCAGGAATTCGCCGGCTCAGAGGCGGACGGCGCCTGCACCTGCTCGCCGCCCAGCACCTTCCACAGCGTGACGCGGTTGAGCTGCTCGGACAGGCGCAGGCCGATCAGGGTCTGCTGGGCCGTGTAGAGGCTGCGCTGCGCATCCAGCACGGTGAGGTAGTTGTCCACGCCGGCCTTGAAGCGTGCCTCCGACAGGTCGAAGGCCTTCTGCGTGGCCGCGACCATGCTGGTCTGGGCGGCCAGGCGCTCGTCCCACTGCGCGCGGTCGGCCAGCACGTCGGCGGTCTCGCGGAAGGCCGTCTGCACGGCCTTCTCGTACTGGGCGATGGCGATGCGCTGGTTGGCCTCGGCCACCTGCACGCCCGCACGGTTGCGGCCACCGTCGAAGATGGGCAGGCGCACCAGGGGGATGAAGCTCCAGGTGCTGCTGCTGCCGCCAAAGAGGCCATCGAGCTCGCGGCTGCCCGATCCCACGCTGGCCGTGAGGCTGATGGTGGGGAACATGGCTGCGCGGGCGGCGCCGATGTTGGCCTCCATGGCGCGCAGGTTGTTCTCGGCGGCCTGGATATCGGGGCGCACCAGCAGCACGCTGGAGGGCAGCGGTGCAGGCACGGGCTGCAGCGCCGCCGCAGGCTGGGCGCCGGCGCGCAGCGTGGCGGCGCCGGGCAGCAGGCTGTCGGGCAGCGGACCGCCCACCAGCAACTGCAGGGCGTTGCGGTCACGCTCCACCTGGGAGGTGAAGCTGGCCACGTCGCCGCGCGCCGTGTCCACCGTGGTCTGGTTCTGGGCCAGCACCAGGCCCGAGGTCGAACCTATCTCATGCATGCGCCGCGTCAGTTCGTAGGCCTTCTCGCGGCTGGCCAGGGTGTCGCGTGCCAGCTGCAGGCGGGCCTGGTCGGCGGCCAGCGTGAGCCAGGCGTTGGCCACGTCGGCCACCAGGCCGATCTGCACATTGCGCCGGTTCTGCTCGCTTTGCAGGAACTGCTGCAGCGCGGCCTCGCTGAGGTTGCGCACGCGGCCCCAGAGGTCGATCTCGTAGCTGGCAAAGCCCAGCTGGGCCGTGTACTGGGTGCTGACCGATGCCGCCTGCGTGGCGCTGGTCATGCCGGCGGCCGTGCGCGCACGGCTGGCCTGGGCCTGGGCGTTGACGCTGGGCAGCAGGTCGGCGCGCGTGATGCCGTACTGGGCACGCGCGCGCTCGATGTTCTCCACGGCCACGCGCAGGTCGCGGTTGTTGGCCAGGGCCAGCGCAATGACCTCGCGCAGCTGCCGGGACTGCACCCAGTCCAGCGCGGCGGCCGCCTGCAGGCTGGCCTCGTCGGCCTGTGCCGGATTGGCTGCGGTGCTGCCCACCGTGTCGGGCACGGGCATGTCCGGCGTGCGGTGCTGCGGCGCAAGATTGCAGCCGGACAGCAGGGCCGCCAGCGCGGCCGCAGCGGCGAGGGTGGAACGGTGCATTCGGCGCCTCATGCTGCGCTCTCCTTGGTGGTATGGGGTGAGTCGGTTGCCTGCTGCGGGCTTTCTTCATCCGTGCGCGAGTGGCTCTTGAACCAGCTGCGGATCAGCAGGAAGAACACCGGCACCAGGAAGATGCCCAGCACCGTGGAGGCCAGCATGCCGCCGAGCACGGCCGTGCCGATGGCATTGCGCCCGCCCGCGCCGGCACCCGTGCCGATGGCCAGCGGAATGACGCCGAAGCCGAAGGCCAGCGAGGTCATCAAAATGGGCCGCAGGCGCAGGCGCACGGCCGAGACCACGGCGTCGAAGATGCTCTTGCCCTGCTCCTGCAGCTGCACGGCAAATTCCACGATCAGGATGGCGTTCTTGGATGCCAGGCCCACCGTGGTCAGCAGGCCCACCTGGAAGTACACGTCATTGGTCAGCCCGCGCGTATAGGTGGCGGCCAGCGCGCCCACCACGCCCAGCGGCACGGCCAGCATCACGGACAGCGGCACGGTCCAGCTCTCGTACAGCGCCGCCAGGCACAGGAACACGAAGAGGATGGAGATGGCGTACAGCAGCGGCGCCTGCGCGCCCGACTGGCGCTCCTGCAGCGAGGCCCCCGTCCACTCGTAGCCTATGCCGGCCGGCAGCGTGCGCAGGATGTCCTCGACGATCTGCATGGCCGTGCCCGAGCTGACGCCCGGCGCGGCGCGGCCTTCCATTTCGTAGGCCGGGTTGCCGTTGTAGCGCATGAGCTGGGGCGAACCGTAGGCCCAATAGCTGCTGGAGAAGGCGCTGAACGGCACCATCTCGCCCTTGCCGTTGCGCACCGTCCATTTGGCGATGTCCTGGGGCAGCATGCGGTGCGGCGCATCGCCCTGGATGTAGACGCGCTTGACGCGCTCGTTGTTCAGGAAGTCGTTGACATAGGTGCCGCCCATGGCGCTGGACAGCACGCTGTTGATGTCGGTGTACGACAGGCCGAGCGCGGCGGCCTTGCGGTCGTCGATGTCCAGGCGCAGCTCGCTGGCGTCCTCCAGGTTGGTCATGCGCAGATTGGTGAGCTCGGGGCGCTTGCGGGCCTCGGTCAGGAATTTTTCCTTGGCCTGCAGCAGCGCCTGGTGGCCCAGGCCGTTCATGTCCTTGATCATGAAGTTGAAGCCCGAGCTGGAGCCCAGGCCGCGCACGGCCGGCGGCAGCATGACCAGCACGCGCGCATCGCGGATGGAGGCCAGCTCCCGGGTCGCCCGGTGCGCGATCTCGGAGGCCGACTGGCCCGGCAGCGGGCGCTCCTCCCAGGTCTTCAGCCGCACGAAGGCGCGTGCCGAGGCCTGGTCGCCGTTCAGGCCAGAGACCTGGTAGAAGCTCAGCACGTCGGGCTGCCTGGCAAAGTAGTCGCGCACCTCGTCGAGCACGCCCTGCAGCCGCGTGTCGGCCGCGCCCGAGGGCAGGTTGATGTTGACGAAGACAAAGCCCTGGTCCTCGTCGGGCAGGAAGGACGTGGGCAGGCGCGCCATCAGCAGCCAGACCACGCCGCAGACGGCCAGGAAGATCAGCATCATGCGCTTGGCGCGGCGCAGCGAGTACGCCACCGTGCCCTGGTAGCGCGCGGCCGTGGCGTCGAAATGGTGGTTGAACCAGCGGAAGAACCGGTCGTTCACCCCCAGGATGCCGCTGCGGATCGGGCGGTCATGCCCTGCCCCGCCCGCTGCGGGCGGCTTGAGCAGCGTGGCGCACAGCGCCGGCGTGAGCGTCAGCGCCACGAACACCGACAGCGCCATGGCCGCGACGATGGTGATGGAGAACTGCCGGTAGATCACGCCCGTGGAGCCGCCGAAGAAGGCCATGGGCACGAACACGGCCGACAGCGTCACGCCGATGCCCACCAGGGCTGGCGTGATCTCGCGCATGGACTGGCGCGTGGCCTGCTTGGGCGACATGCCCGTCTCGTGCATCACGCGCTCGACGTTCTCCACCACGACGATGGCATCGTCCACCAGCAGGCCGATGGCCAGCACCATGGCGAACATGGTCAGCGTATTGATCGAGTACCCGGCCAGCGACAGCACGCCGAAGGTGCCCAGCAGCACCACGGGCACGGCGATGGCGGGGATCATCGTGGCGCGGAAGTTCTGCAGGAAGATGAACATCACGATGACCACGAGGATCATGGCCTCCCCCAGCGCGCTGACCACTTCCTTGATGGAGGCGCGCACGAAGGGCGTGGAGTCCGAGCTGACGAAGTAGTCGATCTCGTTGGGAAAGAAGGGCTTGAGCTCGGCCAGCTTGGCGGCGATGGTGTCGGCCACGTTCATGGCGTTGGCACCATCGGCCAGCACGATGCCCATGCCCGCGCCCGGCAGGCCGTTGAGCTTGGCCTTGATGGTCAGGTTGTCGGCGCCCAGCTCCACGCGGGCCACGTCCTTCATGAGCACCACCGAGCCGTCCACGGACGACTTCAGGACGATGTCCTCGAACTGCTCCACCGTCTTGAGCTTGGTGCGCGCCGTGATGGTGGCGTTCAGCTGCTGGTCCGCGACGGCGGGCAGCGCGCCCAGCTGGCCGGCCGAGACCTGGGCGTTCTGCGAGTTCAGCGCATTGACCAGGTCCGACGGCATCAGCGCGTACTTCTCCATCTTGGCCGGGTCCATCCAGATGCGCATCGCATAGTTGGTGCCGAAGACGTTGACATCGCCCACGCCGTCCAGCCGGCCGATCACGTCGACCAGGTTGCTGGTGAGGTAGTCGCCGATGTCGACCGCGGTCATGGCCGGGTCCTTGGAGAAGAAGCTGTAGGTGACCAGGAAGTCCTGGCCGCCCTTGTTCACGAACACGCCCCGGCTCTTGACGGCGTCGGGCAGGCGGTTCACGGCGGACTGCAGCTTGTTTTGCACCTGCACCTGGGCCACGTCGATGTTGGTGCCCGGCGCAAAGGTCAGCGTGGTGCGCGCGCGGCCCGAGGCGTCGGACGTGGAGCTCATGTAGAGCATGTTGTCGATGCCCTTGAGCTGCTGCTCGATGATCTGGGTCACCGAGTTCTCGACCGTCTCGGCCGAGGCGCCCGTGTACTGCGCGCCGATGGTCACGCGCGGCGGCGCGATGTCGGGGTATTGCTCCAGCGGCAGCGTGAAGATGGACAGCGCGCCGCCCAGCATGATGACGATGGCGATGACCCACGCGAAGATGGGCCGGTTGATGAAGAACTGAGCCATGTGACGGGTTCCTGCGGCTTACCGGGCCGCAGGGGCCGGAGCCGCTGCGGGTGCAGGAGCAGGTTCAGCGGCCGCGGAAGCCTTGTCGGCAGCGCCAGGCGCGGCCGCCGCTGCCGGGCCATCAGCGGGCTTGCCCTTGCGGGCCTGGGCCTTGGCGCGCAGGTCCACCTCCACGGCACGCACCTTGTCGCCGGGCTTGATGCGCTGGAAGCCATCGACCACCACGCGCTCGCCGGCCGACAGGCCGTCCTGCAGCAGCCACATATTGCCCACGGCGCGGTCGATGTTCACGGGCCTGCGCTCGATCACGTCGTCGGCCTTGGCCACCAGCACGCTGGCCTTGCCGGTCAGGTCGCGCGTCACCGACTGCTGGGGCACCAGCAGCGCCTCGGGCGCCAGGCCCGTGGGCAGCAGCGCCTGCACATACATGCCGGGCATGAGCAGGCCCTGCGGGTTGGGCACCACGGCGCGCAGCGTGACGCTGCCCGTGGTGGCATTGACGATCACGCCTGCAAACTGCAGCTTGCCCTGGTGGCCGTATTCCGTGCCATCGTCCAGGCGGATACGCACGGCGACCTTGTCGCCCTCCACCTTCTGGAAGCGCCCGGCATCCCAGTCGCGCTTGAGCTGCAGCAGCTCGCTGGTGGACTGGGTGAAGTCCACATACATGGGGTCCAGCTGCACGATGGAGGTCAGCGCCTCCGTCTGGTTGGCCGTCACCAGCGCGCCCGGCGTCACCGTGGACAGGCTGATGCGCCCGCTGATGGGCGCCTCGATGCGGCTGTACTTGAGGTTGATGCGCGCGGTCTCCAGATTGGCCTTGGCCACGGCCACGTCCGAGCGCGACTGGGCTGCGGCGACCTGGCTTTCTTCAAACGCCTGCTGGCTGATGGCATCGATCTTGACCAGCTCGGCATTGCGCCGCGACGTGGCCTCCAGCGTGCGGGCGCTGGCCTCGGCCTTGGCCAGGGCCGCCTGGGCGCTGGCCTCGGTGGCGCGCAGCGAGGCCGCGTCGATCTGGTAGAGCTGCTGGCCCTGGCGCACCAGGGCGCCTTCGGTGAACAGGCGCTTTTGCACGATGCCCGAGACCTGGGGCCGCACCTCGGCGGTCAGCGAGGCGCGTGTGCGGCCCGGCAGCGTGGCCTCCAGCTGCTGGCTCTGCTTTTGCAGCGTGACCACGCCCACCTCGGGCGCAGCCTTGGCTGCGGCGGCGGGCGCTGCATCCTGCCTGGAGCAGGCGGCCAGGCTGGCGGCCAGTGCCAGCGCGCACAGCACGGCAGCACCGGGGCGCTTGCTGCGTGCAAGCGAGGCAGAAGGTTGTGCGTGCCCTGCGCCGGGCTGGGAATCGGAAGGCGCCGCAAGGCGCGTACTCGGCGAAAGAGGCACGTCAAAATTCATAGGAACAGCGAAGTCGTTGGGGGCATCGCACGATTGTGCAGTGCCCATATTTCTTGTTTGTAAAGTGGATGGCATGCCACCGCAGTCTCGCGGCAAGACCATCCAGGATGATGCAGGTGTCGGAGCGCGCCGACACATGCAAGTTCAATGCCATTTGCCGGTCTGTTCAGTGCCTGGCGGCGGGCGCCGTGCGCACGCGCAGCATGCTGAACACGCCCGCCATGGCCGCAAAGCAGCCCGCCACGGCCAGGGCCACGATTTCGGCATGGCCGCCATGCCCGCCCGAGACGGTGAAGATGGTGGCCAGCACCACGGCCCCCAGCGTCTGCCCCGTGAGCCGCGCCGAGCTCAGCATGCCGCCGGCCGCGCCGCTGCGCGCCAGCGGCGCCGAGGTCACGATGGTGTGGTTGTTGGGCGACTGGTACAGCGCAAAGCCGCTGCCCGCCAGCAGCATGCGCCAGACCATGTCCAGGGTCGAGGGCGCATCGGGCATGGCCGCCAGCGCCCACAGGCCGCAGGCGAACATGGCCATGCCGATGCCGCCCAGCAGCCCGTCCGCATAGCGGCCGATGAGCCGGCCCGCAATGGGCGCCGTCATCACCGTGGCCAGCGGCCAGGCCGTGATCAGCAGCCCGGCCTCGATGGGCGACATGCCGTGCGACTCCAGCAGCAGGAAAGGCAGGGCCAGGTAGGCCAGCATCTGCGCGCAAAAGGCGCTCACCGATCCGCACATGGACAGCGCGAACACCGGAATGCGCAGCAGGTCCACCGGCAGCAGCGGCGCAGGCAGGCGCCACTGGCGGCGCACATACCACAGCCCCACCAGCAGGCCCGCGCCCAGCAGCCACCAACCCGAAGGCAGGGACGACTGGGCACCGCCGGCGCGCATGCCCAGCTGCTCGCCGCCCAGGAAGATCAGGCTGAACATGAGGATGTTGAGCAGCACATCCAGCGGCGACAGCCGCGCGCCCGCGTGTGCCGGCACCGCATTGGCCGGCAGCGCCCGGCGTCCCAGCCACAGCGTGAACAGGCCCAGCGGCAGGTTGGCCGCAAACAGCCAGGGCCAGCTGGCCACCGACAAAATGGCCGCCGCCACCGAGGGCCCGGCCATGGATGCCGTGGCCACCACCAGCGAATTGACGGCCATGCCCCGGCCCAGCAAGGCACGCGGATAGATCAGCCGCACCAGGGCGGCGTTGACGCTCATCACGCCCGCAGCGCCCAGGCCCTGCAGCGCCCGCGCAGCCACCAGCGTGGGCAGCGATGTGGCCAGCATGGCTGCCAGCGAGGCCAGGGAGAACACCAGCATGCCCATCAGATACACGCGGCGGTAGCCCAGGCGTTCGCCCAGGGCCGCCAGCGGCAGCAGCAGCACCAGGCTGGCAAGCTGGTAGGAATTGACCACCCACAGCGTATGGGCCGAGCTGGCCTGCAGCTCGCGCGCCATGGCTGGCAGTGCCAGATTGACCAGGGTGCTGTCCAGCACCGACAGCGTCAGCCCCAGGATGATGACCAGCATGGCCTGGCCGCGGGGGCCGGACGCAAGTCCGTCGGGTACAGGCCCACCAGCCTCTGCTGCGGGAGCCACGCTCATGAATGGCCCTTTGCACCCACGCGGTGGGCACGTGCGCCGCCCAGCGTGATCCAGGCCAGCGCCACGCCGATCAGCGCGCCCGTGGCCATGCCCACCACCATGGGCAGGGGCTTGCCCGTGGAGAACAGGCCCACGATCTGCATGGCCGCCGCGCCCGACAGCATCTGCAGCGTGCCCAGCAGCGCCGAGGCCGTGCCGGCGATGGCGCCGTGCTCCTCCAGCGCCAGCACCGAGGTCGTCGGAATCACCAGCCCCATCAGCGCGCTGGCCACGAAGTACAGGCCGACCAGCACGGCCAGCCGCTCACCGCCCAGCAGGTAGTACGACAGCAGCGACAGCATCACCAGGCCCGAGCCGGTGGCCGCCACCTTGACCACGCGCACCAGGCCGAAACGCTGGCCCAGCCAGCCCGTGAACTGCGCCGCGCCGATGAAGGCGATGGCGTTGAGCCCGAAGGCCAGGCTGTACTGGGTGGAGCTGAGCCCGTAGTAGTTGATCAGCACAAAGGGCGAGCCAGCCAGGTAGACGAAAAAGCCCGCCATGGCGCAGCCGCCGATGAAGACCAGGCCCAGGTAATGCCAGTCGCGCAGCAGCACGCCATAGGCGCGCAGTGCGCCGGCCACGCTGCTGTCCAGCCGCGCGGCGGCCCCGCGCGTTTCCTTCAGGCCCATGAACACGGCCGCCAGGCCGATCACGGCCGCCACGGCCACGGCCCAGAACACGCCGCGCCAGCTGCTCACGGCGATCACGCCGCTGCCGGCCAGCGGCGCCAGGATGGGAGAGACGCTGAACACCAGCATCAGCAGCGACATCATGCGGGCCGCCGCATGGCCGGTGTGCAGGTCGCGCACCACGGCGCGCGGCACGGCCATGCCGGCGGCCGCGCCCAGGCCCTGGATGAAGCGCAGCACCACCAGCGTCTCGATGCTGGTGGCCATGGCGCAGCCCACGCTGGCCAGCGCGAACACGGCCAGGCCGAAGTACAGCGGCGGCTTGCGCCCCACCATGTCCGAGACCGGCCCGTACAGCAGCTGCCCCACGCCCAGCGAGAGGAAGAAGGCCGTCAGGCTGGCCTGCACCGCGCCCACCTGGGCGCCCAGGCTGCTGCCGATCTGGGGCAGCGCGGGCAGGTACATGTCGATGGCAAACGGGCCGATGGCCGAGAGCAGGCCCAGGATCAGCACCAGGCGCAGCGTGTGGGAATCAGGGGAAGCGGGAGAAGAAGAGGGAGAAGGCATAGACGCAGACATAGACGCGCCATTGTGGCGGCAAGCGCTGCGGGCTGCAGGGCGGTGCTCACATTTCCTGGGCAGGCAGGCCGGCGCGTGCGGCGCTGGCGGCTTGCCGTGGCACAAGTTTGCGGGGCCGCAACCCTGTTACGCTCGGATACGAGATTGCCAACACAGCAGCATAGACACCCCATGCACTCAACCACGCCCCTCTTCCTGCCGACCCTCAACGCATTGCCAAGGCCCCTGCTTGCCGCCCTGCTGCTGGGCGCGTGCATGCAGGGCCCGGCCCATGCGGCGCCGCCGCAGGCCCGCGGTGACGCCAAGGCCGGCGCCACTGCCATGCTGGAAGTGTCCGAAGACGGCCGCGACGTGATCGACCGCCGCGCCCGCCTGCTGTGGCCGCGCTGCGTGGAAGGCATGCACTGGAATGGCAAGACCTGCGCGGGCCTGCCGGAGCTGTTCACGCACAAGCAGGCGCAGGCCCTGGCCGCCGAGCGGGCCAAGCAGGACGGCGTGCGCTGGCGCCTGCCGCGCGTCAACGAGATGCGCCGGCTGATCTCGCGCGATATACGGCCGCAAGGCCTGTCGCCCGAGCTGTTCCCGGGCGCGCCGCGCGGCTGGCACTGGACGGGCACGGCAGCGGTGAACGCACGGCCCGTCAATCCCTACAACTACAGCAACATCTCGGGCAGCGCCGGTACGCAGCTGTCGGCCCAGCAGGCCTGGGCGATTGACCTCGACAGCCTGGAGACGCGGCCCGACATGGGGCGCGGCAACCAGCTCATGGTGCGGCTGGTGCGGCCCCTGCCCTCCGCGCCGCCCGATGAAAAGGCCGAGGCTCCCGCCAGGCCAGCCCCCCACAGGCCGGACCCGGACGAAGAGGACTGACGCTCAGGCCGCGCGCAGCGAGGCCTTGAGGCTGGCGCCCAGTTCGGGCTTGTGCGCGAACGGGTCGGTGGGGTTGCGGCCCTGCACCACATCCTCCATGCGGGTCTGGACCGAACCCAGGGCTTGCGGATGGCTGTAGATGTAGAACTGGTTGGCCGCAATGGCGTCGAAGACCTTCTGCGCCACATCGGGGGCCGTGACCTTGCCCGAGCCCACGGCCTTCTCGCTCATGGCCTGGCCTATCTTCTGGCTGGCCGTCAGCGGCTGCGCGGCCAGATGGCTGGGCCGGTTGCGCTCGCTGTGGCTGATGCCCGTAGGCACGAAGAAGGGGCACAGCACGCTGGCGCTGATCTGGTCGGAGACCAGGGCCAGGTCCTGGTACAGCGTCTCGGTCAGGCTGACCACGGCATGCTTGCTGACGTTGTAGATGCCCATGTTGGGAGGCGCCAGCAGCCCGGCCATGCTGGCCGTGTTGACGATGTGGCCCTCGAAGGACGGATCGGCCTTGGCCGCCTCCAGCATCATGGGCGTGAACAGCCGCACGCCGTGGATCACGCCCCAGAGGTTGACGCCCAGCACCCACTGCCAATCTTCCAGCGTGTTCTCCCAGACCAGCCCGCCCGCGCCCACGCCTGCGTTGTTGAACACGAAGTGCGGCGCGCCGAACTGCTGGCGCACCTCGTCGGCCAGGGCCTGCATCTGGGCAGCGTCGGACACATCCACGCGGCGTGCCAGCACGCGCACGCCCTGCCCTTCGAACTCGGCGGCAGCCTTGTCCAGCGCCTCCTGCTGCACATCGACCAGCACCAGGTTCATGCCCAGCTTCGCGCCAATGCGCGCGCACTCCAGGCCGAAGCCCGAGCCCGCGCCCGTCAGCACGGCCGTCTTGCCCTTGAAGTTCTTGATCATTCCCTTGTCTCCTGGTTTTTTGTGGTGGTTCAGATCAATTTGACGAGTTGCTTTCCGAAGTTCTTGCCCTTGAGCAGACCCAGGAAAGCGGAAGGTGCGGAGGCAATGCCTTCGGCAATGCTCTCGCGCGGGCGCAGCTTGCCGGTGCCCACCAGGCGGCCCAATTCCTGCAGCGCCTCGGGCCAGACTTCCATGTGCTCGCTGACGATGAAGCCTTCGATGCGGATGCGGTTGATCAGGATGAGCGCGGGATTGGTCATGGGCAGCGGCGTGCCGTCGTAGCCGGCGATCATTCCGCACAGCGCGATGCGCGCAAAGGCGTTGGTGCGCAGCAGCACGGCGTCGAGGATGTAGCCGCCCACGTTCTCGAAGTAGCCGTCGATGCCCTGCGGGCAGGCGTCCTTGAGCGCCTTGGCCATGGTCTTGGTGTCGGGGTGCTCGCGGTAGTCGATGCAGGCGTCGAAGCCCAGCTCCTCGGTGGCGTAGCGGCACTTCTCGGGGCCGCCCGCAATGCCCACCACGCGGCAGCCGCGTGCCTTGGCCAGGGCCGCGAACGCGCTGCCCACGGCGCCCGTGGCGGCGCTGACCACCACGGTCTCGCCGGCCTTGGGGGCGATGATCTTGACCAGGCCGTACCAGGCCGTCACGCCGGGCATGCCCACGGCGCCCAGGTAGTGCGACAGCGGCACATGGGTGGTGTCCACCTTGCGCAGCATGCCGGGCGCATCGCCATCGACCACGCTGTATTCCTGCCAGCCGCCCATGCCCACGACCTTGTCGCCAACGGCAAACTTGGGATGGCGGCTTTCCACCACCTCGCCCACGGTGCCGCCGATCATGACCTCGCCCAGCGGCTGCGGCTGGGCATAGCTCTTGCTGTCATTCATGCGGCCGCGCATGTAGGGGTCCAGGCTCAGGTAGTGGTGGCGCACCAGCACCTGGCCTTCGGCCAGCGCCGGGGTCTCGGTACTGACAAGGCGGAAATTGCTTTCCACGGCTTCGCCCTCGGGGCGGTTGTCGAGCAGGATCTGCTGGTTCACGGGCATGGGAAAACCTCCGGTGGCATCACAAACAATGGAACCAGTTCCCGGTGCTGCCGGGGCTGGCGTGTGGCATTGGGTATCTGGCAAATTCGCCGTGCGGATCAGTCCGTGGCGAGGGTTGTCTCGGCGGCGGCCGGCTTGGCCACGCGCGGCATGTACTTGAACGTTCCGGTCGCATGGCTGCACAGCCGGCCCGAGGCATCGAACACGCGCGCCTCGGTATAGGCCATGGAACGCGTGCGGTGCAGCACCACGCCCTTGGCCACCAGGGGGCCGCGCGCCGGCTGCATGAAGCTGGTCTTCATCTCTATGGTCACGCAGCCCATGTCGCGCTGCAGGCTGCGTGCGGCCACGGCCATGGTCACGTCCAGCAGGGTCATGGTGGCGCCGCCGTGGGTCACGTCAAAGGTGTTCAGGTGCTCGGGACGCGCCTCGAAGCGCAGTTCGGACTCCCCGTCCTCCATGCGGTGCAGGGTGAAACCCAGGTGGTCGACGAAGGGGATGGGGTGGCCAAAATCCAGCACGAAATTCTCCAGTTCAGATCGCAATGCAGGCGAGCATAAGGGCGCCCGAAGGCACCATGGCGCGCGGCGGCACGATCTGCGGGAAAAACTGTCACCTCGGCAGCAGCGCCACCGCGTTCAGCCGCCCACCAGGGCGCTGACGCCGCCGTCCACGGCCATCCACTGGCCCGTGATGTGCTTGCCCGCGTCGCTGGCGTACAGCAGGGTCAGGCCCTTGAGGTCCTCGTCGTCGCCCAGGCGGCGCAGCGGGGCATGGGATTTCATCTCGTCCTCGCCCAGGGTCTCGATCAGCACGCTGGCCATCTTGGTCTTGAAAAAGCCCGGGCAGATGGCGTTGACGGTGATGCCATGCACGCCCCACTCGCCGGCCAGCGCGCGCGTGAAGTTGATGACGGCTCCCTTGGAGGTGTTGTAGGCAATGGTCTTCATGCCCAGCGGGTTGCCGCCCAGGCCTGCGATGGAGGCCAGGTTGATGATGCGCCCGGTCTTGCGCGGGATCATGCTGCGCCGCGCGATCTGCTGGCTCAGCAGGAAGTAGCCGCGCACGTTGAGGTTCATCACCTTGTCCCAGGCGGCCACCGGGTGCTCCTCGGCCGGCGCGCCCCAGCTGGCGCCCGCGTTGTTGATGAGGATGTCCACCTGGCCCAGGCGCTCCAGGGTCTCGGCGGCCAGGCGCTCGATGTCGGCCTCGTTGGCGCAGTCGGCGGCGATCCAGCGGGCGTCGATGCCTGCGGCCTGCAGCTCGGCAGCGGCTTCCTCCAGGTCGGCGGCCTTGCGCGAACTCAGCATGATCCTGGCGCCCGCCTCGCCCAGCGCATGGGCCATCTGCAGGCCCAGGCCGCGCGAGCCGCCGGTCACCAGGGCGGTCTTGCCGGTGAGGTCGAAAAGTTGCTGCACATTGCGAGTCATTCGTCTGTCTCCTGGTCCGGGTCTTGTGTGCCGGTCATGGGTGGAATGGAGGGCGGCCCTCCCCTGCCGGGACGGCCTGCAGCGGCGATTGTGCAAGCCGCCCCGCCGTGCCGCATGTCACATGCGTGTCCGGCCCGTCAATCCCCGAACAGCGAGCGCGTGCCGCCCCAGGCCGCACCCTCGATCTCCAGCATGCGCAGCTTGGTCAGCGCACCTGCGCCGCCCGAAAAACCGCCCGGCTGGGCGCCGGCGGCCAGCACGCGGTGGCAGGGAATCACGGGCGCGAAGGGGTTGAGGCCCAGCGCCTGTCCCACGGCGCGCGACAGGCCCACCTCGCCCAACGCGCGCGCGATCTCGCCATAGGTGCGCGTATGGCCGGGAGCGATGGCACGCGTCAGCTCGTAGACGCGGCGGTGAAATTCCGACACACCGTGCCAGTCCAGCGCCAGCTCGGCCAGATCCGGCAATGCCTGGCCTGCGGGCAGCATGCGCCGTGCCCGCAGGTCGGGCAGCACCGGGCCGTCACGCAACGGCTGCGCGCTGGGCGCGGAAGGCTCCACGGTCCATTCGCCATGGCCCGCCATGAGCACCTGCACGCCGGCGATGGCCTGCGCCACGCTGGCCGGCAGGTCCTCGGCGCGCACCGCTGCCGCATAGCTGCCGGGCCTGCGCGATTGCACGCCGCGCAGCATGCGCGTGCGCGTGGCAGCCGGGCCGTCCACCTCGGGCAACTGAAAGGCCGCAAGGCCGCATTCGCCCCAGGCCACGCCGCAGGGCCCCAAGCGCGTGGCAAACAGCGCATGGCCCGTGGCTTCGGGGTCCCAGGCCGGGCTGCCCGTGGTCGATTCGTTCGTCATGGCGGTGGTTTTCTCCTTGCAGGCGATTGTGGCCGCATGGCTGCCGCCGCTGCCCGCAGCGACCCCACCGGCACAACACTGTAAAAAACACTGGATAAGTACTGGATGTGCAGCCAGTTATTACTGTATATTTCGCCAGTCATCATCCTCATCTCATGAACCATGGACATGCAAGAAGCCGCCTTCACCGTCACCTTGTGTGACTACCCCAACCTGCCCGAGCAGGAACGCAACAAGGCCGAGGCACGCTATGCCCGCGTGCTGGAACGCCAGCTCGGCAGTGCCGAGCAGGTCAGCGAAACCCTGTCGCTCGTACAGGGGCTGGAGGACATGCCTCCAGAGGAAATCAGCGAAGACGCCAAGCTCGCCTTCACCCGCTGGATGAAAGCCGCCCGCGCCGCCACCGAGGCCGGCATGCAGGGCCTGGGCGATGGCGAGTGCAGCTTCTTCGAGGTGCGCCGCGGCTGGCGGCATTGAGCCTGCCCGCAGCACCGCTGAATGGGGCCTGAGCCCGGGTTTGCCTGGGCTGGGCCCCAAACTGCATACACTGGCAGACCTTTTCGTCGGCCCCTGCCTGGTTCCAAGCGGTTCCACCGGGCATGCCCGGCGCCCCTGCCAGACCCAGCCTTTCCCATGCAAGCCCTGCTCGACGCCATCGCCCGGATGGCCCTGCCCTCCGACGCCCAACGCATCTTCCACGGCCGTGGCGGCCTGTACCCGGGCTGCGAGCATCTGGTGCTCGATGCCTTTCCGCCCGTGCTGGTGCTCACCAGCTTCCAGCCGCTGGACGAAGACGCCCTGGCCGCCATCGGCACGGCGCTGTCACTGCGCTGGAGCGAACTGGCACCGGGCCAGCCCCTGAACTGGGTCTACCAGCTGCGCCAGCCCGCCGCGCCCGCCGAAACCCGGCTCATGGCCGGCGAAGTGCCAGACCCGCACATCGTCACCGAGGCCGGCACGCGCTACCGCGTGCAGGTGCTGCGCGGCCAGAACCACGGCCTGTTCCTGGACATGGCCGAAGGCCGGCGCTGGGTGCACGCGCATGTGGCCAACCATCCCGAGCACCGCCATGGCATCAAGGTGCTCAACCTGTTCGCCTACACCTGCGCCTTTTCGGTGGTGGCCCTGCAGGCCGGCGCGCGCCATGTGATGAACATGGACATGGCCCAGGGCGCGCTGGCCACCGGGCAGCAGAACCACCGGCTCAACGATCTGTCGGGCGCCAGCTTCCTGGCCCACGACATCTTCAGCAGCTGGGGCAAGATCACGCGCGGCGGGCCGTACCACCTGATCGTGGTGGACCCGCCCAGCTACCAGAAGGGCAGCTTCATCGCCACCAAGGACTATGCCCGCCTGATGCGCCGCCTGCCCGACCTGCTGCGCCCCGGCGGCCATGTGCTGCTGTGCCTGAACGCGCCCGAGATGGGCACGCAGTTCCTGACATCGCAGATGCAGGAAGTGGCGCCCGAGCTGGAGTTCGTCGAGCGCCTGGCCAATCCGGCCACCTTCGCCGACATCGACGCCGAGCGCAGCCTCAAGGTGCTGGTCTACAGGGCGCCCGCAACCCCCGCAACACCCGCAGCGGCCGACACGGCTTCCTGACCCGCCCGGCCCTTGAGCGCACGGCGCCCCGCATAGACGGCGGCCGGGCCCAGTTCGCGCTCGATGCGCAGCAGCCGGTTGTACTTGGCCGTGCGGTCGGCGCGCGACAGCGAGCCGGTCTTGATCATGGCGCACTGGGCCGCCACGGCCAGGTCGGCAATGCTGGTGTCCTCGGTCTCGCCCGAGCGGTGCGACATCACCACGCCATAGCCCGCGCCATGCGCCAGGCGCAGCACGTCCCAGGTTTCGGTCAGCGTGCCGATCTGGTTGATCTTGACGAGGATGGCGTTGCCCACGCCCCGGGCAATGCCGCCCTCGAACAGGCCGGGGTTCGTGCAGAACACATCGTCGCCCACCAGCTGGCAGCGTCCGCCCAGGCGCCGGCCCAGGGCCTGCCAGCCCTCGATATCGTCCTCGGCCATGCCGTCCTCGATGGAGACGATGGGGTAGTGCTCCACCAGTTGCGCCAGGTAGTCCACCTGCTGCTGGCGGCTGCGCACCAGGCCCTCGCCCGCGTAGCGGTAGCCGTCCTCGCCATGGAATTCACTGGCCGCAGGGTCCAGGGCCAGGGCGATGTCCCTGCCGGGGCGCAGGCCGGCGCGCTCGATGGCGGCCATCAGGTGGTCCAGCGCCTCGGGCGCGCTGCGCAGGGCGGGCGCAAAGCCGCCCTCGTCGCCCACGTTGACGCTGTGGCCTGCGGCCTTGAGCGCATGGCGCAGCGTGTGGAAGACCTCGGCGCCCATGCGCAGCGCCTCACCGAAGCTGTCCGCCCCCACCGGCAGCAGCATGAACTCCTGAAAGTCCAGCGGATTGTCGGCATGGGCGCCACCGTTGATGACATTGATCATGGGCACGGGCAGCACGCGCGCCTGGGCACCGCCCATGTGCCGCCACAGCGGCATGCGCTGGCTGGCCGCCGCCGCGCGCGCCACGGCCAGCGACACGCCCAGCAGCGCGTTGGCGCCCAGCCGGCTTTTGCCGGGCGTGCCGTCCAGCGCCATCATGGCCGTGTCGATGCGGCCCTGGGCGTCTGCCTGCATGCCGCGCAGCAGATCGCGCAGCTCGGTGTTGACGGCCTGCACCGCCCCCAGCACGCCCTTGCCCAGGTGGCGCGAGGCATCGCCGTCGCGCCGCTCCAGCGCCTCATGCCGCCCCGTGGAGGCGCCCGAGGGCACCAGGGCCAGGCCGCGTGCGCCGTCCTCCAGTTCGACCTCGACCTCCACGGTGGGATGGCCCCGGCTGTCCAGCGCCTCATGGGCCGCGATATCGGTGATCTGCATGGAAACTCCTTTTCGTCAAGAAATTGAACTGTGCAAAGGAGCTGGCAAGCCTGCAAAACTCCAATGCACAGGCACCCATGCTAGAAATCACGACGATGCGGGACAATGCAGTTTTTCTGCCCATGCGTCAGCTTTTCTGACGAATTGATTGCCATGAGACAACTGCCGCCGCTGGCCGCCCTGCGCGCCTTCGAGGCCATTGCCCGCACCGGCTCGGTGACCCGCGCGGCCGAGGAACTGTGCCGCAGCCACGGTGCCATCAGCCGCCACCTGCGCCTGCTGCAGGAGCACGCGGGCGCGGCGCTGTTCGAGAAAGAAGGCACGGGTTTGCGCCTGACCGAGGCCGGCGCCTCCTTCCATGCCTCGGTGCGCACGGCCTTCGACCAGTTGGAGGCCGCCTATGCCCAGCTGGCGCGCGACGCCCAGGCGCCGGGGCTGCATGTGGCCTGCAGCGCCACCTTTGCCATGCGCTGGCTGGTGCCGCAGCTGGCGGTGTTCTACCGCAGCCACCCGCATATCCGCATCCGCCTGTCCATGACCTCGGCGCGCGAGATGCGCCACGAGGGCGCCGACCTGATCATTGCCTGGGACCTGTCCACCTACGCCGAGGCCGACCGCCGCCGCGCCATCGAACTGGCGCCCGTGCACTTCGGCGCCGTCTGCACGCCGGCCTATGCCCGGCGCCGGCCCGCCAATCGCGCGCGCATTGCACATGAGTACACGGCCAGCGCATGGAACCAGTGGGAAGCCCTGACGGGCCAGCCCGTGGCCCTGGGCGAGACGCTGGCGTTCCCCCACACCCACCTGTGCATAGAGGCGGCACTGTCGGGACTGGGCGTTGCCCTGGTGGAGCAGCGGCTGATCGCACGCGAGCTCCAGGAGGGGCTGCTGGTGGCGCCCCATGGCTTCGTACCCTTCGAGGGCGGCCTGCGCGCCGTGCCCGCCGCAGGGCGCACGCTGCCGGCCCAGGCGGGGGTCTTCATCGAATGGATGCGCAGCGCACTGGCCGCCGTGCCGGCATAGGCCAGACGGCCTAAGCCCTGCCCCACTCGCGCAGGCGCCGGTACAGCAGCCCGCGCGAGACGCCCAGCATGCGGGCGGCCTGCGAGATATTGCCCTGGCAGCGGGCCAGGGCCTGCTCGATCAGCTCGCGGCTGGCCTCGCCCAGGGAAGACGGTGCCTCGGACGGCGCCTCGGCGGGCGGTGGCAGGGCCTCGATGGCCGGCAGCACCTCCTCGACCTGGGAAGATGCCTCATCCAGCCTCGCCTCCATCCACAGCGTCAGCCCCGTGGGCAGCATCTGCGGGCGCGCCTGGCCGTGGTGGGCCAGCTCCAGCAACTGGTTCAGGCCCAGGCCGAAGACTTCCTCTGCCGCCAGCCCCTCGGCGGGCCGGCGCGGGCAGTCGAACAACTGGGCGCCCACGCCGTTGAACCAGCGCACCATGCCTTCGCCATCCACGGCGGCCAGCCCTTCCAGCGGCGTGCCGAACATGCTGCGGCTGGACTGGAAGCGCAGCAGCAGGTGCATGCGGGCGGCGCCCACCAGCAGCCGGTTCTCGATGCAGGTGGCGTACATGTGGGCCATGGCGCCTGCGTCGAAGCGAAAGGGGCCCGCCTCGCTGCTCAGGTCCAGCATGGCCACGGTGCGCCCGCTGGCATCGCGCACGGGCGCGGCCGCGCAGTGCAGCGAGGCCAGGCAGCGAAAGAAATGCTCGCCGCCACGCACATGGCAGACCTCGCCCGTGCGCACGGCCACGCCGGGTGCGCCCGTGCCCACGGCATCCTCGGCGATATTCACGCCCACGCGTGCGGCCGTCAGCAGCAGCGGGCCGTCACCCGGCGTGGGGCGCGAGGCGATCAGCACCACGCCCTCGCTGCAGGTCAGCATGGCGCGCGCCTGGCTGCCCGCGATCACGGTCTCTAGTTCGGCGATGGGGTCGCGCGCCGCCTCGATCAGCGCGCGGTTGTGCGTCAGCAAGGTGGCCGTGCGGATCTTGCTGACCGGGTCGAAGCTGATCTTCTCGTCGGGGCTGCGGCTGGCGCCCAGGCAGCGTGTCCAGGACTGCAGCACGGGCTCGGACACCAGGCCCGAGGGGCGCTCGCCGCGCTCGAAATAGCGCTCGCGCGCCAGCGCCACCCGGTCCTGGCGCGAGGCATAGAAGGGGTTGGAGGGCAGTGGGGCGGGAGGCGGCTGTTGCATGACGGACATCAAAACTGCCGCGATTGTTGTTCCGCCACGGCACAGGACAGCACTAGGGAAATCACCCGTGTTGGAACGGCTTGCCGGGCTCGGTAACCTCGGGCATCGCCACAGGCCCGCCCGCAATGACACGCTCCCCCCACAGCACAAGACACCCCCGGCCCGCCCTGCCCACCCTGGGCGCCGCACTGGCCTGCACGCTGCACGCCCTGCCCGCCCAGGCGGCAAACGCAGCGCAGGACTCCAGCGAGGCCCTGCTCGCCCCCGTGGTCATCACGGCCAGCCAGCCCGGCGCCGGCCCCGACCTGTGGCGCGCAACGGCCGCCATCGACAGCGTGGACGGCACGGTGCTGCGCGAGGGGCAGATGCAGGTCAACCTGTCCGAAAGCCTGGCGCGCGTGCCGGGCCTGGTGGTGCTGAACCGCCAGAACTTCGCCCAGGACCTGCAGATCTCGGTGCGCGGCTTCGGTGCGCGCTCCACCTTTGGCGTGCGCGGGCTGCGCCTGTACGTGGACGGCATCCCGGCCGGCGCGCCCGACGGCCAGGGCCAGGCCGCCAACTTCACGCTGGGCAACGCCGCGCGCCTGGACGTGGTGCGCGGCCCGGCCGCCGTGCTCTACGGCAACAGCGCAGGCGGTGCGCTGCTGCTGTACACCGAAGATGGCGAGGAACCGGGCCTGTGGCGCAGCGGCATGGCCATGGGGCCGGACGGGCTGTGGCGCCTGTCCACCCAGCTGCGCGGCACGATCGGGGGCGGAAAGCCGGACCAGGCGGATGGCGGCTCCGCCCCATGGCGCTATGCCATCCACATCGAGCGCTTCGCCACCGACGGCATGCGCCCCCAATCGGCCGCAGACCGCAGTACGGCCCACATGAAACTGTCGCGCCAGCAAGGAGATGACCAATGGCTGCTGCAGTACCAGGAGCAGCGCGCCAGCGCCCAGGACCCGCTGGGCCTGACGCGCGCCGAGTTCGAGGCCGACCCCGGCCAGACCACGGCCAGCGCGCTGCGCTTCAATACGCGCAAAAGCGTGCGCCAGCGCCAGCTGGGCGCCGCCTGGCAGCACCAGTTCGGCGCGGGCCAGCGCCTGGAACTCATGGCCTATGCGGGCACGCGCTCCGTGCTGCAGTACCAGTCCATTCCCGTGGCCACGCAGGCGCCGCCCTCGCATTCAGGCGGCGTGATCGACCTGGACCGCGACTACGCGGGCATGAACCTGCGCTGGCGCAGCACCCATGAGGACGTGGCCGGCGGCCGGCTGGACTGGTCGGCGGGCCTGGCCTACGACTGGCAGGGCGAGACCCGGCGCGGCTACGAGAACTTCATCGGCAGCCAGCTCGGCGTGCAGGGCCGGCTGCGCCGCGACGAACGCAACCAGGCGCGCTCCGCCGACCCCTACCTGCAGGCCGAGTGGAGCACGCAGAGCCTGGGCCTGAGCGCCGGCCTGCGCCAGGCGCGCGTGCGCTACCGCTCCGACGACCACTACATCACAGCCGGCAATGGCGACGACAGCGGCAGCATGGCCTGGCGCGGCTGGCTGCCCTCGCTGGGCCTGCGCGTGAACCTGCTGCCGGAGCTGGTGGCCCACGCATCGGTGGGCCGGGGCATGGAAACGCCCACGCTCAACGAAGTGGCCTACCGGCCCGGTGGCCAAAATGGCATGAACAGCGGCCTGAACACCGGCCTGGCCGCCAGCGCCCACAACACCGTCGAGGTCGGCCTGCGCGGGCGCCACGGCAACGCGGGCTGGAACCTCACGCTGTTCGAGACCCATACCCAGCGCGAACTCACCGTACTGTCCAACACGGGAGGGCGCGCCACCTACCAGAACGCAGGCCGCACGCTGCGCCGGGGGCTGGAATTCTCGGGCAACGCCCAATGGGGATCGCTCACGGCCAGCACCGCCCTGACCCTGCTGCAAGCCCGCTACCGCGACAGCTTCCTGACCTGCGAGGCCACGCCCTGCACCACGCCCACCGCCCCGGTGGATGCCGGCGCACGCCTGGCCGGCACCGCGCCGCGCCGCCTGTGGAGCGAGCTGGCCTGGCAGCTGTCGCCGCAATGGACCTGGACCGTGGACATGCTGCACAGCGGCCCCGTGGCCGTGAACGACCGCAACACCGACCGCGCGGCCGGCTACACCGTCTGGGGCTCCAGCCTGCGCTGGTCACGGCAATGGCAGCAGTGGAGCGCCCAGACCTTTGTGCGGCTGGACAACCTGTTCGACCGGCGCTTTGCAGGGTCGGTCATCGTCAACGAGGGCAACCAGCGGTACTTCGAGCCGGGTGCCGGACGCGGGCTGTCGGCCGGGGTGACGGTCAGCCGGACGTTCTGAGCTGTTCCACGGCGGTACACATCCGCCCCCGGGAAAGTCCGAATGTTGTGACCGAAGGCCGCTTTTTTTATCGTCTCCCACATGGTGCCCTTGCCCCCAGCGCCATGCACGCAAAAACAAACCACACAGGAGACGAGACAACATGAAGACCCACGTGCTTTCCTCCACGCTGCTGGCCGCCGGCCTGGCGCTGGCCCTTCCCGGTGCCACGCTGGCACAGGCCGGCTTGCCAAGCAAAGGCTCGCCCGAGCACATACGCGCCGTCACCTCGCGCATCGACTCGCAGAGCATCCGCGACAACGCGCGCAGCTCCAAGGACTGGCCCAGCTACGGCATGGACTACAGCGAGACGCGCTTTTCCAAACTCAGGCAGCTGGACACGGCCAATGTGAAGCGGCTGGGCCTGGTCTGGTCGTATGACCTGGAATCCACGCGCGGCGTGGAGTCCACGCCCGTGGTGGTCGATGGAATCATGTACGTCACGGCCAGCTGGAGCGTGGTGCATGCGGTGGACGTGCGCACCGGCAAGCGCCTGTGGAGCTACGACCCCGGCGTGGACCGTGCCAACGGCTTCAAGGGCTGCTGCGACGTGGTCAACCGGGGCGTGGCGGTCTACAAGGGCAAGGTGTATGTGGGCGCCTTCGATGGCCGCCTGGTGGCGCTGGACGCGGCCACGGGCCAGAAGGTCTGGGAGCAGGACACCATCATCGACCGCGCCTTCTCGTACACCATCACGGGCGCGCCACGCGTCATCAAGGGCAAGGTGCTGATCGGCAACGGCGGCGCCGAGTACGGCGTGCGCGGCTATGTCACGGCCTATGACGCCGAGACCGGTGCCCAGCAGTGGCGCTGGTTCACCGTGCCCGGCGATCCGTCCAAGCCCTTCGAGAACGAGGCCATGGCCCGCGCCGCCAAGACCTGGGACCCGGCCGGCAAGTGGTGGGAGGCCGGTGGCGGCGGCACGGCCTGGGACACCATGGCCTATGACCCCGAGCTCAACCTCATGTACATCGGCACGGGCAACGGCTCGCCCTGGGCGCAAGCCAAGCGCAGCCCGGCCGGTGGCGACAACCTGTACCTGGCCAGCATCGTGGCGCTGAACCCCGATACGGGCGAGTACGTCTGGCATTACCAGGAGACGCCGGGCGACAGCTGGGACTTCACCTCCACCCAGCCCATGGTGCTGGCCGACATCAAGATCGGCGGCAAGCCGCGCAAGGTCATCCTGCATGCGCCCAAGAACGGCTTCTTCTTCGTCATCGACCGCACCAACGGCCAGTTCATCTCGGCCAAGAACTTCGTCGACGTGAACTGGGCCAGCGGCTACGACGCCAAGGGCCGCCCCATCGAGACACCGATTGCGCGCAGCGGCGACCGCGCGCGCGACGTGATTCCCAGCCCCTTCGGCGCCCACAACTGGCATTCCATGTCCTACAGCCCCGACACGGGCCTGGCCTACCTGCCGGCCCAGCATGTGCCTCTGACCCTGCAGGACAACAAGAACTGGAAGTTCAACGGCGGCTCCCTGCCCGAGCCGCACAGCAATATCGGCTGGAATACGGCCACGCTGGTCAACATGGAGCCGCCCAAGAGCACGCCCTTCGGCCGCCTGATCGCCTGGGACCCGGTGGCACAGAAGGAGCGCTGGCGCGTGGAGCATGCCTCGCCCTGGAACGGCGGCACGCTGGCCACGGCGGGCAACCTGGTGTTCCAGGGCACGGCCGACGGCCGCTTCGTGGCCTATGACGCGCGCAACGGCAAGAAGCTCTGGGAAAAGCCCACGGGCACGGGCGTGGTGGCCGCACCCATCACCTATGAGGTCGATGGCCGCCAGTACGTCTCCATCGCCGTGGGCTGGGGCGGCGTCTACGGCCTGGCCGCGCGCCACACCGAGCGCAAGGGCCCGGGCACGGTCTACACCTTCGCGCTGGACGGCAAGGCCGAGGCGCCTGCCTTCGTCGCCTACCAGCAGGGCAAGCTGCTGCAGGGCGTGCCCTACGACAAGAGCCTGGTGGCCGAGGGCACGGCCCTGTATGTCAGCAACTGCGCCTTCTGCCACGGCGTGCCCGGCGTGGACCGCGGCGGCAACCTGCCCAACCTGGGCTACCTGGACCCGGCCTATATCGAGCACCTGGACAAGTTCATCTTCAAGGGTCCGGCCATGTCGCGCGGCATGCCGGACTTCACGGGCAAGCTGAGCATGGAAGACGTGGAAAAGATCAAGGCCTTCATCCAGGGCACGGCTGACGCGGTGCGGCCCAAGTAGCCAGCGCAAGCCGCCCTCCTCCCCCTCCCCCAACCTCCCATTCCCCTCCCCGGCCCTGCTGTCCTGCAGCAGGCCTGGGCAGGGCTTTGCCTGAAAACACCGGACCGGACTCTTCGCCATGCCATCCAAGCCCTTCACCCGCGCATCCCTGGCCCTGGCAGCCATGGCCGCATGCGCCACCTTCAATGCCCACGCCGTCGATATCGACGCGGGCGACTACACCGCCCTGCCGCGAGGCACCACGCTGGGCATGGTCTATTACCAGCACGCCACGCGCGACCGCCTCTATGCCAATGGCGACCAGGCGCCGATACGGCCGAGGCTGACCTCGGACATCGGCATAGCGCGCGGCGTGCACTTCATGAAGCTGGGCGACTACGTGATCGACCCGCAGTTCCTGCTGCCCTTCGGGCGCCTGTCGGCCTCGCGCGATATCGCGGCCATGGGCAGCAACACCGGCGTGGGCGACCTGATGCTGGCCGCCACCCTGTGGCTGACCAAGCCCGGCGACAAGGAGCACTTCGGCATCACCCCCTTTGTCTGGCTGCCCACGGGCCAGTACAACCGCAACGACCCGCTGAGCCTGGGCGAGAACCGCTGGAAGGCCGCGCTGCAGGCCGGCTGGATCAAGCCGCTGGGCAAGCGCGTGACCATGGACCTGGCGGCCGATGTCACCGTCTTCGGCAAGAACGACGACTTCGGCGCCCACAGCGCCACGCTCAAGCAAAAGGCGCAGTTCCAGTTCCAGGGCCTGCTGCGCTACCACCTGTCGGAGACCTCGGACCTGCGCCTGGGCCTGTCGCACCTGACGGGCGGCGAGACCCAGATCAACGGCGTGGCGCAAGGCGACCGCCAGTCCACCACCAAGGTCTCTTTCGGCGGCGCGGTCTTTGTCGCGCCCAAGACGCAGCTGCTGGCCACCGTGGGCCGCGATCTGCATGTGCGCCAGGGCTTCAAGGAGAACGCCCGCATCAACCTGCGCCTGCTGCAGGTTTTCTGATCCCACACCCCCCTTTCTCCCGTTCACCCCCAAGGAGCACACCATGAACCTCAGCGACATCCAGCACCAGATCACCGAGCGCGCCAGCGCCTTCCTCAACCGGGGCACGCATGACCTCTTCATCGACGGCCAATGGGTGGCGGCCCGGACCGGCCAGCGCCTGTCCACCGTCAACCCGGCCACCGAAGCCGTGATCGCCGAAGTCGCCAGCGCCGGCCCGGCGGACGTGGACCTGGCCGTGCGCGCCGCGCACCGCGCGCTGCACCTGGGCCCCTGGGGCCGCATGCGCCCCGTGGAGCGCGAGCGCCTGATGCTGCGCCTGGCCGACCTCATGGAGACCCATGCCCAGGCCCTGGCCGAGGTCGAATCGCTGGACAACGGCAAGTCCGCCGCCATTGCGCGCGCCGTGGACATCGCCATGGCCATCGACTCCATCCGCTACATGGCCGGCTGGGCCACCAAGATCGAGGGCATGACGCACGAGCACTCCGTGCCCTTCGCGCCCGAGGCCCAGATGTTCACCTACACCCGGCGCGAGCCCGTGGGCGTGGTCGCCGCCGTCGTGCCCTGGAACTTCCCCCTGCTCATGGCCAGCTGGAAGCTGGCGCCCGCGCTGGCCGCAGGCTGCACCCTGGTGCTCAAGCCCGCCGAGCAGACGCCGCTGACCGCGCTGATGCTGGCCGAGCTGATCCAGGAAGCGGGCTTTCCGCCCGGCGTGTTCAACGTGGTCACGGGCGACGGCCCCGGCACGGGCGCGCCCCTGGTCTCGCACCCGCTGGTCAACAAGGTCAGCTTCACCGGCTCGACCGAGGTGGGCAAGCTCATCGGCCATGCCTGCATGGACAACATGACGCGCATCACGCTGGAGCTGGGCGGCAAGTCCCCCGTCATCGTGCTGGATGACTGCGACCCCGCCACGGCGGCGGCAGGTGCTGCCAATGCCATCTTCTTCAACCACGGCCAGGTCTGCTGCGCGGGCTCGCGCCTGTACGTGCACAAGAGCATGTTCGACCGCGTGGTGGCCGACGTGGCCGACCAGGCCGCCCGGCTCACCCTGGGCCATGGCCTGGACCCCCGCGCGCAGATGGGCCCGCTGGTCTCGCAGGAGCAGATGGAGCGTGTCTGCAGCTACATCGACATAGGCCGCAGCCAGGGCGCCGAGGTGGTGACGGGCGGCGCCCGCTCAGGCCAGCGCGGCTACTTCGTGCAGCCCACGGTGATGACCGGCGTGCAGCACGACCACCGCGTGGCCCGCGAGGAAATCTTCGGCCCCGTGCTCGTGGCCATGCCCTATGACGACCTCGACGAAGTCGCCGCCTGGGCCAACGACACGCCCTATGGCCTGGGCGCCAGCATCTGGTCCAACAACCTGTCCAAGGTCCACCGGCTGATCCCCAAGATCCAGTCCGGCACGGTCTGGGTCAACTGCCACAGCACCCTGGACCCGGGCATGCCCTTCGGCGGCTACAAGCAGTCCGGCATGGGCCGCGACATGGGCCGCACCGCGCTGGATGCCTACCTGGAGACCAAGTCGGTGTTCATCAATCTGTGAGGGGGTGCGGCGGGCTGCCCCCGGGCCCGCCTGCTCCTGCTCTACGGCGTTTCCGAATACCCCTTGGGCCATCCCCCCGGCCGGTCGCAACACTCCTCCCAGCCCAGCTTGCGCGAGGTGTGGCCTATTCCGGGGTTGAAGGTGTTGGTGGGGTCCAGCTCACGGTAGAAGCCTGCCAGCGCGGGCTTGGCCACGTACAAGTGGCCCACGTTGTGTTCGGCCGGGTACTCGGCGCGGCGCGCGTCCAGCAGTTCCCACATGCGGTGCTCCATGGCCAGCGGGTCCACGCCCTTCTTGACGATGTAGTCCTGGTGGAAGACATGGCAGAAGAAGTGGCCGTAGTAGAGCTTGTGGACCATGTCGCGCTCGACCTCGGCGGGCAGTTGCTCCACCCATTCACGGTCGTTGCGGCGCAGGGCGACGTCCAGCGCCACGATGTCCTCCACCTGGGCGCGGTGCACCTCGCGGTAGCGGATGGCCGCGCCCGCGATGGCGAAGCGGTGCAGGAAGGCCTTGCGCCCCTCGTCGGCATCGCACTCGAACCAGCCGCCCGTGGTGCTGCCGCTGAAGTGCCGCGTGAGGAATTCACGCGTGGCCTCGGCCGTGTCGTTGGACACGCGCACCAGCAGGTGGTGCTCATAGCGGTCGCGCCACTGGCGCATGCGCGCGGGCAGGTGGCTGGGCAGCAGGTTGGTCAGCGCCTGGATCACGCGGTCGGTGACGCCGCGCAGGCCGAAGCGTTCGAAGAAGCCGTCCATGCGGCTCTTGAGGGCGAAGGCGGCCGGCACCCTGGCCGTGCCGAAGCGGTCGATCAGCAGGAAGGTGTCCTTGCCGTATTTCTCGCCGATGTCGTAGGCCGTGCGGTGGATGTACTCGCCGGCGATCGGCAGGCGCGGCAGCGCGGTCAGCAGCTCGCGGCGCACGGCCGTGAGGTCGTCGGGCGCATTGCTGCCTATATAGAAGACGGTGCTGGGCTCCTTGGGGAAGGTGTCCAGCCGCACGGCGAACAGGCACAGCTTGCCGGCCGAGCCCGAGGCCTCGAACAGGCGCGAGGGGTCGGCATTGAAGCGCGCGGGCGTGTCCTCGTCCACGGCGCGCACGGCATCGGCATAGCGCGGGTCGGAGGCGGCGCGCTGCGCATCGTGGGCGATGTCGGACTCGGTGTAGTCGCCGTTTTGCAGCCGCGTGAGGATTTCCTCGGGCGTGCGGCCCAGGGCGATGCCCAGGTGGTTGACGAGTTCCAGCGAGCCGTCGCCGCACACGCGCGCGTACAGCGCCAGTTCGGTATAGGCCGGGCCGCGCCGCACCAGGGCGCCGCCCGAGTTGTTGCAGATGCCGCCCAGCACCGAGGCGCCGATGCACGACGAGCCGATCACCGAATGCGGCTCGCGCCCCAGCGGCGCCAGCGCCTGCTCCAGCCGGTCCAGCGTGGCGCCGGGCAGGCAGACCACCTGGGCGCCGCCCCCGATGACCTGCACGCCGGTGATGCGCAAGGTGTTGATGAGCACGATCTCGCGGTCATAGTCCGCGCCGTCGGGCGTGGAGCCGCCCGTCAGGCCCGTGTTGGCGGCCTGCATGATGACGATGCGCCCGGCCGCCACGGCGGCCTGCACCACCTTCCACTGCTCCAGCAGCGTCGCGGGCCGCACTACGGCCAGCACCGGGCCCTCGCCCGTGCGGTGGCCTTTGCGGAAGCGGCGCGTGGCCTGGTCGTCGGTGAGCACATGGGCCGCGCCCACGGCCTGGCGCAGCTGCTGCAGCAGGGTTTCGCGGGACACCTGGGGCATGGCGGAGATGGACGGCGCGCTCATGCTTCGCGCACCAGCAGGTCACCGGTGATGTCTGCCACCTTGCTGACGCTGGTCAGCGTCATGGCCACGCGCATCTCCTTTTCCAGCAGCTCCAGCAGGTGCTTGACGCCGGCCTCGCCGGCAGCGGCCAGCGCGTAGATGAAAGCGCGGCCGATCATGGCGCAGTCGGCGCCCAGGGCGATGGCGCGCACCACGTCCAGGCCGTTGCGGATGCCGGAGTCGGCCAGGATCTTGATCTGGCCCTTGACCGCATCGGCAATGGCCGGCAGCGCGCGGGCCGAGGACAGCACGCCGTCGAGCTGGCGGCCGCCATGGTTGGAGACGATGATGCCGTCGGCGCCAAAGCGCACCGCGTCCTTGGCGTCCTCGGGGTCCAGGATGCCCTTGATGACCATGGGCCCCTTCCAGAAGGCGCGTATCCATTCGAGGTCCTTCCAGGAAATGGAGGGATCGAAGTTGGCGCCCAGCCAGCCGATGTAGTCGGCCAGGCCCGTGGGGCTGCCCCGGTAGGCCGAGATGTTGCCCAGGTCATGCGGGCGGCCCAGCAGGCCCACGTCCATGGACCAGGCCGGATGCGTGACCGACTGCCAGTAGCGGCGCATGGCGGCATTCGGGCCGCTCATGCCCGAATGCGCATCGCGGTAGCGCGCGCCGGGCACGGGCATGTCCACGGTGAAGACCAGGGTGGAGCAGCCGGCCGCCTGGGCACGCTCCAGCGCGTTCTGCATGAAGCCCCGGTCCTTGAGCACATAGAGCTGGAACCACATGGGGCGCTTGATCCTGGGCGCCACCTCTTCGATGGGGCAGACCGAGACCGTGGACATGGTGAACGGAATGCCATGGGCGTCGGCCGCGCGCGCGGCCTGCACTTCGCCGCGGCGGCGGTACATGCCCGTCAGGCCCACGGGCGACAGCGCCACGGGAATGGACAGCTTCTCGCCGAACAGCTCGATGCTGGTGTCCAGCCGGCTCATGTCCTTGAGCACGCGCTGGCGCAGCGCCACGGCGGCCATGTCCTCGACATTGCGGCGCAGCGTCTGCTCGGCATAGGCGCCGCCGTCGATGTAGTGGAACAGGAAAGGCGGCAGGCGCTTTTGCGCCGCCGCACGGTAGTCGGAGGTAGAGGAGATGATCATGATGGGTGTCTCATGTCTTTCGTATCAGGTCTGAAGTGGGCAGCAGCGCAGGCGCGGCGTCCAGAGGCAGCCGCATGGAGCGCTCGCGCCGCGCGCGGTCCTCGTCCAGGCGCTGGATGGTGGTGCGCACATGCTCCAGGTGCTCGCCGATGCATTCGCGGGCGCGCTGCGGGTCGCCGTCCAGGATGGCCTGCATGAGGCTCTGGTGCTGCACGGTCAGCTCCTGCAGGGTCTGGGGCGCGCTCAGGCGGAACATGTCGTGGCGGTTGCGTTCCACCGTGGACAGCACCACGGTGAACAGGCTGTGCATGACCTGCACCAGCACCAGGTTGTGCGAAGCCTCGGCAATGGCCAGGTGGAACTGCGCGTCGGCGCGCGCCGCCAGCTCGGCGTGGCCGCTTTGCTGGTGCTGGATCATCACCTCGAAGCAGCGCTGGATATGGTCCTTGTCCTGCGGCGTGGCGCGCTGGGCGGCCAGCCAGGCCGTGCTGGTCTCCAGCGCATGGCGGGTTTCAAGCACGTCATAGCGGTAGTGGGAGTCGGACTCCATCAGGCCGGCCAGCGGCCGCATGGCGTCCTTGAGCCAGTCCGCAGGCTCGGCAGCCGGCGCCGGCTCCTGCAGATAGGTGCCATCGCCGCGCCGCGCCACCAGCACGCCCTGGCTGGTGAGTTTCTGTATGGCCTCGCGCACCGAGGTGCGCGAGACACCCAGCTCGGCCGCCAGTTGCCGCTCCGCGGGCAGCCGCTGTCCGGGCTGCACTCCGCTGGCCTGCACCAGGGCAAGCAATTTCTCGACAACTTGATCGGCAACGCGCATGGGGATTCTCAGAATTGGTTTTCAGTGATTCACGGCGCTATGCGCCAGCCTCATCGCATGAAACCCGCACTGCCCAAGCCAGGGACACCGAGCAAGGGCCGCCCCGCCGCGAGGGTGTCGTCCCCCTCCCCCGCGAAGCGGGTAGAGAGGGGGAAGGCGCGCAGCGACTCAGGGGGTGTTTCATGTCAATACCCCGGGATCATCCACGTAAACACATAGGCTTGCAGCGTCGTGATCACCCCGATGATCACGGCGAACATCAGGCTGTGCTTGACCGTGAAGCGGAACAGGTCCGACTCGCGCCCTGCCAGGCCCACGGCTGCGCAGGCAATGGCGATGGACTGGGGCGAGATCATCTTGCCCGTCACGCCGCCCGTGGTGTTGGCCGCCACCGTGAGCACCTGGGGCAGGCCCAGCTGCTGCGCCGTGGTGGCCTGCAGCGCGGCGAACAGCGCGTTGGCCGAAGTGTCCGAGCCCGTGAGGAACACGCCGATCCAGCCCAGGAAGGGCGAGAAGAACGTGAACGCCTGGCCCGTGTGTGCCAGCGCCAGGGCCAGCGTGGCCGACAGGCCCGAGTAGTTGGCCACGAAGGCGAAGGCCAGCACCATGCCGATGGAGTAGATCGGCACGGCCAGTTCCCTGAAGGTCTCGCCCAGCGTGGCCACGGCCTTGGCCGGCGACAGGCGCGTGAAGGTGATGGTGATCAGCGCCGCGATCAGGATGGCCGTGCCGGTGGCCAGCAGCCAGTTGAAGGTGTAGACCGCGCCGTAGGGCGCAGCGGCGGCCACGACGGGCGGCGTCTTCTCCACCAGGTTGTGCAGGAAGGGCACGGGGATGTTGATGACGGTGGAGGCCAGCGGGCCGCCTGCGGCGAACAGCGCCTTGAAGGGCTTGATGCTCCAGATCGTCACCATGGCCGTGAGGATGATGAAGGGCGACCAGGCCTTGATGATGGCGCCTGCTGTCAGCGGTGCACCGGAGGTGATGGCCGGTGCTGCAACTGCCGCAGCCTTGCCGCCCTCGCCTTCCGTGTCGAACCGGAAGATGCGCTTGGGCTGCCAGACCTTGAGGAACAGCGTCAGCGCCACCAGCGAGACGATGGCCGAAGTGATGTCCGGCAGCTCCGGGCCGATGTAGTTGGCCGTGAGGAACTGCACCAGGGCAAACGAGCCGCCGCCCACCAGCACCGCAGGCCAGGTTTCCTTGACGCCGCGCCAGCCGTCCATGATGGCCATCAGCCAGAACAGCACGAGCACGGTCATGAAGGGCAGCTGGCGGCCGGCCATCTGGCCGATGGCGAAGGCATCCACGCCCGAGACCTGCCCTGCCACGATGATGGGAATGCCCATGGCGCCGAAGGCCACGGGCGCCGTGTTGGCGATCAGGCACAGCCCGGCCGCGTACAGCGGCTTGAAGCCCAGGCCCACCAGCAGCGCGGCCGTGATGGCCACGGGCGCGCCGAAGCCGGCCGCGCCCTCCAGGAAGGCGCCGAAGCAAAAGCCCACCAGGATGAGCTGCAGCCGCTGGTCGGGCGTGACCGACAGGATGGACGAGCGGATCACGTCGAACTGCCCCGTCTTGACCGAGATCTTGTAGAGGAACACGGCCGCCACGATGATCCAGGCGATGGGCCACAGGCCGTAGAAAAAGCCGTACACGGCCGAGGCCAGTGCCGCGCTCACGGGCATCTTGTAGAACAGCAGCGCCACGCCCAGCGCCAGCGCCACGGTGACGGTGCCAGCCTGGTAGCCCTTGAGACGGAACCTGGTCAGCGCCAGGAAGAAAAAGATGATGGGAATCAGCGCGATCAGCGCCGAGATCCAGATGTTCCCGGCGGGATCGTAGTTCTGCTGCCAGATGGTTTGCATGACCGTGTCTCTAGATGATGGGGAGGGCGCGGTAAGCGCCCCTTGTCGGCCACTCCCCCTCGTTGCAGCGTTGGCATGCGGTGCGATCCGCACTGGATGTCTGCTGGCTGGCTGCAACGATGTCTGGGAGTGTTCCCCGCGCTGGCGCCTTGTGGGCCATTGGCAAATTGGTCCAACCAATTAAGCCAAAATTCAGACCATTGCGCGAAGTGGTGCGATTCTCAGAGCTTTCAAGTGGGCAGATGAACAGGGTAAACACCTAAAATAGTGCAGATAACGCACCAGGACATTTATTGGTCATACCAATAATGGATATTTTGGTGCAACGCATGTTCAAGTCCCCGGCCAAGCAAGGTCCCAGGCGGTGCACAAACGCGGCGCACGCGGGAAAAAGATCGGCGGCCGCGCTGTGCCGGCAGGTCCGCCGCTCAAGCCTGACGCTCCCCAACGGAAAAGCCCGCTCCCTACAATGCAGCCTCAGCGGTCGGTGTACCGCCCTTGTACCTTCGGCGCCCGGGTCAACCCCGGGCGCCTTATTAAACCGCCGTGTATCCGGACGGCGGTGGCTGATTGAACGGAGCCCATCCATGAACCACATTCCTGCGCGCCGCTCGGCGCTGCGCCAGGCGGCTGCCTGCGTGCTGGCCGCCTCCACCCTGTCCAGCCTGCCTGCGCTGGCCGCCGAACCCGCCGTGCTGCGCGTCTCGGCCATCCCGGATGAAGCTCCCACCGAGCTGCAGCGCAAGTTCGAGCCGCTGGGCAAGTACCTCTCGGCACAGACCGGCATGAAGGTGGTGTTCACGCCCGTGACCGACTACGCCGCCGTGGTCGAGTCGCTGGCCACGCGCAAGCTGGACCTGGCCTGGCTGGGCGGCTTCACCTTCGTGCAGGCCAAGATCCGCACCAACGGCACGGCCATCCCCATCGTGCAGCGCGAGGAAGACGCCAGGTTCACCTCCAAGTTCATCACGGCCAACCCCGCCATCAAGACCCTGGCCGACCTCAAGGGCAAGAGCTTTGCCTTTGGCGCGCCCTCGTCCACCTCGGGCAGCCTGATGCCGCGCTTTTTCCTGCAGCAGGACGGCATCAACCCCGAAAAGGACTTCAAGACCGTGGCCTTCTCCGGCGCGCATGACGCCACCGTGGCCTTCGTGGCTGCAGGCAAGGCCGAGGCCGGCGTGCTCAACGCATCGGTCTGGGACAAGCTGGTGGAGAGCAAGAAGGTCGATACCAGCAAGGTGCGCGTGTTCGCCACCACGCCGCCCTACTTCGACTACAACTGGACCGTGCGCGGCGACCTGGACCCGGCCCTGGTCAAGAAGCTGACCGACGCCTTCCTGGCGCTGGACCCGGCCAAGCCAGAGCACAAGGCCATCCTGGAGCTGCAGCGCGCCGCGCGCTTCGTGCCCACCCAGGCCTCGAACTACGAAGGCATCGAGGCCGCCGCCAAGTCGGCCGGCCTGCTCAAGTAAGCCGCAGCAGGCGCAATCCATGAGCTTTGAACTGGAAGGCGTGGGCCTGACCCACGCCGGCGGCGGCATTGCGCTGCGCGGCGTGACGCTGGCCGCACGCCAGGGCGAAGCCATTGCGCTGATCGGCCCCTCGGGAGCGGGCAAGACCACGCTGCTGTCCGTCATCGGCACGGCGCTGGCGCCCAGCCAGGGCCGGCGCAGCGTGCTGGGCGACGAGGTGCCTGCGTCCAGCGCGGGCGCACCCCGGCTGCTGCGCGCGCGCATCGGCACGGTGCACCAGGCGCCGCCCGTACCGCCGCGCCAGCGCGTGGTCACGGCGGTGCTGGCCGGGCGCCTGGGCCGGTGGCCGGCGTGGAAGGCGCTGGCTTCGCTGCTGTACCCACAGGACACCGCTGGCGCGCGCGAGGCCCTGGCCCGCGTGCAGCTGGCAGACAAGCTGTTCGCGCGCTGCGACCAGCTCTCTGGCGGGCAGCTGCAGCGCGTGGGCATTGCCCGCGTGCTCTACCAGCAGGCCGAGCTGATCCTGGCCGACGAGCCCGTGGCCGCGCTGGACCCGGCCCTGGCCCTGTCCACCGTGCAACTGCTGGTGCACGAAGCCGCCGCGCGCGGCGCCACCCTGGTGGCCAGCCTGCATGCCGTGGACCTGGCGCTGGCCTGCTTTGCGCGCATCGTGGGCATCCGCGATGGCGCCATCGCCTTCGACCTGCCGGCGGCTGAAGTCACGCAGGAACACCTGCGTGCGCTGTATGGGTCCGAGCATGCTGGTGATGATCCCTCCCGCCCCGCGTGGACACCCGCGCCCGCCGCCTTTGCCGCACCGCTGTCCGCATCCGCATGCCGTTGAGCTCCGATCTGCACGCGCTGCGTGACCCCGCCGCGCCCCGCCGCCTCGGCGCCCTGGTGCTGGCCGCCGTCGTGCTGTGGCCGCTGTTCCAGGGCGCGGGCTTCAGCCTGGGCGCGCTGTTCGATCCCGGCAACCTGCAGGTCATCGGCCGCTTTCTGGCCACGTTTCTGCCGCCCGAGACCGGGCGCGACTTCCTGGGCTACCTGGGCCGCGCCACGCTGGAGACCCTGGCCATTGCCACGGCCGGCATGGCCCTGGCGTTTGTGCTGGCCGTGCCGCTGGCCTACTTGGTCACGGGCGCCGCGCGCGAGCGGCGGGCGCTCAATCCCGTCACGCGCGGCCTGCTCACCATCCTGCGCGGCGTGCCCGAGCTGGTCTGGGCCCTGGTCTTCGTGCGCGTCTTCGGCCTGGGGCCGGCCGCTGGCGTGCTGGCCCTGGGCCTGACCTATGGCGGCATGCTGGCCAAGGTCTATGCGGAAATCCTGGAATCGGCCGACCCCGCACCCGCGCGTGCCCTGGCGCAGGCCGGCGCGCGCCGGCCGCTGGCCATGCTCTACGGCCTGCTGCCCCAGGCCGCGCGCGAACTGACCTCGTACACCGTCTACCGCTGGGAGTGCGCCATACGCGCCTCGGTGGTCATGGGCTTTGTGGGCGCGGGCGGCCTGGGCCAGCTCATGGACCAGGCCATGAAGATGCTCAACGGCGGCGAGGCCTCCACCATCTTGCTGACCTTCATGCTGCTGGTCTGGGGTGCCGACCTGCTCTCGCGCGGCCTGCGCCGCGCGCTGGACACGCCACCCGCCGCGCGTGCCAGCGCCTGGGGCTGGCGCAGCGCCCTCGCCTGCGCCGCCCTGGCGCTGGGCGTGGCCGCCAGCTTTGCCATGCTGGAGATGGACCTGCCCTCGCTGTTCACCGGCGCGGCGGGCCGGTCCATGCTGGAATTCGTCATCAGCTTCTTCCCGCCCGACACCAGCGCCGAATGGCTGCGCAAGGTGGCCGTGGGCGTGTGGGAGACGCTGGCCATCTCCGTGGTCGGCACCCTGCTGGCGGCCGTGCTGGGCCTGCTGCTGGCGCTGCCGCGCTGGCGCGCTCCCTGGAGCCTGGTGCTCAACGTGCTGCGCTCCGTGCCCGAGCTGGTCTGGGCCACCATCACAGCCCTGGCCGTGGGCCTGGGCCCGTTCGCAGGCGCGCTGGCGCTGGCGCTGCACACGGCCGGCGTGCTGGGGCGCCTGTATGCCGAGGCCCTGCAGAACCAGCCCGCCGCCCCCACCCAAGCGCTGCGCCTGTCCGGCAGCGGCCGCACCATGGCATTCCTCTACGCGACGCTGCCCGGCGCCGCGCCGCAGTTGCTGGCCTACACGCTGTACCGCTGGGAGATGAACATCCGCATGGCCGCCATCCTGGGCTTCGTGGGCGCGGGCGGGCTGGGGCAGCTGCTGTACTTCGAGCTGTCGCTGTTCCACTACGCCCAGGCCAGCACCGTCATCATCGCCATGCTGGCACTGTCCGTGGCCGTGGACTGGGCCAGCGCGGCGCTGCGAAGGCGCATGGGTTAGGTGGTGGGGGCCGCGGCGCCCTCACCCTCCACCTCGACCAGGTAGTCGATCAGCGCCCGCAGCTTCAGCGGCACATGGCGCGTGGGCGCATAGACCGCATGCACCACGCGCGGCGCGTACTTGCCGCACAGCGCCCAGCCCGGCAGCACGGGCGCCAGCTGCCCGGCCTGCAGCGCCGCCTGCGCCGCAAAGTCCGCTACCACGCCGATGCCCTGCCCCTGCTGCAGCGCCTGGATGATGCCCAGGCTGCTGGCAATGGTGATGGGCGTATTCACCAGCAGACGCGTAGCGGGCGCGGCCGGCTGGTGCCCAGCGCGCTGCGGACGCAATTCGACCTCGTTCTGGAACTGGCCGTAGCCCAGGCTGATGAAGGGATGCGCCAGCAGTTGCCCGGGCTCCGTGATCTGCGCATGCTGCGCCAGATAGCCGGGCGTGGCCACCAGCACATAGCGGATGGTCTTGAGCGGCCGCGCCACCAGCCCCGGCGCGATCTGGCCCGGCACGCTGATGCGCAGGCCCAGGTCCAGCCCCTCGGCCACCAGGTCCACCATGCGGTCCGTCATGTCCACCTGCACCTGTACCTCGGGCCAGCGCGCGCAAAAGCCCGGCAGCAGTGGCGACAGCCAGAGATCGCCCAGCACGGCCGGCGCGCTGATCTTCAGCAGCCCGCGCGGCTGCTGGCGCAACTGGCCGGCCAGCGCCTGCACGGCCTGGGCATCCGCCACGAGCCGAAGGCAGGCCTGGTGGATCTCGGCCCCCGCCTCGGTCAGCGACAGCGAGCGCGTGGTGCGCTGCAGCAGCCGCAGCCCGAAATGCGCCTCCAGCCGCCCCACGCTGCGGCTCACGGCCGAAGTCGTCAGCCCCAGCTGCCGGGCCGCGCCCGCAAAGCTCTGGTGCTCCACCACACGGGCGAAGACCAGCATTTCATCCAGGGGCATGGCGGTATCGGGCAAGGCGCTACTCCGGTTTTTGTTGCATGGCAGGCAATATTAATTTGAATGACTCATGGATTGTTGATTGATTGCAAGGTCCGCAAGATACGGCCATGCGCTCCATACCGAAGCGCGCCCAGGAATCGACACCATGTCCCACAGGCCCAGCCTCACCTCTGCAACCTCAACCGCACGGCCCCGAACCAGCCAGGGCGGCACCTGGCGCATGCTGCTGGCCATGGCGCTGTCGGGCACCATCGGCCTGCTCGTCGTGGAAAGCGCGCTGCCGCCGCTGCTGGTCGTATTCGCCCGGTGCGTGCTGGGCGCACTGGGCCTGGGCCTGTGGCTGGCCTGGCGGCGCGACTGGGTCAAACCCCAAGGCCGGGAATGGCTGTGGCTGGCCGGGGGCGGCATCGCCCTGGTATTGAACTGGGTCGCCCTTTTCAGCGCCTACCACTACAGCTCCATCGCCGTGGCCACCGTGGTCTATCACGTGCAGCCTTTCATGTTGCTGGCTCTGTCGGCGCTGCAGGGCGAGCCCGTCGAACGCCGCAAGCTGCCCTGGCTGCTGCTGGCCCTGCTGGGCGTGGCACTGAGCAGCGGCCTGGTCGGGCTGGACGGCATGGATGCATCGCATGCTGGAACAGGCGCGTGGATCGGCGTGGCCCTGGCCCTGCTGGCCGCCGCTCTCTACGCAGGCACCACGGTCGCCACGCGCCGCCTGGGCCACATGCCCTCGGCCCAGATCGCCATGCTGCAGATGCTTGCGGGCGGACTGGTGCTGAGCCTGTGGGCCCTGCCCCTGCTCACCCATATCGCCGCAACCAGCCCTCAATTGCTGTCAGCGCGCGCCGCCTCCATGGTGCTGACCCTGGGACTGGTCCATACGGCCTTCATGTACACGGTGATGTATGCCGCATTCCAGCGGCTGCCGGCGCCCGCCATTGCGGCACTGTCCTTCGTCTACCCCGCCATGGCCTTGCTGGTGGACCTGGCCTGGTTTGGCGCTGTTCCGTCGGCGGCGCAGTGGGTCGGGATGGGCTGCATCCTAGTCGCAGTCGTGGGCCATCGCGCAGGCATTGCATTGCGTCGCCATTGAGCCCCTGTGAATTCCGGGGATTTCTGGAATTCATACATCCTTCATGAACTCCATCCAATTGTTTCAAGATATTTCCAATAAAGAGGCGCACAGTACATTTCGAATTATTTTTCCCCTTTCCGCCCGTATGCTCTCCCGGCTTTCCGCCATTCGCATTCATTCAGCCGGAATACAGAGGGAGAAATAATTGGCCACTATCGAAAAAGGATTGATGGTAGACAAAAGCGTCGAAGTCAAGACCTATCCGTCCATAGAGCACGGCGCCTTGCTGTCCGTCACCTCCATCGTGCTGCACCGCACAGACTCGTCCACGGCCGCCAGCGTGCTCAATGCCTACAAGAGCGGCCAGAAGACGGGGGCGCACTTTCTGATCGAGAAGGACGGGAAGATCTACCAAACCGCCAGTCTGGAAAAGATCTGCTGGCATGTGGGAATTCTTCAGCCGCGCTGCGTCAACGAGAGCACCTGCGATCCCACGGAACTCAAGAACATCAATGCCCTGCTGCACCAAAAGGGCCTGAGCTTCAGCAAGCGGGCCAAGAATGTGTCATCGCACGAGAACACAAAGGCCTATCCGTTGCGTTATCCAGCCAACAGCGACTCCGTGGGCATCGAGGTGGTGGGCCGTTTCCTGCCGTCGACCAAGGACTACGAGGCGCCCACCCAATCGCAGCTGTTCCAGACCAAATGGCTGACCCAGCAATTGGTGGACCACTACAAGCTCAAGCTTCTGTCCGATGTCTACTCCCACGGCGCCATTGCCCGCAAGGAAGCGACCGAAGGCGCCCAATTGCTGCGCTACATCTTCACGGGAGCCTGAGCCATGCCATCCAGCCAGCTTTTCAACAATCCCTCTCGCAGCCTGCGCATTGCCGCCTGGGCTGCCGTGATGCTGTGCCTGCATGCGCCGTTGCAGGCCTCATCTACATCCACAGCCACGCCCACGCACAAACACGCGGCCAAGGCGGCACCCATTTCCGTCATCGGCCCGGTCACCCGTTCCGTAGGCACGGGCGAGACCATGGGATGCGAGAAAGTCAGCCTGGACGCCGCCGACGTGGCCCGCTATTTCGCGACGGCAAAGCAAGTCTCGGCTGGCAGCTTCCACGAGGAATCCATCATCCTGCCCTGCAGTTTCAGCGGACGGCTGCTGCGCTCGGGCAAGGTCTATGAATGGAACATCAACGCCGCCGGCGCCGGCTACCTGCGCAGTGAAGATGGTGAACAGGACCTGCGCTACCTGTGCCGCAAGGCCTGCGAGAAGGCATTGCCGCAGTTGACGGGGCTTTGACCTGTTGTTCAGACATTGTCTGCACGGGCGTCTTATCGCTCCCATTGAGTGGTGCCCCATCCTCCTGTCAAACACAGCGGATACGATGGCGCCTCCCACAATATTCCCAACAGACCATGGAACGACTGATTTCCCAAGGAATGCATGCCCTCAGCCAGGGCGACCACGCGCGAATGCATGCGCTATGGTCTGGCACCACGGTTTTCAGCCATCTGGACAATGAAGCGATTGCCAGCCTCTTGGCCAGCATTCGGGCCACTGCCGAATCAGGCCAGGGTAGCGAATGGTCATGGCTGATGCTGTGCCTGGTGTATCTCGATTCCAGTGACCAATTCACCGAGGACCGCAGTGCGGCATTGCGCCAGGTCGGCGAATGGGCGCAGCGCGCACTGGCAATGTCACCAGGCAATGCCTATGGACACCGCTATTTGGGCAGTGCCCACTATTGGCTGGACGAACCCGAGCCCGCGCTGGCCGCCTACCGCAAGTCTCATGCCTTGCAGCCCCAGGCGGACTTGCAAGCCCGCATTTTCGAGATGGAGCATGCCGTGCCCTGGCGCAGCATCTTTTCCTATCCCGAGTTGGCTGATAGCCCGGCGGCACCCGACTACTACACGGCCGGCGTGACCGTGGGCAAGTGGAAGCGCCCCGACACGGATGCAGCAGCCCTGCAGGAAATCGAACGCCTGCAGACCACACTCTACGAACGCTGTCTGGAGCGCTTCGCCAGCGCCGGCACGCCGGCAAACGGCCGGGAGGCCGCGCCCGCCGCGCTGGACATCCACACCTATGCCATGTGCTGCAACAACCTGGGCGTGCTGTACAACGCGCAGGAACAGTACGAGCAGGCGGCCGCCGTCCTCGAAGCCGGGCTGCAGCAGACCTGTTTCCGGGCCCTGCTGGAAAACCTGCGCCATGCCTATCGGCAACTGGGGAACCGCAAGCAAGCCACCGACCTGTCCCTGCTGCTGATGGAGGACTACGCGCTTGATACCGGCCTGTATCTGGACTGCGCGCAGACCGCATGCGCCTATCTCAACGAGACCAGCCACCACCAGGACGTCCTCGACATCGTGGCCGAAGCCGAGCGCCGCTATGCGCAGCTTTCGCCGCAGCAACAGCAAGCGCTATGGGAAGTTCGCAGCATGAGCTTCGTTCATGCGCACAAGGTCACCGCCCTCAGGGCCCTGGGCCAGCTCAAGGCCTCGCACCTTCAGCCTGAACTGGTCGAGATCGCCCTGCGCCACGATCCGGACGATGCCCAATTGCTCGGCATACGCGCCCACATGCAGGGAGCCCGGCAGCAGGTGGGTGGAAAAGGCGGATTCTGGTCGCGCCTGTTCGGCTGAGCCACACCGGGCGACCGGGCCACCAAGAAATGTAGGGCACCCAAGATGCTGGCAACCCTCAAAACACCCCCAGCGCCAGCCCGGCCCCCATCGCTTCCCCCAGCGCCCGGCACTGTTCCAGCTCAGCTGCGGCAATCCGCTTGGGCGCCAGGATGGCTTCGGTGGTCTGGGCGTGGGTGCAGATGATCAGGGGCTCGGCCACGGGCTTGAGGCGCCAGCCGGTGGCGATGCGGGCGATCTGGCGGGCCGCATTCTGGCCGTCGCTGCCGGCGCAGATGAGGCTGGCATAGGGCCGGCCGTTGATGCGGTCCAGCGCCGCGTAGTAGCTGCGGTCGAAGAAGTCCTTGAGCTGTCCGCTGATGGCGGCCAGGTTTTCCGGGGTGGCGAAGAGGTAGCCGTCAGCGGACAGCACATCGTCCGGGCCGGCCTCGCAGGCGTGCAGCAGGCGCACCTGCACGCCCTGGCCTTCGGCCGCTGCGCCGTCGCGCGCGGCCTCGGCCATCTGGCGGGTGCCGCCGGTCATGGAGTGGTAGACGATCAGCAGGGTCTTGCTTGCGTTCATGCCTCAAGCATAGAGCGCGGCCCGCCCAGCCACCGCGCCGACCTCAGAAATCCATCGATGCCGACACCACGAAGGTGCGCGGAATCATCGGCGAGACAGCGCCCCAGGACGTGACACCGGCCCAGGCCTTGCGGTCGGCCACGTTCTGCACCGTGGCGCGCAGCGTGGTCTTGCGGCCTGCGATGCGGGCGGCGTAGCGCAGGCCCAGGTCGGTGCGTGTCCAACCCGGGATGCGCAGGCGGTTGGCCTGGTCCACGAACTGGGCGCCGGTGTAGGCAAGGTCGCCGACCAGGGTCAAGCCTTCCGCGGCGGGCACATCCCATTCCACGCCCAGGTTGGCCAGCAGGCGCGAAGTGCCGATGGGCCGGTTGCCCACCAGCGCAGGCGTGGCCGAGCGCGTGATCTCGGGCTTGAGCCAGGTCACGCCACCGAGCAGGCGCAGGCCGCGCGCGGCCTCGCCGTAGGCATACAGCTCCATGCCCAGGTTGCGCTGCTCGCCGTTGGTCTTGTAGACGCCCTGGTCCAGGCCACCGCTGGGTTTTTCAATGCTGAACAGGGCGGCCGTGGCCATGAAGCTGCCGAAGTCGTACTTGCTGCCCACTTCGTACTGGCGGCTCTTGTAGGGGCGCAACACCTCGCCGTAGTTGCTGGCTGCGGGCGGCGCAATGTCGCCCTTGCTCAGGCCTTCGATGTAGTTGGCGTAGAGGCTCCAGTTGGGCGCCTGGCGCCAGACCACGCCCACGGCGGGCGTGGTCACGCTCTCGTCGTAGACATTGGCGGCGCCGCCCGTGAGCACGTTGTAGTTGGTGGACTTGATGGCCTGGTGGCGCAGGCCCAGCGACAGTTGCAGCCTGTCCTGCAGCAGCGAGAGCGTGTCCACCAGGGCCAGGCTGGTGTTGCGGTTGTCATGAATGCGCGGAATGGCCGAAGGCCGCGCAATGCTTTGCGGCGCATGGGCAACAGGCGCATAGATGTTGGACGCCACCGCCGAGCCCGCCTGCAGCGCACGGTGGAAATCCTCGCGGTAGCTGGCCAGCTGCAGCGTGACCGAATGCTTGACACCGGCCAGCGCAAAGCGCGAGCGCAGGCCTGCGTCGATGGTGCTGCGGTCCACGTCGAACACCGCATAGGTGGGCGTGATGCTGGTGGCACCCGCAGCACTGGTCAGGCGCGGGGCGGAGTCATAGATGCGGTCCACATTGGCGCGCGACTGGCCGATGTTGGCGAACAGCGTGAGCTGCTGCGTGAGGTCCAGCTCGGTGCGCAGCAGCACGGCGCGCTCGCGGTTCCTGGACCATTCCCAGGGCTGGGTCACGTTGAGTGTGCCGTCGGGCGCAGCAGGCATGGAGGAGAGCCCCGTGGGCATGATGGGCCGGCCCACGCCGTCGATGCGCTCGTCCTGAGAGAGCAGGTCCAGCGTGGCACGGAAGCGCTCCACCTCGTAGTCCAGCGCCACGGCCAGCACATGGCCGTCGGTGCTTTGATGGTCCATGGACGTATCGCCGCCGTACTTGCTGGCATTCACGCGGATGCCGTACTGCGCCTCGTCGCCAAAGCGCCGGCCCACGTCGGCATGGGCACGCCAGAGGCTGTCCGAAGTCCAGCCCGTGGTCAGCCGCGCCACATCTTCATTGGCGCGCTTGGGAGCGATGTTGATCACGCCGCCCACCGAGCCGTTGGGCGACATGCCGAACAGCAGCGCGCCTGGCCCCTTGACCACCTCGATGCGGTCCACGTACTCGGTGCGCACGCGGTAGTTGGGGGCAATGCCGTAGATGCCGTCAAAGGCGATCTCGCCCGAGTTGCCCTCCCAGATCGGAAAACCCCGGATGTACAGGTTGTCCACGTTGCCGCCCGGCAGCACGGTGTAGCGCACGGAAGGGTCGCGGTTCACCGCCTCGGCAATGGTGCCGGCCTGCTGGTTGCGCACGGCCTCGGACGTGTAGCTGGTGGTGCTGAACGGCGCCTGCATGTTGCCGGTATTGCCCAGCACGCCCAGGCGCACGCCCTTGGCCACCTGCCCGCCGGCGTAGGGTGCGGGCAGCAGGCTCACATACTGGTCACCGGCCGTCACGGTGATCTCGGACAGGCGGTGTGCATTCTCAGGCGCGTTGGCCGCAGCGGGAAGCAGCGTCAGCGTGCCGCCCTCGATGCGGCCCTGCAGGCCGCTGCCCTGCAGCAATGCCGCCAGGCCCTGGCGCACATCGTGGCTGCCGTTGAGCGCCGGGGCCTGCCGGCCCTGCACCAGTTCGGAGGAGTAGGTGAGCTGCAGCCCCGCCTGGCGCGCAAACTGGCTCAGCGCCTGGGCCAGCGGCTGGGCCGGCACGTCGAAGGACACCGATTGCGCGGCGGCCAACTGCAGTTGCAGGCCCAGCACCAGGCCTGCACATGCATGAAAAACCGCTGTGCGGCGGAGGCGGAGGCGGAATCGGAATCGGGAGGACTTGGGAGCGGACATAAGGACTTTCTGGAAGACAGGCTCATTGCGAATCGCCGGCACAGGCAGGGCGCCCGGCCTTTCATATGCAAATACGAGTCACTCCCAAAAACCCTGAAAAAAACTTCACGACTCCGCGCGCCCGCCGCGCCGCGCAATCCGCAGGCCGCCGTCGTCCAGCACGCTGACCTGCACCGGGGCGAACTGCGGCAGCCCGCGCAGCCAGCGCTCGGTCTGGGCAATGCGCACATGGCCGCTGATGGCCAGTTGCGCCGCGCCCTCCTCCACCACCAGGCGGCGCCGCGTGTAGCGGCCCAGCCGGTGGACGACGCGGCCCAGCGGTTCCTGCTCGAAGACCAGCTCGCCCTCGCGCCAGGCCGCGGGCCGTTGCTGGAGCTGCGGCTGCCAGGCAGCGCCGTCGGTATCTCCTGCCCCGCCGTCCAGGGGAATGCGCAGCGACTGGCTGTCCTGCAGCAACTGGCTGCGCCCGGTGGCCGCATGCTCCACCCGCACCTGGCCCGACTCCACCTGCACGCGCACCGCATCGGGCTCCAGTTCCACACCAAAGCGCGTTCCCAGCACGGTCACGCGCAAGGGGCCGGCCTCCACCACAAAGGGCCGTGCCGCATCGCGGGCCACGGCAAAGAAGGCGGCGCCTTCCTGCAGCCGTGCCTGTCGCAGGTCAGCACGGTAGGCCAGCGCCACGCGGCTGGCGGCGTCCACGCGCAGCACGCTGCCATCGGGCAGCTCCAGGCTGCGCTGCACGCCCGTGGCGCTGGCCAGTTCACCTTGCCACAGCACGCGGCGGCTCCACATCTGCCAGGCGGGCCAGGCCGCGCAGGCCATGCCGGCCACGCCCAGCAGCGCGCCCAGGGCACGCCGCCGCCGCTTTCTGGAAGAGGCCTGCAAGCCCGCCTCCACCCCGCCGCGCCAGCGCAGCAAGGCGGCTTCCAGGCAGGCATCGGCCTGCATCAGGTCACGCTCCACGGTGTTCAGGGAGACCTGCAGGCGCCGGGCGATGTCGGCCTGCCGCTCGCCATGCAGGCGGTGGGCCAGCAAGGCGGCCTGCATGCGCTCGGGCAGGTCTGCAATCGTGCGCTCCACCACAGCCAGTGCCTGCCGGTACATGGCTCGGTCGGCCACATCGCCTTCGGCCTCGGGCTGCAATTGCGCCCAGTCGTCCATGCAGCGCTGCTGCGCACCGCGCTGGCGCAGCCTGTCTATCGCCAGATGCTTGGCCGTGGCAAACAGGTAGGCCCGCGCGGCTTCGAGCGTGGGCGAGCTGCCATCGGGCAGCTGCGGCGGCGCATCGGCCAGGCGCAGCCAGGTTTCCTGGGCCAGTTCCTGCGCCTCATCACGGCTACCGGTCTTGCCGGCCAGATAGGACACCAGTTGCTGCTGGCAGGCACAGAAAAGCTGGTGCCAGCGCGCAGCGGTCCAGGAAGCGGAAGGGGTGGGCATAGCCGGGGGGAGGTGATGAATCGATAACGAGAATGACTATCATTCTAATTTTGTTTGATCCAGGCTGGCTCGGCGGACTGGCCATCGAAGGCAAACTGTCCAACCGTCAACATCCGGACCACATGCCCATGATCTTCCTGGCGATCACGTCTACCGGCTTGGCACAGGCACTTCGCGCCGCCACCGAAAACGACTCCGTCTGGTGCGGCAGCGATGCGATTTCCGAGGCCGACTACGCCGCCCGACAATGGCCCAACCTCAGCCGCTTTGCCTACTCGCTGGAGGACCGCGTTTTGATCGACGATGCCGTGTCCACCATTGAGGAACACCATCCGGGGCAGACGGTCTGGGTCGAGGCCACGGCCGTGCGGTAGCGAAGTCTCGGCCCCGCTACCACTTCAACGCCGCCACCCGCAGCGCATCCACCGCCATATCGATGAACGCCCGCACGCGGTGCGCGGCATGGCGCCCTTCCCGGTGCACCACATGAATCGGTAGCGGCGGCCGCTCGAAGGGCTCCAGCACCAGGCGCAGTGCGCCGTCCTGCACGGGTTTGGCGATCTGGTAGAGCGGCAGGCGCGTGATGCCTTGCCCGGCCAGGGCGCAGTCTGCCGCAGCCTCGTTGGTCATGGACATGAGGCGCGGCTGCAGGCGCACGGCCAGGGCACGGTCGCCTTCGAGAAACCGCCATTCTGGCGTGGAGGTGAGGCCTGATGCGGTGATGGTGGTGTGCTGCGCTAGCTCCTCGGGCCGCTGGGGCACGCCGTGGCTGGTCAGGTATGCGGGCGAGGCGCATAGCACCTGCCGCACGCTGCCCACGCGGATCGCCTGCAGCGAGGAGTCGGGCAGATCGCCGATGCGCACGGCCACGTCCACGCCCTCGTCCACCAGGCTGACCACGCGGTCCACAAACCAGCAGTTGACGTCCACCTCGGGAAACCGGCCCAGGTAGTCGTGCACCACGGGCAGCACGTGCATGCGCCCGAAGTTGACCGGCGCCGTGAGCGTGAGCCGGCCGCGCGGTGCGGCATGGGCGCTGGCGGCATGCTCGTCGGCCTCTTCCAGCTCGGCCAGGATGCGGCGGCAGCTGTCGGCGTAGGCCGTGCCGGCCTCGGTCACGCGCACGAAGCGTGTGGTGCGCGTGAGCAAGCGCACGCCCAGGCGCTCCTCCAGGTCGGAAACCGCGCGCGTCACCACCGAAGGCGAGACCTTGAGCCGACGTGCAGCCGAGGCGAAGCCGCCCGTGTCCACCACTGCGAGAAATGCCGTCATGGACTGGAAGCGATCCATCTGTGCCTGCCTTGTCTGTGTCGTGTATCTGCCCGGCTGCGAGCGGCCCGCGCAGGACTGCCCAGGTTTGCCCAGGTTTGCGCCGGCGCTTTGTTCGCGTTCCCGCAAGAGTGACTTGCCGCCGCCAGGGATTCTAAAGATGCGGGCGGAGAAGGAGGATACGTCCCGTGGCGCCGACAACCGGCGCCTTCACCAACCCCAAGGAACCGCAATGAAGCTCTACCACTTTCCCCTGTCCGGCCACGCCCATCGCGCCCGCCTCTTCCTCGGCCTGCTGGGCGTGGAGCATGAGCTGGTCCATGTGGACCTGGCCAACGGCGCGCAGAAGAAGCCCGAATTCCTGGCGCTGAACCCGCTGGGCCAGGTGCCGGTGCTGGACGACAACGGCACGGTGATTGCCGACTCCAACGCCATCCTGGTCTACCTGGCGCGCAAGCTGGACCGCCAGGACTGGATGCCTCTGGGCGCACAGTCCGAGGCCGAGATCCAGAAATGGCTGAGCATCGCCGCCGGCCCCATTGCCTTCGGCCCGGCGGCGGCCCGGCTGGTCACGGTGTTCAAGGCCCCCTTCCAGGCCGAGGAAGTGATAGCCCGCGCCCACGCCATCCTCGGCAAGATCGAGGCGCAATTGACCACCCGCCCCTTCCTCACCGGCGCCACGCCCACGATTGCCGACGTGGCCCTGTACAGCTACATCGCCAGCGCGCCCGAGGGCAATGTGGACCTGCAACCCTACCGCGAAGTGCGCGCCTGGCTGGGCCGCATCGAGGCGCTGCCGGGCTTCGTGGCATTCGCCCAGACACCGGCCGGCCTGCGGGCCTGAGTGCCTGAGCCACACCTCACCTGAAACCCCGGCAAAGGAGCGCACCATGCACCCGCAACCCCTGCAAAACCCCGCCTCGCCCTGGCATGCGGGCGAACTGGCGATCCAGCAAAGCGTTGGCGTCGTGGGCCGCATGGACATGCCGGGCCGCAAGTTCCTGCGCCCCTTCCTGCTGGACCAGCACCGCGAGTTCTACCCGCTGCTGCATTTCGTGGTGCTGGGCAGCGTGGATGCGCAAGGCGACGCCTGGGCCACGGTACGGGCCGGCGAGCCGGGCTTCCTGCACTCTCCCGATCCATCGACCCTGCATGTGGCGGCGGGCCGCGATGCGGCCGACCCGGCCGAGCCGGGCCTGGGCGACGGCCATGCCGTGGGCCTGCTGGGCATGGACCCCATGACGCGCCGGCGCAACCGACTCAACGGCACGGTGCGGCGCAAGGCGGGCGTTGATGGGGCGGGCGCCTTCGACATCGGCGTGGTCCAGAGCTTCGGCAACTGCCCGCGCTATATCCAGAACCGCAGCGTCCGGTTTGTCCGGCCTGCCGGGGAGCCTACGCAGGTGCCGGCGGTCGAACTGGCATCGCTGGACCCGCGCGCACAGGCCCTGATTACGCAGGCGGATACGTTCTACGTGGCGTCCTACGTTGATGGGGAGGATGGCCTGCGCCAGGTCGATGTCTCCCACCGTGGCGGCAAGCCGGGCTTTGTGCGGATCGACGCCGATGGAACGCTGACCATCCCCGACTTCTCGGGCAACCTGTTCTTCATGACCCTGGGCAACTTCCTGGTCAATCCCAAGGCGGGCCTGCTGTTCATCGACTCCGAAACCGGGGAAATGCTGCAGATGACGGGCGAGGCCAGCGTCATCCTTGACTCCCCGGAAATCGCCGCCTTCGAGGGCGCCGAGCGCCTGTGGACCTTCAAGCCCCGCCGCATCGTGCGCCGGCCCGACGCCCTGCCGCTGCGCTGGAGCATGGCGGCCGACGGCTGGTCGCCCCACCTGCAGATGACCGGAAGCTGGGCCGATGCCAGCCAGCGCCTGGCCGCCGCGCGGCTGGGGCGGCAGTGGCGACCGTTCCGGGTGGCGCAGGCCGTGGATGAGAGTTCCACCATCCGCTCGCTCTACCTGGAGCCGGCCGATGGCATGGCCACGGTGGCCCCCCTGGCCGGCCAGCACCTGCCGCTGCGCCTCACGCTGGCAGACGGCAGCCATCTGCAGTGCACCTATACGCTGTCGCTGGCGCCTTCGGACGGGCGCTTGCGCATCAGCGTCAAGAGGCAAGGCCGCGCATCCAGCCATCTGCATGGCCTGAAGCCCGGTGATCTGGTCGAGGCCCGCCCGCCCGCTGGCAGCTTCACCGCCGATGCGGCCCTGCGCCGCCCCGCCGTGCTGCTGGCCGCGGGCATAGGCATCACGCCCTTGCTGGCCATGCTGCGCCACATCGTCCACGAAGGCCGGCGCACCCGCAGCCTGCGGCCCACCTGGCTGTTCCAGGCGGCTCGCACGCGCAGCGAACGGGCCTTTGACACGGAGATCGCCGAACTGGTGAAGGCCGGCAATGCCGAGGTGCACTGGGTGCGCACGCTCAGCCAGCCCGGCACGGCAAAGGCCGGCCGCGACTACGACCATGAGGGCCACATCGACATGGCCCTGTTGAAAGCCACCCTGCCCTGGGACGATTACGACTTCTACCTCTGCGGCCCGGACGCCTTCATGCAGGCCACCTATGACGGCCTGCGCGAACGCAATGTGCCCGACGAGCGCATCCACGCAGAAGCCTTCGGTCCCTCGGCCCTGAAGCGATCCATGGCCGGTGCAGCCCCCGCCGCCGAACTGCCGGCACCCGCCACGCAGCCTGTCCGCATCATCTTTGCCGACTCGGCCAAGGAAGCGCGCTGGAAGCCCGGCGACGGCAACCTGCTCGAAGTGGCCGAGGCCCGTGGGCTGGAACCCGCCTTCGGCTGCCGGAGCGGCAGCTGCGGCGACTGCCGCACGCGTGTGCTGCAGGGCGGGGTGACCTATGCCTCGCCACCTTCCTTCGCCGTGCCAGCGGGCGAGGCCCTGATCTGCTGCGCCGTGCCTGCGCAGGGGCCGGGGGAGGCTTTGCATCTGGGGTTGTGAGGGGCCTGTCTCTGCGCGCTTTCCACATCAGGACATGCCGACGGCAAAAGGCACATCAGCGATTGCTGCCCAATGCCTCGCTGCATCTAGCTTTCTATCTGGACGAGTATCGATTCATCAAGCTCTATGACTTCAAACAGGCCCTGACCCCGCTCATAGACCTCCCCTGACAGGAACCGAACCACTTTCTGGCCGATGTGCATGCACATCTCCACGACAAAGCCATCTGCATCCCGGCGCATGTCTTTTATCCGCACAAGACCCAAGGGCAACTCAGCCAGCAGTCGGTCACGGTAACCAATGGATGCAGGCACGCCGGGACCCGACTCAGACGCCTCTGGAGTCACAAGGTACAGGCCGTGAAACCCGCTGCCATCGTCGATACGGGAAAGCATTGACCAGACACGTCCTTCCATCAGTTGGAGCCAAATCTCGATGAACTGGAGATAGGGCACCTGCGGATGGCTCCAGACTGCTTCGCCAGGTACCCAGTGCTGCCGACCTGATTCATCCATATCCCAGCGGCCGCCTACGGCCAACGCCATCTCGCAAGCTCGCCAGCCCACAATCACCTGCTGGTCGAGATCCTGAAGGGACGGGAACTGGCGCGGCCCCATGGGCTGGATGGAGCTCCCGGGGGCCGGCGCGGTGTCGTCGATATGGACTACCGCGAACCCTTCCTGCTCACTCGGCGGCTCGAACATGGCAAACACGCTGCGAATGGCCTGCTCCGGCACTTGGTGATCGGCCCGCCGCTGCGCGTTTCTCTGCAAGGACGTCTGCAAATCGGCTTTGAGCCAAATACAGACTACGGGCACCCCATGTGATCTGGCGATCTGAATGGCACGCTCACGATGCACCGTCTTCGGAAGGGCGGCATCAAAGAACACCGCATCACCGCCCAACGCTGCGGCGTTCTGTTGAATCCAGCTGCTCTTGCCTGCAGCTTGCACCCCCACCACCACATAGAGCTTGGTCGCGGGCGAGCCGGCAGACAGTGCTTTGTCCAAGTCCCGGTACGCCAACTCCCATGCGGCAGCACTGCGTTCCGGGGTGAACAGGCGACCTTGTTCGGTTTCCAGATAGTGGTCTGGATTGATGTGCTTTGTAATGTCCATGGTGAGCTGCAAGATTCTGGATCACTGTAGCTGGGCACGGCGCCGTACCGTCCGCAGACAAACGAACCCGCCATGCAAAACGGCCTTGATCGATACACTCGCTGCAATTCCTGCGCCCTCGTACACGCCGCAAATCCAAAGCCCTGCCCATGCAACTCACCAACTGCCTGCTCCGCCTGTCGCCCTTGGTCCTCACCTGCCACATCGGCCTGGCCTGCGCACAGATCACCACGCCCTCAGCAGGCACCTATGTGCGCAAGGGCGGGGGTGGCGATCTGGTGGTGCGGGCCAATGGCAAGTTCCATATCCAGACCGTCGGTGCCAACGGCCATACCTGTGAGCTGGAAGGCACCATCACCAACGGCCGGGCCAGGATGGCGAATTCGGCCTGCGCCGTGGACTTCACGCCTGCCGGTCAGCGCGTCGGGGTCGACACGGCCACCGCCGATGCATGCCGGGACTTCTGCGGCATGCGGGCCTGGTTTGGCGGCGATTACCTTCGGCCCCCACCCGGCTGCACGGACAAGGCCATTGCCGCATCGCGCAGAAACTTCAAGCGCGCGTACGACGCCAAGGACTACCGCCTGGCGCTGACCACGCTGGCGCCGGTGCTGCAGGACTGCGATGAGGTGCTGACCGGCGTTACCAAGGGCTGGCTGCGCAACGACCTGGCGCTGGCGCAGCTTCGCTCGGGCGATGCAGCCGCCTGCCGCCAGACCCTGGCCCCGCTGGCCGAGGAAGCCGGCAAGACGGATCAGGAACTGCGCGAGGCCTATCCACCCACCGATGCCGATGTGGTGCTGCCCATGCTCAAGGCTGCGCGCACCAATCTGCGCTTGTGCAGTTGAGGCGGTGCCATCGCCATGAAAGATCCCGCATCGCCCAACGCAGGAATCTCCGGGCATTTCCGGCGTGAGGCGAAGTGGATGCTGTGGGTGCTGGTGGTGCTGCCCTTGGCGCTGACAGCATTGGCGGTTTGGCTGGGTCCGCTGGTCCTGAACCATGTGGAGAGAAGCAAGTGCTTGGATGCGGGCATGCAGGCTTCCCAGGAAAAGCGCAAGTGCGAGCAACGATAGAGAGAAGGAGCTGCCGCTCAAAGCCTGATCGAACCAAATCCCTGAAATACTGGCCTACTCTTGGCCCCATTTTTGTTTGCACGACAGGGCCCTTCATCAGGGCCATGCACACGCCTTTACATGACCGATATCCGCCCCGCCCACTTTCCCGAAGACCTCGACGCCGTGGTCCGCATCTTCCGGGAATACGTGGCCAGCCCCACCGTGAGCCTGGACTTCCAGGACTTCGAGACCGAGTTCGCCGCCCTGCCCGGCAAGTACGCCGCACCCGAGGGCTGCGTGCTGCTGGCCTGGAAAGACGGCCAGCCCGTGGGCTGCGCCGCCCTGCGCCAGGTGGATGCGCAGACAGGCGAAATGAAGCGTGTCTACGTGCGCCCCACGGTACGCGGCGAGAACCTGGGGCGCCGCCTGGTGGAAGGCATCCTGGACGCCGCACGGCATGCGGGCTACACCCGCATCTGCCTGGACGTGCTGCCCGAGTTCCAGGCTGCGCAGCGGCTGTATGAGTCCCTGGGTTTTGTGGATGCGGAACCGGTGAGCTTCAATCCCGTGCCGGGCACGCGTTATCTCGGACTGGATCTTTGAGGCATGCGCCCTCCGGCAGGCGGCCTTCAGCGCCTGCAAGGCTTCCGATGCGCTGACACCCGGTCCCTGAGTCCTCGTCTGCAAGCATTCGGCACGATAAGACCTTAGCCCATACCCCGGTCCAACAGCCTGCCCGCAAGCGCAGCGGCGGTACGGACCACCTCTCCCGCATCCTTCACCGCAAATGCCCGTGGCCGAGCCGGGCAGCCTGCGCTTGTGCCCCGTGAATACCGCCCATGGCGAATGGCGCTGCCTGGGACCAAACGCTCATTGGCAGCATCTCTATTCACCTGGCATTTCAAACCTGATTTTAGGAATTGTCCTAAGGAAAATTCTGAAAATGATCTGCGGGCGACTTCTTTGATTGACCTCGTGCAGGCCATGAAATCAAATGAGGACTCTTGGCACAGCAAACATCAGAAACCCGCTTGGACACTGACAGCGGATTATTCGCCTGCTTGCAACCACTCATTTCCGTCAAATTGCCTTTATTGATCAAGGCGCATTGGCTGGAATCATCGATTCCGCTTCTGATCCAGCGTCTCCATACACCATGCCAGCCTCCATTGCCGCCACCTTCTATCAGATCGGCTATGCCGACATGCTTGCTCGCCAAATGGAGCAGAAACAGATCGATGCCATTGTGCTCACGCCACAGGAATACGCAGACATACTGAGCGACAAGGCGCGCAACAATCCTCGCCTGGCGGCCACGCTGCATGCCATGCTGGCCCACAGTGCGCTTGGGCGATACTGGACACACACCGCCAGCCCCAATGCAGGCAAACCCTGGGTCGCTCCCGCCTCCCTGATGGTCAGCGACGCGTACCTGATCACCAAAACGCTGATTGCATTGGGCCTGGCCGGTGCCCGCTCCTATATCAAGACAACCGCCACAGGCACCTATATCATCATCACGGGCTACGCGGGACTTCGCCGCCAGTTGCTGCAAGGCACGCGATTCCTTGCCGCCAATCCACGCATGGTCCAGATGGGCCTGGGTATTCGCGGTCTGCAGAATGTGGCCAAGGGCGGGTTCCTTCTGAGCCTGGTGGTGGGCACCGGAATAGAGACACTGGACTTCATCTTCAATGACGAGAAGACCATGCATGATCTTGTGGGTGGGATTGGAGTGGAGGCGGTCAAGGCGGGATTGGCGACGATGATTGCAATAAGCGCGGGAGCCTTAACTGCAAGCGTTACTACTTTGGTCATTTTTCCGCTAGGAGCGATGGCGTTAGCCATATTTGCCACTGGAGCACTTCTCAACTACACAGATCAGCGATGGAAAATAAAACAAAACGTTATTACAGCCCTAAAGTCTGCAAACAATGAAAAAGCACCAGGCATATATAAACTAGATCAAAGCACCATTCAATAAAGGCAGCTATCATCTCTCAGCACGCAAGCATCACCCAAGGATCAAGATCCAACCAAAGAATCAACTTCACAAAATACTCCGCGTCAAATCAAAAGAAGATCAATTCATTAAAATAAATATGAGAGACATAAAAAATATTCGGAAATCTGCAATATTTGGAATACCCATCAGCATTCTACTATCCGTCGGATGTTTCTGGTTTTTCTTTGCGGAAACAATCCCGATGCTGAAAGACATAAATGCTCTCGCGCCAACCATAAGAATCATGCCGGGCGCACCAACAATCTTCATGACTCCTTTCATTTTTATTACGTTAGCACTGGTATCGGTGCTGAATTCCATCCCCTGCAACGACAGTATTCTACGAAAATTCGATAAAGCACTATCAATAATTTTCACCCTTGGAATTTCTTCAGCACTGGTTTCTTTGATATTTATTACTCCGCTGCAGTACTATGCGATGCCTAAGCTGGGCTATACACGTTGCAATATTCTGGAAGGGCATCCCACCATATATTTCACAGACTGGGTCAAAAAGCCCGAATGGTGCGTTCGCGGAAAATCCAGGGAGTGGGTCATGGAGCAAGCCAGGCTCGCCAGCGGTCCTGAAAATCCCTGAAATAAAAAAACGCAGACCACATGGTCCGCGCTTTTTTGCATCCTCCGGCAGCCGTGCTGCCAACTCCCTCAGAACGCCTCTTCACTCATCTGCGCGCAAGTCATGTCGCGCTCACGCACGACTTTGAGCCAGGCGCCGATCTTCGGCAGTTCGTAGCCGAAGAAGTAGCGCATGGCGGCCATGCGGCCAGCGTTGGCAGGTTCAGCCAGGGCGGCGTCCTTGGCGAGTACGGCCAGGGACACGTCCAGCCAGGTCCAGGCCAGTACCGTGTGGCCGAAGGCCTGCATGTACGGCACGGCATTGGCCAGGGCCTGTTGCGGGTCGTCGGTGGCCCATGCGGCCTTGGTGGTGGCGCCGACTTCCTGCAGAGCCTTCGCCAGTTCATTGGCATGGCCGGCCAGTTCGGGCCGGGCCATGGCGCGCTGGATGGTGTCGTTGATGCGCGAGGCCAGCAGTTGCAGGCCCTTGCCGCCTTCCATGAGCACCTTGCGGCCCAGCAGGTCCATGGCCTGGATGCCGTGCGTGCCTTCATGGATCATGTTCAGGCGGTTGTCGCGCCAGTATTGCTCCACGGGAAAGTCGCGCGTGTAGCCGTAGCCGCCGTGGATCTGGATGGCCAGGGAGTTGGCCTCCAGGCAGAACTCGCTGGGCCAGCTCTTGGAGATGGGGGTGAGCACTTCCAGCAGCAGCCGTGCCTCGGCCACGGATTCGGGCGTGCCGGTGTGCTGCTCATCGACCAGGCGCGCGCAGAACAGGTTCAGCGCCAGCGCGCCTTCGCAATAGGACTTCTGCGCCAGCAGCATGCGCTTGACGTCGGCGTGCTCGATGATGCGCGACTGGGGCCGCGTGGCATCCTTGCCGGCAGCACCCGGCGCCCCCTTGATCGGCCGGCCCTGCGGGCGGTTCTGCGCGTAGTCCAGGCTGGCGTGGTAGCCCGCCATGCCCAGCATGGTGGCGGCCATGCCGATGGAGATGCGGGCCTCGTTCATCATGTGGAACATGCATTTGAGGCCCTCGCCGGGCTTGCCGACCAGGTAGCCCACGGCCCCGGCGCCGCCGCGCACGGGAAAGCGCCCTTCCCCGAAGTTCAGCAGCGTGTTGGTGGTGCCACGCCAGCCCAGCTTGTGGTTGAGGCCGGCCAGGGCCACGTCGTTGCGCTCGCCGGTGAGCTGGCCTTCGGTGTCCACGAGCTTCTTGGGCACGATGAACAGCGAGATGCCCCGCACGCCGGGCACGGGCTTGCCATCGGGGCCGGGGATCTTGGCCAGCACCAGATGGACGATGTTCTCGGTCAGCTCATGGTCGCCCGCGCTGATCCACATCTTGTTGCCCTTGAGGCGGTAGCGCGGGCCCAGTGCATCGCTCTCGAAGTCGGCGCCATCGGGCTCGGCGCGGGTGGCGATGTCGCTCAGCGAGGAGCCGGCCTGGGGCTCGGACAGGCACATGGTGCCGGCCCAGCGGCCATTGAATTCATTGGTGGCAAAGACCTGCTTTTGCATGTCCGTGCCGTGGGCCATGATGGCATTGGCATTGCCCGAGGTCAGCATGTTGGAGCCGATGCTGATGGAGGCCGCCGCGAAGAAGCTGTTGGCGGCCGCCTCCACGGTGTAGGGCAGCTGCATGCCGCCGATGTCGTAGTCCTGGGCGGCGCTGAGCATGCCCGAGTCGGCATAGGCCTGGCGCGCATCGTGGGTGCACTGGGGCAGGATGACTTTCTCGCCGTCGAACTGCGGCTCCTGCGTGTCCACGGTGCGGTTGAAGGGGGCGTATTTCTCGCGGGCGATGCGCTCGCAGGTGTCGAGCACGGCATCGAAGGTGTCGCGCGAATGGTCGGCAAAGCGCTCGCGCTCGCCCAGCGCATCGGCGCGCAGCCATTCATAGAGCAGGAAATCGATGGTGGAACGCAGGCGCATGGTGATGTCCGGAATCAAAAAAGAAGCCGCAGGCGCCGCCAGAGGGAGCGCGTGCGGCCAACAGGAGTAACGGGAACAGGCGGTGGCGGCCGCAGCCGCCACCTGCACTTACAGCACTTCGAACACGCCGGCGGCACCCATGCCGCCGCCGATGCACATGGTCACGCAGACACGCTTGGCACCGCGGCGCTTGCCTTCGATCAGGGCGTGGCCCGTCAGGCGCTGGCCCGACACGCCATAGGGATGGCCCAGGGCGATGGCGCCGCCGTTGACATTGAGGCGGTCGTTGGGGATGCCCAGCTTGTCGCGGCAGTACAGCACCTGCACGGCAAAGGCTTCATTGAGCTCCCACAAGTCGATGTCCTGCACCGTCAGGCCCAGCTTCTTGAGCACCTTGGGCACGGCGAAGACGGGGCCGATGCCCATTTCGTCGGGCTCGCAGCCGGCCACGGCAAAGCCCAGGAAGCGGCCAAGAGGCTTGAGGTTGTTGCGCGAGGCATAGTCCTCGCTGACCACCACGCAGGCGCCTGCGCCGTCGGAGAACTGGCTGGCATTGCCGGCCGAGATCACGCCGCCGGGCAGCGCGGGGCGGATGCCCGAGATGCCTTCCTTGGTCGTGCCTTCGCGCACGCCCTCGTCCTTGCTGCAGGTCACCTCCTTGGTGATCAGGCCGCGCACCTTGTCGGCCACGCCCATGGTCACGGTGATGGGGGCGATCTCGGCATCCAGCAGGCCGGCGGCCTGGGCCGCGCAGGCCTTTTGCTGGCTGGCGGCGCCGTATTCGTCCATGGCGTCACGGCCGATGCCGTAGCGCTTGGCGACCTGTTCGGCGGTCTGCAGCATGCTCCAGTAGATCTCGGGCTTTTGCTTGGCCAGGGCCAAGTCCTGGATCATGTGCAGGTTCATTTCCTGCTGCACGCAGGAGATGGATTCCACGCCGCCGGCCACGTAGACATCGCCCTCGCCCGCGATGATGCGCTGCGATGCGGTGGCAATGGTCTGCAGGCCCGAGGAGCAGAAGCGGTTGATGGTCATGCCCGATGCGGTGATGGGCAGGCCGGCCTTGAGCGCGATCTGGCGCGCAATGTTCATGCCGGTGGCGCCTTCGGGGTTGGCGCAGCCCATGATCACGTCATCGACGGCGGCGGGGTCAACGCCTGCGCGCTGCACGGCGTGCTGCACGGCATGGCCGCCCAGCGTGGCGCCATGGGTCATGTTGAAGGCACCCTTCCAGCTCTTGGCCAGGGGGGTGCGGGCGGTGGAAACGATCACGGCGGATGTCATGGATATTCCTTGTATGGCGGGTTTGCGGTGGTTCGCAAGGAGTTCGTGCGCCGCACGTCTCAGCTGAATTGCTTGCCTTCGGCCGCCAGCTTCGCCAGCAGCGGGGCCGGCTGCCAGAAATCGGCGTCGTCGTTGGGGTTCTTGGCAAAGCGGTTCATGGCCTGGACCACGTTGAACAGCCCGACCTCGCCCGCGTAGTGCATGGGGCCGCCGCGCCAGATGGGGAAGCCATAGCCGGTGAGGTAGACCATGTCGATATCGCCCGACTTGCCGGCGATGCCGTCTTCCAGGATGTGGGCGCCTTCGTTGACCAGGGCGAAGACCAGGCGCTGGACGATTTCCTCATCGGAGATCTTGCGCGGGGTGATGCCCAGCTCCTTGCGATGCGACTCGATCATCTGGTTGACCAGCTCGGACGGGATGGCCTCGCGCTTGCCCGCCTGGTAGTCGTACCAGCCCGCACCGGTCTTCTGGCCGAAGCGGCCCAGCTCGCACAGCTTGTCGGCCGTGCGGCTGTACTTCATGTCGGCGCGCTCGACGGCGCGGCGCTTGCGGATGGCCCAGCCGATGTCGTTGCCGGCCAGATCGCCCATGCGGAACGGGCCCATGGCGAAGCCGAACTTCTCGATGGCCTTGTCCACCTGGGCGGGCGTGGCGCCTTCGTCCAGCAGGAATCCGGCCTGGCGCGAGTACTGCTCGATCATGCGGTTGCCGATGAAGCCGTCGCACACGCCCGAGACCACGGCGGTCTTCTTGATCTTCTTGGCCAGCTTCATCACGGTGGCCAGCACGTCCTTGGCGGTGTGCTTGCCGCGCACCACTTCCAGCAGCTTCATCACGTTGGCGGGGCTGAAGAAGTGCATGCCCACCACGTCCTGCGGGCGCTTGGTGAAGGCGGCGATCTTGTCCACATCCAGCGTGGAGGTGTTGGAGGCCAGGATGGCGCCGGGCTTGGCCACTTCGTCCAGCTGCTTGAACACGGTTTCCTTGACGCCCAACTCCTCGAACACGGCCTCGATGATGAGGTCGGCGTTCTTGAGCGCGTCATACGACAGCGTGGTGCTCAGCAGGGCCATGCGCTGGTCGTACTTTTCCTGGGTGAGCTTGCCCTTCTTGACCTGGGCTTCGTAGTTCTTGCGGATGGTGGCCACGCCACGGTCCAGCGCTTCCTGCTTGGTCTCCAGAATGGTCACGGGGATGCCCGCGTTCAGGAAGTTCATGGAGATGCCGCCGCCCATGGTGCCGGCACCGATGACGCCCACGGTCTTGATGTCGCGCACTGGCGTGTCCGAGGGCACGTCGGCGATCTTGGAGGCCGCGCGCTCGGCCATGAACAGGTGGCGCAGTGCGCGCGACTCGGGCGACCACATCAGTTGCATGAAGGCTTCGCGCTCCAGAGCAATGCCTTCGTCGAACTTCTTGCGCGCGGCGTTCTCCACCGTGTCCACGCAGCGGGCCGGGGCCGGGTAGTTCTTGGCCATGCCCTTGACCATGTTGCGTGCGAACTGGAAGTAGGCATCGCCCTGGGGATGCTTGCAAGGCAGGTCGCGCACGCGCGGCAGCTGGGCACCCGCCGCGTGCTTGTCGGCCACTTCCAACGCAAAGGCCTTGGCCTCGTCCAGCAGGGACTCGGGCGAGGCGGCCATCTTGTCGAACAGCTTCTGGCCGGGGATGGAGGCCAGCAGCTCGCTCTTGACGGGTTCGCCGCTGACGATCATGTTCAGCGCGGTCTCCACGCCCAGCACGCGCGGCAGGCGCTGCGTGCCGCCTGCACCGGGCAGCAGGCCCAGCTTGACTTCAGGCAGGGCCACCAGGGTGCCGGGAGCGGCCACGCGGTAGTTGCAGCCCAGCGCCAGCTCCAGCCCGCCGCCCATGCAGACGGTATGGATGGCGGCCACCACGGGCTTGCTGCCCTGGTCCAGGGAGTTGATCAGCGAGACCAGGTGCGGCTCGCGATACGCCTCTTCCTTGCCGAACTCGTTGATATCGGCACCGCCCGAAAAAGCCTTGCCGGCACCCGTGATGACGATGGCCTTGACGGCCGGGTCGGAATAGGCCTTGTCCAGCCCCTCGACGATGCCCCGCCGCGTGGATAGTCCCAGGCCGTTGACCGGCGGATTGTTCAAGGTGATGACGGCGATGGCACCGTCCACTTTGTATTCAGCAGTCATGCTGTTGTCCCCTATGCGATAGAAAAAGAACGATCGTGCGATTTTGATTGTAAAAAAAACGCGGGCCGGCGCCACTGCGGTTTGTCCCAAGCGGGACAAGCGCCGTGGCCCGGGCCGCCTGCCGGGCAGCAGGCCCAGCCTTGTACGGCATCAGACCTCCAGCCACTCCTTGCGCACCTTCTGATCGGCGCGCAGCCCGTCGGGCGTGCCGTCGAAGACGATGCGCCCATGACCCATGACCAGGGCCCGGTCCGAGATACTCATGGCAATGGTGAGCTTTTGCTCGATCAGCAGCACGGACACGCCGCGCTGCTTGATCTTTTGCAGGTACTCGCCCACCAGCTCGACGATCTTGGGAGCCAGGCCCTCGGTGGGCTCGTCGATGATGATCAGGTCCGGGTCGCCCATCAGCGTGCGGCACAAGGTCAGCATCTGCTGCTCGCCGCCCGACATCACGCCGGCCTCGGTGTGCTGGCGCTCCTTCAGGCGCGGGAACATGGCGTACATGTCGTCGAAGCCCCAGCGGCTGTCCCGGCCCTTTCCCTTCTGTCCCAGCAGCAGGTTCTGGTGCACGGTGAGATTGGGGAACACGTCGCGGCTCTCGGGCACGTAGCCCAGGCCCAGGTGAGCGATCTCGTAGGCCTTTCTGCCAGTCAGGCTCTGGCCCTTCCACTCCAGCGCGCCCTCCCAGTGCACCAGTCCCATGATGGCCTTGGCCGTGGTGGAGCGGCCCGAGCCATTGCGCCCCAGCAGCGCGACGATCTCGCCGGGCTGTACGGAAAATTCCACGCCATGCAGCACATGGCTTTTGCCGTAGTAGGCATGCAGGTTGTTGATGTTCAGCATCCGCGCTCCCTCAATGTGCACCAGCTTGTTGATCCGCCACGGACGAGCCCAGATAGGCCTCCTGCACGCGTGGATTGGCACGCACGGCCTCGGGCGTGTCGTAGGCGATGACTTCGCCGTAGACCACGACGGCGATCTTGTCGGCCAGGCCGAAGACCACGCCCATGTCGTGCTCCACGGTCAGCAGCGTCTTGCCTTCGGTGACCTTCTTGATCAGCTGGATGAAGTGGGCCGTTTCGCTGTTGCTCATGCCGGCCGTGGGTTCGTCCAGCAGGATGACGCCGGCGCCGCCGCCGATGGTGATGCCGATCTCCAGCGCGCGCTGTTCGGCATAGGTCAGGTTCACCGCCAGCGTGTCGCGCTTTCTGTGCAGGCCGATCATCTCCATCAGCTCATCGGCGCGGGCGTTGGCATCGCGCAGCTTGGACAGGAAGCGCCAGCAGCTGTAGCGGTAGCCCAGGCTCCACAGCACGCTGCAGCGCAGGTTCTCGAACACGCTGAGCTTGGGAAAGATGTTGGTGATCTGGAAACTGCGCGACAGCCCCATGCGGTTGATTTCATAGGGTTTCTTGCCGTCGATGCGCTGGCCGTTGAGCAGCACCTGGCCGCTGGTGGGCTCGAAGCGGCCGCTGATCAGGTTGAACAGCGTGCTCTTGCCCGCGCCGTTGGGGCCGATGATGGCCACGCGCTCGCCGGGCTTTACGGCCAGTTGGGCGCCGCGGATGATCTCGGCCTTGCCGAAGCGCTTGTACAGGTCGCGCAGCTCCAGCGCGTAGGTGGCCTCGCCGGTCGCGGCAGCGGCGGCAGTGCCTGGTCGTTCGATTGCAATGCTGGACATGGTTCAGCCCTCCCCGCGCTTGATGGCTTCTTCGATCTCTTCCTGGATACGCTCCCAGCGCCGCAGGCACCAGCGCCGGGCCACTTCCAGCAGGCCCAGGCCCACGACGAAGACGGCAACGGCCACGGTCCAGGTGGAGGCCGAGCTGGTATCGAGCTGCACGCCCATGAACGAGACCTGGGAACCCAGGGCCGCGTTGAGCTGCAGGTGGTAGATCATCTCGACGATGGCGGCGCCGCCCACGATCATGACCAGGGCGCTGGCGGCGATGGCCAGGTAGGGCTGGGCCAGCCGGCGCCACTTGCCGAAGCGCGCCACGCGCAGGTTCATCATGATCAGGCTGGCAACGCCACCGGGCGCATACATCACCATCAGCAGGAACACCAGACCCAGGTACAGCAGCCAGGCCTTGGTCAGCTCCGACAGCAGCACCGAGGCCAGCACCAGCAGCACGGCGCCGATGATGGGTCCGAAGAAGAAGGTGGCGCCGCCCAGGAAGGTGAACAGCAGGTACGAGCCCGAGCGCATGACGCTCACGCTGTCCATGGCCGTGATGATCTCGAAGTTGATGGCCGCAAGCCCTCCGCCCACGCCCGCGAAGAAGCCCGCGATGATGAAGGCGAAGTAGCGCACGCGCTGCGTGTTGTAGCCCACGAACTCCACGCGCTCGGGGTTGTCGCGCACGGCGTTGAGCATGCGCCCCAGCGGCGTGCCCGTGAAGGCGAACATGGCGGCCGTGCAGACGAAGCAGTAGGCGGCGATCAGGTAGTACACCTCCATGCCCGAGCCGAAGGTCAGCCCGAAGAAGGGCTTGCCGTAGACGCGGTCGGTGGTGATGCCGCCCTCGCCCCCGAAGAACTCGGGGAACATCAGCGCCATGGACGCCACCAGCTCGCCGATGCCCATGGTGATCATGGCGAAGGTGGTGCCCGACTTCTTGGTGGTCACATAGCCCAGCAGGGCCGCGAAGAACATGCCGCCCAGGCCGCCGATGACGGGAATCAGCACCAGCGGAATGCCCCAGTCGCCGGAGCTGGCCCGGTTCATCGCATGGATGGCGATGAACGAGCCCAGCCCCGTGTAGACCGCATGGCCGAAGCTCAGCATGCCGCCCTGCCCCAGCAGGATGTTGTAGGACAGGCAGATGATGATGAGATAGCCGATCTGGCTGAGCATGGTCAGCGCCAGGCTGCTGGTGAACACCAGCGGCGCGACGATCAGCGCCAGGGCGAAGGCGCCCCAGATCAGGATGCGGCCGATGTTGAGCGGCTGGAAGCTGTAGTGGCGCCCCGCGCCCGCAGCCCCTGAAGCGCCCGAAGCGCCTTTTGCGGCAGTGGATGTCATGGTCGTTTTGGTGATCGAGGACATGGTGTCAATCTCCCCGCGTGCCCAGGAGGCCCTTGGGCCGGAAGATGAGGATCAGCACCAGGAACAGGTAGGGCAGGATGGGCGCGACCTGGGAAATGGTGAGCTTGAGCAGCGGCCAGCCGAAGGTCTGTTCGCCGACCGGGCTGCCCAGCGAGGTCAGCAGGCTGGCCAGCGACCAGTCGATGGCCACGGCAAAGGTCTGCACGACGCCGATCAGCAGCGAGGCCACGAAGGCCCCCGCCAGCGAGCCCATGCCGCCGACCACCACCACCACGAAGATGATGGAGCCGACCGACATGGCCATGGCCGGCTCGGTCACATAGGTGTTGCCGCCGATGACGCCGGCCAGCCCCGCCAGCGCGCAGCCGCCGCCGAACACCATCATGAACACGCGCGGCACGTTGTGGCCCAGCGCCTCCACCATCTCGGGGTTCTTGAGCGCGGCCTGGATGACCAGGCCGATGCGCGTGCGCGTCAGCAGCAGCCAGACGGCCACCAGCATCAGCATTGCCACCAGCATCACGAAGGAGCGCGAGCGCGGGAACTGCGTGCCGTACAGCGTGAACAGCGGGCCCTGCAGCGCGGGCGGCAGGCCGTAGGGCACGGTGCCCCGGCCCCAGACCAGCTGCACCACCTCGAGGATGAGGTAGGACAGGCCGAAGGTCACGAGCAGTTCTGGCACATGGCCGTACTTGTGCACGCGGCGCAGGCTGTAGCGCTCGAACATGGCGCCCAGCGCGCCCACCAGCAGGGGCGCGACGAACAGCGCGCCCCAGAAGCCGATGATGCCGCTGAGCGTGTATCCGAAGTACGCGCCCAGCATGTAGAAGCTGGTGTGGGCGAAGTTGAGCACGCCCATCATGCTGAAGATCAGCGTCAGCCCCGAGCTGAGCATGAACAGCAGCAGTCCATAGCTCACGCCGTTGAGCAGCGATATGGTGAAGAACTCAAGCGTCATCGAAAGGCCTTGGTTTCGGTGCGTTGGGGACAGGAAGCGGTGCGTGCCGGTCTCAGGACGGGCGCTTCATCTGGCAGGACGTGGGCGTGCTGGCCACGTAGGGCTCGTAGTACTTCACCGGGGCGAAGGTGTAGCCCGTGTTCTCGGCGTCATAGGGGTTCTTGCCGCCGGCCTTTTCCCAGCGCGTGATGTACAGGCCCTGCTGCAGCTGGTGGTCGGTCTTGCGCATCTCCACTTCGCCGTTGAAGCTCTTGAGCTTCATGCCCTCCAGCGCGGCTGCCACCTTGACGGGGTCGGTGCCGCCGGTCTTGGCAAAGGCCGCATCCAGCAGCGCGAACACGTGGTAGATCGAGCTTTGCGTGAGGTCGTCGTTCATCTTCTTCTTGAACTCGGCCATCAGCGGCTGGATGGCCCCCCCCATGTTGTAGTGGCCGTAGCCCACGGTGTAGACCTTGCCGTCGGACGCCGCGCCCATGGCCGTGGGCGAGCCCGAGCCGAAGGCGTAGTAGGTGTAGAACTTGACGTTGTTCAGGCCCGCGTCATTGGCCGCCTTGAGCAGCAGCGACAGGTCAGAGCCCCAGTTGCCCGTGATCACCGTGTCGGCGCCCGATTGCTTGATCTTGGCGATGTAGGGTGCGAAGTCGCGCACCTGGGCCAGCGGCGCGAAGTCATCGCCCACCACCTGCACGTCGGGCCGCTTGGCCTTGAGCATTTCCTTGGCGTACTTGGAGACCTGCTGGCCGTGCGAGTAGTTCTGGTTGATCAGGTAGACCTTCTTGACCTCGGGCACGTCCTTCATATAGGTCGTCAGCGCTTCCATCTTCATGGAGGTGTCCGCATCCAGGCGGAAGTGCCAGTAGCTGCACTTGCTGTTGGTCAGGTCCGGGTCCACCGCCGCATAGTTCAGGTAGACGACTTCCTTGCCCTTGTTGCGCGCGTTGTGCTTTTCCAGTGCGTCCATGATGGCCAGGGCCGGGCCCGAGCCGTTGCCCTGCACCACGTAGCGTGCGCCCTGGTCCATGGCCGAGCGCAGCACGGCCGTGGTCTCCTGCGGGCTGAGCTTGTTGTCCAGCGGGATGATCTCGAACTTCACGCCCGAAGCATTTTTCTTGTTGAACTCCTCGGCCATCAGCTGGAAGGTCTTGAGCTGGTTCGTGCCCACGGCGGCCATCAGGCCCGACAGCGGGTCGATCCAGCCGATCTTCACCGTCTCGCCCTTTTGCGCCCAGGCGCCCGAGGCACAGGCCAGCATGGCCGAGGCGGCCACCGAATGCACGATCCACTTCATTTTTCTGTCTCCTTTTTCCGGTTGATTCGGATATCTGTATTGGCGCCAGACTAACGCCTGAATGACAATTTCCCTTCGGGGAATGCCTTAGAAACTATCGCGCATGCGACTTCGCCGCAGTCCGGGACACATTGGCGACAGATCGTCATCGATCAGCCCATGAACCCGTGTTTTGACCGATTTCAGGCAAAAGAAAGGGGCGCCTCGCGCCCCTTGCGAAGTCAGCCTGCCTGCCTGGGCGTCATGAAGGACGCTTCATCTGACATGAGGTGGGGGTACTGGCCACATAGGGCTCGTAATATTTCACGGGCACAAAGGTGTAGCCGGTGTTCTCCGAGTCCATCGGGTACTTGCCGCCGGCCTTTTCCCAGCGCGAGATGAACAGGCCCTGCTGCAGCTGGTGGTCGGTCTTGCGCATCTCGACTTCGCCGTTGAGGCTGTTGAACTTCATGCCCTCCATGGTGGCCGCCACCTTGGCCGGGTCCGTGGTCTTGGCGCGCAGGAAGGCCTGGTCCAGCATGGTCAGGCCCGAGTACAGCGAGCCCGTGTACATGTCGTCGTTGAACTTGGCCTTGTAGCCCTTGGTGATGCGGTCCAGCGGGCCGGGCAGGTTCAGGTGGCCGTAGCCCACCATGTAGACCTTGTCGGCGGCGGCCGCGCCCATGGCCGTGGGCGCGCCCGTGGCAATGGCGTAGTAGGTATAGAACTTGACGTTGTTCAGGCCCGCGTCGCTGGCGGCCTTGATCAGCAGCGCCAGGTCCGAGCCCCAGTTGCCCGTGATCACCGAGTCGGCGCCCGATTGCTTGATCTTGGCGATGTAGGGGGCGAAGTCGCGCACCTGGGCCAGCGGCGAGAAGTCGTCGCCCACGATCTCCACATCGGGGCGCTTGCGCTTGAGCATCTCCTTGGCGTACTTGGAGACCTGCTGGCCATGCGAGTAGTTCTGGTTGATCAGGTAGACCTTCTTGACCTCGGGCACGTCCTTCATGTACGTGGTCAGGGCCTCCATCTTCATGGAGGTGTCCGCATCCAGGCGGAAGTGCCAGTAGCTGCACTTGCTGTTGGTCAGGTCCGGGTCCACCGCCGCATAGTTCAGGTAGACGACTTCCTTGCCCTTGTTGCGCGCGTTGTGCTTTTCCAGCGCATCCATGATGGCCAGGGCCGGGCCCGAGCCGTTGCCCTGGAAGACGTAGCGCACGCCCTGGTCCATGGCCGAGCGCAGGGCTGCCGTGGTTTCCTGCGGGCTGAGTTTGTTGTCGATGCCGATGATCTCGAACTTCACGCCCGAGGCCGTGCCCTTGTTGAGCTCCTCGGCGATGTACTGCAGGCTCTTGAGCTGGTTGGAACCCAGCGCGGCCATGAGGCCGGACAGCGGGTCGATCCACGCAACCTTCACCGTCTCGCCCTTCTGGGCCATGGCGCCCGTGGCGCAAGCCAGGGCCAGGGATGCCGTCAATGCCTTGATCGCAAACTTCATGAAGCGTCTCCTCTTGTGGTGGTTTCTGGGCGAGGCTCAGGGTAATGGTCCCCTTGCCCCGCACCGATCGGTGATTGCCCCTAGCGGCTATCGCCGACGAGACTCGGACCGGCCGCCCCTATCAGCACATGCCCCCGCATGCCCTGGCACGGCGGCTGGCCCGCAGCGGCTCACAGCCCCGGCAGCCGATAGCCGGCCAGTTGCTCGCGCAACCGGGTCTTGAGCATTTTTCCGGTGGCGCCCAGCGGAATGGCATCGACGAAGACCACGTCGTCGGGGATCTGCCACTTGGCGGTCTTGCCCTCGTAGAACTTGAGCAGTTCCTCGCGCGTGACCTCGGCACCGGGCCTCTTCGCCACGGCGACGATGGGGCGCTCGTCCCACTTGGGATGTGGCATGCCGATGCAGGCGGCCATGGCCACGGCCGGATGGGCCATGGCGATGTTCTCGATGTCGATGGAGCTGATCCATTCGCCGCCGGACTTGATCACGTCCTTGCTGCGGTCGGTGATCTGCATGAAGCCGTCCGGGTCGATGGTGGCCACGTCACCCGTGGGGAACCAGCCGCGGCCCTGCGCGTCCTTGACCAGCGGGCTCTCGCCCTTGAAGTAGCTGTCCACGATCCAGGGGCCGCGCACCAGCAGGTCGCCGTAGCTCTTGCCGTCCCAGGGCTGGTCCGTTCCATCGCTGCCCACGATGCGCATGTCCACGCCGTAGATGGCGCGGCCCTGCTTTTGCAGGATCTTCATCTGCTCGTCCTTGGGCAGCTGCAGCTGCTTGTTCTTGAGCGTGCACAGCGTGCCCAGCGGGCTCATCTCGGTCATGCCCCAGGCATGCAGCACCTCCACGCCGAACTCGTCCTGGAAGGCCGTGATCATGGCCGGCGGGCAGGCGGAGCCGCCGATGACCGTGCGCTTGAGCGTGGAAAACCGCAGGCCGCCCGGCCTGATGTGGCCCAGCAGCATCTGCCAGACCGTGGGCACGCCGGCCGCGTAGGTGACGCCCTCGGCCTCGATCAGCTCGTACAGCGACTTGCCGTCCAGCGCCGGGCCGGGGAACACCAGCTTGCAGCCCGTGAGCGCGGCCGAGTAGGGAATGCCCCAGGCGTTGACGTGGAACATGGGCACGACGGGCAGCACCGAGTCACGCGCCGATATGCACATCACATCGGGCAGCGCGGCCGCGTAGGCGTGCAGCGTGGTGGAACGGTGGCTGTAGAGCACCGCCTTCGGGTTGCCCGTGGTGCCGCTGGTGTAGCACATGCTGGAGGCCGTGTTCTCGTCGAATTCGGGCCACTGGTACTGGTCGGACTGGCCGGCAATCCAGGCCTCGTAGCTGACCAGGCCCGGAACGCCGCTGTCTGCAGGCAGGCGGTCCGCATCGCACAGCGCCACCCACTGGCGCACCGTGGGGCACTTGGCATGCACGGCCTGGATGATGGGCAGGAAGGTCAGGTCAAAGCACATGACGCGGTCTTCCGCGTGGTTGATGATCCACGCCACCTGGTCGGGGTGCAGGCGAGGATTGACCGTGTGCAGCACGCGGCCCGAGCCGCTGACGCCGAAGTACATCTCCATGTGGCGGTAGCCGTTCCAGGCCAGCGACGCCACGCGGTCGCCAGGCTGCAGGCCCAGGCCGTCCAGCGTGTTCGCCAGCTGGCGCGAGCGCCGTGCCAGGTCGCGGTACGTATAGCGATGGATATCGCCCTCCACCCTGCGCGAGACGATCTGCGCATCGCCATGGTGGCGGTCGGCGAAATCGATCAGCGACGAGATCAACAGTGGTTGGCTTTGCATCAGACCCAGCATCTATAGGCTCCTAAGGTGATTGAACTTCGTGAACGTCGTGAACTGCGGACCGCGGATTCGCGCAAGGCCAAGGCCCTGGTGCGCGATGCCGCAGCCCGCATGGAGGGTGGCTCAGGCCGGCGCCCTGGGTCCGATCCCCGCAGGGACAGGCGCATCGTTTTTCCGGCATGGTTGACGCATTGTCTTGTCGCAACTCGGCAGCGTCTTCGCATGCTCGTATGGGATATACCCTAGGACGATGCTGGAGGCATGCGCTGCGTCATGCCACAGCGTGTTCGTGGACGGCGTCTTGTCGTTGCCGAAGATCCAGTATCCGGTCTGCGATGGCGAATCCACTGTCACGCGAATGCTTGAGCCGGCGCGAAACACATGCGCGAATTTCTGGATCTCTACGCGCAACAGTTCGGGCTTGCCCGACACCATGGGCACGTCCTTGTCCCGCGTGAACGCGCCCCACGGCCTCAGCGTCGTGGAGCGCGCCGTGTCCAGGGCACGCTTGGACGCACGCAGCCAGCCACGCTGCACGAACATCTCCTGCCCGTCCGGCCTCACCTCGGACACGGTGACCTGGATGTCGGTGTTGGCGGCCGTGGCGCTGAGCCACAGGTCGGCCGAGCCTTCGCCATAGAAGCTCAGGTCCTGCGGCAGGGCTGCCGTGGTGAAGACCAGCTGGCCATCCTTTTCCGACGCGGGCACGGCGGGCCAGCCTTCGGCCGCCGGGTTGTTCACCTGCGGACTCAGGGCCGGATAGCGGTAGCTGGACGAAGCCGTGCCTGAGGTGGGTGCGCTGTCGCCCAGGGCCTGGCCGGGCTGCATCCACAGGCGCAGGGGCTTGACCTGGACAGGCAGCCGGTCAAACCGTGCCTCGCCCGTGGGCATGAGCTTGGCGCCGCCATTGGGGGCCTTGGCGTCCGTGGTCTGCATCTCCTGCAGCAGGCGCACGCGCGGCTCCTTGTCGAAGCCGTTGTCCTCGCCCTTGACGAAGCGCGCCAGGAAGCGCTTCAGCGTCTGGTCGATATGGTCCGAGGTGATGTTCGTGTGGTGGTCGCCGTTGGAGCTGACCAGCCACATCCTGTCGGGCGCAATGGTGTCCTCGTAGTAGCCCGAGCGCGGGCCGATCTGCTCGTCCTGCCAGGACTGCGTGCCCAGCGTGGGGATATTGATCTTGCCGCTTTGCAGCATGGCGCTGCGCTCCAGGTACAGGCCATCGGCATAGGGGTTGTCCAGCCACTTGATGAGGTCCAGCTCGGGCCGCTTGATCTTCTCGATGTTGTCGGCCACGGTCTTGGCGCATTCCGTGTCGCCGCCGTTCTTCGCCGCCAGGTCGGCGGCCGTGCGCCAGATGCGCGGGAAGCCGTTCCACCACTGCGCCGGAAAGCCGATGTTGGCAATGCCGCCCGGATAGCCCACGTCGCGGTAGGGATCGCCCACATTCTTGCTGGGCGTGATGGCCATCAGCCCCTCGGGTCGGTGCGCCGCCACCCACAGCTGGTTGTAGCCCGAGTACGAGTAGCCGATCATGCCGATGCGGCCGTTGGACCAGGCCTGCCGCCCGGCCCACTCGATGGCGAAGGCTCCGGCCGCACCTACGCTGGCGTCAAACACCTTGTCATCCCCCGTGGAGCAGCCCGTGCCCGGCACGTTCAGCCCCATGACCGCATAGCCTTCCTTGGTCCAGGGACTGCTGATGTTGGGGTACGAGCCCGAGATATAGCCGTCGTACTCGACCAGCAGCGGGAACGGACCCTGTCCCTCGGGCAGCAGCAGCGAGTAGCGCATCCTGCTGCCGTCCGGCAGGGTGATGTAGCCCGATTGCTGGCCCGGCCCCATGGGCGCGGGCATGCCGGACGATCCCCCTCCGCAGGCGGCCAGGCCCACGGCGGCGGCGGCAATGGCCCCCGCCAGCGGCCAGCGCCAGGCCTGTGTGAAAACGGTCTTGGCTGTCATGGGTACCTGTCTCCTTCGTTGTTGTTGGCTATCTCTCGGGGCTTGCCGCGGCAAGCCCCTGCTCGCTCATCTACTCGCTCACCTGATCGCTCACTGCAGCCGGATGCTGGTCGCGCCCAGTTCGGCGTCGAAGACCAGGCTGGACGGCCAGGGCTTCCATGTCTGGCCCAGGGCCGCGTTCTGCGGGTCGCCCGTCTGCATGAAGGCCTTGAGGCTGGCCATCATGGCGTTCGACAGCGCCAGCCGCCCCGGTGCATTGGCCGTGCTGTTGGTCACGCGGGAGAACACGGATGGCCCGAAGTTGCCGAAGAGAAACGGCAGATCGAACGCATGGGCCGCACCGTAGACCGTGTTCCAGGGCGCGGGCTGGCGCGCCCAGTCGAAGCGGTAGCTCCAGACCTCGGCCTGCCGCGTGCGCAGCGTATTGAGCAACTGGTCGCGGCTGGGATCGGCGAACAGATGGGTCAATTGCGCCATGCGGGCGTTGTAGCCGGTGACCGGCGTATCGACGGGCAGGTAGGCGGCATCGATGATGTCGGCCAGGCCCGGCGCGTTGGGCGACTGCGCGTCGAAGGACTGCATCATGCGAAAGCGCGCCGCATCATCGATCCTGAAGCCCGGCTTGCCGCCCAGCGCAGCCAGCAGGGGCGCGAACAGCTTGCCCTCCTCGGCCGTGTAGCCGGCCATCACGGGCATGCGGTTGTATTGGCCCGCAGCCAGCGCGGCCATGGGATCGGTGGGCAGCAGCAGGCCGTCGGGAATCGGCCCCGCGCCCGTCAGGCCCTTGGCCACCAGGGTCTGCAGCAGCACGCGCGCATCCTTGCCGCGCAGGTAGGCCGCAATCTGCGCCGGTGTCCAGCCGGCAGCCACCGTGGCCGCAGCCGCCACATCGGCAGCCAGCCCATCGGCCACCATCAGATGGGCCAGCAGCAGCGCGGACTGGGTGGCGTAGGCCGAAGCCGGCTTGAGCGTGGCCAGCACGCCGGCCGGCAGGTTGGACGGCAGCGACAGCCCGCCGCTGATGGGCACCAGCCTGTGGAACAGGCCGCGCGCCGACTCGGCCGCCAGCAGCGCCAGCACATTGGTGGCACCCGCCGACTGGCCCATGAGCGTGACATTGCCCGGATCACCGCCAAAGCCCGCGATATTGCGCTGCACAAAGCGCAGCGCCTGCAGGTTGTCCAGCAGCGCGAAGTTGCCCGTGGCCGGCGCGCCGGCCTGCATCTGCGGCATGTGCATGTAGCCCAGGATGTCCAGCCGGTAGTTGGCCGTCACCACCACGGCATTGGCGGCGCGTGCCAGGGCGGCGCCGTCATACAGCGGATCGGCCGTATAGCCCGAGATGGCGCTGCCGCCGTGGATGAACACCAGCACCGGCAGCTTCTCGGCACCGCTGGCCGGGCGCCAGATGTTGAGCGTCAGGCAGTCCTCGCTGCCCACGGGCTGGCCCAGGGTGGAGGCAATGGTGTCGTCGAAGCGGTTGTTGGCTCCCGGGCCGTACATGCGCCCGATCTGCAGGCAGGCATTGCCGAACTGGCGCGCCTCGCGCACGCCCTCCCAGGCCTTGGGCTCGGCCGGCGGCTGCCAGCGCAGCGCGCCCACGGGCGCCTGGGCAAAGGGCACGCCCTTCCAGTAATAGGTGCCCGTGGCGGCGCCATCGTCCACGCCGCGCAAGGGGCCGTAGGCCGTCTCGCGCAGTTCGGGACCTCCGCCGCCCGAGCCGCCGCAGGCCCCGAGCCACAAGGCCATTGAAGCCACGGCCAGGCGTATGCCGCCAGCCATCCACCGCTGTCCTGTGCGCATGCTTGTCTCCTATGATTTTGGGGTTTCCCGTATGGGCCGTGCCCGGCCCTTGGGCCACACTGCGCAGTCGTTCGCCGCGCTGCAAAAATTCTAGGAACAGCGCGCCCGCACGCCGCTATCGCAACCAAGCCAAAAAAGTGACTTCAGAACGCAAAAGGCGCCCCGGACGGCCCAGGAAAACCCGGCCATGACAACGCAGCGCAGCAGCTCCGCCGCATGGGTGCGGGGCATCCTGGACATGATGGCCGCCGAGGGGCTGGCCGTGGAAAGGCTGAGTGAGGAGGCCAACATCGACCTTGCCGCACTGCAGCATTCGCAGACCCGCATCGATGTGGACCGCGTGAGCCGGCTGTGGGAGCTGGCAGTGGCGCAGTCGGCCAATCCCACGCTGGGCCTGGACCGGCAGCTGGCCGCGCGCCACGGCAACATCGACCTGGTGGGCTACTCGCTGGCTTCGAGCCCGCACCTGCTGGCGGGCTTTCGTGACCTAGAGCGCCACATGGCCGTGATCTCGGACGCCACCGCCTTCACGCTGGAGCGCGATGCGCGCGGCCACTGGCTGTCCATACACCACATCGGCGCCACGCGCGCCGTGCCGCGCCAGCGCGTGGAGTTCGCCGTGCTCACGCTGCTGGTGCTGTGCAGCTGGCTGACGCGGCGCGAAGTCCAGCCGCTGGCCGTGGAATTCATGGCCCAGGCGCCCTCGCCCCTGCACGAGGCCCGCTACCGACAGGCCTTCGGCCTGCTGCCGCGCTTTGGCGAGCGCGCCAACCGCTTCCTGCTGTCGCAAGACGACCTGCTCGCGCCCATCCCGACGCACAACCCCGAACTGCTGGCCCTGCACGAAAAACTGGTCGAGTCCGAGCTGGACCAGCTGGGCCAGGCCGGCGTGGGTGCCCGCGTGCGCCATGAGATTGCGCGCCTGCTGCCCCAGGGCGAGCCGCGCCGCGAGGAAGTGGCCGCAGTGCTGGGCCTGACCGACCGTACCTTGCAGCGCCGCCTGCAGGCCGAGAGCACCAGCTACCAGCAATTGCTGGATGACACCCGCCGCGAGCTGGCCCGGCAGTACCTGGGCGAGCCGCGCCACAGCCTGGCCGAGGTGGCCGACCTGCTGGGCTTCGTGGACCAGAGCAACCTCTTTCGCGCCTGCCGCCGATGGTTCGGCATGCCGCCGGGCCAGTACCGGCAGCAACTGCGTGCGTGAATGCATGCGGTGAATGCGCGCATGAACCTTGCGCCCCACGGGGCATAGGCGCTGGGGGACAATTCCCGCATGAACCTGCACGCTGCCGCCGAAGGCCGGGCTCCGGCGACCTCCCCACGCCCTCCCATCTCCTGGCAAGACGGCTTCGCCGCCCTGGGCCCGGACTTCTTCACCCATCTGCGCCCCACGCCGCTGCCCGAGCCGCACTGGATCGCCACCAGCACCGGCACCGCCGAGCTGCTGGGCCTGGACCCGCAATGGCTGGTCTGCGATGAGGCCCTGCAGGCGCTCACCGGCAATACCGTGCTGCCCGGCAGCCATCCGCTGGCCAGCGTCTACAGCGGCCACCAGTTCGGTGTCTGGGCCGGCCAGCTCGGCGACGGCCGTGCCATCTTGCTGGGCGAGACCGCCTCGGGCCAGGAAATCCAGCTCAAGGGCGCGGGCCGCACGCCCTACTCGCGCATGGGCGACGGACGCGCCGTGCTGCGTTCGTCCATCCGTGAATTCCTGTGCAGCGAAGCCATGCACGCCCTGGGCATTCCCACCACGCGCGCGCTGAGCGTGACCGGATCGCCCGCCCCCATCCGCCGCGAAGAGATCGAGACCGCCGCCGTGGTGGCGCGCGTGGCGCCCAGCTTCATACGCTTTGGCCACTTCGAGCACTTTGCGGCGCGCGACCAGATGGCGCCGCTGCGCCAGCTGGCCGACTACGTGATCGACCGCCATTACCCCGAATGCCGCACGGCCGAGGCACTGGCCGGCAACGCCTACGCCAACTTCCTGCAGGACGTGAGCGAGCGCACGGCGCGGCTGCTGGCGCACTGGCAGGCGGTGGGCTTTTGCCATGGCGTGATGAACACGGACAACATGAGCATCCTGGGACTGACCATCGACTACGGTCCCTTCCAGTTCCTCGATGCCTTCGACCCCGGCCATATCTGCAACCACAGCGACACCCAGGGCCGCTACGCCTTCAACCGCCAGCCCCAGGTCGCGTACTGGAACCTGTACTGCCTGGGCCAGGCCCTGCTGCCGCTGATCGGCGAAGAGGAGCTGACCATTGCGGCGCTGGAGTCGTACAAGCAGGTGTTTCCGCAGGCCTATGGCTCTCTCATGCTGCGCAAGCTGGGCCTGCCCGAAGATGCTCCCGGCACGCCGCCTGCCGAGGCGCGCTTTGCCGCCCTGGTGAACCCGCTGCTGCAGCTCATGGCCGACAACGCCGTGGACTACACCATCTTCTTCAGCCGCCTGACCGATGCCGTGGCCACAGCCGGCGGCACCGAGCCCGACCTGGAGCCCGTGCGCGACCTGGTGCTGGACCGGCCCGCCTTCGACGCCTGGGCGGCAGGCTACGTACGGCAGCTTGCGACCGTGGATGGCACGGCAGCGGCCGCGCTGATGCAAGAATCGAATCCGCGCTTCGTGCTGCGCAACCACCTGGGAGAAATCACCATCCGCGCAGCCAAGGCGGGCGACTTCACCGCGGTGCGCCAGCTGCTGGCCGTGCTGCAGACCCCGTTCGCACCCCACGCCGAGCATGCCGAATGGGCAGGCTTCCCGCCCGACTGGGCTTCCTCCATCGAGATCAGCTGTTCATCATGAGCTTTCCCATCCACAAGACCGAGCAGGAATGGCAGGCCGAGCTGCAGGCCAAGGGCGCCGAGCCCGCCGCCTTCCAGGTGACGCGCCACGCGGCCACCGAGCGCCCCTTCACAGGCCGCTATGAGCAGTTCTGGGCCGATGGCAGCTACCACTGCATCTGCTGCGGCGCCAAGCTGTTCGACTCCGATAGCAAGTTCGACGCCGGCTGCGGCTGGCCCAGCTTCGACCGCGCCATCCCAGGCGCTATCACCGAAATCGTGGACCGCAGCCATGGCATGGTGCGCACCGAGACTGTCTGCAGCCAGTGCGGCGCCCACCTCGGCCATGTGTTCCCCGATGGTCCCTCCGACACAGGGCTGCGCTACTGCATGAATTCCGCGTCGCTGGAATTCGAGCCACCCAAGGCCTAGGCCCCAG
>NZ_JBICKN010000044.1:0-93048 GCF_043104185.1 Delftia sp. WSY_22
GGGAGATGTCAGTGGCCCGCTGCGCGCTCGAACAGCGTGCGGGCCAGTTCGCGGTGGCGGGTCAGCACGCGCGGCAGGTCGGCCGTGAGCAGGTGGCCGTCACGCACCACGACGCGGCCGTTGATGACGCTGGTGGACACATCGGTGGGCGTGCAGAACACCAGCGCGGCCACGGGGTCATGGCCCGCGCCCGCGTAACCCACGCCCGACATGTCGAAGGCCACGAAGTCGGCCGACATGCCCGGCGCCAGCGCGCCGATGTCGTCGCGCCCCAGCACGCGCGCGCCGCCCAGCGTGGCGATCTCCAGCGCCTCGCGCGCGCCCATGGCGGCAGGGCCGTGGCCCACGCGCTGCAGCAGCAAGGCCTGGCGCGCCTCGCCCAGCATGTGGGCGCCGTCGTTGGAGGCGCTGCCGTCCACGCCCAGGCCCACGGGCACGCCCGCATCGCGCATGGTGCGCACGGGTGCGATGCCCGAGGCCAGGCGCATGTTGGAGCAGGGGCAATGCGCCACGCCCGTGCCCGTGCGCGCGAACAGCGCAATGCCCTCGGCATCGAGCTTGACGCAGTGGGCATGCCAGACATCGGGACCGACCCAGCCCAGGCTTTCGGCGTACTGCGCGGGGGTGAGGCCGAATTTCTCGCGCGAGAAGGCGACGTCGTTGTCGTTCTCGGCCAGGTGGGTGTGCAGCGACACGCCGTGCGCACGCGCCAGCACGGCGGACTCGCGCATCAGCTCGCGCGTCACCGAGAACGGCGAGCACGGCGCCAGCACCACGCGCAGCATGGAGTGGCGTGCGCTGTCGTGGTACTGCTGGATCAGGCGCAGGCTGTCGCGCAGGATGGCTTCCTCTTCCTCCACCACCGCGTCAGGCGGCAGACCGCCCTTGCTACGGCCCAGGCTCATGGAGCCGCGCGCCGCATGAAAGCGCATGCCCATCTGCTGCGCCGCGGCGATGGAGTCATCCAGCCGAGCGCCATTCGGATACAGGTACAGGTGGTCGCTGGTGGTGGTGCAGCCCGACAGCATCAGCTCGGCCATGGCGGTCTGGGTGGAGACGTGGATCATCTCCGGCGTGAGGTGCGACCACAGCATGTACAGGTTGGTCAGCCACGAGAACAGCTCCGCATCCTGCGCGGCAGGCACGGCGCGCGTGAGGCTCTGGTACATGTGGTGGTGCGTATTGACCAGGCCCGGCATCACCACGCGGCCGCGCATGTCCAGCACCTGGGCCGTGCCGTCGTCCACCATGCGGCGGTACTGCGGCGGCAGATCGGCCGTGGCGCCCACCCATTGCACGGCCGGGCCGTCGGCCACCAGGGCGCCGTCGCGGATCTCGCGGCGCTGCGCATCCATGGTGACGAGTACATCGGCGTTCAGTGCGATCAAGGTCATGGCGTTCTCTTCTTCGAAATGGAAAAGCCGCCAGTCTAGGAAGGACAAGCCATTGCCGATAGCGCTGAATTCCGCCCGATGTGTCCACAAAAAGTGGACAAGTGCCTAAGACTCACCGCCCCCCGGCAAACAGCCTTGCCAGCGCCTGGCCGATGGACTGGGCCATCAGCTCGCCCGCCGCGCTCAACTGCCCCCTGGCCCGGCCGGTCAGCACCAGCGTCTGCCGCCGCAGATGCGCATCGCGCAAAGGCACGAAGACCAGGGCATTGCGGCTGCGCTCCTCCATCACGTCCAGCGGATTGAGCAGGGCGATGCCCTCGCCCAGCATGACCAGGCGCTGGATCAGCGCCATGGAGGTGGACTCGGCCACGGGCGTGACCTCGATGGCGTTGCGCGCAAAGGCTTCGTCCAGCAGGCTGCGGATGGACAGCGGCGGCGCGGGCAGGATGAGCGGATGGCCTATGCACTCGCTGAGCAGCACCGACGATTGACGTGCCAGCGCATGCCGGGGCGGCACGATGGCGCCGATCTGCCATTCGCTGATGGCCAGCGCGCGCAGCGCGGGGCGTTCGGACAGGTCGTAGGCCAGGCCCAGGTCGGCGTCGCCGCCTTCCACGGCAGCCGCGATGTCGCTCAGGGGCAGGTCGATGATGCGCACCACGATGCCCGGGTGGCGCTGGCGGAATTCATGCACCAGCGAGGGCAGCAGCGAGCCGGCCAGCCCCGTGGTCGCGGCCACGGTGATCTCGCCGCTGCGCGCGCCCTGCAGTTCGGCAATGCGCTCGCGCAGCGCCGCATGCTCGCGCAGCGTGGCGCGCACATGGGCCAGCACCATCTCGCCCGTCGGGGTGAGGCGCAGGCGCTTGTGGATGCGCTCGAACAGGGGCGTGCCCAGCTCGGCCTCCAGGTCGAGGATCTGGCGGTTGACGGCCGTGGGGGCCACGTGCAGATGTTCGGCCGCCTTGCGGATGGAACCGCGGCGGACTACTTCGTCGAGATAGCGCAGGACTCTGGCGTGCATGGCGCGAGCGTAGCGGGGTTTGCCGGGCCGCGCTTTGCAGCGCCCGGCGGCGCAGGCTCAGCGGGCCGTGCCCGGGCGCTCGGCGCGCAGCGTGCGGCTGAGCATGATCACGGGGATCAGGCCCACCAGCACCAGGGCCAGCGACGGCAGGGCGGCCTCGCCCAGGCGTTCGTCGCGCGCGAGCTGGTAGGCCACGACGGCCAGGGTGTCGCTGTTGAAGGGGCGCAGCACCATGGTGGCGGGAAGCTCCTTCATCACATCGACGAAGACCAGCAGCGCCGCCGCTGCCGTGGAGCGCCTGAGCAGCGGCCAGTGCACGCGCGACAGCACGCCCCAGGCGCCCGTGCCCAGCATGCGGGCCGAGTCGTCCAGGCTGGGCGCGATGCGCGCATAGCCGCTTTGCATTGACTGCAGGGCCACGGCGCAAAAGCGCACCAGGTAGGCCCAGACAATGCCCACGGCGGTGGCCGTGACCAGGCCGGCAAAACCCCATTCGGGCCGCACCTGCTGCACCCAGCCCACGGGCAGCAGCAGGCCGACGACGACCACGGCGCCCGGCACCGCATAGCCCAGGCTGGCCAGTTGCACCACGCCGCGCGTGACGGCCGACTCCTTGTGGCGGCGCACGGCAAACGCCAGGGCCACGGCGATGATGACGGCCAGCACCGAGGTGATGGCGCCCAGGCGCACGCTGTTGAGCGCCCAGTCGAGGAAGCGGTCCCAGGGCAGCACCGACCAGTCGGCCGCCAGCGGGCGCAGCATGAAGAACACGGGCGCCACAAAGCCCATGAGCACAGGCAGCAGGCACACCAGCCAGGCCAGCGCGCAGCGCCAGCCGCGCAGGCGCAGCGGCTGCGCCTCGGCCGAGCCGGCACGGCCCGCGCCGCCGGTGACGAAGCGCATGCGCCGCTGCGCGCGCAGCTCCAGCTGCAGCAGCAGCACCACCAGCACCAGCAGGAAGGTGGCCAGCTGCGCGGCGGCAATGCGGTTGTCCATGGACAGCCAGGCCTTGTAGATGCCCGTGGTGAAGGTCTGTATGCCGAAATAGCTGACCACGCCGAAGTCGGCCAGCGTCTCCATCACCACCAGGGCCACGCCAGCGGCCACGGCCGGGCGCGCCAGCGGCAGCGCCACAGACCAGATGCGCCGCGACAGCGGCGCACCCATCAGGCGCGCGGCCTCCATCAGGTGCGCGGCGCGCTCGCCCAGCGCGGTGCGCGCCAGCAGGTAGACATACGGGTAGAGCGAGAAGATGAAGACCCAGACCGCGCCGCCGAGGCTGCGCACCTCGGGCAGGAGCCGGCCTTCCAGGCCATAGGTGTCGCGCAGCCAAGTCTGCAGCGGGCCGCTGAACTGCAGGAAGTCGGTATAGGCATAGGCAGTGACATAGGCCGGCATGGCCAGCGGCAGCAACAGCAGCCATTCGAGCTGGCGCCGGCCGCGGAAGTCGAACAGCGTCACGGCCGCCGCCGTGCCCGTGCCCACGATGGCCGCGCCCAGCGCCACCAGCAGGCCCAGCCAGACCGTGGTCCACAGATAGCCGGGCAGCACGGTGGCCGCCATCTCGCGCAGGATGGAGCCGGCCAGGGCATCGCCCTGCCCCAGAGGCAGCCAGGAGCCGAGCACGGCCAGCACGGGCAGCATCAGCACCAGGGCCAGCAGGAGCAGGGGAAGGGAGCGGAGTACGGACGACAGACGGCGCAAAGCGGAGGTCTCGGCTAGAGGATGAGGGGGAGGATCTGGCTGCCGGGCTATGGAACGGGCCGGGATCCGCGGCAGCCACCGGCCTGTGGGCCGAGGTGCCGCCGAGACCGGACGTGCCTGCGGGCTGCTGGAGTCGGCGGGTTCCGGGCATGCCCCTGGTCCGCCAATGCAAATGCGAATTCTATTCATTTGCGCGGTTCTACAATCGCCGCATGTTTTTGACCGTCTCCCAACTCGAGGTGCGCTACCCGGGCCGCGACAGGCCTGCCGTTCAGGGCGTCACGCTGAATCTGGCCGCTGGCGACATCGGCGTGCTCATCGGCCCCTCGGGCTGCGGCAAGACCACGCTGCTGCGTGCCGTGGCGGGCCTGGAGCCCGTGAGCGGCGGCGAGATCCGCATCGACGGCCAGCTCGTGGGCAGCGCGGATTTCTCGCTCCCTCCCGAGCAGCGGCGCATCGGCATGGTGTTCCAGGACTATGCGCTGTTCCCCCATCTGAACGTGGGCCGCAACGTGGCCTTCGGCATCCACCATCTGCCCAAGGCGCGCCAGGCCGAGCGCGTGGCCGAGGTGCTGGAGCTGGTGGGCCTGGCCGGCAGTGCAGGAAGGTTTCCGCACGAGCTGTCAGGCGGCCAGCAGCAGCGCGTGGCGCTGGCCCGCGCGCTGGCGCCCAGCCCGCAGCTGATGCTGCTGGACGAGCCGTTTTCCAACCTCGACGTGGACCTGCGCGAGCGCCTGGCGCATGAGGTGCGCGGCATCCTCAAGGCCGCAGGCGCCACGGCCCTGTTCGTCACGCACGACCAGCTGGAGGCGTTTGCCATCGGCGACATGATCGGCGTGGTCCACCAGGGGCAGCTGCAGCAGTGGGACGACGCCTATTCGCTGTACCACCGGCCGGCCACGCGCTTCGTGGCGGACTTCATCGGCCACGGCGTCTTCGTGCCGGCCACGCTGGCCCACAGCGGTGCCGGCGGCGTGGTGGCGCGCACGGCGCTGGGCGATCTGGTCGATCCGGCCACCTGCCCGCTGCCTGCGCAGTTTGCGGACGGCGAGTGCGATGTGCTGCTGCGCGCCGACGATGTGGTGCACGACGATGCCTCGCCCGTGCAGGCGCGCATCCTGCGCAAGGCGTTTCGCGGCTCGGAGTTCCTCTACACGCTGGAGCTGGCCAGCGGCCACAGTGTGCTGGCCCATGTGCCCAGCCACCACGACCATGCGGTGGGCGAGTGGGTGGGCATACGGCTGGACATGAATCACGTGGTCGCCTTCCCGCGAGAGAGACAGGGCACTGCGCAGACCGCAGCGGCCTGAGCAGGCGGCCGCCGCCGCGCCGTCCAGGCCTTTGTCATCCGACGGTCATGGGTGAAACCCAGAATCTGTCACATCTTGTGACAATTCAAGGCCACCCATGTTTGCTCTGGACCCCTCCTCCACGCAGCACGCTGCATCTGCTCCGACACCGGTTCCGGCGCTTGCCCCTGCGCCCGCCGCGCCACGCCTGCTGGCCCGCGCAGGCCAGCTCAGCCAGCCCACGGCGCCGATTCCCCCCGACACCAGCAACGAGGACGTGCATCGGCTGTTCAGCGAGCAGCCCCTGCTCGAAACCCTGGCCGTGGTGGCCGACGACCGGCCGCTGGGCCTGATCAACCGCCAGCGCTTCATGGAGCAGTACGCGCGGCCCTTTGCGCGCGACGTGTTCGGCCGCCGCAGCTGCCTGGTATTCACCGACACCGCGCCCATGGTGGTGGCGGCCGGCCTGCCCATCGACCAGCTGGTGCAGCAGGCGCTGGCCAGCGGCAGCCGCGTGCTCAAGGACGGCTTCATCACCGTCGAGGAAGGCCGCTATGCAGGCATAGGCACGGGCCACGCGCTGATGGCCGCCATGTCAGACATCGAGGCCGACAAGACGCGCCAGCTCATGGCCAGCATCGACTACGCCAGCCTGATCCAGCGCTCGCACCTGGTCGAGTCCGACCGCGTGCTGGCCAGCCAGCTGGCCGACCACGGCCTGCTGTGGGAGCCGCGCGACGTGGTGGGCGGCGATGCGTATTTCTTCCGCGCCACACCGCAGGGCCTGCTGGGCTGCATGTTTGACTGCACGGGCCACGGCGTGCCGGGCGCCTTCATGACGCTGATTGCCCTGTCCTTCCTCGAACAGGCCGTGGCGCCTGCAGGTCTCGGCACTGGCACTGGCACTGGCACTGGCACTGGCACTGGCACTGGCACTGGCACTGGCACTGGCACTGGCACCGGCACCAGCACCGGCACCGGCGCCGCCATCGACCCCGGCGCCCTGCTGGGCCAGATGAACCGCTACATCAAGCGCGTGCTGCAGCAGCGCACCCGCGACGCCCAGCCGGCCTGGGGCGCACCAGCGGCCCCCGCCGACGGCCTGCCTGCGGAGAAGACCTCCAGCGATGGCCTGGACGCCGCGCTGTTCCTGCAGTCGCCCTGCGGCACGCAACTGCGCTTTGCATCGGCCCGGCTGGACCTGCTGGTGGCGCCGCCCGGCGTGCAGGAGGCGGCCCAGGTGCAGATCCATGCCGGCGACAAGCTGGGCATAGGCTATGCGACCACGCCCGACGACGCGGCCTGGAGCACGCAGGTGCTGGAGGTCGCGCCTGGCTCGCTGCTGATGGTGGCCACCGATGGCGTCATCGACCAGTTGGGTGGGCCGCGCCAGATCGCCCACGGCAGAAAGCGCCTGGCGCGCTTCCTGCACGAGCAGCAGGACCGCCCCGCCGCCCAGGCCTGCGCCGAATTCCGGCAGGCCTTTGCCCAGTGGCAGGGCACGCAGCGCCGTCGCGACGATGTCTCGCTGCTGGTGTGGCGCAACCAGGCCCTGCAGTCATGAGCCCGGCCGAATTCGCTCAGCTGCGCGCCCAGGCCGAGCACAACGGCCTGCTGCTGTACTACGCGGGCACCTTCAACCCCCACGTGATCCAGGCGGCGGCCGACACGCTCAAGAGCCGCCTGGCCAGCGAGGACGGATCGAGCAGCGCCAAGCGCAAGCTGTTTTCCACCTTCATCGAGATGGCGCAGAACGTGCTGCACTACGCAGCGCCCCTGCCTGCGGCCGACACCGGCCCCCGCCAGGCGCTCAGCGCGCCCGTGCCACAGGGCGCCATCGGCGTGGGCCGTATCGATGCGCAGACCTGTGCCCAAGAGGCAGGGCCCGATCAGGCGCCTGCCCGCTTCTGGATCGCCTGCAGCAATGCCGTGCGCAGCGAGCATGTGCCGCGCCTGGCCGCCAAGCTGGATGCCGTGCGCGCCATGAGCCACCCCGAGATCAAGGCCGCCTACAAGGCCCAACTGCACAACACGGACCACGGCACCAGCGACGACATCAGCCGGGGCGCGGGCCTGGGCTGGCTGACCATTGCGCGCGATGCCTCGGCACCGCTGCAGTACCACATCGCCACGGGAGAGGACGCCGCCGAGACCGCGCCCCATGCCGTATTCCACGTCAAGGCGCTGATCTGAACGCCGGGCGTCCTTCAACGAACCGACCTGCCGCCATGCAAGCATTGAAATCCGAACGCACCTCCGTCACGCCCGAAGTGGTCTTCTCGCCGGCCGAGCAGCTTCTGCGCATCGAAGGCGAGTGCTATCCCGAAAACCCCCTGCCCTTCTTCAACCCCATCCTGTCCATGCTGGGCCGGTATTTCGAGGCCAGCCAGCCTCCTCGCTTCGTGGCCGAGATGAAGCTGCAGTACATCAACAGCGCCTCCACCATGGGCCTGCGCTCGCTGTTCGCGCTGCTGGACCAGGCCGGGCAAAAGGGCACGGACATCCGCGTGGTCTGGGCCTTTGACGAGGAGGACGACGCCATCGAGGAACTGGGCGCCGACCTGGTGGAGGACTTCGCCAACCTGGTGCTGGAGCGACAGCCCTACAGCAACTGAGGGCAGGCCTGCTCCGCCCTGGCCTTCAGGCCAGCGGCTTGCCCATGAGCACCGTGGTCAGGCCGCAGTCCCATTCCTCGTCGGGATAGGTGTCCAGCGTGGCATATCCCTGCGCCGTGTAAAAGCCCAGGGCCTGGGTGTTGAAGCTGTCGGTCTCCAGCCGCACCTGCGCGTGGCCGTCGGCGCGCATGGCCTGCTCCGCGTGGGCCAGCAGCGCACGGCCCACGCCGCGCCCCTGCCAGGCCGGCAGCACATGCAGGGCGCCGATGAAGTCATCCACGCGGTCCACGAAGCCGGCCACCACGCCATCGCACTCGGCCACCCAGAACAGGTGGCCGCGCGACTGCACGTACTGCGCGGTGCGGCCCGAGGCGCGGAACCGCGCATCCTTGTCCGCCGTCAGTTGCGGCTTCCAGGTGCTCTCGTAGGTGGCCCAGAGCACGGCGTTCAGGGCGGGAAGGTCATCGGGCCGCGAGGGCCGAAGCGAGAAGGTGTCTGTCATGTCGCTGGCAAGGTTCAGGCCTGGCGCAGCCGGTCCACCTCGGCATGCAGGTCCTGGGCCCAGACGCGGCGGTCGCGGCCATCGGCCGTCTGCGGCTGGCCATAGTGGACGGCGGCGACCAGGTCGTCGGCACACAGCGTGCGCCAGATGGAGCCCAGCAGGGTTTCGTCGCCCTCGTAGCTGGGCGCGTGGCTGATCTGCCCGGTGGCGCCGTCGATGAAGCGCAGGCCCACGGGCAGCACGGGCGCACCGATCTGCACGGCCGCCTGCAGCAAATTGGCATGGAAGGGCAGCAGCTTGCGGCCATCGCCCGTCGTGCCTTCCGGGAAGATGGCCAGGATCTCGCGGCGCTGCAGGGATTCCTCCATGCTCTGCACCATGCGCCGCGCATCGCGGCGCGAGGTGCGCTCGATGTACAGCGTGCCCGCCGCCGTGGCCAGCGTGCCGATCAGCGGCCAGCCCTTGACGTCGGACTTGGAGATGAAGCGGCAATGCCGCGCCGCATGCAGCACGGGAATGTCGAGCCAGGAAATATGGTTGCTGACCATGAGCATGGGGCCCTGGCTCGGCGGCTCGCCCTGGATCTCCAGGCGCACGCCCGCATGGGCCAGCAACTGCAGGGCCCAGGCCTGCACATGGGCGTGCTGGCGCTCCTCGGGCAGCTGCGGAAAGCGCAGGGCCACGATCCACAGCCCCTTGCACACATGGCCGAACAGGCGCGCTGCGCGCAGCGTGGCGCGCCCTCCCCTGCGCAGACGGCTCATGTTCAGCGGCGTTCGTAAGCGATATGGCCGTCGACCAGCGTGCAGCGCACGCGGGCCGGCAGTTCGTAGCCGCCGAAGGGCGTGCTCTTGCCCTGGCTGGCCAGCTCCTGGGGCTTGACCGTCCAGGCCGCCTGCGGATCGACGATGCACAGGTCGGCCACGCCGCCCTCGGCCAGCCGGCCCAGCTGCCCCTGCAGCTCGCCCAGAGACGAGCCCAGCACCTGCACGGGCGATGCCGTGATGGCGGCCAGGGCACGGTTCAAAGGCACGCCACCGTCCTGCGACCACTTGACGGCCAGCGACAGCAGCAGCTCCACGCCCGTGGCGCCGGGCTCGGCCTCGGCAAAGGGCAGGACCTTGGCATCCTCATCGACGGGCGTGTGGTCGGAGACCAGGGCGTCGATGGTGCCATCGGCCAGCGCGGCAGACAGCGCATCGCGGTCGCGTTGCTGGCGCAGCGGCGGCGTGACGCGGGCGCTGCTGTCGAAGTAGCCGATATCGGTATCGGTCAGGTGCAGCGAGTTGATGGACACGTCGGCCGTGACCTGCAGGCCTTCGGCCTTGGCACGGCGCACCAGTTCCACGCCTGCGGCGCTGGACAGGCGGCACAGGTGCACGCGCGCCTGGGTGCCGCGCATCAGCTCGAAGATGGTGTGCAGGGCAATCGTCTCGGCCGCCACGGGCACGCCGGACAGGCCCATGCGCGTGGCCAGCGGGCCGCTGGCGGCCACGCCCTTGCCCAGGTACAGCTCCTGCGGGCGCAGCCACACGGTGTAGCCGTAGGTGGCCGCATACGCCAGGGCACGCTGCAGGGTCTGGGTGCTGGTCATGGGCACCTCGGCCTGGCCGAAGCCGATGCAGCCGGACTCGGTCAGCTCGGCCATCTCGGTCAGCACCTCGCCCTTGAGGCCCAGCGTCAGCGCGCCCAGCGGGAACAGGCGCGACTGGTGCAGCTTCTCGGCGCGGAACTTGAGCATCTCCACCAGGCCCTGCTCGTCGAGCACGGGATCGGTATCAGGCGGGCAGACCAGGCTGGTCACGCCACCGGCCACCGAGGCGGCCATCTCGGACTGCAGCATGCCTTCGTGCTCGTGGCCGGGCTCGCGCAGGCGCACGGCCAGATCGACCAGGCCCGGCAGCACCCAGCAGCCGGCCGCATCGATCTCGCGTTCTGCGGCAAATCCCTCGGGCGCCTTGCCGATGGCCAGCACCTTGCCGCCATCGATGGCCACGTCGGCCTGCTGGTCCAGGCCCCGTGCCGGGTCCATCACTCGGCCGTTGCGGATGAGTATCTTCATGGTTTGCTACCCCGTAGACCGCAGGCGGCGCATGGGCTGCGGCCTGCGGCGATCAAAAACATTTGCATTCACAAAAAGCGCCTGGACTCAGTCCAGGACACCGGGCATGGAAAAAGCATGGCCCATCTCAGGGACGCCGAGCAAAGGCCGCCCTGCAGCGAGGGCGTCGCCGGCTGCCCGTACGCCCCCCTCCCGCGTAGCGAGAGAGGGGGAAGCGACGCAGTCGCTCAGGGGGTGCTTCATTTCAAGCCTCGTTGCCGGCGACGATGGACATGACGGCCATGCGGACCGCGATGCCGAAGGACACCTGCGACAGGATCACGGCCTGCGGGCCATCGACCACTTCGGAGTCGATCTCCACGCCGCGGTTGATGGGTCCCGGGTGCATGACGATGGCGTCCGGCTTGGCCAGGCGCAGCTTCTCGGCCGTGAGGCCGAAGCTCTTGAAGTATTCCTGGCTGGACGGCAGCAGGGCGCCGCTCATGCGCTCGTTCTGCAGGCGCAGCATGATGATCACGTCGCAGTCCCGGATGCCCTCTTCCAGCGTGTGGAAGACGCGCACGCCCATCTGCGCCAGGTCCGGCGGCACCAGCGTGCGCGGGCCGACGACGCGCACTTCGGCCGCGCCCAGCGTGGTCAGCGCATGGATGTCGGAACGGGCCACCCGCGAGTGCAGCACATCGCCCACGATGGCCACGCGCAGGTTGGCGAAGTCCTTCTTGTAGTGGCGGATGGTGTACATGTCCAGCAGCCCCTGCGTGGGGTGGGCGTGGCGGCCGTCGCCGGCATTGACCACGTGGACATGGGGCGCCACATGCTGGGCGATGAGGTAGGGCGCACCCGACTCGCTGTGGCGCACGACGAAGATGTCGGCGGCCATGGCCGAGAGGTTGGCGATGGTGTCCAGCAGCGACTCGCCCTTGCTGGCCGAGCTGCGCGCGATGTCCAGGTTGAACACGTCGGCCGACAGGCGCTTGGCCGCGATCTCGAACGTGGTGCGCGTGCGCGTGCTGTTCTCGAAGAACAGGTTGAACACGCTCTTGCCGCGCAGCAGCGGCACCTTCTTGACCTCGCGGTCATTGACGCTGACGAAGTTGGCCGCCGTGTCCAGGATGTGGGTCAGGATGTCCTTGGACAGTCCTTCGGTGGACAGCAGGTGGATCAGTTCGCCGTTCTTGTTGAGCTGGGGATTGCGCTTGTACAGCACGGTCAGGCCTCTTGGATGCGGAATTGGAAGACGCCGGCGTCATCGCGCGCCAGCGACAGCAGGCGGTCGGCCGGCAGCGCGATGCGCGCGGCGGCGAAGTCGGCCTGGAAGGGCAGCTCGCGCCCGCCCCGGTCCACCAGCACCGCCAGGCGCACGCAGGCCGGGCGGCCGTAGTCATAGAGTTCGTTGAGCACGGCACGCACGGTGCGGCCGGTGTAGAGCACGTCGTCCAGCACCAGGATGTCGGCGCCGTTGACGTCAAAGTCGATCTGCGTCTGGGCGCTGGTGGCCATGCCGCGCTGCGCGAAGTCGTCGCGGTGCAGGGCCGAGGACAGCACGCTGGGGTTGCCGGGCAGGTTCAGGTCCTTGTGCAGCCGCTCCACCAGCCAGGCGCCGCCCGAGGTGATGCCGGCCAGGCGGGTTTCAGGCCCCATGAGGCTGCGCACGCCGCGCAGCAGTTCGCGGTACAGGGCCTCGGCGTCCAGCACCAGGCTGCCGGCTCCCGCAATGGATTCACTCATGGAAGACTCCTCAAAAACTGTTCAAGAATGATGCAGGCCGAGGCCGCATCGGCATCCCTTGCGCCACCGGCCAGGGCCTCGGTGGTGCTGTAGCGCTCGTCCACCTCGTAGACAGGCAGGCCGAAGCGGCTCTTGAGCTGGCGGCCGAATTTCTTCGCCCGCGCCGTGTTCTCGTGCGCGTTGCCGTCGGGGTGGTAGGGCACGCCGATGACCAGCGCATCGGGCTGCCACTCCTTGATGCGCTCGCCGGCCTGGGCCAGGCGGGCCTCGCCGGCCTCGGCGCGGATGGTGGGCAGCGGGTTGGCCGAGCGCAGCATGCGCGTGCCCACGGCGCAGCCCGTGCGCTTGGCCCCGAAATCGAAGGCCACGAAACTCTGGAAATGGGAGGGAACGGTGGGCGGCACGGCCGTGCCGGCTGCCGCTGCTGCCTGGGACTCGGGAGCGGGCAGGCTCATGCGCGCCCCGCTTCGGGCGAGATCATCCAGCGCTGCAGGCCCAGCAGGCCCAGGGCGCGGTCATAGCGGTCGTCGACCGGGGTATCGAAGATGACGTTGGCGTCGGCGCCCACCGTGAGCCAGGCGTTTTCGGCCAGCTCCGACTCCAGCTGGCCCTCGCCCCAGGAGGCATAGCCCAGGGTGACCAGCAGGCGCTTGGGGCCTGCGCCGTCGGACAGGGCTTCGAGCACGTCCTTGGAGGTGGTCATCTCCAGGCCGCCGGGAATGGTCATGGTCGAGGCGTAGGCGGACTCGTCGTCGGGCGCGCCTTCGATCACCATGGGATCGTGCAGCACGAAGCCGCGATCGGTCTGTACGGGCCCGCCGTTGAAGACGCGGTTGCCGCGAAGGTCCTCGCGGCCCAGGGCCAGATCCACCTTTTCCAGCAGGCCTTCCAGCGTAAGCTGCGAGGGCTTGTTGATAATCAGACCGAGCGCACCGCGCTCGCTGTGTTCGCACAGGTAGATCACACTGCGCGAGAACGCTTCGTCTTCCAGGCCAGGCATGGCAATCAGGAAGTGGTGCGTCAGATTGATAGGCGCAGTTTCAGCAGACATAACGACGGATTTTACCGGCGATCCATGCCACCTTCTTACCCTGTGGGCTTGGTCTGGCTGCGGCGCGACCTGCGCCTGTCCGACCATGCCGCCCTCTACCATGCGCTGCGCCAGTGCCGGCAGGTGCATTGCGTGTTCATCTTCGACGACGACATCCTCGCCCCCCTGCCCCGTGCCGACCGGCGCGTGGAGTTCATCTGCCAGAGCCTGGCGGGCCTGGACGAGGCGCTGCGCGAGGCCTCGGGCCGCGCCGACACCGGCCTCATCGTGCGCCGCGGCCGGCCCGCTGAGCAGATCCCGGCCCTGGCCCGGCAGCTCGGCGCCCAGGCCGTGTTCTGCAACTGGGACGACGAGCCCGACGCACTGGCCCGCGACGCCCGCGTGCGCCAGGCCCTCGCCGCCGAGGGCCTGGCCCTGCACAGCTTCAAGGACCACATGGTCTTTGCGCGCGACGAGGTGCTGACCCAGGCCGGCGCGCCGTTCTCGGTGTTCACCCCGTACAAGAACGCCTGGCTGCGCCAGGTCACGCCCTTCTTCCTGTCCGCCTATCCCAGCGAGCGCGACCTGCCCGAGCGCCTGGCCCCGCGCCCCGAAGGCGAGCGCCGCCCCGTGCCCACCGCAGCCGACCTGGGCTTTGAGGCCGGCACGCTGGACGGCCTGCGCCTGCCCACGGGCTGCGCTGGCGCCGAGGAGCTGCTGGCCGACTTCCTGCCGCGCCTGCCGCGCTACAGGCAGGCGCGCGACTTTCCCGCCGTCAAGGGCCCCAGCTACCTGAGCGTGCACCTGCGCTTCGGCACGGTCTCCATCCGCCGCCTGGCAAGGCTGGCTTGGGAGCAGACGCAGCAGCAGCCGCACGACAGCGAGGGAGCCGCCACCTGGCTGTCCGAGCTGGTCTGGCGCGACTTCTATTTCCAGATCCTGGCCCACCATCCGCACGTGGTGCACGCCAGCTTCAAGCCCGCCTACGACGCCATCGTGTGGGATACCGGCCCCGAGGCCGATGCGCTGTACGCCGCCTGGTGCGAGGGCCGCACCGGCTATCCGCTGGTCGATGCCGCCATGCGCCAGCTCAACACCACGGGCTACATGCACAACCGGCTGCGCATGGTGGCGGCCAGCTTCCTGGTCAAGGATCTGGGCATAGACTGGCGCCGGGGCGAGGCCTGGTTTGCGCGCCAGCTCAACGACTTCGACCTGGCGGCCAACAACGGCGGCTGGCAGTGGGCGGCCTCCACGGGCTGCGACGCCCAGCCCTGGTTCCGCATCTTCAACCCGATCACGCAAAGCCAGAAGTTCGATGCCGACGCGCGCTTCATCGAGCGCTACGTGCCCGAGCTGGCCCGCCTGCCCGCCGCGCTGCGCCACGCGCCCTGGCAGGCCCGGCCGCTGGAGCTGGCCGAGGCCGGCGTGGTGCTGGGCACGGACTACCCCCATCCCGTGGTGGACCACGCAGCCGCGCGCGAGCGCACGCTGGCCCGCTACGGCGTGGTCAAGCAGGCCGGCTGAAGGAAGCCGGTGCAAAGACACCGGAGCCAAGAAAAAGGAGCAGCGCTGGCTGCTCCTTCTTTGCGGGGCGAGGGCTGGCCGCCGAGGCTCAGGCCTCTTCGCCCAGCACCTGCGTCTCCGTCTGCAGTGACAGCGGCGCAGGCTGGGTGCTGTTCCCTTGCAGGGAATAGTGCTGGATCAGGCCCAGCAGCTCCTCGTCCGAGTAGGGCTTGCCCAGGTAGTGGTTGGCGCCCAGCTGGCGCGCCATCTCGCGGTGCTTCTGGGCGATGCGCGAGGTGATCATGACCACGGGCAGGTCGCGCAGGGCCTCGTCGGCGCGGATGTTGCGCAGCAGGTCGAAACCGTCCATGCGCGGCATCTCGATGTCGGACAGCACCAGGGTCGGGCACTCCTCGGCCAGGCGTTCCATGGCCTGCAGGCCGTCGGCCGCCAGGGCCACGCGGTAGCCTTCGCGCTGCAGCAGGCGCTGGGTGACGCGGCGCACGGTGATGGAGTCGTCCACCACCAGCACCAGCGGCACCGAGACCGGTCCCGCGCTGGCCGGCACGGCTTCGCCGTCGCCCTGGCCGGCGGCACGCTCGGCCTCTTCGGTCCGGGCGCGCACCTCGTCGCCATAGACGTTGGCCAGCGCCACAGGGTTGTAGATCTGGACCACGGCGCCCGAGGCCAGCACCGACATGCCGGTCAGGCCGGGCAGGCGGGCCAGCTGGGGGCCGAGGTTCTTGATCACCACTTCCTGGTTGCCCAGCACTTCGTCCACGTGCAGCGCAATGCGCTGCGACGCGCTGCGCAGGATGACCACGGGCCGGGTGCGGCCCACGGTTTCCTCGCTGCGCAGGGAGGACTGCCACAGCGCGCCCGCCCAGTAGAAGGGCAAGGTCTCGCCGCCATCTTCAAAGCCGTGGCTGGCATAGGCCTGCTGCAGCAGATCCAAGGGCGCACGGCGCACGATTTCCACCAGGCTGGCCGGCACGCCGACCAGCAGCCGGCCCGCGCGCAGCATGACCACCTGGGTGACGGCCGTGGTCAGCGGCAGCACGAGGCGGAAGGCACTGCCCCGGCCCGCTTCGCTGTGGGTCTCGATGCGGCCGCCCAGCGCGTTGACCTCGGAGCGCACCACGTCCATGCCGATGCCCCGGCCGGCCACGCCGGTCACCTCGGTGGCGGTGGTGAAGCCGGGCTCGAAGATCAGGCGGCCGGCGTCCTGCTCCGTCAGCGTCTGGTCCTCGGGCCACAGGCCCTGGGCCACGGCCTTGTCGCGGATGCGCTGCAGGTTCAGGCCGGCGCCATCGTCCTCCACCGACAGCGCCACGTCGTTGCGCTCCTGGCTCAGGATGATTTCGATGGTGCCCATGGCCGGCTTGCCGGCAGCGGTGCGCTGCTCGGGCGGCTCGATGCCGTGGGCCACGCAGTTGCGCAGCAGGTGCTCGAAGGCCGGCATCATGCGGTCCAGCATGCCCCGGTCCATTTCGATGGTGCCGCCGAGGATGTTCAGCCGCACCTGCTTGCCCATTTCCTTGGAGGTCTGGCGGACCACGGCATACAGGCGCTCGGCCAGGGAGTCGAACTCCACCATGCGCGTGCGCAGCAGGTCGCGCTGCAGCTCGCGCGCCTGGCGGCCCTGGGCGACCAGGTCGTCCTCGGCGCCCGCCATGTCGCGCTGCAGGTTGCGCTGCACGGTGGCCACGTCGTTGACCGACTCGGCCATCATGCGCGTGAGTTCCTGCACCCGCGTGAAGCGGTCGAACTCCAGCGGGTCGAAGCCGGCCGCCGAGTCCTTGGACAGGGCCAGGCGCGACTGCATCTGGCTCTCGGCCTGGACCTCGATGTCGCGCAGCTGCATGCGCAGGCGCTCCAGGTTGCCGGCCAGCTCGTCCAGCGAGCCACGGGCCTGGGCCAGGCGCGCATCGACACGCGAGCGCGCAATCAGCACCTCGCCGGCCTGGCTGATCAGGCGGTCCAGCAACTGGGCGCGCACGCGCACCGTCTGGTGGGCGCCCGCACGCAGCGGCGCGGTGACAGGAGCCGGCTGTGCGTCGGCTGGCGCCGGGGATGCGCCAGCGCCCGAGGCGTCGGAGGCCGTGGCGTCAGAAGACACCGCAGAGGCGGCAGGCTCGGCCTGGTCCGGCCCATCGGCCAGGCCCAGCGGCCCATCCTGCACCTGTTCGCCCGCAACGCGCAGCACGTCGAAACCGGCCTGCAATGCGTCGAAGTTGCCCAGCAAGGGCTCAATCTGCTCGGCCGTGGGAGATTCGCTGTCGACCCGCTCGACGGCGGATTCCAGCCGGTGGGCCATTTCGCCCAGGCGCATGGCGCCAGCCAGCCGGGCACTGCCCTTGAGGGTGTGCAGGGCGCGCAGCGTTTCGTGGCGCGCCTCGTCCAGGGAAGGCCGGCCATGCCAGCGACGCAGTGCAGCGCCCAGGCGGGGCAGCAGCTCGATGGCCTCTTCCTCGAAGATGGGGAACAGGTCGGGGTCCACCTCGTCCAGGGCGTCGATGTCGTCGTCCAGGTCGTTGCCCACGGCCACCGCATGGGCGATGGCCTCATCGATGCGGCGCTGCAGCTCGGCTTCCTGGCGTGCGTCGTTGACCAGGGGGCGCATGGAATAGGCCAGCGGCGCCACGTCCTGTGCCTGGGCCTGCGCATGGGCGCCGGCGTCGAGCACGGCATCCGTGCCTGGCTGCGGCAGCAGCGCATCGAGCCGGCTGTCCGGAGCGTCCGCGACTTCGATATCCAGCGCCAGCAGTGCCTGCAGGGCTTCTTCCACGCCCGGCTGGGGTGTCTTGAGGAAGCCGGCCGCGAACTGGTGCAGCAGGCGCTGCACCTCGTCGGAAGCCGCAATGCAGGCGGCGACCTGCTCAGGCGTGCCGCAGCGCTGCGGCTGCAGATGGGCCAGCGCATGCTCCAGCAGGCGCGCCAGGTCCGACAAGGCCTTGAAGCCCACGGTGGCCGAGCTGCCGGCCAGCGAATGCGCGAAGGCGATGGCGTCATCGGGCACGGGCTCGCCGGGCTCGGTCGCCCATTGCTGCAGCGACAGGTCCAGGCGGCGCGACCATTCGTCGGCCTCGTTGAGATAGACGTTGTACAGCGGCGCGCTGATGCGCAGGCCGTCCACGACCTTGAAGCCATCGGCATCGACGCCGGACGGCTCCTGTGCGCCGGACTCCTCAGCCACCGCAGGCGCCTCATCGGCCACGGATTCGGTATGCAGCTCCTGCGGGGTTTCCGCCTCGGAAGCTTCTACGGCTTCGATGGCCTCGGCAGGTGCGGCTGCCGGAGTCAGGTCCAGATCCAGCCCCTCGAAAGGCGCCAGCGGCACGGCGGCGTGCGGAGCCTGCTCTTCGGCTTCGGCTTCTGCGCCTGCTTCTGCTTGCAGCTCGGGCAGCGCGTCGGCATGTGCCTCGGGCACGGTCTCTGTGCCGGGCAGCGCGGGCTGGTCGCCCGAGACAACGGCCAGGGCTTCCTGCTCGCTGTCGCGCATGGCCGCCTCGAAGGCGGCGAAGTCCAGCTCCTCCACCGCGTCGGTGGCCAGCGCGGCGGGTGCCTCGGCGGTCTCCGGCTGCGTTGAACCCTGCGACTGTTCGGGCACAGCCGCCGCAGGCTGGGGGTCCAGGTCCAGCAGACCGAAGTCCAGCGCAATGTCCAGGTCACCGGCGGTCCCGGTGGTCTCGGCGGGCACGGCCGGCTCGGGGGCTTCCCGCTGCTCGGCCTGCAGCTGCTGCTCCACTGCGGCGAAGGGCTCCACCGGCGCCTCGACCGCGGCAGGCTCGGCCTGCGTGCGGCGGTCGGCGCGCGGCACCAAGGCCACGTCGGCGCGCACGCCTTCCAGGCGCATGGCATCGGCTGCGGCGCGGAAGGGCGTGGCCAGCCAGGCATCGGCCTGCTGGCGCTCGATGGCCGAAGCCCAGGCGCCAAAGGCGCGCAGCGCGTCGCTGGCCAGCTCCTGCATGGGCTGGGGCATGGGCTTTTGCTCGGCCAGCCAGGCATTGAGCATTTGCTCCATGGCCCAGCCGGCTTCGCCGAATTCATCCAGGCCGACCATGCGCGAGCTGCCTTTGAGCGTATGGAAGGCGCGGCGCAGCGTGGTCTGCTCGCTGAGGTTGCCGGGCTCATCGGCCAGGGTGCGCAGCGCCTGCAGGCCGTTGTCCACGACCTCGCGGGCCTCTTCCAGGAAGATGCTCAGGATTTCGTCGTCGGAATCATCTTCCGAGACGGTCAGACCGGCCAGCGGGGGAACGGGTTCAGGCAGGGGTTCGGGCTGAGCCGTGGCGGCAGCGGCAGCAGGGCCGGGCACCGGTTCGGCCGCTTCAGCCACGTCAGCTGCTTGAGCCGCTTCGGCGGGTATCTCGAGCGCCTTGGCGAATTGCGCCAGTTCGGCATCGTCGGCCAGCGCTTGCTGCCCGGCGACAGTCGCCTGCGGCAGGGGCTCGGGCACAAGGTCCACGGAGGGTGGCGGCGGCGCCGGCACCGACGGTGCTGCCGCAGTGGGTTCGGCAGGCAGGTCGTGTGCAGTCTCGGCGGGCTGGATCTGGGGCACGGGCAGCGGCTGGGCCACGGCAACGGCTTCGCGCTGCGGCGGCACGGCGGCGGTGTCCAGGGCCGGCAGCTGCTCGGGCGCCTTGCCCGCGTCGTCGGCGCGGTGGCCACGGCGGCCCATCAGGATGCGCAGGCCGCCTTCGGCCTCGTCATAGACAAAGAGCTTGCGCGCCATGCTGCGCTGGTAGCTCAGCATGTCGATCAGGAAACCCATGGCGCCCAGGCTGTTGCCCAGCTTGTCGAAGACCTGGGCACGTTCTGACTCGGCGATCTCGCCCAATACCAGCCGCTCCACGGTTTCGCGCATGCGCTGCATGGCCTGGGTGGCCTGGTCCAGGCCCAGCACGGACAGCACGCCGCGCATCTGCGCCATCTGGCCAGACACCGGCGCCAGCACGGTGGCATCGGCGGGGTTGCGGAAATACTGGTCCAGGTGCCGCTCGGCCTCGGCCAGCGTGGCACGCAATTCGCCCACGACCGAGCCCATGGTCTGGTGGTCGCTGGCCTGGCGGTACAGCTCCTCCATCCACGGCTCCAGCGGCCGCGCGGGCGCGCCCTGCAGGGATTCCTCCAGGCGCTGGACCAGGTTGGCGGATTGCTCGGCCAGTTCCTCGTCGCCCATGTCCATGGTGGCAAAGGCCGCCTGCAGATAGAGCACGGAGGTGGCCACTTCCATGGCCAGTTCCGCCGGCGGCGGCTCGCCGATGCGGGCCACGGTTTCGGCCACCTTGATCAGCATGCGCGCCAGGCCATGGCTGGCCGGGTGCAGCTTGACCAGGGATTCGGCCACCTGGGCGAACTGGTCCACCACGATCTTGGTGCGCGCACGGTCGCCGCCTGCCAGGGCGGACCAGGTCTCCGCCGCCGTGGTGATGCGCTTGCGCGCCTGCACCAACACGGCCGGGTCGTAGCGGCCAAAGCGGGTCTGCTGGTAGTCCACCTGCGGCTGGGCCTGCATGCCATAGGCCTGGCGCACCGCCTGCAGGGCAGCGCCGGCCTGCTCGGCCGGGCGCGCCTGGGCGCAGAAGAACAGCAGGTCCTGCAGCAGGCGCGCAGGCGGCGTGCGGTCGCCCTTGGCCATGGCCGCGTACTGCATGAGCACGCGCGAGGCCATGCGTTTCACATAGAGGTCGACAACGATCAGGCCGCGCGACTGCGCGTCGAAGAAGCCAGCGGCCACCTTCCAGAAGCTGCGTGCGGTGACATCCTCGGTCTGGGCCACGGCAAAGCGCAGGCACAGGTCACGCATCTGGGCGGCGGCCTCGCGGTCATCGCTCTTGACCATGCGCAGCACCACGCCGTCGAGCAGGGCCCGGGCATCGGGCCCGTAGGCCAGCGGCTCGGCCTGGCGCGCCCATTCGGGCTCGCGCGCGCGGCGCTCGGCAGGCCACAGGTCGGCCGGATGCACCTTGTCGTTGCCGGCCAGCGCCTGGGTGTCACGGTATTGGGGAAACAGGGCCACGGCCGAGACGGTCTTGCCGGCCAGCACGGTTTCCAGGTATTCGATCAGGGCAAAGCTGGCGCGCTCCAGCGTGGCGGCGGCCTGGTCGGTGCACAGCTCGGGGCGCTGCACGAAGCGCTGCACGGCGCTTTCCATGCCGCGCAGCACCAGGGCCGGAGAGCCCAGGCCCACCATTTCGAGGGCGCCGCAGGCCTGGTGCAGCTGCTGGCGGGCGATGCGCAGGGCCGAGGTGTCAAGCTCCTCAAGGTCCGAGGCGCGCGCCGCATCGGCATCGCGCACGAAACGCGCCACGGCCTTGCTCGCGCCTTCCAGCGACTTGCGCAGCTCATCGAGCACCCAGGCCAGCGGGCCCAGGTCCTGTTCGGTGTGCGCGGCCTGCGCCGCGCCCGTTTGCGATTCGTCAACCACTGACATGGACAGTTCCCCAAGCCCCTAGGGCCTGTGCATAGCTATGTTGGACCGGGTCAGGCAATCTTGAAACGCGCCACCGACTGGCGCAGTTCCTCGGCCATGTGCGAGAGTTCGCGCACCTGCTGCGCCGTGGTGCGCGTGCCTTCGCCCGTCTGCTCCGTCACCGCGAAAATGTGCTGGATGTTCTCGGCCACGTCGTTGGCCAGGACGGCCTCGCGCGAGGTGGACGAGGAGATCAGCTCGATCAGCTCGGCCAGGTGGCGCGACACGGTATCAATCTCGGTCAGCGCGGTACCTGCGGAGTCGGACAGTCGCGCCCCCTCGACCACACCCTGGGTGGAGCGCTCCATGGCGGCCACGGCATCCTGGGTGTCGGTCTGAATCGCCTTCACCAGCGCCGCGATCTGGCGCGTCGCATCTGCCGAGCGCTCAGCCAGGCGCTGCACTTCTTCGGCCACCACCGAGAAGCCGCGACCGGCTTCACCGGCCGATGCGGCCTGGATGGCGGCGTTCAGCGCCAGCACGTTGGTCTGCTCGGTAATGTCGGAAATCAGCTCGGTGATTTCACCGATCTCCTGCGAGGATTCGCCCAGCCGCTTGATGCGCTTGGAGGTTTCCTGGATCTGGTCGCGGATGGAGTTCATGCCGCCGATGGCGTTCTGCACGGCCTTCAGGCCCAGGTCCGCAGCTTCCAGCGACTGGCGCGCCACCTGGGCAGATTCCTGCGCCTGGGTCGAGACCTCGTTGATGCGGCCTGCCATGTCCAGCACGGAGCGGCCGGTTTCGCGGATTTCGCGCAGCTGTTCGGTCGACGCGGCCAGCAGCTCGGTGGAGTTGGCATCCACCTCGGCCGTGGTCTGTGCCACGCGGGTTGCCGTGTTCTGCACGCTGCCCACCAGGGCGCGCAGCTCTTCCACCGTGTAGTTCACCGAGTCGGCAATGGCGCCGGTGATGTCCTCGGTCACGGTGGCCTCCTGCGTCAGATCGCCTTCGGCCACCGATTGCAGTTCGTTCATCAAGCGCAAAATCGCGGCCTGGTTGGCATCGTTGATGCGCTTGGCTTCATGCTCCTGCACGCGGGACTCTTCCTGGCGGCGTTCGGCCGCTTCCTGGCGCAGACGGCTGTCGAGCAGCTGCACGCGGGACAGGCCCACGCCGCACAGCAGCACCAGCACGGTGGCCAGCGCCAGCAGGCCCATGGGCAGCGAGCCGATGCCGGCGCCGCTTTGCAGCTTGTTCTGCAGGTCTTCCAGATGGCGGCGCAGCGGTTCGCTGTCGGCGTTGATGGCGGTCTGGGCTTCGCGGGCGGACACCAGGCCCTGCAGGTTGCCCAAAATGGCGCTGGCCTCGCTGCGGGTCTCTTCGTAGAGCTTGATCAGCGCCTCGATCTGCTCGCGGGTCTGGGCGTCGCGCGTGGGAGGCAGGCGCAGCTCGCTGCTGCCGCTCAGCAGGCTTTCGGAGATTTCCTTGAACGAGTTCAAGTCCTTGCCCAGCAGGAACACGGCCTCGGGGCTCACGCCTTCGGCGGTCTGGAATTCGTTGGCCGACTTGCCGATACGCTGGGTCAGCATCACGAGCTGGCCGGCAGCGGAGATTTCCGCCGGGCTGGCGCCCTGCTGCAGCTTCAGCGAGGAGATGGTTTCGGCGATCTCCAGCAGGTCCGAGGACTGCCGGTTGATGGTGCGCAGCGCGTCGCCGACCTGGGTCAGGATCTGCTTTTGGTCCATCACCACCTTGGCGCTTTGCTCGGCGCGCTCCATCAGCGGCGTGATCTGGGCCAGTTCGTCGGCATAGGCGCCGCCCAGCGGGCGCACGCCCATGGAGTCGTCGCCCGAGGCAATGGCGCGCACGTTGCGCGCCAGCACGCCGGAGCTGTCCTGCACGTCCACAAAGGAGGATGCCGCGCCCGTCAGCGCCTGCGAGACCGACTTGGCCAGACGCTGCGACTGCATCAGCGCCTGGCCGGTGGCGGCCAGCTGCTGCGCCGAGCCGTCGGCCTGGCGCAGGGCCCAGGCCGCCGCCAGCACCAGGGCCAGCACCGACACACCCAGCAAGGTGGACAGCGTGCGCTGGTGGCGCGCGGCAGGCGCGCGGCCCAGCAGCGGCAGGGCCACCATGTCGTGGTCAACGGCTGCGCCGCCGTCGCGGCCCGGCATGGCGTCGGGGGCGCCCTGCACGGTCAGTGACGCATCGAGTGCGTACATATCCTGGGAGACGGTGTCTCCGAGCATGCTGTTGTCCGCACCGGAGCCGGCGTCGGCCGGCTTGCGTTGGAAGCGATTTGCAAGACGTTGCAAGAATGACATGGGACGACCTTCAGAAACTCAGGCGCGAATGCTCAGAAACTCGGAGGTTTGGGACAGGCGCTGCAGTTGCAGCTCCTGCCAGCGGTGGCCCGCTTCATCGATATGCACGGGGCCGAAAAAGGCGGGAGAGTGCTCGGGCGCAGGCTCGGTACGCACGAATGCGTCGGCGCTGCGCAGGCCCTGCAGGCGGTCCACGAGCAGGGCCGCATTCACTTCCAGCGCGGCATTGAACGCCAGCAGGCTGGACTCGGCCAGCGCCGGTTCGCTGCGTGTGACGCCGTGGCCCAGCAGGCTGGCCAGGTCGATCACGCCGGCCAGGGTGCCGCGCAGGTTGGCAATGCCCAGGAACCAGGGCTTTGTATAGGGCACAGGCTGCACGCCGGCCCAGGGAAAGATCTCGCCGGACTGGCCCAGCGGCATCAGGTAGTTGCGCCCGCCGGCCTGGACGGCCAGCCAGGCCGCCACCTTGACGCCTTCGCTGCGTGCGGCCTGAAGGCGGCCAGCCAGACGGGACTGCAGATCGCGCAGTGCTTCACGGTTCGCCATGGGCAGCGCACCAGATCAGTTCAGCGCCGCGATCTTGGCCTGCAGCTCGTCTGCATCCACAGGCTTGGTGATGTAGTCCCGCGCACCCTGGCGCATGCCCCAGACCCGGTCGGTCTCCTGGTTCTTGCTGGTGCACATGATGATGGGCAGGTCGGCGTACAGCGGGTCGCGCGTGATAGCACGCGTCAGTTGAAAGCCGTTCTGGCCGGGCATGACCACGTCCATCAGGATCAGGTCGGGACGGTCTTCGGCCAGGCTGCGCATGGCCTCTTCGCCATTCTCGGCCGTGCGTACCTGCAGGCCCTGCTTTTGCAGCATGTCGGACAGAAACATCAGTTCGGTCTTGGAGTCGTCCACGACCAGGACTTTGCGGATGGGCATCAAAGTGCTCCTATGGTTTGCTTGCCGAACTGCTCCACGGCCTGCAGCAGCTGGTCTTTGGTGAAGGGTTTCGTGAGGTAGTCCTGGCAGCCCACCATGCGCCCGCGCGCCTTGTCGAATACGCCGTCCTTGGACGAGAGCATGACCACAGGCGTGTCAGCAAAGCGCGCGTTGCGCTTGATGATGGCGCAGGTCTGGTAGCCGTCCAGCTTGGGCATGAGGATGTCGCAGAAGATCAGCTGGGGCTGGTAGTCGTTGACCTTGGACAGTGCGTCGAAGCCGTCGTCGGCCAGGAGCACTTCGTGCCCGCCCTGCTTGAGGAAGATTTCTGCGCTGCGGCGGATGGTATTGCTGTCATCCACCACGAGTACGCGCAAGGGTGCGCCCGATGTCGTCACTGAGAAACCTCCCGGAAATGTATGAGTCGGCGCGGGTGGTCCCGCGCTCAGATTTCGACCATCTCAAAGTCTTCTTTACGTGCTCCGCACTCGGGACAGGTCCAGTTCATGGGCACGTCTTCCCAACGCGTCTGGGGTGCGATGCCATGCTCGGGGCAGCCTAGCGCCTCGTCATAGATCCACCCGCAGATCAAGCACATCCAAGTTTTGGGGTCGGTCACAGCTTAAAGGGCCTTCACATAGAATGCAACGATTGTATCTAGTCACAACCACCCGCCACGGCCTTCGCTGGCGGGGCGCACACTGGGCTGAGCCATGGCATTGAACCCCTCCAACTCCCCCAGTCCCGACACCGAGCCGATGGACGAAACCGCGCCCGTCTGCGTGCTGGTCTTCAACGCCAGCGACCCCAGCGGGGCGGGCGGCCTGTCGGCCGATATCGCCACCATCGCCTCGGTCGGCGGCCATCCGCTGCCCGTGGTCACGGGTGCCTACGCACGCGATTCGGCCAAGATCTTCGAGCATTTTCCCTTTGACGACGAGGCCGTGGCCGAGCAGGCGCGCGCCGTGCTGGAGGACATTCCCGTGTCCGCCATCAAGGTCGGTTTCGTGGGCAGCCCGGGCAACCTGGCAGCGATTGCCGAGATCGCCTCCGACTACCCCGACATCCCCATCGTCTGTTACATGCCCGACCTGTCGTGGTGGGAGGAAGACCCGCTCGACCAGTACATGGACGCCCTCAAGGAACTTGTTCTTCCGCAAACGTCTGTGTTGGTTGGAAGCCACAGTACGCTGTCGCGCTGGCTGCTGCCCGACTGGACCAACAGCCGCAGCCCCACGGCGCGCGACATCGCCATGGCGGCCGAGGCCCTGGAAGTGCCCTACGTGCTGGTCACCGGCATTCCCCTGCCCGACCAGTTCGTGGACAACGTGCTGGCCACGGCGCAGTCGGTGCTGGGCAACAGCAAGTACGAGATGTTCGACGCCACCTTCACCGGCTCGGGCGACACCCTGTCGGCCGCGCTGACGGCCCTGGTGGCCAGCGGCAACGACCTGGGGCTGGCCACGCAGGAGGCGCTGGAGTACCTGGACCGCAGCCTGGACAGCGGCTTTCGCCCCGGCATGGGCCACTACATCCCGGACCGCATGTTCTGGGCCCAGCCCGAGCCCGAGGATGAAGATGCCGAGGCCGCCGCCGAGCCCCTCGCCGAACTGGACCCCGACACCCAGGCCATCGAAGGCTTCGTGATGCCCCCTCATGACACCAAGCATTGAGGCAGGCCACCGCCTGAGCGGCTGCGCGGCCGGCACAGGCCCTTGGCTTGGCACCTCTGGCTTGTACCCCGCACATGGCAGACTCCTGCACTATGACCACTGACCTGAATATTCCCCTGTTCGAACGCGCCAAGGCCGTGATCCCCGGCGGCGTGAATTCGCCCGTGCGCGCCTTCAACGCCGTGGGCGGCACGCCGCGCTTCGTGCGCCGTGCGCAGGGCGCGCATTTCTGGGACGAGAACGCCCAGCAGTTCACCGACTACATCGGCTCCTGGGGTCCGATGATCCTGGGCCACGGCCACCCCGAGGTGATGGCCGCCGTGCAGGCCGCCGCGCTGGAAGGCTTCTCCTTCGGCGCCCCCACGGAGCGCGAGGTCGTGCTGGCCGAGAAGATCCTCTCGCTCATGCCCTCCATGGACATGGTGCGCATGGTCAGCTCGGGCACCGAGGCCGGCATGAGCGCGCTGCGCCTGGCGCGCGGCTTCACGGGCCGCAACAAGATCATCAAGTTCAACGGCTGCTACCACGGCCATGCCGACGCCCTGCTGGTCAAGGCCGGCTCGGGCCTGGCGACGTTCGGCGCCTCCTCCTCGGCCGGCGTGCCGCAGGACGTGGTCAAGGACACCGTGGTGCTGGAATACAACGACGTGGGCCAGCTCGAGGAGGCCTTCGCCCAGTTCGGCGATCAGATCGCCTGCGTGATCATGGAGCCCATTGCCGGCAACATGAACTTCGTGCGCGCCAGCGTGCCCTTCACGCGCCGCATCCGCGAACTCACGCGCGAGCATGGCGCGCTGATGGTCTACGACGAGGTGATGACCGGCTTTCGCGTGGCCCTGGGCAGCGCCCAGAGCCTGTACGCCCAGCAGATCGAAGGCTTTGCGCCCGACATCACCGTGCTGGGCAAGGTCATCGGCGGCGGCATGCCCATGGCGGCCTTCGGCGCGCGCCGCGAGATCATGGAAAAGCTCTCGCCCCTGGGCCCGGTCTACCAGGCAGGCACCCTGTCGGGCAACCCCATTGCCACGGCCTGCGGCCTCAAGACGCTGGAGCTGATCAGCGAGCCGGGCTTCCACGACGCCCTGCACGCGAAGACCGGCCGCCTGATGGCCGGCTTCAAGGCCGAGGCCGACGCCGCCGGCGTGCCCTTCAGCGTGGACCACCAGGGCGGCCTGTTCGGCTTCTACCTGCTGCCCGAGCTGCCCAGCACCTGGACCGAGGTCATGAAGACCGATGGCGCACGCTTCAACCGCTTCTTCCACGGCATGCTGGAGCGCGGCCACTACTTCGCACCCGCCCTGTACGAGGCCGGCTTCGTGAGCGCCGCGCACACGGACGAGGACATCGACAAGACCATCGAAGCCGCACGCGAAGTGTTCAAGACGCTCTGACGCTGGCCCGTACCTGCCGATCGAGCCCGCCCTTACGGGCTCTTTTCACGTCAGGGCCGAAGAAAAGCCTGGCGCGCCTGTTCGACCTCATCGCGCACGGCACAGCCCTGCGCATGGTCGTTGACCAGGCCCATGGCCTGCATGAATGAGTAAACGGTCGTAGGCCCCACGAACTTCCACCCGAGCTTCTTCAGCTCCTTGGACAGCGCCCGGGACTCGGCCGTCTCGGACACGGGCCCGCCACCGGTCACGGGCTCCGGCGCATGGCGCCAGAAGAAGGCCGAGAGCGAGCCTTGCGCCTCCACCATCTCCAGCGCCCGCTGCGCGTTGTTGATCACGGCCTCGATCTTGCCGCGATGCCGCACGATGCCCGCATCGCCCAGCAGCCGCAGCACGTCGTCCTCGGTGAAGCGCGCGACCTGGTGGAAGTCGAAGCCCGCAAAGGCCGCGCGGAAGTTCTCGCGCTTGTTGAGGATGGTCAGCCAGCTCAGGCCGGACTGGAAGCCTTCGAGGCTGAGCTTCTCGAACAGGCGCCGGTCGTCGGTGACGGGAAAGCCCCATTCACGGTCGTGGTAGGCCAGGTAGCTGTCCGTGGCCGCGCACCAGTGGCAGCGCGGCCGGCCGTCGGGGGCGGTGAACAGGCGGGACATGGTCAGGATTTCCCGGGTTCGGGAGAAGGGAGGGACAGCAGCCAGGCCGCCATCTGCAGGGATTGCGCCGTATCGATGTGCGGGTGGCGCGGCATGATGGCGCGGCCCCATTCGCCGGCCCCGCCCTCGCGGATCTTGCGCGCCAGGTAGTCGGCGGCATCTTCGCGGCCACGGTAGCGGCCGGCGATCTGCTGGAAGGACGGGCCCACGTAGTGGCGCACCAGGCCGTGGCAGCGCAGGCAGTCATTGCCTTCCACCAGGGCCTTGCCGGCGGCCAGCTGCGCGTCGGCTGTCACGGCAGCGGCGGCCGCCGCCGTGGTGGCCCCGACAGCCGGCCCGCGCATGATGCGCCAGCCGATGTTGAAGACACCCAGCGCCACCAGCAGCATGAAGACCACGAGCGCCCAGCCCAGCCAGCGGGGCCGCTGGGGGGCGTCGTCGCCCTCGTCGTCTGCGCCAGGAGGCAGTTGGCCGGCCATCAGTGGCGGAAGTGGCGCACGCCGGTGAAGACCATGGCCACGCCGCGCTCGTTGGCGGCGTCAATGACTTCCTGGTCGCGCATGGAGCCGCCGGGCTGGGCCACGCAGGTGGCGCCTGCGTCAACGACCACGTCCAGGCCGTCGCGGAAGGGGAAGAAGGCATCGCTGGCCACGACCGTGCCCTGCAGGCTCAGCTTGGCGGCCTCGGCCTTGATGGAGGCGATGCGCGCCGAGTCCAGGCGGCTCATCTGGCCTGCGCCCACGCCCATGGTCATGCCGTTCTTGCAGAACACGATGGCATTGCTCTTGACGTACTTGGCGACCTTCCAGGCGAACAGCAGGTCCTGCAGTTCTTCGGGCGTAGGCTGCTTGACGGTGACGACCTTGAGGTCGGCCAGGGCCAGCTCATGGTTGTCGGCGGTCTGCAGCAGCAGGCCCGAGCCGACGCGCTTGGCGTCCACGGCGTTGCGGCCCTGGTCCCAGGCGCGCTCGCCGCCGGCCGGCAGGGCGATCTTCATGAGGCGCACATTGACCTTGGGCTTGAAGATTTCCAGCGCCTCGGCCGTGAAGTCGGGGGCCATCAGCACCTCGACGAATTGCTTGACCACGGCCTCGGCCGCCGCCTTGTCCACCGTGCGGTTGAAGGCGATGATGCCGCCGAAGGCGCTGGTGGGGTCGGTCTGGAAGGCCTTGGCATAGGCTTCGTGCGCGTCCTTGCCCACGGCCACGCCGCAGGGGTTGGCGTGCTTGACGATCACGCAGGCGGGCTGCTCGAAGCTCTTGACGCATTCCCAGGCGGCATCGGCGTCGGCGATGTTGTTGTACGACAGCTCCTTGCCCTGCAGCTGCTCGCCCGTGACCAGGGAGCCGGGGGCCGGATACAGGTCGCGGTACAGAGCGGCCTGCTGGTGGCTGTTTTCGCCGTAGCGCAGGTCCTGCACCTTGGTGAAGTGGCCGTTGCTCTGGCCGGGGAAGGCGCTGCGCTCTGGCACGTAGGCTTCGGAGAGCTTGTCGTCCTCGAACTTCACGCTGGACAGGTAGTCGCTGATGGCGCCGTCGTACTGGGCAATGCGGTTGAAGGCGGCCACGGACAGCGCAAAGCGCAGCTTGTCGGAGAGCTTTCCATTGGCCTTGAGTTCGGCCAGCACGGCCTCGTACTGGCCGGCATCGGTGATCACGCCCACGTCGGCCCAGTTCTTGGCGGCAGAGCGCACCATGGCCGGGCCGCCGATGTCGATGTTCTCGATGGCGTCGGCCAGCGTGCAGCCGGCCTTGGCCACGGTGGCCTCGAAGGGGTAGAGGTTCACCACCAGCAGGTCGATGGTGTCGATGCCGTGCTCCTTGAGGGCCGCCATGTGGGCGGGCAGCTCGCGGCGCGCCAGCAGGCCGCCGTGGACCTTGGGGTGCAGGGTCTTGACGCGGCCGTCCAGCATCTCGGGGAACTGGGTGACTTCGGCGACCTCGGTCACGGGCAGGCCGGCCTCGGCCAGCAGCTTGGCGGTGCCGCCGGTGGACAGCAGCTTGATGCCCAGGGCGTGCAGGCCTTGGGCGAATTCGACAATACCGGTCTTGTCAGAGACGGAGAGCAGGGCGTTCATGGGCGTCGGTGCAGGGAGTTTGAAAAAAGGGGAATTCGTGCCGCTCAGAGCATGTCGTGCTCGAGCAGCTTCTTGCGCAGCGTGTTGCGGTTCAGGCCCAGCCAGTCGGCGGCGCGGGACTGGTTGTTGTCGGCCTGGCTCATCACCACTTCCAGCAGCGGCTTTTCGACCAGGTGGATCAGCATGTCGTACATGCCGTTGGGCTTTTCGCCGTCGAGATCGCGGAAGTACCCCTCCAGGCTTTCACGCACGCATTGTTCGATGTTCTGGTTGCTCATACTGTCATTCCTGCGGGCTCTGCGAATTCGGCGCTTGTGGCGCCGGCATCGATGGCGGCTGGTATCCGGTCCATCTGCGCGCCCAGGGCGTCCAGATAGTCGGCCACGGCCTGCCATTGCACCGCGCAGTCCTCGATGGTGTTGATGTGTTGTCTGAATGCCTCGCCGCCCGGCAGGCTGCGCAGGTACCAGGCGATGTGCTTGCGCGCACTGCGCACGCCGGTGCCTTCGCCGTACAGGCTGTAGTGGTCCTGCAGATGCTCCAGCAGCAGCCGGCGCAGCTCGGCCACCAGGGGCGGGGCCATGTGCTCGCCCGTGGCCAGGAAGTGCGCGATCTCGCGGAAGATCCACGGCCGGCCCTGGGCGGCGCGGCCGATCATCACGGCATCGGCGCCCGTGTAGGCGAGCACGTCGCGCGCCTTCTCGGGGCCGGTGATGTCGCCATTGGCCACCACGGGCACGCGCACCGCCGCCTTGACGGCAGCGATGGTGTCGTACTCGGCAAAGCCCTTGTAACCCTGCTCGCGCGTGCGGCCGTGCACGGTGAGCATCTGTATGCCCACCTCCTCGAAGCGGCGGGCCAGCACCACGGCGTTCCTGTGCGCGTCGCACCAGCCGGTGCGCATCTTCAGCGTGACGGGCACGCCGTGCGGGGCGCAGGCCTCTACCACAGCCTGGGCAATCTCCACGGCCAGGGCCTCGTTTTGCATCAGGGCCGAGCCGGCCCATTTGTTGCAGACCTTCTTGGCCGGGCAGCCCATGTTGATGTCGATGATCTGGGCGCCACGGTCCAGGTTGTAGCGCGCGGCCTCGGCCATCATCTCGGCGTCCGTGCCCGCGATCTGCACCGCGATGGGCCCGGGCTCGCCTTCATGGTTGGCGCGGCGCGAGGTCTTGAGGCTGTTCCACAGGTCCTTGCGCGAAGTCACCATCTCGCTGACCGCATAGCCCGCGCCCAGAGCCTTGCACAGCTGGCGGAACGGCCGATCCGTCACCCCCGCCATGGGGGCGACGAACAGGCGGTTGGCCAGGGCATGGGGGCCTATGGACAGGGGAAGGGAGGACATCGGGAAAGCCGGAGAAAACGCGCGCGCCGATCACAAAACGGGCGGCAACAAAGGACCAAGATTGTACCTGCCCAAATTTTCAGCAGGGCTAAAACCGGGCCGTCAAGGCGGCCAAGCGGCGAAAACAAGACAGCGCAGCGGTTTCATGGTGTGGGAACGAAGGTGCGCACCTGGCCCGGAACGGCCTGCAGCCCGTAGGCGCCGAGCCGGCCCTGCCACCAGCGGCGGTTGAATTGCACGTCAGGAGAGACCTGGTCGTCGGGCATGGGGCGCAGGCCGACCTTCTGCAGCCCGGCTTTCTGCGGCCCGGCTGCGTGCAGCCCAGCTGTCTGCAGCCCAGCCTCAAGCCCCAGGTCCAGCGCCTCGCCGTCGGCCAGCGGGCCGCGCACCACGGCCATGGCCTTGCGCCCGTCGGTCACCCAGGCGTCCAGCACCAGGGCCGGGCGGGGCTCGGGACCGGCCAGGCTCACGCAGCCTTGCAGACGCGGCTCCAGGCCCAGAGGCTCTAGCTCGCGCTGCAGCTGCTCCAGCCTGTCGGCCACGGCCGGGTCCGGCAGGGTGCAGCCCTTGGCCTGCAGCGCCTTGCCCCAGGCCGAGGTCGGTGCGGCCTCCTGGGTCGGTGGCGCCTGGGCAGCGGCCTGTGCCACCACGGTGGTGTCCTTGCCTGGCGATGGCGGCAACGCGGCGCAGCCGGCCAGGCCGGCTGCTGCCATTCCCAATGCCGCCCATCCCGCCCATCCTGCAATCCGCCCTGTCTGCATGACGCCCCCTGTGCTTGTGGTTCCGGACCAGACCCCACGATAGCTTCAGGCCGACAAGGCGTCAGCCAGCGCAGACCTACACTTGGCAGCACCTATGGAAGTCTGGATGCATCAATTGCTGGGCTGGCTGGCGCTGCCGCAGTTCGGCCTCAGCACCGTGTTCATCGTGGCCCTGATCTCGGCCACGCTGCTGCCGCTGGGCTCGGAGCCTGCGGTGGTCGGCCTGCTGCAGCTCAACCCCGACCTGTTCTGGCAGACGGTCTTCGTGGCCACGGCCGGCAATACGCTGGGCGGGGCCATCAGCTGGTGGATGGGCCTGGGCGCGCACAAGGCTTGGCGCGCGGCACGCGAGCGGCGGCTGGCCGGGCTGCCGCCTGAACGGGCCAAGCCGCCGCGCAATCTGTCACGCCACGAGCGCCGCGCCCGCGTCTGGCTGCGCCGCCTGGGCGCCAAGGCCTGCCTGCTGAGCTGGCTGCCCGTGGTGGGCGATCCGCTGTGCGCCGTGGCCGGCTGGCTGCGCCTGCCGTTCTGGCCCTGCGTGTTCTACATGGCCATCGGCAAGTTCCTGCGCTATGTGGTGATGACGGTGGTGCTGCTGCAGCTGCTGCCGGCCTCCTGGGCCAGCTGAGGCCGAAGCCCCCCACCGAAGCCCTCCCCTTTTGCGATCTACGCCTGCGGCTCGCGCGCCCAGGGCGCCAGCGCGAAGTGCGCGGCCAGGAAATCGATCAGCGCCTGCACGCGCGCCGGCCGGGCGCGCCCCGGCGGCGTGACGATGTGCAGGGCGATGGAGGGCACCTGCCAGTCGTCCATGCAGGTCTGCAGCGCACCCGATTGCAAATCTTCCCAGGCCAGGAATTCGGGCTGCAGGGCCAGGCCCAGCCCGGCGCGCAGGGCCGGCGCCAGGCCCTCGGCATTGTTCACGCGCATGGCCGTGGGCACGACCTGGGCGAACTCGCCGCGGCGCGCATGCACGAAGCGCCAGGCCTCGCCCAGGCGGCTGTGCACATAGCGCAGCGCCCGGTGCTGCGCCAGCTCGCGCGGATGGGTGGGGCGGCCGTGGCGCTCGAAGTATTCGGGTGATCCCACCAGCAGCAGGCGCACCGTGCACAGGCGCCGCGCCAGCAGGCTGGAGTCGGGCAGCGAGGAGATGCGCAGCGCGATGTCGAAACCCTGGGCCACGACGTCGATCAGCTCGTCGCTGAAGTGCAGGTCCAGCGTGACTTCCGGGTGCTCGGCCATGAAGGCGGGCACGGCCGGCGCCAGGTGCGAGATGCCGAACGACATGGGCGCCGCAATGCGGATGGGGCCGCGCAGGCTCTTGGACTGCTCGCTGATCTCGGCCTCCACGGCCTCGCCCTCGGCCAGGATGCGCGCGGCCCGCTCCAGAGAGGCCTGGCCGCCGGCCGTCAGCGACATGCGCCGCGAGGTGCGGTGCAACAGGCTGGTCTTGAGCCGCGTCTCCAGCCGCGTGATGGCCTTGGAGATGGTGGGCTGGGAGACGCCCAGCTCGGCGGCGGCCTTGGCGAAGGAGCCCGTCTCGGCCACCTTGGCGAAGACGGCCCAGGCTTCGAGGTCAGGAAGTCTTGGCATGAAAGTTTTGGAATAGATGTCTTTGCATATTTTCTATTCTCTTCTTGATCGGCAAAACATAAAGTTCATCCATCGCAACACACAACGCAGCAGGAGAACACCATGATCGAACGCCGTCCCTTCCAAGCCCTTGGCGGTGCCAACCACGGCTGGCTCGATGCCAAGCACCACTTTTCCTTCGCCGGCTACCACGATCCGGCCCGCATGGGCTGGGGCGCGCTGCGGGTGTGGAACGACGACACCATCGCCGCCGGCACGGGCTTCCCGCCCCATGCCCACGCCAACATGGAAATCATCACCTATGTCCGTGAAGGCGCCATCACCCACCAGGACAGCCTGGGCAACAAGGGCCGCACCGAAGCGGGCGACGTGCAGGTAATGAGCGCGGGCACCGGCATCCGCCACTCGGAATACAACCAGGAAAAGGGCACGACGCGGATCTTCCAGATCTGGATCATGCCCGACGAGCGCGGCCAGCAGCCCCCGTCCTGGGGTGCCAAGCCCTTCCCCAAGGGCGAGCGCTCGGGCAGCTTCGTGGCCCTGGCCAGCGGCCTGCCCGGTGACGAGGACGCCCTGCCCATCCGCACCGCCGCCCGGGTGCTGGGCGCCACGCTCAAGGCCGGCGAGAGCACGGAGTACCGCATCGGCCGCGACCGCCTGGGCTACCTGGTGCCGGCCAGCGGCTCGGTGCAGATCGACGGCGTGACGCTGCAGGAGCGCGACGGCGCCGCCATCAGCGACGTCGAGACCCTGCGCGTCACGGCCCTGACCGACGCCGAGCTGGTGCTCGTCGACACGGCGCGCTGAAGCGCCCTTGCCGCCCCGGCTCCGGCCGGGGCCCACCTGCCCCAACTGTCTTTCCGAATTTCCGCTGTCCCTTCCTTCACCCAACCCACTGCCTCACAGGAGATCACCATGACCGACCGCAAGTACCTCGAAGTCCTGACCCCCGCCAACAGCCAGATCATCTTCATCGACCAGCAGCCCCAGATGGCCTTCGGCGTGCAGTCCATCGACCGCCAGGTGCTCAAGAACAATGTGGTGGGCCTGGCCAAGGCGGCCAAGGCCTTCGGCATTCCCGCCACCATCACCACGGTGGAGACGGGCAGCTTCTCCGGCCACACCTATCCCGAACTGCTGGCCGTGTTCCCCGAGCACAGGCTGCTGGAGCGCAGCTCCATGAATTCCTGGGACGACCAGAACGTGCGGGATGCGCTGGCCGCCAACGCCGCCCAGGGCCGCAAGAAGATCGTGGTCTCCGGCCTGTGGACCGAGGTGTGCAACACCACCTTCGCCCTCTCGGCCCTGCATGACACGGACTACGAGATCTACATGGTGGCCGACGCCTCGGGCGGCACGTCGCTGGACGCCCACAACTACGCCATGGACCGCATGGTGCAGGCCGGCGTGGTGCCCGTGACCTGGCAGCAGGTGCTGCTGGAATGGCAGCGCGACTGGGCCCGCCGCGAGACCTATGACGCGGTGATGGACATCGTGCGCGAGCATTCCGGCGCCTACGGCATGGGCGTGGACTATGCCTACACCATGGTGCACAAGGCCGCCGAGCGCGTGCAGCATGGCGAGACCGTGGGCCCGAACCCCGCCAAGGCCTGAGCACCAGCGCCGCCGCCGGCCCGCCAAAGGAGTCTCGCCATGAAGCTCTATGCACTTTCCCTGGGGGCCGGCCTGCTGGTCGGCGTGGTCTACAGCCTGCTGCAGGTGCGCTCGCCCGCACCGCCGCTGGTGGCCCTGGTCGGCCTGCTGGGCATCCTGGCCGGCGAGCAGATCGTGCCCGTGGGCCGGCACCTGCTGCAGGGCATGGACCTGCGCAGCGCCTGCAGCAAGACGCAGGCCACCGAGCATGTGCTGGGCGAGTTGCCCGGTCGCAAGAGCACCGATGCCGATCGGCAGCACGGCTGACCTCTCCCCAAACCTTCAAGAAAACTGCACCATGACCACGCGCAGAAAAGTCCTGGGCTCCGCAGCCACCCTTGCCATGGGTGGACTGCTGGGTTGCACCACCAACGCTCGCCAAGGAGCCTCCATGTCCGATTCCACGCCCGAAGTCGTCTTCCACAACGGCCGCTTCACCACCCTGAACAAGGCCCAGCCCACGGCCACCGCCGTGGCCGTGAAGGACGGCCGGTTCATCGCCGTGGGCTCGGACGCCGAGGTGCTGGCCCTGGCCGGCAGCGGCACGCGCCGCATCGATCTGCAGCGCCGCAGCGTGCTGCCCGGCCTGTTCGACAACCATACGCACGTGATTCGCGGCGGCCTGAATTTCAACCTGGAGCTGCGCTGGGACGGCGTGCGCTCGCTGGCCGATGCGCTGGACATGCTCAAGCGCCAGGTGGCCAACACGCCCGCGCCGCAGTGGGTGCGCGTGGTCGGCGGTTTCACCGAACACCAGTTCGTGGAAAAGCGCCTGCCCACCATCGAGGAGATCAACGCCATCGCGCCCGACACGCCGGTGTTCCTGCTGCACCTGTATGACCGCGCCCTGCTCAACGCGGCCGCCCTGCGCGCCGTGGGCTACACCCGCGACACGCCCGAGCCCGCCGGCGGCGAGATCACGCGCGATGCCAACGGCAACCCCACGGGCCTGCTGCTGGCCAAGCCCAACGCCACCATCCTCTATGCCACGCTGGCCAAGGGTCCCAAGCTGCCGCTGGACTACCAGGTCAACTCCACGCGCCACTTCATGCGCGAACTCAACCGCCTGGGCGTGACCGGCGTCATCGATGCGGGCGGCGGCTTCCAGAACTACCCCGACGACTACGAGGTGATCCAGAAGCTCAGCGAGGCCAACCAGATCACCGTGCGCCTGGCCTACAACCTGTTCACGCAAAAGCCCAAGGAGGAGAAGGCCGACTTCCTGAAGTGGACGCAGAGCGTGAAATACAAGCAGGGCAACGACTATTTCCGCCACAACGGCGCGGGCGAGATGCTGGTGTACTCGGCCGCCGACTTCGAGGACTTCCGCCAGCCGCGCCCCGACATGCCGCCCAGCATGGAGGGCGACCTGGAGGAAGTGGTGCGCGTGCTGGTGCAGAACCAATGGCCGTGGCGCCTGCACGCCACCTATGACGAGACCATCTCGCGCGCGCTCGATGTGTTCGAGAAGGTGCACCGCGACACGCCCATCGACGGCCTGAACTGGTTCTTCGACCATGCCGAGACCATTTCGGACAAGTCCATCGACCGCATTGCGGCCCTGGGCGGCGGCGTGGCCGTGCAGCACCGCATGGCCTACCAGGGCGAATATTTCACCGAGCGCTACGGCGCACGCGCCACCGAGGCCACGCCGCCCGTCAAGAAGATCCTGGAGCGCGGCGTGAAGACCTCGGCCGGCACGGACGCCACGCGCGTGGCGTCCTACAACCCCTGGGTGTCGCTGTCGTGGATGGTGACGGGCAAGACCGTGGGCGGCCTGCAGATGTACCCCCAGCGCAACCTGCTGGACCGCGAGACCGCGTTGCGCATGTGGACCGAGAACGTGGCCTGGTTCTCCAACGAGGAAGGCCTGCGCGGCCGCATCCAGGTGGGCCAGCTGGCCGACATGATCGTGCCCAGCAAGGACTATTTCGCCGTGCCCGAGGACGAGATCTCCTTCCTCACCTCCGACCTCACCGTGGTGGGCGGCCGCGTGGTCTATGGCGCAGGCCCCTTCCAGCAGCATGACGACAACCCGCTGCCGCCGGCCATGCCCGACTGGTCTCCCGTGCGGCGCTTTGGCGGCTACGGCGCCTGGGGCGAGCCCGAGGGCGCGGGCAGGAACTCGCTCAACCCCGCGCGCTACCGCAGCCTGGCGGTGGCCTGCGGCTGCGGCACCAGCTGCGGCATGCACGGCCACCGCCATGCCGACGCCTGGGCATCGAACGTGCCGACCTCCGACCCCCGAAGCTTCTTCGGCGCGCTGGGCTGCTCCTGCTGGATGGCCTGAGGAGCAAGGCCATGTCCATCGATTCCAAGCCGTCTGCCCCAGCTGTTGCCGGCAGTTCCTCCGGCAGCTTCGCGCCGCTGCGACAGCCCGTGTTCGCGGTGCTGTGGGCCGCCACGGTGCTGGGCAATATCGGCAGCTTCATGCGCGATGTGGCCAGCTCCTGGATGGTGACCGAGCTGTCGGCCAGCCCGGCCGCCGTGGCCCTGATCCAGACGGCGGCCACGCTGCCCATCTTCCTGCTGGCGATTCCGGCAGGCGTGCTGTCGGACATCCTGGACCGCCGGCGTTTCCTGATCGGCATCCAGATCCTGCTGGCCGCCGTCAGCGCCAGCCTGCTGCTGCTGGCCCGCACCAACACGCTGACCGTGGAGTACCTGGTGGCGCTGACCTTCGTGGGCGGCATAGGCGCGGCGCTGATGGGGCCGACCTGGCAGTCCATCGTGCCCGAGCTGGTGCCGCGCAGCGACCTCAAGAACGCGGTGGCGCTGAACTCGCTGGGCATCAACATCGCACGCGCCCTGGGCCCTGCGGCCGGCGGCCTGCTGCTGGCCAGCTTCGGCGCGGCGGCGGCCTACGGTGCGGACGTGGCCAGCTACGTGTTCGTGATCGCCGCGCTGGTCTGGTGGAAGCGCCCCAAGGCCGAGGCATCGGCCCTGAACGAGCAGTTCTTCGGCGCCTTCCGCGCTGGCCTGCGCTATGCCCGCTCCAGCCGCGAGCTGCATGTGGTGCTGCTGCGCGCCGCCGTGTTCTTCCTGTTCGCCAGCTCGGTCTGGGCCCTGCTGCCGCTGGTGGCGCGGCGCATGCTGGGCGGCTCGGCAGGCTTTTACGGCGTGATGCTGGGCGCCGTGGGCGCAGGCGCCATCCTGGGCGCGCTGGTGCTGCCGCGCCTGCGCAAAAGGCTGGATGCCGATGGCCTGGTGCTCCTGTCCTCCGTGCTCAGCGCCGCCGTGATGGCCGCGCTGTCCACGGCGCCGCCGCAATGGGCCGCCGTGCTGCTGATGCTGGTGCTGGGCCTGGGCTGGATCATTGCGCTGACCACGCTCAACGGCGTGGCCCAGGCGGTGCTGCCCAACTGGGTGCGCGGCCGCGGGCTGGCCATCTACCTGATGGTGTTCAACGGCGCCATGGCGGGCGGCAGCCTGGCCTGGGGGCTGTTTGCACAGGGCGTGGGCATTCCCACAGCGCTGCTGATCGGCGCGGCGGGCCTGGTGGCCATCTCGCTGGTGTTCCACCGCATCAAGCTGCCCACGGGCGAGGCGGACCTGCAGGCCTCCAACCACTGGCCCGAGCCGCTGCTGGCCGAACCGGTGGCCCATGACCGTGGCCCGGTGATGATCCAGGTGGAGTACCAGGTGCGCCGCCAGGACCTGCCGGCCTTCATCGAGGCCATGCAGCATGTGGCACGCGAACGCCGCCGCGATGGCGCCTATGCCTGGGGCATTGCCGAGCACACGGGCGAGCCGGGCCGGGTGATCGAGTGGTTCCTGGTGGAGTCCTGGGCCGAGCATCTGCGCCAGCACCAGCGCGTGTCCAGGGCCGATGCCGATCTGCAGGCCCAGGCGCTGCGCTTTCACATCGGCCCCGGGCGGCCCGTGGTCCACCACTTCCTGGCGCTGGATGCCGCCAGTGCCGCAAGCGGGCCTGCGCAGGCACCGGCGCACGGCCACGCCCACTGAAGCGTTGCGGCAGGCCGGCCCCTGGCCTGCGCCCGGCCTGCCAGGACACCTCAGCGGATATCCAGCCGCTCCAGCGCACGCACCAGGTCGGCCAGCGTGCGCACCTGCATCTTGCGCATGGCTTGGCTGCGGCGCACCTTGACCGTGATTTCGCTCACGCCCAGGTCTGCCGCGATCTGCTTGTTCAGCAGGCCGCGCACCACGCCCACGACCACTTCCTGCTCGCCGGGCGACAGCGACTGCCAGCAGGCGCGCAGCGCCTGTTCGCCGGCGTCCAGCGCACGGCGCTGGCGGTCCAGGGCAATGCCCTGCTGGATGGCGTCGAGCAGGTCCTGGTCGCGGAAGGGCTTGGTCAGGAACTCGATGGCGCCGGTCTTCATGGCCTCCACGCTCATGGGAATGTCGCCATGGCCGGTGATGAAGATGGTGGGCAGCTTCAGGCCCAGCTCCAGCATCTGGCGCCGGAAGTCCATGCCGCTTTGCCCAGGCATGCGGATGTCCAGCACCAGGCAGGCCGGTCCCTGCGGCGGCGGCGGCTGCCGCTGCCAGTGGTCCAGAAACTCGCGCGTGGCGCCGAAGGCGCGCACGCACAGGCCCACCGAGGCCAGCAGGTCCTCGATGGCTGCGCGCACCGAGGCGTCGTCATCGACGATGTAGACCAGTGCCTCGGCTTCGGCCGTGGAAGGTTCAGCCATGGCGCAATCCCGTGGAAGACCTGTCGCCCGTGGCCGGGGCGCAGGCGATGGTGACGTGAAAAGCCGTGCCCCCGCGCCCGTCCTCGCGGTCCGTGGCCCAGATGCGGCCGCCGTTGGCCTCGGCCATGTGGCGGCAGATGTTCAGGCCCAGGCCCATGCCGTCGGGCTTGGTGGTCCAGAAGGCGTCGAACAGGTGGGTGCGGGCCAGGGGCGACAGGCCTTCGCCCGCATCGGCCACGGTCAGCACCAGCTGCTGGCCCAGGGCCTGCGTGGCGATGGCGATGCGCCGCTGCGCGGCCGGTGTGTGCTGCATGGCGTCCATGGCATTGAGCAGCAGGTTGGCCAGCACCTGCTGGATCTGCACGCGGTCGGCCCAGGCCGGCTGCAGCGCGGTCGCCAGCTGCAGGTCCAGGGCCACGCCGCGCCGGTCCAGCTCGGCGTCCGACAGGCGGGCCATTTCGCGCACGGCCTCGTTGAGGTCGAAGGACTGCCGGCTGGGTGCGTCTCCGCGTGCCATGCTGCGGATGCGGGCGATGACATCGCTGGCGCGCTGCGCATCGCCCAGGATGCGCTCCAGCGCCTGGCCGGCCTTGGCGAGGTTGGGCGGCTCCTGGGCCAGCCAGCGCTGGCAGGCGTTGCCGCTGGTGACGATGGCCGCCAGCGGCTGGTTGACCTCATGGGCGATGGAGGCCGTCAACTGCCCCAGGCTGGTGGTCTGGGTGATGCGCAGCAGCTGGGTGCGCGCCGCATGGGCCGCGTTCTGGGCCGCCACCATCTTCAGGCCCAGATAGGCCGTGATGGCAATGGCCAGGATGCTGATCACCATGTTGATCAGTCCGGTGCGATAGGCACCGGCAGGCGTGAGCGCAAAGCTGGCCAGGGTCAGCACGATGCACAGCGCCGTGAGGCCGATGACCACGCGCGGGCTGAACCAGCGCACCGCCACCAGGATGATGGCGGTGTGGAACACGGCGGCCGCCACGGCGTAGTCGGTCAGCGTGTCCAGCGCGAAGATCGCGGCCATGGCGACGCCCATGGCCGCCAGGATCAGGGCCCGGGGCCAATGGGGAAAGCGGCGCAGAGCGGTGGTCATGGCGTGCAGGGAAAAGGAATGGACTGTCAGCTGCCAATTCTCATTCAAGAAGCCGCTGCACCTGAATGCAAGCTATACCCGAACCGTACGATACTGGCGCGACCCAAAACAAGGGACACCGAGGAAGGGACGCCCCGCACCGAAGGTGTCGTCCCCCTCCCGCGCAGCGAGAGAGGGGGAAGCCGCGCAGCGGCTCAGGGGGTTCACAACACTGGCCGGCGGCCCACGCTCAGTTGGAGCTCCACCGTGGCCTTGGCCAGCTCGGTCTCTGCCTCCAGCGATCCCAGGTAGGCCTCGTCGGCCGAGCGCTGGGCGGACAGCAGCTCCAGCAGCGAAGCCTCGCCATGCCGGTAGGACAGGCGTATGCCTTCGAGCACGCGCTGCGCATCGCGCAGCACGCCGTCGCGGTAGCGCTGCACGTTCTCGCGCGCGGCGCTCAGGCGAAAGCGGGCGGCGCGCACATCGGCCTCGGCCCGGTTCTGGGCCTGCTGCAGGGCCAGCATGGCCTGGGTGACGGCCGCCTCGGCCTGCACCAGGTCGCCCCGGTCCAGGCGCGACAGCGGCAGCGGCACGCTGACCGAGACCGACAGCGTGCGCGAGCGCCCGCCGCCATCGAAGGGATTGCCCTGGGCGTCCGTGCCACCGGCCGTGGCGGGCACGGCGGCCATGCCCACGGCCAGCGTGGGATTGACCCAGCGGTTGGCCTGGGCCAGGCCCGCGTTGTCGCGCGCATGCTCCAGCGCCGCCTGGGCGATGCGCACCTCGGCGCGCGACTGCAGCGCCTGGGCGACCAGGGCGTCGGCATCCTCCGGTTCCGAGTCTTCGGCCAATTCCATGAAGCCACATTGCAGCGTGTCGCTGGCAAAGACTTCGGACAGGCGGCGCCCCAGCGGGACGGACAGCGCCAGCCGCGCGGTCTGCGCCTCGGCGCGCGCCTGCACCACCTCGGCCTGGAAGCGGTCGCGTTCCACGCGCGACTGCAGCCATTCCACGCCGCCGATGTCGCCGGCCTTGCGCCTCAGCTCGTTGGCCTGCACCACATCGCCCAGCGCCTTCAGCGTCTGCTGCTTGCGCTCCAGCGCCAGCGAGTCGCGGCAGGCCTGGGTGTAGTCCTGGGCGGCATCGGAGAACAGCTGGCTGCGCACGCCTTCCAGGCCGGCCTCGGACAGGCGCACCTGGCTGCGTGCGGACTGAATGCGCGCGGCGCGCTTGCCGCCCGTCTCCAGCTCCATGCTGATCTCGTAGTTGCGCGTGGTGGGCCGGGGCTGGCCGGTGCGCACCTGCTCGCGCGAGGCACCCAGCGTGAGGCTGGGGTCGGGGCGTATGCCGGCGATGCCGATGCCGGCACGCGCGGATTCCACGCCCTGCTCCTCCGAGCGCAGCAGGGGGCTGTGCTGCTCCACGGCGTTGAGGTAGTCGGAAAAGCGCAGGCCGGCGGACGGCGCCGTCTGCGCCTGCGCTGCGGCGCCAAGGCACAGCAGCAGGGCCAGGGCCTGCCTGGGGAAGAAAGGGGTCGTTTGCATGGCGACTCGCATCAATGGGGTTGGCTCGTTGCGGTGCGATGCCCGCCCTCGTCCTCGGCGGCATCCGGATCACCGCTCTCACCGCGTTCAGCGGCGCGGCGCTGGCGGCGCTCGGCCGCGCGGGCGGCACGGGCCTCGATCACGTAGTAGAGGTTGGGCAGCAGCAGCAGGGTCAGCAAGGTGGCGCTGAACAGGCCGCAGACCACGACCGTGGCCAGGGGCCGCTGCACGTCGCTGCCCAGGCCCGTGGCCAGCATGGCCGGCGTGAGGCCGAAGGCGGCGACGGTGGCCGTCATCAGCACGGGGCGCATGCGGCTGGAGGCGCCTTCGAGCACGGCTTCGCGCAGGCCCAGGCCGTCCTCGCGGCGCAGCCGGTTGATCTGCGAGACCATGAGCACGCCCGAGAGCACGGCCACGCCGAACAGCGCGATGAAGCCCACGGCGCTGGAGACGTTGAGCGTCATGCCGCGCAGGTGCAGGCCCGTAAAGCCGCCGATCATGGCCAGCGGCACCACGCCCAGCACCAGCAGCGGCTGGCGCAGGTTGCCGAACTCGCCGAACAGCAGCACCAGCATGATGCCCAGCGTCAGCGGCAGGATCATGAGCAGCCGCGCCTCGGCACGCTGCAGGTTCTCGAACTGGCCGCCCCACTCGATGTGCAGCTTCTGGCGGTCGTAGTCCAGGTGCTGGTCGATGGCGGTGTGCGCATCCTTGAGGAAGCCCGCCAGGTCGCGGCCGCGCACATTGAGCTTGACGAGGATGTGGCGCTCGCCGCCCTCGCGCACGATGACGCTCTGGCCCACGGTGGTGGTGATGCGCGCCACGTCGGCCAGCGGCACCTGGGCGCCATTGGCGGCCGACAGGCGCAGCGCGCCGATGGCCTCGGGGCTGCTGCGCGTGTCGGGCGTGAAGCGCACGGCCATGTCGTAGCTGCGCTCGCCCACGTACAGCTGGCCGATGGAGGCCCCGCCCACGCCGGTGGAGATGAGCTGCGCCACGTCGGAGGCATTGATGCCGTAGCGCGCGGCAGCGGCGCGGTCCAGCGCAATGCGCAGGTTGGGCAGCGGCGGCTCCACGTCCACGGCCACATCGGCCGCGCCGGGCACTTTCTCCAGCACGGCCACCAGGGCATCGGCCACGCGCCGGTCTTCGGCCAGGTCCTGGCCGAAGACCTTCACCGTGAGGTCGCTGTGCGCGCCCGACAGCTTGTCCTGCACGCCGTCGATCATGGGCTGCATGAAGCCCACGGAGTAGCCGGGCAACTGGTCGAAGCGCGCGGCCATCTTCGCGATCAGCTGCTGCTTGGTCAGGCCCGACTTCCATTCGCCATAGGGATGCAGGCCCACGCTGGCCTCGATGTGCGAGGGCGTCCAGTAGTCCGTGCCGTCATCGTTGCGCCCGGTCTGGGTGACGATGTAGGAGACCTCGGGGAACTCCAGTGCGGCGCTGCGCAGCGCGTCGGCCATGTCGCGCGCCTTGTCCAGCGTGATGCCGGGCGGCATCTGCACCTGCAGCCAGATGGAGCCTTCGTCCAGGTACGGCAGGAAGTCGCGGCCCATGGTGCCGGCCAGCACGCCCAGCGCCAGCAGCGAGGCCGCCACGGCCCCCGCCAGCCAGCGCACGCGGCCCACGGCCGCGCCCAGGAAGCGGTCATAGCCCACGCCCAGCCGGTGCAGGACGGGGTTGTGGAAGATCCTGCGCGGCCTGCGGAAGGCCAGCCAGGCCAGGGCCGGCGTGAGCAGCAGGGCCACGGCCAGCGCCCCGACCAGGGCCGCGCCCACGGCGCTGGCCATGGGCGAGAACAGCTTGTACTCGATGCGCTCGAAGGCGAACAGCGGCAGGTAGGCGGCCGCGATCACGCACATGCCGAAGACGATGGGCCGCGCCACCTGCAGCGTGGCCGTGATGGCGTCCCTGGGCGTGAGCGGCCGGTTCTGGTCGGCCTCGCGGCGCCGCAGGATGTTCTCGACCACGACCACGGCCCCGTCCACCAGGATGCCGAAGTCGATGGCGCCCAGCGACAGCAGGTTGGCCGGAATCTTCGCGTGGTGCATGAAGATGAAGGCCAGCAGCAGCGCCATGGGAATGGTCAGGGCCACGATCAGCGCCGCGCGCGGGCTGCCCAGGAAGACCAGCAGCACCAGGGTCACGACGATCAGGCCTTCGGCCAGGGTCTTGCCCACGGTGTGGGTGGTGCGTTCGATCAGCGTGGTGCGGTCCAGGTAGGGCGCGACCTTCACGTCGGGCGGCAGCAGCTTGCCGTTTAGCTCCTCCACGGCGGCATGGATGCCCTCCAGCGCCTGCGAGGGGTTGGAGCCCTTGAGCAACAGCACGATGCCCTGCAGGGTGTCGGAGTTGCCGTCCTTGCCCAGGATGCCGCGCCGCTCCACGTTGCCGTAGGTCAGCCGCCCCAGGTCCTTGACCAGCACGGGCGTGCCGCTGTCCGTGGTCTTGACGACCACGTTGCCCATGTCGTCCAGCGAGCCCAGCAGGCCCACGCCGCGCACCACATAGGAGACATCGCCCCGGTCGATGACGCTGCCGCCGCCGCTGGCGTTGTTGGCATTGATGGCCTCGATCACCTGGGACAGCGCCAGCCCGTACTGCAGCAGCCGCGCCGGGTCCAGCTCCAGCATGAACTGCGTGGTCAGGCCGCCGAAGTTGGTCACGTCCACCACGGACTGGGCCTTCTTCAGGTGCGGGATCACCACCCACTGCTGCAGCTCGGACAGCTCGCGCAGGCTGCGCACGGGGCTTTCCAGCGTGTAGCGGTAGACCTCGCCCGTGGGCGAGCTGTAGGGGTCCAGCCCGGCGCGGGCACCATAGGGCAGCGTGACCTCGTCGATGCGCTCCTTCAGGCGCTGGCGCGCCCAGTAGCCGTCCACGCCGTCCTCGAAGACCACGGTGATCAGCGACAGCGCGAACAGGCTGCGCGAGCGCAGCACGTGCATGCCGGGCGTGGCCAGCAGGGCGCGCTCCAGCGGGATGGTGATCTGCTGCTCTATCTCCTCGGCCGCCAGGCCTGGCACCTGGGTGACGATCTGCGAGGTCACGTCGGCAATGTCGGGATAGGCCTCCAGCGGCAGCTGCTTCCAGCTGAACACGCCATACAGGGCCGCGAAGCAAAAGACCAGCCACACCACGCCGCGGCGCGAAAAGCCGATGTTGACGATGCGCTCGATCATTGCAGCAGCACTCCCCCGTTGACCACCACGCGCTCGCCGGCCGCCAGGCCCGAGAGGATCTCGGCCTGGCCGTCCTGCTGCGCGCCGACCTGCACGTCGCGCGGCTCGAAGCGCCAGCCGCCCTTGTCCACGAAGACGCGCGTGCTGACCTGGCCCTGCAGCAGGGCCGCGGCCGGCACCATCACGGCCTGGCGCGCCGGGGCGTCGAAGCCCACGCGCGCAAACATACCGGGGCGCAGCCGCCCTTCGGGGTTGTCCACGGCCACGCGCACCTTGACGCTGCGCGTGGCGGTGTCCACCAGCTCGCCCACGTACTGCACGCGGCCCTGCAGCTGCAGGTCGGGATAGGCGGCCAGCGCGATGTGGGCCTGCTGGCCCACGTCCACATGGGCCAGGTCGCGCTCGCTGACGCTGGCGCTGAGCCAGACCTTGCGCAGGTCGGCCACGGTCATGACGGAGGCATTCACATCGTTCCAGTAGCCGCCCTGCGAGCCTGCCATCTCCACCACGCGCCCGCTGATGGGCGACTTGACCACGTAGCTGCCGCGCGAGCCTTCCTGCACGGCCGCACCCAGCTGGGACAGGTGGTCGGAGGCGGCGCGCGCATCGGCACCCGCGGCGGCCAGCGACTGCTGCGCGGCCTCGTAGTCCTTGCGCGCGGCGATCTCGACATCGAACAGCAGCTTCTGGCGGTCGAATTCCTGGCGCGCGTGCAGCAGCGCGGCCTGGGCCTTGGCGTGCTCGGCACGCACGCTGGAGATCTCGGAGGAGTCCATGGTGATCAGCGCATCGCCGGCCTTCACCGCATCGCCCAGCTGGTGGTGCAGGCGCACCAGGCGGCCCGCCACGGGCGGCGTGATGCGGACCAGCTTTTCAGGCTCGGCCTCGATGGTGGCGGGGGCCGACAGGCGGGTCTGCAGCGGCTGCAGGGCGATCTCGGCCACCTGCAGGCGCTCGCGCAGCGGCGAGCCTTCGGGCACCACGATGAGGTTGCCTTCGCGGCGCACGGGAGCCGGCTGCGGGGCGGCGGTGGCGGGGGTTGCCACTGCAGCCTGGGTTTCGGCTGGGCCGTTGCAGGCGGCCATGGCCACGCTGATCAGCAGCCCGCCCACAGGCCAGGCGGCCGCCAGCAAGGGATGGCGCTGGTGCAGGCCATGGGGTCGGTCATGTGGGTGGCCATGGGGTCGGCCTGGTCGTTCAGAAGCGAGAAAGCGGGTCATCCTGAGGTCTCCGGGTGCCATGGACCCGCGCAGACCTCTCGCCCCTTCAGGCGATCACAGGCCTCCGCCCGGGTCCGGGCAGATCAAGAAATGGAAGAAGGGAAAGGCGGAAAGGGACGGCGCGGCAGCGCCTGGCAGGATCGGGATCGGAATCAGGATCGGGGTCCATGGGGTACTCCTTTGCGTGTGGGTGGCGCAGTCCCCGTGCAGGCCGGGAGCCCTGTTTGCTGCAGTGCAATATGTGCCCGGAATTATCAAAGGCGAAAGTGCCTGCGGCCAGCCTTTGTTGGGAAGGCTGGCCTGTTCATTGGTGGATGCGGGATATACCTTCGTATAGAAGATGGCCGGCACAAGGCCCCCTCGGCCCGGCCCAGCCCGGCCCGGACCGGAAAGAAAAAAGCCGCCAGCGCGGAGCGGGCGGCTTGCGGGCGATGGCCTGCGGGAAAGATCAGTCCACTTTCAGGCCGATGGCTTTCACCAGTTCGCCGAAGCGCTCGCGCTCGGTGGCGTGGTGGTCGATGAAGGCCTTGCGGCTCAGCGGCGCGGGCGTGGCGCCCAGGGTGAGGATGACGTCGTTGACGCTCTTTTGCTCCAGCGCCTTGGCCACGGCAGTGCGAACGGCCTCGATCACAGACTCGGGCGTGCCCGTGGGCGCGTAGAGGCCGAACAGCGTGTCCGCATCAAAGCCCGGCAGGCCGCTTTCGGCCAGCGTGGGCACGTTGGGGTACTGCGGCGAGCGGTGCGGGCTGCCGATGGCCAGCAGGCGCAGCTTGCCGGCCTCGACCTGCTTGAGGCCCGGACCCGGGTCGAACCAGAACTGCAGCTGCCCGCTGAGCACGTCGCTGAGCGCCGGGCCCGCGCCCTTGTAGGGGGCGTGCACGGCATCGACACCGGCCATGCGCTTGAACATCTCGCCGGCCAGGTGCGGCGAGCTGCCCTGGCCCGGCGAGCCGTAGGACAGCTTGCCGGGGTTGGCCTTCAGGTGCTTGATGAACTCGGCCACGTTGGTGGCGGGCACGGCGGGATTGGTCTCCAGGAACACATGCACGCGCGCCACGGCAGCCACGGGCGTCAAGTCCTTTTCGGGATTGAAGGCCAGCTTGCTGTAGATCATCGGATTGATGGTGATGGCCCCGCCCGAGCTGAGCAGCAGCGTGTAGCCATCCTTGGGCGCGCGCACGGTTTCACTGATGCCGATGTTGCCGCCCGCACCGGGCTTGTTGTCCACCACCACCGACTGGCCCAGCACCTGGGACATGGTGGGCGTGATGGCGCGCGCCAGCACATCGGCCGCGCCGCCGGGCGCGAAGTTCACCACCAGGCGCACCGGGCGCTCGGGCCATTTGTCGCCGGCCTTCTGCGCCAGCGCAGGGACCGAGGCCGTCGCGCCCAGCAGGGCCAGCAGGCCCAGGCGGCGCCAGCGGCTGAAGGGGGTTGTCTTGTGCATGAACTGTGTCTCCTTGGGTTGTGAATTCTTGAAAGCGTGATGGGAGCCCGGCGGCGGCGGGGCTGCAATCAGTCCAGCCGAATGCCCGCCGACTCGATGACCTGGCCCCAGCGCCGGCTTTCGCTGCGCCAGTAGTCACGCATCTGGGCGGGCGTGCCGGGCAGCGGCTCCAGCGACAGCGCCTCGAAGCGCGCCAGCACGGCAGGCGAGCGCAGCGCCTGCTGCAGCGCCACGGACCAGGCCTGCACGGTGGCGTCGTCCGTGCCGGCCGGCGCCACCAGGCCCTGCCATGCATGGGCCTCGAAATCCTTCACGCCCTGCTCGGCCAGCGTGGGCACGCCCGGGTGGCTCTTGAGACGCTCGGCGCTGGCCACGCCGATGACACGCAGCTTGCCGGCCGCAATGTGCTGGGCCGCCGCCGCGCTGTCGGCCAGCATGAAGGGGATCTGGCCGCCGATCACATCGATCAGGGCCGGCCCCGCGCCGCGATAGGGCACATGGGACATCTTCACGCCCAGGCGCTGGGCCAGCAGTTCGGTGGCCAGGTGGTGGGGCGTGCCCAGGCCCGGGCTGCCGTAGCTGACGGGGCCTGGCTGGGCCTTCACCCACTGCGTGAACTCCTGCAGGTTGTGCACCGGCAGCTGGTTGCCGACCACGAGGAACAGCGGAAAGCGCGCCAGCAGGCCGATGGGCACGAAGTCCTTCTCGGCGTTGTAGGCCAGCTTGCGAAACAGGTGGGGGTTGGCCGCCAGCGTGGCGAAGTCGGCCGTGAAGACCAGGCTGCCCAGCTCGCGCGTGCGCGCCGCGTATTCGGCGGCGATGTTGGTGCCTGCACCGGGCTTGTTCATGACGACCACGGTGCGGCCCAGGGCCTTGCCCCAGACTTCGGCCACGCCGCGCGCCACGGCGTCCGAGCCGCCGCCTGCGGCAAAGCCCACCACCCATTCGATGGGCTTGCCGGTCTGGGCGTGTGCCGTGCCCATGCCCAGCAGGGGCGGGGCGCCTATGGCCAGTGCGGCCTTGAGTGCTTGTCTGCGCAGCATCTTGTCTCCTTCTTGTAGTGGCTCGTTTTGCTTTGAGCGCGTTCAGCGCGGTGCGACGGCGCCCGCGTTCTCCGACAGGCTGACCAGTGCATGCAGCGTGCGCGTCACGGGCACGGCAATGCCCAGGCGGTCGGCCACCTGCAGCACGGCGCCGTGGATGGCGCCCGTCTCGGTGGCACGGCCGGCCAGCAGGTCCTGCAGCATCGAGGGCTGGTGACCCCGGTGGTGGTCCAGCGCATCGCGCACGGCCGCGCCCACGCGCTCGGCGCTGGCGGCGACGCCATGGGCATGGGCGACGGACAGCACCTCGTCCAGCACGCGCTGCAGCAGGGCCTCGCCCTGCGGATTGGCCAGTCCGTCCACGGTCTGGCGCGTCACGGCGCACACGCCGTTGAAGGCGGCATTGAAGGCCAGCTTTTCCCAGATGGCTTCCTGCACCTGCGGGTCGATGCGGCAATGCATGCCTGCGCGGTTGAGGTCGTCCGCCAGCAGGTCGAAGACCGCGCTGCGCTGGCCATCGCAAGGCATGAAGCGGATGCCGCCCTGCCCCATGGAGCTGACCTCGCCCGGCGACATCACGCGCGCAGGCCAGGTGGTCACGCCCACGGCGATGCGTTCGAGCGGCACCATTTCACGCAACACATCGGCATGGCCTATGCCGTTTTGCAGGCTCAGGAAATGCGTGTCCGGCCCGATGAGGTGGGCAATGCCCTGCAGTGCAGCGCGCGTATGGGCCGACTTGGTGAAGACCAGCCACAGCGCGGGCCCGGCCGTGAGCTGCTCGGCCCGCGCCGCACGCACGCGGGCCTGCAGCAGCCCCTCATCGGTGTGGCAGCGCGCGCCATCGCGGTTCAGGGCCTGCAGCAGCTCGTCGTTCACATCGACCAGGGTCACGTCCAGGCCGACGTTGGCCAATCGTGCGGCGAACAAGGTGCCCATGGCGCCTGCGCCGAGGATGCCTATGCTTCTTGTGTTTTCCATGGCTTTGTCTCCTGCAGGGGGCTTCGCCTCAGGCGACTTCGACCTCGACCACGATGGGCTTGGGATGGGCCAGCGCGCGGGCCAGCACCTCGGCCAGCTCGGCCGCGTTCTCCACATGCACGCCGTCGCAGCCCTGGCCACGGGCCAGCGCCACGAAGTCGATGTCGGGCAGTTCCGTGCCCTCGACCTTCTCGCCCTCGCGGTAGCCGAAGACATGGGCGAAGTCCTGCAGCGCCGCATAGCGGCGGTTCTTGAGGATCACGAAGCTGATGGGCAGGCGCAGCTGGGCTGCACTCCAGAGGGCCTGGATGGCGTACATGGCCGAGCCGTCGCCGATGACGGCGACCACCTTGGCCTCGGGCTGCGCCAGCGCCACGCCCACGGCGGCCGGCATGCTGTGGCCCAGGCCGCCGCTGCACATGGTGTAGAAGGTGCCCGAATGGAAGATGGGCAGGTAGGTCTGGATGGTGGAGCGCGAGCTGGGCGCCTCTTCCACCACGATGCTGCGCCGGTCACGCACCTGGGCCAGCGTGTGCATGGCAAAGGCCACCGACATGCGCTCGCCTGCGGCGGGCGCGGCCGGCACGGGCGCTGCGGGCCGGGGTGCGGGCGCCTGGCGCGGTGCGGGTGCGGGGCGCTGCAGCAGCTCCTCCACGCCCATGCGCACATTGCCCACGGCGGCCGTGCCCACGGGGGCCCAGGCGGCAATGGCCGGGTCCTCGATCAACTGGTAGAGCGCCGTGCCTTCGGGGATGTGCGGGCCCTCGCCTTCCACGTGGTAGGTGAAGGCGGCCGCGCCCACGGCGAAGACCACGTCATGACCGGACAGCAGTTGCACGATGCGCTCGCGCATGGCGGGCAGGAAGCCGGCGAACAGGGGATGGTCCTCGGGGAAGCTGCAGCGCCCGCTCATGGGGGCCACGAAGACGCGGGCCTGGTGGCGCTCGGCCAGCGCGACCACGGCATCCCAGCCCTGGGCCCGGTCCACGGCCGCGCCCACGACCAGGGCCGGGGCACGCGCCGCATCCAGCGCATCGCCGATAAGGTCCAGCGTGCGCGGATCGGGCCGCGTCTCGAAGCCCACATGGCGCAGCGTGACGGGCTCGGCCGGCTTGTCCCAGTCATCGGCGGGAATGGAGACCAGCACGGGGCCGCGCGGCTCCTGCATGGCGATGTAGTAGGCGCGCGCCAGCGCCTGGGGCACGTCTTCGGCGCGCGCGGGCTCGCAGCTCCACTTCACATAGGGCTTGGGCAGCTCGGCGGCCTGGTTGGAGTGCAGGAAGGGGTCGAACTGCAGCAGCGAGCGCGCCTGCTGGCCCGCCGTGATCACCAGGGGCGTGCGGTTCTTGAAGGCCGTGAAGATGTTGGCCATGGCATGGCCCACGCCCGCGGCCGAGTGCAGGTTCACGAAGCTGGCATTGCGCGTGGCCTGGGCATGGCCGTCGGCCATGCCCACGACCACGGTTTCCTGCAGGCCCAGCACATAGGAGAAGTCTTCGGGGTAGTCGCGGAACAGCGGCAGCTCGGTCGAGCCCGGGTTGCCGAAGATGCGCGTCATGCCCAGCTCGCGCAGCATGGCGATCACGGCATGGCGCACGGTGTAGGTCGCGGTACAGGTCGCGGTGGAAGAGGATGCCTCGGCGGGCTGGCTGCGCGGTGTGGTGGGTGCTTGCAAGATGGGGTCTCCTGGGGAATGGGCCGGCCGCCCGGTGCGTGCCGCGCGCTGGCCATGGAAGTCGGTGCCCATGGTGCAGGCGCTTATGATTTCCAGCAATTGAATAAACCATCTAAGAGATATTCACCAAATGGATATCAAGAACCTGGACCTCAACCTGCTGCGCGTCTTCGACGCCGTGTACCGCCACTGCAGCGTCAGCCGCGCGGCCGAGGAGCTGGGCATGTCCCAGCCCGCCGCCAGCCAGGCCGTGACGCGGCTGCGCCTGCTGCTGGGCAATCCGCTGTTCGAGCGCGCGCACGCAGGCGTGCGCCCCACGCCGCGTGCCGAGCGCCTGGCGCTGGCCGTGCGCCAGGCGCTGGAGGTGCTGGAAGTCGCCATGTCCGAGGCCCAGAGCTTCGAGCCACTGCAGGCGCGCCAGCGCTTTCGCATCCACCTGAGCGACATCGGCGAGGCGCGCTTTCTGCCGCCGCTGATGCAGGCGCTGCACCAGCGCGCCCCGCATGTGCAGTTGGAGACCCTGCCCATGCCGCTGGACGGCATTGCCGATGCGCTGGACCGGGGCACGCTGGACATCGCCATCGGCTTTCTGCCGGGTGGCACGCGGACCCGGCAGACCGTGCTGCTGTCCGACCACTACGGCGTGCTGCTGCGCAGCGGCCACCCCGCGCTGGCGCAGGTGCCCGAAGACGCGCCACTGGCTCTGGCCACGCTGCGCCAGCTGGATTTCGCGGCGGTGCGCTCGCATTCGGAGACGCTGCGCATCCTGCAGGCGCTGCGGCTCGATGAGCGCATCCGCCTGTCGGCCGCACATTTCATGGCCGTGCCCTCCATCGTGGGCAAGACCGACCTGGCGGTGATCATGCCGGCCGAGATCGCGGCCGGCTTTGTCGAGCGCGGCGGCTATGCGGTGCGCGATGCCGACCTGCCCGATCACCGCTTCGACGTGTCGCTGCACTGGAGCTGGCGCTTCGAACAGGAACCGGCCAAGCGCTGGCTGCGCGAACTGGTCTGCGAGCTGTTCCAGCAGCCCCGGCACCGCGAGGCCGCCGCGCACTGAAGGGCCGGCCGTCACGGGCATGACTTGCGGGCTGCCAACACTAGCCTGGCCTGCCGACTCAGTTTCGTCTAAGAAACCGGCGCCAGACTAGTCCCTGCGCCGACAAGGGCACGCGGCCGGCCGCGCCGAAGATGGGCACCGGCCTGTTTCATCCACTCTCCAGGAAAGACTCACCATGCAACTCAAGGACAAGGTCGCCTTCATCACCGGCTCGGCCAGCGGCATCGGCAAGGAGATCGCCACGCTGTTCGCCAGCGAGGGCGCGCGCATCGTCATTGCCGACCTCAACAAGGAGGCGGCCGACGCCACGGCGGCCGAGCTGCGCGCCACGGGTGCCCAGGCCATGGGCGTGGCCGTGGACGTGACCGACGAGGCCCAGGTCAACGCCTCGGTCGAGGAGGCCGCCCGGGCCTTCGGCGGCATCGACATCCTGGTCAGCAATGCCGGGATACAGATCGTGCATCCGGTGGAGGAATTCAGCTTTGCCGACTGGAAGAAGATGCTGGCCATCCACCTGGACGGCGCCTTCCTCACCACGCGCGCCTGCCTCAGGCACATGTATGCGCAGGGCCGGGGCGGCAGCGTGATCTACATGGGATCGGTGCACTCCAAGGAGGCCTCGCTGCTCAAGGCGCCCTATGTCACGGCCAAGCACGGCCTGATCGGGCTGGCCAAGACCGTGGCCAAGGAAGGCGCCAAGCACGGCGTGCGCGCCAATGTGATCTGCCCGGGCTTCGTGCGCACGCCGCTGGTGGACAAGCAGATTCCCGAGCAGGCCCGCACGCTGGGCATCAGCGAGGACGAGGTCATCAAGAACGTGATGCTCAAGGAAACCGTGGACGGCGAGTTCACCACCACCGAGGACGTGGCCCGCGTGGCCCTGCTGTTCGCGGGCTTCCCCAGCAATGCGCTGACCGGCCAGTCGCTGGTGGTCAGCCACGGCTGGTTCATGCAGTAAGTCGCCAATCGGCCCTTCTCTGGTTCTTCTCTGGCTCTTCTCTGGCTCTCAATCGGCCTTCAGCCCCAGCGCCCGGGTCACGGCCGCATAGCGGTCGATGTCGGCTGCGATCAGCGCCTGGAATTGGCCCGGTGTCTGCCGCGCCAGGGTGTAGCCCTGGTCGCGCAAGCCAGCGCTGACGGCGGGATCGGCCAGCGCCTGCTCCAGCGTGTCATGCAATGCCTGCACCGTGGCCCGGGGCGTGGCGGCAGGTGCCAGCAGGCCATGCCACTGCTCCACCGCAAAGCCCGGCAGGCCGCGCTCGGCCACCGTGGGAACGCCGGCCAGCTGCGGCAGTCGCTGCGGCGCCGTGACGGCCAGGGCGCGCACGCGGCCTGCAGCGATCATGGCCGCAGCACTGCTGGCCGTGACCATGCCCGCCGCCACCTGGCCTGCCGCCACGGCCGTGATGGCCGGGCCGCAGCCCTTGTAGGGCACATGCTGCACAAAGCGCTTCGCCTCCCGGGCCAGCATCTCGCCGGCCAGGTGCTGGGGCGTGCCGTTGCCGCAGGAGGCGAACAGCAGCGGCCGTTCCTGGCGCGCCTGGGCCAGCGCATCCTCCAGCGTCTGCAGCGCGCTGTCCGCAGGCACGACCAGCACCGAGGCGATGGAGCCTGCGTTGAACACCGCCGTGAAGTCCTTGCGCGGGTCGAAATCCAGGCGTTCGTAGACACCGGGGTTGATGGCGAACGAGCTGTTGGCCATCAGCAAGGTGCTGCCGTCCGCTGCGGCCTGGGCCACGGCATGGGCGCCGATGTTGCCGCTGGCGCCGGGACGGTTATCCACCACCACGGTCTGGCCCAGGCGCTGCTGCAGCTGCTCGCCCAGGCGCCGCGCCAGCAGGTCCGTGCCGCCGCCCGGCGGAAAGGTCACGACGATGGTGATGGGCCGCTCCAGGCGCGTGCCGGCCTTGCCCGGCGCCGCCAGCCACAGCCCCGATGCGCCCGCCAGCAGCGCGCAGGCCGCCAGCGTCCAGAGTCTCCGTCGCTTCAAGGTACACCCTTCAAAAAACATGGCAACTGCTCCACTGGGCTAGGTGCAAAAAACCGGCGCAGCCCAACTCAGGGACAACGGCCAAGGGCCTAAGCCGGCCGCGCCGCCCCGCAGCCAGGGTGTCGCCGGTTGCCCGGACGCCCCCCTCCCGCGCAGCGAGAGAGGGCGCCGTGCACACGGGGGAAGCCGCGCAGCGGCTCAGGGGGTGCCTCATTTCAGGTGTCAAGGCCGATGTCGAGAACCCGGGCGCTGTGCGTGATCCAGCCCACGGCGATCTGGTCCACGCCGGTCTCGGCCACGGCGCGCGCCGTCTCGGGCGTGATGCGGCCCGAGGCTTCGGTCACCGCGCGCCCGCGCGCCATGGAGACGGCCGTGCGCAGCGTGTCCAGGTCCATGTTGTCCAGCAGCACCACTTCCACGCCCAGGGACAGCGCCACCTCCAGCTGCTCCAGCGTGTCCACCTCCAGCTGGATCTGCACCATGTGGCCCACGCCTGCGCGCGCCCGGGCCAGGGCCTCGGCCACGCCGCCGGCCAGCGCGATGTGGTTGTCCTTGATCAGCACGGCATCGTCCAGGCCGAAGCGGTGGTTGCTGCCGCCGCCCACGCGCACGGCGTACTTCTGCAGCGCACGCAGGCCCGGCATGGTCTTGCGCGTGCAGGTCACGCGTGCGCCCGTGTCGGCGATGGCCCGCGCGATCGATGCCGTGGCCGTGGCCACGCCGCTCAGGTGGCACAGGTAGTTGAGCGCCACGCGCTCGGCGGTGAGGATGGCGCGCGCGCTGCCGTGGATGCGCGCGATCTCCTGGCCGGGCGCCAGTTCGCTGCCATCGCGCAGCACCGGCTCGAAACGCGACTGCGCATCCAGCGCACGGAACGCCAGCCGCGCCATGTCCAGCCCGGCCAGCACGCCCTCCTGGCGCGCCACCAGGCGCAGTTCGGCCTGTGCGTCGGCAGGGACGATGGCATCCGTGGTCAGGTCGCCCGCGCGGCCCAGGTCCTCCAGCAGGGCCGAGCGCACCAGCGGCTCCAGCATCAGGTCGGGCAGCGGCGGCACAGGCAGGCGGGCACTGAGGGCATTGGCAATATTAATGCTCATTTTGAGTATATATAGGTCAAAAAAATGTGGCGCGCGGCCTTGCGGGCTTGAGCGAGGAACTTATGCTAGATACGAGCATAAGTGCTGTCAAGCCATTGTCACAATCGGGCAAGTGCCGTGCGGCTCAGGGGGAACCGTCGATGCCCTTGGCCAGGGGCAGCTTGCTGCCGGAGATGGCCCGCTCCAGCAGCACATCGCTGCGAAAGCGGAACAGCTTGGCCGGCCGGCCCGCCGAGCCCACCGTGAGCTGGCCGGTCTCCTCGACCAGATCCTGCTGCTCGATCAGGCGGCGGAAGTTCTGCTTGTGCAGCCCGCGCCCGGCCAGGGCCTCCACCGTCTGCTGCAGCTGCAGCAGCGTGAACTCGGGCGGCATCAGCTCGAACACCACGGGCCGGTACTTGATCTTGGCGCGCAGCCGCGCCATGCCCGTGGCCAGGATGCGGCGGTGGTCGTGGTGCATGGCCTCGCCGGGCAGCATGGCGGCCGCGCCATGGACGCGGTGGGCCGCCTCCTGTACCAGTCCGGCCTCGTACAGCAGCTCGTAGCGCTGCAGCACCATGTCCTCGTTCCAGGGCCCGCCGTCCAGGCCGAAGGCGATGTCCGCGCGCTGGCGCCGCAGCGCACGCTGGGCGCCGCGCGCCTCGGCCATCCAGGCATGCAGGCGCGGAGCGATGTGGGAGCGCAGCAGGGCCGGCTCGCCGCCGCGCCAGTCTTCCCAGGGAAAGTAGCGGTACCAGTCCTGCCAGACGGCCTGCCCCGCGCTGCGGTCCGCGGATTCGCGCGTCAGCCCCAGGTAGCTGACCGAGATCACGCGCGCCCCGCTGGCATCGGTGCGATCGCCATCGGCAAAGGTGTAGAGCTGCTCCATGTAGCCCAGCGGGTGATGGGTCTGCTCCTCCACCCAGGCGCGCAGGCCGGCCTGCAGCGAACGGTGCCCCACCTCGAACGGCCCCGCCGGCAGCAACTGCCCGTCCGCCGTGGTCAGCACGCGCGGCGTGCCCTGGGTCACCGCCGCCAGCACGGCAACGAGTTCGGCATGGATGGGAGAGGCTGCGGGACTGGTGGGGTGGGGCACGAAGTTGAGGGAGGTCGATTGGCGGGATGGGTGATTATGGTGGGTTGCAGGGGCGGGGTTGCCCGCGTTCAGGCATGGCGGTCCAAGCTTCCGATGTACTGGTCCACCATGGCCTTGGCCTGTCCCAGGCTGCAGCCATGCTCGCTCTGGCAGGCCCTGATGGCCGCCATCTTCTGCAGGGGATCGGCGGCAAGGGTGCGCCAGTCGATCTTTGCGGGCTCTGGCACCAGGCCGGGCTGCGTGCTGCCCTCGTCCGATGAACGCACTTCCCAGCGCGCCACGACGGGAAAGGAAAGGTCCACGGCGGGCAGCCGGTCCAGTTCGGCCGCCAGTTCATCTTGTGAAATCAATGAAGCCACCTGGCGAACACGCGCCCGGGGCCCGTCGCGCCAAGGCCTGATCTCCAAGGGACGCCGACAGAAATCCTGCAGATAGCCACCCAACTCCTGAGTCATGAAGCGCGTGGTCTGTGCGACATCGGCCCGCAACAATTGCAAAGCCTCCGGCTCCGAGAATTCATCCAGCTGATCGCTCAGGTCCGCAAAGGCCTGCAGAAATCCCGCGCAGACAAAGTCATCGAAGCAGGCGTGCGAAACGCTGCTGGCCTCGTCATCGTGCAACACCAGCGCCACGCCCACGCCATGCGTGTCCAGCGGCGTCAGGCACCAGGCATCGCCGGCGCCCGACTGGGCGAATGGCAAAAAGCGCCTGCCGTTCTGCGCGGAAGGATTGAGCCAGCCCTCGATGATTTCCCGGCTGGCTTCGGCGTCTATCCATTCGAAGTCCTGCCAACTCATGAACAAGGGCGGGTCCTGCAGGCAGCGCTGGCGCCAGGTATCAGCCCAATCCGGGCCATAGTGGGTCTTTCCCGATGCCAGAAATTCCTTCAACAGTGGCGGCAAGGCAATGCCGGTCTGGGTGGAGAGCGTTTCGTAGTCGATCATCGGGTTCATCCCACATCCATATGCAGCCTATGCTCGCCGCAACGCACGCACCGGAAAAGGCAGCCTGAAATCATGCCGTCCTTGGACATCCGCTCCAGCATCCACTGGGCATCCTTTTTGTAGATGCCTTCGATGTCGGGCAGGACTTCAGCGAGGAAAGGCTCGACGGCCTGCCTGTCGGCGTGACCCAGGAAGACACAGGGCTCGTTGCAGTGCGTGAGCCAGACGGGCTGCTGCCAGGCCCTGTAGCCGGGCGTGCGCAGCGCGATCTCCAGTAGCAGTTCCCTGGCGATGGCGGGCTCCGGGTCTGCCGGATCAGGCGACACGCCTTCGATATCGGTGTATCCCACAAGTTCGCCGTCGTATGTCTCGCAAGCCTGCCCGCTGGCAATGCACCAGGGACACAGGTAATCGGGGCTTTGCTGGCTGTAGAACGGGCCTTCGTACTTGAGGCTGCGGTTTTGTCCGCAGCAGGAACACACACCCTCTTCCTGCTCGAAGACGGCTTCGTAGGCGCCGGGATGGAATCTGAAATGCGGGCGGTCCATTTCAAGGTCTCTCTTTCCCCAATGGAAAGGCGCCATTGTCCATGGCGGCTCAGCGCGTGGAAATGAAACGTTCCTGGCAAGAAAAAACCGCGCAAAGCGCGGTTTTTCCGAGAAGCGCGGGAGCCGCTTTAGCAGCCCCGCTGCAGCATGTGCCGCCTCAGACGTTGAACAGGAAGTTCATCACGTCGCCATCCTTGACGACATATTCCTTGCCTTCGGCGCGCATCTTGCCCGCGTCCTTGGCGCCTTGCTCGCCCTTGAAGGCGATGAAGTCGTCGAAGGAGATGGTCTGGGCGCGGATGAAGCCGCGCTCGAAGTCGCCGTGGATGACGCCTGCGGCCTGGGGGGCGGTGTCGCCGACCTTGATGGTCCAGGCGCGCACTTCCTTGACGCCGGCCGTGAAGTAGGTCTGCAGGCCCAGCAGGCCGAAGCCGGCGCGGATCAGGCGGTTCAGGCCCGGTTCTTCCAGGCCCAGTTCCTGCAGGAACATGTCGCGGTCCTCGTCGCTCATCTCGGCCATTTCAGCCTCGATCTTGGCGCAGATGGCCACGACGGGAGCGCCCTGCGCCTCGGCATAGGCCTTGAGGCTGTCGAGCAGCGGGTTGTTCTCGAAGCCGTCTTCGCTGACGTTGCCCACGAACATGGCGGGCTTGGCGGTGATCAGGCAGAACTGCTTGAGCAGGGGCGCGTCTTCCTTGGAGACGGGAACCGTGCGTGCGGGCTTGCCCTGGTCCAGCGCAGCCTGGATGGGGGTCAGCAGCGCCACCAGCTTGGCCGCTTCCTTGTCGTTGCCCGACTTGGCGGCCTTGCTGTAGCGGTTCAGCGCCTTCTCGACGGTGGCCAGGTCGGCCAGGCACAGCTCGGTCTGGATGACCTCGATGTCGGCGATGGGGTCCACCTTGTTGGCCACGTGGATGACGTTCGGGTCTTCGAAGCAGCGCACCACGTTGACGATGGCGTCGGTCTCGCGGATGTGGGCCAGGAACTGGTTGCCCAGGCCTTCACCCTTGGAGGCGCCGGCCACCAGGCCCGCGATGTCCACGAATTCGACGATGGCCGGGACGATGCGCTCGGGCGTGATGATGTCGGCCAGCTTCTGCAGGCGCGGATCGGGCACTTCCACCACGCCGGTGTTCGGCTCGATGGTGCAGAAGGGATAGTTCTCGGCGGCGATGCCGGCCTTCGTCAGCGCGTTGAAGAGAGTGGACTTGCCCACATTGGGCAGGCCCACGATGCCGCATTTGAGGCTCATGGCAGGGCTTTCTACAGGGATTCTGGGGACAAACCCCGTATTTTAGTCAACCGGGCATTTCCTGTCGTTTCAGGCGAACTGCCAGTCGCCGGCCACGGACTGGCCAACAGCCAGTTCAGCCCCGTCGTGCAGGCCTTCCAGCACGGCATTCATGCCGAAGGTGATGGCACCATCGACACGGTCGTCCTGGCGGTAGGCACGGATGGCATCACCCACGGCGGTGCCCTGCACGGCCGTGACGGGGTCGATGTCGGGAATGGGGCAGCGTGTGCAGGGCTTGGCCATGCGCAGCCGCAGGCCCCGGGCATCGAGCACGTCGAACCCGTCGACCCGGTCCTCGTCGTGGGCCTCCAGGCCCTCGATCACGATGTTCGGTCGGAAGCGGCGGGCATCGACGGCGGGCTGGCCGGCGGCCTGCAGGCGCTGGTTGAGCTCATCCACGGCCGCCTGGCTCAGCACCAGCAGCGGGTAGCCGTCCGCAAAGTGCACGGGCGCGGCCTCGCCGCCTGTCCAGCGCTCGCTGGTGCGGCGCGGCGCGGCCGGGTCGAAACGCACCAAGGCGCAATCCGCGCCCAGGGCCTGGGTCAGCCAGCGCGCTGCCTCCGGCCCCATGTCCCAGGCCTGGACCCCATCCGACCAGACGCGCGCCTGGCGCACCGGGCCCGTGGCCTGCAGCGGGATGCGCAGGGGCGGGAGCTGGGGGAAATGCAGGACCAGGTGGCCGGCCTCCAGCTCGGGGCGTATCCAGGCCATGCGCGGATGGTCGCGCTGGGTCAGGAATTCGCCGTTGGCATCGACCACCATCCAATGGCGGTCCCAGGCCAGGCCCGTGGCGCCGACGCCGCTGCTTTGCAGCGCGATGCCCGCGCAGGATTTGACGGGATATACCCACAACTGGGCAATGCGGCCCTGCACGTCTCTTTCTTGGTCAAACATCGGATAGCTCTTTTTGGGGAAATCTGGAGTGTGTATGCCATCCATGGCGCGAATGGCGCCATGCGATGGGCGGCAATATGCCAGATGGCGACGCAGGCTGCGGCACATCACGCCAAAGCCGGAGTTTGCGCCAGTTGGAATCCCCGGCATGGCCCGGACTCCTACAATGCCGGCCATGGCGCAAACCTTTGATGTATGTATACGCGGGGCCGGCATCGCAGGCCGGACCCTGGCTCTCCTGCTGGCCCGGGAACGGCTGCGCGTGGCCCTGGTGGTGGCCGCTCCCACCGGCAACGCGCCCGATGTGCGCGCCTACGCGCTCAATGCCAGCGCACGCGGCCTGCTGGACAGCCTGCGCTGCTGGCCGGACGACGAGCACGCCACGCCCGTGACGCAGATGGAAGTCTTTGGCGACCTGGACGGCCACGTGCTGTTCGACGCTGCCCGCCAGGACGTCGACGCCCTGACCTGGATCGTCGATGTGCCCGCGCTGGAGCAGCGCCTGGCCGAGGCCGTGCGCTACCAGCCCATGGTCGAGGTGGTGCACCAGCCCGTGGCCGCGCCGCTGACGGCCATCTGCGAAGGCCGTGCCAGCCGCACGCGCAGCGAGTTCGGCGTGGACTTCGCCGTCACGCCCTATGCACAGCACGCCATCGCCACCCGGCTGCACTGCGAGCTGCCGCACGGCCAGGTGGCGCGCCAGTGGTTCACGCCCGAAGGCATCCTGGCCCTGCTTCCGCTGGAAGGCCCCCAAGGCCACAGCGTGGCCGTGGTCTGGTCCATCGCCCGCGAGCTGGCCGATGGCTGGCTGGCCGCCGACACGCAGGATTTCACGGCGCGGCTGGAAGCCATCAGCCAGGGCGCGCTGGGGCGGCTGGAGCTGAGCGCACCGCGCATGGCCTGGCCGCTGCAGCAGGCCGTGGCCGACCACTGGTGCGGCTCCATGCCTGACGGCGATGCACGTTCGGCCCGCAGCTGGGTGCTGGTGGGCGACGCGGCCCACAACGTGCACCCGCTGGCAGGCCAGGGCCTGAACCTGGGCCTGGGCGATGTGCAGGCCCTGGCCCGCGTGCTGCAGGAGCGCGGCTACTGGCGCAGCACGGGCGATCTGCGCCTGTTGCGCCGCTACGAACGCGAGCGCAAGGCCGCGCTGGCGCCCATGGGCCTGGCCATGGACGGGCTGCAGCAGCTGTTCAGCCGACCGGAGGTGCCGGTGCAGATGCTACGCAACTGGGGCATGAAGGGCTTCGAGCGCTTCGGCCCGCTCAAGGACTGGATGGCGCGCCAGGCCATGGGCCTGGACCCGCGCAGCGGCGCCTGAGCCCGGCATGCAGGAATGCTTGCCGTTGAACCCTTTGCCGATTTGCGACTCGTACCCGTGCTCCGTGGCGCCCTGCGCTGCGCACTCCCCCCTCAACCACGGCGCGGCCGGCCTGAACGCGGCCCCGCCCACCTCCGCATTGCCATGAAACTCTTCGCCTGCCTGCTGACGGCTGCCAGCCTGACCTGGAGCCTCGGTGTTCACGCCCAGGACGCCAACCTGCGCAAGACGCTGACCGAGCGCATTCCCCAGCTGGAAAAGATCGACGAAATCCGCCCCACGCCCATGTCCGGCCTGTTCGAGGTGCGCATCGGCACGGATCTGTTCTACACGGACGCCAAGGGCAACTACCTGATCCAGGGCGAGCTGATCGACACCAAGGCACGCCGCAACCTCACCGAAGACCGCATGAACCAGCTGACGGCGGTGGACTTCAAGCAGTTGCCGCTCAAGGACGCCGTGACCATCGTCCACGGCAAGGGCGAACGCAAGATGGCCGTGTTCGAGGACCCCAACTGCGGCTACTGCAAGCGCTTCGAACGCGACCTGCAGAACGTGGACAACGTCACCATCTACCTGTTCCTGTACCCCATCCTGAGCCCCGATTCGGCCGAGAAATCGCGCAACATCTGGTGCGCCAAGGACCAGGCCGGTGCATGGGCCGACCACATGCTGCGCGACAAGGTGCCGGCCGCTGCCCAATGCGACACATCGGCCGTGCAGCGCAACCTGGCCTTCGGCCGCAAGTACAAGATCACGGGAACGCCCACCGTCATCTTCACCAACAACACCCGAGTGCCTGGCGCCATCAGCGCCCAGGAAGTCGAGAAGAACCTGGCCGCAGCCGCAGCCGCGCGCTGATCGCCGCCTCGCGGGCCCGATGCCGGGCCCGCCCCTCTGATTCCCCTTGGCCGGAGCTTCCCGGCTCCAGCCCGCCGCAGCGGGCCCGGGCAGCCTCCAGGCCACACCTGCAGGAGCCCGAATGACCTCTCCCCTCGCCGCCACCGCCGCTGCCACTGCCGCAGCGGACATCCACTACCGCGTGCAGGCCCTTGATGTGGACGCGCACCTGTTCAGCGTGCAGCTGCACATCGCCCGCCCGGCCGCCGGCCAGACCCTGTCGCTGCCGGTCTGGATTCCCGGCAGCTATCTGGTGCGGGAGTTCTCCAAGAACCTCCAGGACCTGTCTGCCGAGCAGGACGGCCGTCCCGTCGCGCTGGCCCAGCAGGGCAAGAACCTCTGGCAGGTCGACTGCGCAGCCGGCGTGCCGCTGGTGCTCCACTACCAGTTCTGCGCCTACGACAGCTCGGTGCGCACGGCCTGGCTGGACCGCCGCCGCGGCTTTTTCAACGGCACCAGCCTGTGCCTGCGCGTGCACGGCCAGGAAGACACGCCGCATACGCTGCAGCTGCTTGCATCGGACGCCACGGCATCGTGGCAGGTGGCCACCGGCCTGGACGCCGTGGACGCCGATGCGCGCGGCTGGGGCCTGTACCGCGCTGCCCACTACGACGAACTGGTGGACTGCCCCGTGGAGATGGGCAGCTTCTGGCGTGGCGACTTCGTGGCCGCGGGCGTGCCCCACAGCTTCGTCGTTGCGGGCGCCGCGCCCAGCTTCGACGGCGCGCGCCTGGTTGCCGATGCACGCAGGATCTGCGAGACCGTGCTGGCCTTCTGGCACGGTACGGGCGAGCAGGCTACGCCCGCGCCCATGCAGCGCTATGTGTTCATGCTCAACGTGGTCGATGACGGCTATGGGGGCCTGGAGCACCGCAACTCCACGGCCCTGATCTGCGGCCGGCGCGACCTGCCGCGCGTGGGCGAGCGCAAGGCCGCCGAGGGCTACACCACCTTGCTGGGCCTGATCAGCCACGAGTACTTCCACACCTGGAACGTCAAGCGCCTGCGCCCCGCAGAATTCGCACGCTACGACTACGGGCAGGAGAACTACACCGAGCTGCTGTGGTTCTTCGAAGGCTTCACCAGCTACTACGACGACCTGCTGCTGCGCCGCGCCGGCCTGATCGACAACGCCCAGTACCTCAAGCTGGTCACGCGCACCATCAACCAGGTGCTGCAGACACCGGGCCGCCGCCTGCAGTCCGTGGCCCAGGCCAGCTATGACGCCTGGGTCAAGTACTACCGCCAGGACGAGAACACGCCCAACCAGACCGTCAGCTACTACACCAAGGGCTGCCTGGTCGCGCTGGCCCTGGACCTGCAACTGCGCCGCGAAGGCCGCAGCACGCTGGACGACGTGATGCGCGCGCTGTGGCAGCGCTGCCAGGGCGGCCCCATGCGCGAGGCCGATGTGCTGGCCGTGCTGCAGGAGCTGGGCGGGCGCAGCTTCGCCCCCGAGATCACGCAATGGGTGCACGGCACCGACGACCTGCCGCTGGCCGAGCTGCTGGCCGCCCAGGGCGTGCAGGCCAAGGCCGAACCGGCGCAGACTGCCCAGCGGCTGGGCCTGCGCGTACAGGAAAGCCAGGGCATCACCGTCAAGACCGTGCTGCGCGGCAGCCTGGCCGAGCGCGCAGGCTTCATGGCCGGCGACGAATGGCTGGCCATCGAGCTGCCCACCGGGGCCGAGGATGCACAGCCCGCACGCTGGCGCATCACCCGCCTGGACGATGTGGCGCTGTACGCAGGCACGGCGCTGGAGGTCGTGGCCTGGGTGGCCCGCGACCGCCAGATCCTGGCCTTCACCCTGCCCTGGGGCTCGGCCCTGCTGAGCGAGGCCGCCATGGTCGAGAAAACGGACAACGGCGATGCAAAAGCTGCCATCTCCAGCGCTCCACAGCTCCCGTCTCCCAGCAACCTCGCCCTGGAAATCACCGACGAAGAGGCCGTGGGACGCTGGCTGGGCGGCCGCGCCGACAGCCCGCAGGCTCCCGGCACACCGTGAAACGCGGTGCAGGCGCGCACGTGCACACACGCGCACCCGCGCCCCTGGCCGGTTATTCTTGAGCATCACGACGACAACCCCAGCAGGAGACTCCCTTGGCCTACGAAATGATTGAAGTTCGCGTCGAAGCCGACAAGGTCGGCATCATCACGCTCAACCGCCCCAAGCAGCTCAACGCGCTCAACGACCAGCTCATGAACGAGCTGGGCCAGGCCCTGCAGGCCTTTGATGCCGACGAGGCCATCGGCTGCATGATCATCACCGGCAGCGAGAAAGCCTTTGCAGCCGGCGCCGACATCGGCGCCATGGCCAAGTACAGCTTTGCCGACGCCTACAAGGGCGACTACATCACGCGCAACTGGGAGACCATCCGCAGCATCCGCAAGCCCGTGATCGCCGCCGTCAGCGGCTTTGCCCTGGGCGGCGGCTGCGAGCTGGCCATGATGTGCGACTTCATCATCGCCGCCGACAATGCGAAGTTCGGCCAGCCGGAAATCAAGCTGGGCGTCATCCCCGGCGCCGGCGGCACGCAGCGCCTGCCACGTGCCGTGGGCAAGTCCAAGGCCATGGACATGGCCCTCACGGCCCGCATGATGGACGCCACCGAGGCCGAGCGCGCCGGTCTGGTCAGCCGCGTCGTGCCCTTCGACAAGCTCATGGACGAAGCCCTGGGCGCCGCCATCATCATCAGCGGCTTCTCGCAGATCGCCGTCATGGCGGCCAAGGAATCGGTGAACCGCGCCTTCGAGGGCTCGCTGGCCGACGGCGTCATGTTCGAGCGCCGCCTGTTCCACGCGCTGTTTGCCACACAGGACCAGAAGGAAGGCATGGACGCCTTCGTCAATAAGCGCCCCGCAAACTTCAAACATCTCTGAACCTGCTGAAAGACACGCTACAATGCGCGTCTTCCGGCAAGGCACTGCAGGCCTCTCGCAAAGAAATTTCGAGAAATTTGCACAACTTCCCGGATCGACCAAAAATTCTGCATATAATTTAGGTCTTACGGCGCTTTAGCTCAGTCGGTTAGAGCGATGGAATCATAATCCACAGGTCCGCGGTTCGAGTCCGTGAAGCGCCACCAAACAAAAAAAAGGGTCTACGTGCAAGCGTAGACCCTTTTTTCTTGCCCGACGAACAGAGCGCGGGCACGCCGGGAGCGCACCCTGCTCGGCGCCCTCCCCCGGCTGCTAGCTGCGGCTCTTCAGCTCAATCCAGTGGTTGTCCAGCGCCATTCCAGGCACCGCCACCGTGCGCAACACCTGGCCGCATTGGCGCAGCTGGGCCTGGCGCGCACCGCCCATCCACAGCGCGGGCTCGGCAGGCAGGGGCCGGCCGTTGGCATCGAGCGAGACGCTTGCGTTGGCCACGCAGTACACGCCTGGCATGGCATCGCCACGCAGCCAGCGTCCGCTGGCCTGGCCGTTGCCGGGCACCTGCCACCAGGTGACGGTGTTCACGCGCGGGCAACTGACGGCGAAGAGCTGGCCGTCGCAACCGATGTCGCCGCCATAGCCGGCCAGGGGCTCGCGCCCTTCGGGCAGGGGCACGGCATGCAAACGGTGGCCATCGAACAGGGCCAGCACGGGCGCGGCGGCGCGCGCTTCGGTGTCGCGGTGCTCGGCCTGCAGCGCAATGCCCAGCCAGCGGCGCGCGGGCGCGTGGGCGACCTGCGGGCCCCAGGCCAGGTGGCGCAGGCTCAGGCGGCTGTCGTCCAGCTTCCACAGGCCGGCACGGGCGCCGCCTTCTGCAGGCAACAGCCGCGCGATGGACGAGTCCATGTGGTCCAGCTGCAGCTTGCGCCGGCCGGTCTCGGACTGCGTGGGAATGCCGCCGTTGGCGACCATGAGCGTGCCGTCGGCGTCCAGCAGCAGCTGGTGCGGGTCCATGCCGCCCGTGCGCCATTCGGCGATCTTCTCCAAGGTGATGGCATCGCGCACGCCGATCAGTCCCTGGGCATCTTCCAGGTCGGTCTCAGTGGTGTAGAGATGGCGGCCATCGGCGCTTTCGATGACATGGCCGTTGAAGAAGCGGTCGGGCTCTATCCACTGCCATTGCGCATCCTCGGCGGCCTGTCCCGGCTTCAGACGCACCAGCCAGTCGCCGGGGCGGCGGCTGGCGAAGACCACGGAGCCGTCGCGCAGCGCGGCCATGCCATGGGCGCGCGTGGGCACATCCAGGGCCTGCAGCACCTGCAGCGGCCTGTCCACCTGCGCACTGGCCTGCACGATGCCGACACGCATCTGCTCGCCCTGCATCCAGGCCGCAGCCAGCGACCGTGCCGGTCCAGACGGCCTGGCCGCATGGGAGGTTGCCAGCGGCATGGCAGCCAGCAGACCCAGGCCCTGCAGCCAGCGGCGGCGATTCAGCGCCTGCTCAATCCCCGTCGGCATCCGAGAACCCGATGTTGACTTCCAGCGCAGGCGCCACCTCGCCTTCCATGAGGCGCTTGAGGCGCGACAGCGGCTTGGTGGCGGCATCGACGGCCTTGGCGCTCGGCTCGGTCAGGGCACGCATGCCGGCATCGGCCTCGTTGACGGCCTTGAGCCAGCGGTCGGCCAGCGGGTTGAGGCCACGGCCGCGCAGGTAGGACTCGATGGGCACGATGTCCACGCCGGGCCGGGGCACCTTGCGGTCCACGCTCACGGCCAGCGTGCGCAGGCCCTGCCAGTGCGCCCGCCAGACCTCGACGGTGCTGCCGCTGGCCAGGTGCTCCCAGGCGGGGGGCTTGCTGCCTGCACTGCCCGCACTGCGCAAGGGCTTTTCCATATCCGCCCAGCGCAGGCGCTCCAGGCCGCCGACCCACTGGTTGATGAACTCGGCCATGGCTTCGGTGGTGGCATCGCCGTCCTCGGACCAGTCCTGGGCGGCAAGCTTGGCAAAGCCATTGCGGAGGATGCCCATCTCGGCGCCGATTTCCTCGGCCACCAGGGTGGCATAGGCGCAGGCCGGCGTCTGCGGCTCCACGGGCTGGGTCCACAGCAGGTTCTCGAGCGCCGGGTATCCCTTGGCGGGTGCGCCGATGCGCTCCATGGCGGCCAGATCGGCGGGGGCCGACTGTATGGCCTTCTTGAGCAGGGCCGGGCGCATGGGGCGGAAGTCCACCAGGCGTGCCGAGCGGCGCTCCACCAGCGGCCCCAGGGCCACGGCCGAGAGGCTGCTCCACTGCCGCGACGATTGCACATAGGCCTGGCGCGCCGCCTGCAGCGTGGCGGCAGCCGATCCCGCAGGTGCCGCAGGTGCCGTGCAGTGCGCGCGCAGCGCCTGGCTCAGCGCCTGGGCGGATGCCTGCGCGGCCTTGGCCTGGGGCGAGAACCATTGGCCATACAGCCCCTGCACGGCATGGGCCGTGTTGTAGAAGGGGATGGCCATGTTGGCCTCCACGTCCTGGGCCTGGGCTGGGGTGGTGGCCAGCAGCGCCAGCGCGGCGGCGCAAAGGGTTTGGCGAGGGGTCATGCACATGCCTTGCATCAGAGGGACTCCACAAATTTGACCAGGGCTTCACGGTCTTCGGCGCTGAACTGGCGCACCTGTTCGCGCGCGGCTTCGGCCTCGCCGCCGTGCCAGAGGATGGCTTCCAGCACGCCGCGCGCACGGCCGTCGTGCAGCAGGCGCTGGTGGTTGTTGACATCGGGCAGCAGGCCTATGCCCCACAGCGGCGGCGTGCGCCACTGGCGGCCTGAGGCCTTGAAGTCGGGCCGGCCATCGGCCAGGGCCTCGCCCATGTCATGCAGCAGCAGGTCGGTGTAGGGCGCAATGGTCTGGCCGGACAGCGCCTGGCTGCTGAGCGCCGGAGACAGCGCGGGGAACAGCGCCCCGCCGGTCTTGTACGAAGGCCGGTGGCACTGCGCACACTGGGCCTGGTGGAACAGTGCCTCGCCACGGCGCACGGCAGGGTCGCTGGCGTTGCGCCGTGCAGGCGGCGCCAGCGTGGCCTGGTAGAAGATCACGTCGTCCAGCACGCGGTCCTCGATCTCCACGCCTTCGGCGCCGTTGCCGTTGGGCGCGGCCAGGCAGTCCTTTTGCGCGGGCGTGCAGGTCTGGTGCGGGAAACGCTTCGATGTGATGCCGATATCGCCCAGGAAGGCCGAAGCCGTCTGGTGGGCAATGGAGGCCACGTTGGCCTTCCAGCCGAAGCGGCCCAGCATCATGCGTTCGCCGTAGGCATCCCAGACATAGTTGGGCTGGCCCTTGATGGGACCGCCCAGGGCCGCCTGGGCGGCAGCGTTGGCCAGGATCTCGGACTCCGGGATGTGCTCCAGCAGGCCCAGGCCGATGACCTGGGGCGCAATGCGCGGGCTGGTCATCAGGTTGGCAGCCAGGGGGCCGTAGTTGAGCGCAGCCAGCTCGTAGACCGGCTTTTCCAGCGTGTAGGCCGTGCCGTCGGCAAAGCGGCCATGCACCTGTTCATAGCGGATGCGAAGCTGGCCCTCGCCCTTGACGCCCAGCACGCCCTCGGTGTTGAACTGGTCGCCATAGACCGGGTCCGGCACCGGGCTGCCGTGCGGGCCTTCGCCCGGAATGGACAGCCGCATGAGCAGGCCCGCGAACGGCTGGGGCTTGAGCGGGTTATGGAAGTCGGGCGGCTGGGCGCGGCCATCCTGCACATGGCAGCCGCCGCAGGAGCGCGCCAGGAAGTGCGGGCCCAGGCCATCGCGCGCCGTGGTGGAGGCCGGCGCCTGCACCCAATTGCGCTTGAAGAAGGAGTTGCCGATGACGAAGCGCGTGCGCTCGGCATCGTCCAGGTTGGCGGCAGGCAGCGAGAAGGCGTTGCGGCCCGTGGCGTGGACCGTGGTCTGGCCGCCCGGGGGCAGGGGCTCGCCGGGTGCCGCGAACAAAAGAACTGGATCGGGAGCTGGATCGGGAGCAGGCTGCGGTGCTGGCGCGCGCGCTGGAGCGGCAGCCACCGTGTCCTGCTGTTGGGCCGAGCAGCCCATCAGGACCAGGGAGGCAGCGACCAGCAGCGAGGGGGAGAGATTCATGGGTGGGGACGTCCCTGGAAAAGCCAGGGCCGCCGAACCCTTTCGGGGGCGGCGGCCTTGGCGCATGGGCGTGAGAGGGGTTGGACGCTTGGGGTGAATGTTCTTTTAGTTGGCCTTGGGGTCCACCAGGTTGAGCTGGGTGATGCCGACGGCATTGGCCGCCTCCACCAGGTCCTTGCTCTGCTGGACCAGGCTGTCGATGGTGGCCTGGATCTTGGCGCGCGAGGCCGAGTCGCGCGCGCCCTGGATGGCCTGGTCGAACGGCGCGGGAATGGCCTGGGCCGCCTGCACCGACTGCGTGATCTGGCGCGTGGTCCTGTCGGCCAGCGCGCTGTCCTTGGAGGCCACCCAGTCCCTGATGCCCGGGCCTTGCAGCTCGCTGCCGTCCAGGCGCTTGTAGCTGCCCTGCCAGACGTTGAGGATGCCCTGGGCATTGGTCACGGCATCGCGGTGCGTGTTGTCCGAGAAGCAGGAGTGCTCGTCTTCCTGGTCGCGGCTGGCCAGGGCCACTTCCAGGCGCTCGCCGGCCAGCTCGCCGCGCGACAGCGAACCCAGGCCCACGAAGATGCGGCGCAGCGCGTCGTCGGGCTTTTTCTCGAACTGGGCGCGGAAATTCTTGGCCGAGCCGGGCTTCCACTGGTCGGCCACCGACTGCAGATCCTCGATCAGCAACTCGGTCACCACCTTCAGGTACTCACGGCGGCGGTCGGCATTGGATTTCTTGCCATCGACGAAGTCGGTGTAGGGACGCGCGCCCGGTCCCTTGTCATTCAGGTCCTGGCCCCAGAGCATGAACTCGATGGCGTGCCAGCCGGTGGAAACGTTCTCCTCGCCGTCATGCTCGTTGAGTTCGGCCAGGCGCTTCTTGGTGATGGCTTCCTTGCGGTTGTTGATGATGCCGGCATTGGGGTTGCCTTCCACATAGTCCACATAGGACTCGTCCATGGGCCAGGCGTTGATCTGGCCTTCGGGTCCTTCATCGTTGTCGATGGGACCGGCGTAGAAGCGGAAGGCCTCGGTCTGGCCGTAGTACTCGCGTGCATCCAGCCAGGCCTTGCGCGCATTGTTCAGGCCCTGTTCGCTGGGTGATGCGAGAAAGGCCCCGATGGCTTTCTGCATGGTCTTGGCGGAGCTGATGGAATCCGAGTAATTGGCGTGCACCAGGGTGCCGTAATGCTTGACCACCTCTGCAACGGAGAGGTTCTTCTTCACGGGCTGTTGAACGGTGCCGGCGGCTGCGGCCTGGCTCATCGGGGCGGCCGCGCCCAAAGCGAGGGCGGCTGCAATCAGGATGGGATGCATGGCAGAAAGGATCGGAGGTTGGAGAACTCGGAATGCCAAACTGTAATGAGAATTGTTTTTATTGGCAAAACCTGCGAGATATCGCCGCACTGCACCGCAAGGTCATAGACGGACCCGGGCGGCCAACGGGCAGTGAACGGACGGCAATGGGAGCGCTTGCGGCGCACGGGCCGCAGCGGGCGCCAGCCTAGCACGGCGCCCTTGGCGCCAGGGCCAAAGACCCCGCGCTGGCGCAGCGCGGGCCGGGCCTCAGAACTTGTAGTTCAGGCTGACATTCACCGAGCGCGGCTCGCCCCAGGTGTAGGTGCTGTAGTAGCTGAAGATGGTGTAGTACTTCTTGTCCAGCAGGTTGCGCACGTTGACGGTGGCCGACAGCTGTTTGCTGAACTCGTAGCGCGCCATCATGTCCAGCAGCCAGTAGCCCTTGACGGTGTGAACGGCCGTGCCGCCCGATGGCGTGGAGATGTCGCCCCAGGTCTTGTCCTGCCAGCGCGCGCCGCCGCCCACCGTCAGGCCGGAAAGCGGGCCGTCCAGCCTGTAGCTGGTGTGCAGGCTGAACTGGTTGGAGGGCGTGAGCGTGGCCACGCGCTTGCCTTGGTCGCGCGAAATGGCATGCGAGAAACCGGCCTGCAGTTGCCAGGCGGGCGTGATCTGGCCGGATATCTCCGCCTCGAAGCCGCGCGTCCTGACGCCATCGACGGCCCGGTAGGCCGTGGCGCCGCCGGGCGTCAGGCCGCCGGTCTCGATACCGAAGTTGTCTTGCTGAAGCTGGAACAGCGCCGCCGATGCATTGAGGCGGCCGTCCATGAAGGCCGCCTTGACGCCGACCTCGGCGTTGTTGCCGCGCAGCGGGTCCAGCGCCTTGCCGCTCTCGTTTTGCTTGGACTGCGGGCTGAAGATGCTGGTGTAGCTGGCGTAGACCGAATAGTTGCCATTGAGGTCGTAGATCGCGCCCACATAGGGCACGAAAACGCCGGTCTCGCGCTGACCCTGCACCTGGTTGCGATAGTTGGACCAGCGCCCGCCCGTGATCAGCTTGAGGTCGGCCGCCAGGTTCCAGCGCGCCGCCGTGTACAAGCCCTGCTCCTTGGTCACTTCGCTGTTCACGTAGTCGGGTGAGGCGCCCCACACCGGCAGGCGCGAATCGCCATTCCAGTGGTAGTAGTCATTGACCGTGGACACATAGTCGGCGGGCAGTTGCCAGTAGCCATCGTTCTTCCAGTGGCGCCTTGCTACGCTGGCGCCCAGCACCAGCTCGTGCTCGCGCCCGCCCAGCGAGAAGGGCCCGCTGGCGTAGGCATCGAGCGCATTGCTGGTGGTGCGGCCTATGTACTGGCCGCGCCACAGCGACACGCCGGAGCCGTCGGCCGGGTTGGGGAAGCCCGCAGCCGCCGCGCCCAGGTTGGCGTTGTAGCCGTTGATCTGGTGGTTGAACTGCGCCTTGGCCACCCAGCCGTTGCTGAAGCTGTGCTCCAGCGTGGCAAAGGCCGTGCGCGTGTACTGGTCCCAACGGCTCCAGCGCGTGCCGTTGTTGTGCGAGCGAGGCATGTCATTGAATTGGCCATCGGCATTGAGCAGCGGAATGCCGCCCCAGGTGGAGTTGACCGGACGGTTGTTCTGCGCATCGCCGCCCAGCGTCAGCAAAGTGCGTGGCGTCAGGTCCATTTCCACAATGCCGTAGAGCGTCGCGGTCTTGCGCGAATAGCGGTCCATGAACGAGTCCTTGTCCTGGTAGGCGGCCACGCCACGCGCGCGCACGCTGCCGCTTGCATTGAGTGCGCCGCCCACATCCACCTCGGTGCGGTAGTTGCTCCAGCTGCCCGCAGAGATGGACGCATGCCCGCGGAAATCGCGCGTGGGCTTCTTGCGGATCAGGTTGATGGTCGCGCCCGGAGTGCCGCTGCCCGTGAGCAGGCCGGTTGCGCCCTTGAGCACCTCGACGCGGTCATAGATCGCCATGTCGCTGAGGGTGTTGCCGGCCGAGTACGCGGAGTCGCGCATCATCGGAATGCCGTCGTACTGGAAGTTCTGGATGGCGAAGCCGCGGGCGTAGTACTCGGTGCGCTCGCTGTCATAGGTGACGATGCTGATGCCGGGCGTGTGCTCCATCACCTGGTCGATGGAGGTGAGGTTGAAGTCATCCATCTTCTGGCGTGTGACCACGCTGATGGACTGCGGCGTCTCGCGCGGCGTCAGCACCATGCGCGTGGCTGTGGCAATGGTGCCCGGCGTATAGGAGCCCGAGCCTTCGGTCACCTCGCCCAACTGGTTGGAGATCACGTTGACCGTGGGCAGCGTGGCCGGGTTCTGCGTGTCCGGCAATGCCTGAGCCTGAGCGGACAGGGCGCCGATGGCAAGGGAGATGGCCAGCGCAAGAGGCGCAGGGCGATGGCCGGGTTGAAGGCGATGCAGTGGCATGAAATACTCCGGGAGAACAGCAATACGGCAATAAAAAAACTTCCTCGCCATGCCCTCCGATGGGTCGAAGGGCATGAAGAGAAAGCGAATGCGATTTGTTCTCATTATCGTTTCTTCAATTGTCTGGGCCATCGGCAGCACAGGGGCTGCTGCATCCGCGCAACACCCGAATCCGTCCCGCGCCCGCCGGGCAGTACCAGCCGTCCATGCCGTAGAAGCTGTCTGGCAAGCCTGCCCTACTTGCCTTGTCCGGCCACTTCCCTTACCATTGCGCCCGCATGGGAGCGCCCTTTTCACCGGGCCTGCCCGCAGCCTCCAAGCCCTGATCGCCCAGCCGATTTCAGGGCTTTCGCTTTTTGCAGAAGCGGTCTTTTGGCGCTGCACCTTGCGCTCTGTCTTTGCGCGCAGCCCCTGCCATGCTCCGGCATGCCGGCCGCCCAGCTTGTTTTCCCACCAGGACTCCCGTGCCCATCGCCTTCCCAGGATGCAGCACACGCGCAGCGTGCCCGCACGCCGGCTCAGCCGGCGGCGCAGGCGTTTTGCGTGGTGCCGCACCCCAGCGAGAGCGCGCGCCGTCCTGGCTTTCAAGGATCTTCACGTGACCACCACTTCCTCCGGGGCGCTCGCAGCCAATGCTGCCGGCGCCAGCACAGACACGCATGCCGGCGCCCATGCCACCCAGGTCAATGGCTACAGCTGGAAGGCCCTGGCCGGCTCGGCCGTCGGCTATGCCATGGACGGCTTCGACCTGCTGATCCTGGGCTTCATGCTGTCGGCCATCTCGGCCGACCTGCACCTCACGCCGGGCCAGGCCGGCTCGCTGGTGACCTGGACGCTGATCGGTGCCGTGTTCGGCGGCATCTTCTTCGGCCTGCTCAGCGACCGCTACGGGCGCATCCGCGTGCTGACCTGGACCATCATGCTGTTCGCAGTCTTCACGGGCCTGTGCGCCTTCGCGCAGGGCTACTGGGACCTGCTGGCCTACCGCACGATTGCGGGCATCGGCCTGGGCGGCGAGTTCGGCATCGGCATGGCACTGGCTGCCGAGGCCTGGCCTGCCCGCCACCGCGCGCGCGTTTCGTCCTATGTGGCCCTGGGCTGGCAAATGGGTGTGCTGGGTGCGGCGCTGCTGACGCCGCTGCTGCTGCCCCTCATCGGCTGGCGCGGCATGTTCCTGGTGGGCGTGATCCCGGCCGTGGTGGCCTGGGTGATCCGCAACAAGCTGCACGAGCCCGAGGTCTTCTTGAAGCGCCAGCAGTCCGCCACGCCGTCGGCCCGCGTGCCGGTGCTGCAAAGCCTGAAGCTGCTGGTGAAGGACCGCGCCACGGCCAAGGTCAGCCTGGGTGTGATCGTGCTGACCTCGGTCCAGAACTTCGGCTACTACGGCATCATGATCTGGATGCCCAGCTTTCTGTCCAAGCAACTGGGCTTCAGCCTGACCAAGTCCTCGATATGGACTGCCGTGACCGTGGTGGGAATGATGGTCGGCATCTGGGTCTTCGGCCAGCTGGCCGACCGCATCGGCCGCAAGCCCAGCTTCCTGATCTTCCAGCTGGGCTCGGTCATCATGGTCGTGCTCTATTCACAGCTGTCCGACCCTGCGGCCATGCTCTGGGCGGGGGCCCTCATGGGCCTGTTCGTCAACGGAATGATGGGCGGCTACGGCGCCGTGATGAGCGAGGCCTATCCCACCGAGGCGCGCGCCACCGCGCAGAACGTGCTGTTCAACATCGGCCGCGCCGTGGGCGGACTGGGCCCGGTGGTGATCGGTGCGCTGGCCATGAGCTATTCGTTCCAGGTGGCGATCGCCCTGCTGGCGGCCATCTATGTGCTGGACATGCTGGCCACGGCCTTTCTGATCCCCGAACTCAAGGGTCGCGAGCTATCCTGAGCGGTGCGGGCAACGGCCCTGCCATGCAAAGAGCTGCCGATGGCAGCTCTTTTTTTGTCCCGGGACCGGCCGGCCCGGGGCTCAGCCGCCCTCGCTGCATTCCAGGTTTTCGATGCGGTCTGCCGCCTCTCGGATGTCTTCCTGGAACATCTGGTCGCCCAGCATCACGGAAACCTGGCCCTCAAAGCCGCGCAGCTTGACCAGCGCTGCCTCGTAGCCGCCGCTGCCCATGCGCTTGAGCCCGCACAGCGCATAGAGCTTGGCCACGGGAGATCGGCGCGGATCGTCGATCACCGACAGCAGGACGGCATTGGCCTCGGGCCGCCTGAGCATGGCCTCCAGGTGCCGCTCCGCTGGCGAAATCTCGCCGGCAAGGCCGACCAGTCCCAGGTTGAACTGCGAGGCATCCAGCGGCGCCGGGTCCAGCGGACGGGCCAGGGCCGGGGCAGACAGGAACAGGCAGATCAGGGCGGCGGACAGGGTGGTCTTCATGGCAGGGGCAAGGCCGTGGGAGGCCTGGGAGGCAGTCGCAAAGGCTCTTCGACGCAAAGCATTGCGGCAGGTTCCCCTTCGGCGCCATCGCGATCATCGACCGCCAAACAGCCAGCCTGCGACCAGCGTGCCGCCATAGAACAGGAGCAGGGTGACCGGCACCAGGTGCCAGCCCCAGACTCTGAACCACCAGTGATTGAACAGGGTCACCACGGCGCTGATGACGATGCAGATGGCCAGCGCACCCAGCCGCTGCTCCAGACTGTCCGCCACGTCCTTGGACGCGAAGAAGATGAACGCCGCGACGGACGAACACAGCAAGGCGGTGTAGAACGCCACTTTCTCTTGCCTGCGCAATTTCAGGATGCTCATGGGGGCCAGGGAGGTTTCGATGGATCGGTCGCCGGGAAAGCCTGCGCCACCGGAGCGCGCAGGTTGCGCTGCGGCACAATTTTTCGTATCCCGCCCGGGATGCGCCATAAGACCCGTCCGAATCTGCAGCCACTGCAGCGCACGCGCAACGCGCTGCGGCCTTCTCGACGCCCAATCGGCCCAATCAGCTCAATCGACCCTGTCAGGTCAGTCGTGTCAGTCGGCCACGGCCAGCACCACGGCGGACTCCGGCACCGACAGCCAGACCTTGCGTCCTGTGCGCAGCGTCCAGGGCTCGCCTTGCGCCTGCTGCGCCGCATACCCCACGCCGCTGCCGCCCCAGGGCAGCCTGGCCACCACTTCGCGCGGTCCGTCCCCCTCGGCACGGGCCAGGCGTTGCACCTTGGCAGGCCAGGCATTGGCCAGGCCCTGCGCACCGGCCAGCGGCGCCACTGGCAGCACCTGGACGGCAGTGGCCTTGCACAGCGCCATCACGGGCAGGCCAGGGGCCAGGCCCAGCAACTGGGCGCTTTCGGCGGTGATGCGTGCGGCAATGCCTGGTGCATCGCCACCGCCATCGGGCAGCATCCAGACGCGGACCTGGGCACCCTGCGCCTGCAGGGCCCCGACCCGGCAAGGCCACAGATTGCGCATGCTGGTGCGCAGGCCCAGCCCCAGTCCGGGAGCCGCCGAGGAAACGCCGGCCGGCCCGCCAAAGCGCTGCAGCACCTGTGCACGGGCCTGCTCCAGCGCATCGGCCATGGCCAGCAGGGACTGCCCGGCTGCGGTGATGCGCGCGCCGCCGCCGCCGGCGCCGCCGACCGAGCGCTCCACCAGGGCACAGCCCGCGAGATTGGTCAGCACATCCAGCGCCTGCCATGCCGCCTTATAGCTGACGCCGGCCTCGCGCGCCGCCTGTGAAATCGAATGCCCTGCTGCGATATGGCGCAGGATGGCGAGGCGGCGGTCAGCCAGGTCATGGCCCAGCGCGGGCGCCAGATCGGAGGGTGAAGCAGGAGCGTCGGCAGTCATGCGCGACATCATGCCCGCCAAGCGTTATTTCCCGCCAAGCAAAACGCCTGCACCCTGCATGCGCATTTTCAGGTCGCTACACTGCGCTATTCACCAACGGAATAGCGAGAGACCCATGAACGTGAACCAGCCCCTGCGTGCCACCGCCTTTGCCGCCCTTGCCCTGTTGGGCTGGGCCGCCGCGCAGGCTGCCGAAGTGTCGGTGGCCGTCGCCGCCAACTTCACGGCGCCCATGCAGAAGATCGCCGCCGAGTTCGAGAAGGACACCGGCCACAAGGCCCTGCTGTCCTTCGGCGCCACGGGCAAGTTCTATGCGCAGATCGTCAACGGCGCACCCTTCCAGATCCTGCTGGCCGCCGACGACACCACGCCCGGAAAGATCGCCAAGGAAGGCCGTGGCCTGCCCGACTCGCGCTTCACCTACGCCATCGGCCAGCTCGTGCTGTGGAGCCCCAAGCCCGGCTATGTGGACGACAAGGGCGAGGTCCTCAAGACCGGCGACTACAGGCACATCGCCGTGGCCAACCCCAAGCTCGCGCCCTACGGCACGGCCGCCATGGAAGTGCTGGACAAGCTGGGCATCACGGCCCAGGTGCAGCCGCGCATCGTCATGGGCGAGAACATCGCCCAGACCTACCAGTTCGCGGCCACGGGCAATGCCCAGCTGGGCTTCGTGGCCCTGTCGCAGGTGATGGAAAACGGCAAGCTGCGCGAAGGCTCGGCCTGGCAGGTGCCCGGCGCCATGCACGAGCCCATCCGCCAGGATGCCATCGTGCTCCACAGCGGCAAGGACAACGAAGCCGCCACCGAGCTGATGAAGTACCTGCGTGCTGAAAAAGCGCGTGCCATCATCCGCTCCTACGGCTACGGGCTCTAGGCTCCCCCTGAGGCGCTGACGCGCCTTCCCCCCTCCCGCTGCGCGGTAGGGGGACGACACCAGCGCTGCGAACCACTGAATTCTTCCAGCATGATTCTTACCGCCGACGACTACGCCGCCATACGTCTGACACTGAAACTTGCCAGCGTGACCACGGTGCTGCTGCTGGCGCTGTGCACGCCGCTGGCCTGGTGGCTGGCCCATACGCGCTCGCGCTGGCGCGGCCCGATTGGCGCCGTGGTGGCGCTGCCCCTGGTGCTGCCACCCACGGTGATCGGCTTCTACCTGCTGGTGACCATGGGGCCCAATGGCCCCGTGGGCCAGTTGACGCAGGCGCTGGGGCTGGGCACCCTGCCCTTCACCTTTGCAGGCCTGGTCATCGGGTCCCTGGTGTATTCCCTGCCGTTCACGGTGCAGCCGCTGCAGCGCGCCTTCGAGTCGCTGGGCACGCGCCCCATGGAGGCCGCGGCCAGCCTGGGCGCGGGGCCGCTGGACCGCTTCTTCACCGTGGCGCTGCCGTTGGCGCGCCCGGGCTTCATCACCGCAGCCGTGCTGACCTTCGCGCACACCGTGGGCGAGTTCGGCGTGGTGCTGATGCTGGGCGGCAATATCCCCGGCGTGACGCGCGTGGTCTCGGTGCAGATCTACGACCATGTGGAGGCCATGGAGTACGCCCACGCCCACTGGCTGGCCGGCGGCATGGTGGTGTTCTCCTTCCTGGTGCTGCTGGCCCTGCACCTGTTGCAGCCGCGCGAGGAGCGCCGCGCATGATGACTGACTTCTCTCCCGTTGCTTCGGCCGGCGCCGTGCCCGCCGCGAGCCCTTCGCAAATCCTTGCTGCGCTGGCGCTGGAGCGTGCCGACTTCCGCCTCGATGTGCTGCTGCAGCTGCCCGGGCGCGGCGTCACGGCCCTGTTCGGCCCTTCGGGCTGCGGCAAGACCACCTGCCTGCGCGCGCTGGCGGGGCTGGAGCGCGCACGGGGCCGTGTCGTCGTCAATGGCGAGGTCTGGCAGGACGATGCGGCCAGCCAGTGGCTGCCCACGCACCGCCGCGCCCTGGGCTATGTGTTCCAGGAAGCCAGCCTGTTCCCGCACCTGAGCGTGCAGCGCAACATCGACTACGGCATGCGGCGCACGCCCGCCGAGCGGCGCAAGGTGTCCCAGGAGCAGGCCGTGTCCCTGCTGGGCATAGGCCATTTGATGGACCGCATGCCCTCCACCCTGTCGGGCGGCGAGCGCCAGCGCGTGGCCATTGCGCGCGCCCTGGCCACCAGCCCCCGCGTGCTGCTCATGGACGAACCGCTGGCCGCGCTGGACGCCCAGCGCAAGGCCGAGGTCCTGCCCTACCTGGACCAGCTGCGCCGTGAACTCGACATTCCCGTGGTCTATGTCAGCCACTCCATCGACGAGGTAGCGCGCCTGGCCCAGCACCTGGTGCTGCTCAAGGCAGGCGGCATCGTCGCGGCCGGCGCCACCAGCGAACTGCTGGCACGGCTGGACCTGCCGCTGAGCATGGGCGACACGGCAGCGGCCATGCTCAGTGCGCAGATCCGGCAGCACGATCCGGATGCCCACCTGAGCACGCTGTCCTTCGACGGCGGGCGCCTTCGCCTTGTCATGGCCCGCCCGCGCCCCATCGGCGAGAGCGTGCAGCTGCGCGTGCAAGCGCGCGATGTGAGCCTGAGCCTGCAGCACCCGCAAGACAGCAGCATCCTCAACATCCTGGCGGCCACCGTGCAGGATCTGCGCGAGGACGGCCCGGGCCAGGTCATGGTCTCGCTGCAGCTGGGCACGTCCCGCCTGCTGGCGCGCATCACCCTGCATTCCGCCCGGCAGCTGGGCATTGCGCCGGGCATGCATGTCTTCGCCCAGATCAAGGGCATGGCATTGCTGGACTGAAGCTGCGCGGCGGCACCGATATCATGCGCAGGCCGCCTGCGCGGCCCACGCCATGAACGCCACCACCGAACACGCTCCCGCACCCGCCCCGGACTCGGGCCCGGCAGATGCTGCCTGCGCCATCGCGCCCGCCATTGCCGCACTGCGCACGCATGCGGTGGTGCGCCACCGGATCGCCGATGGCGGCGCCGTCAGCCTCCAGCCCGAGCCCCAGGTGCTAGCCAGCGAAGTCCCCATCGCCCTGGTGTTCAATGGCATCTCGCATGCCGTGATGATGGGTACGCCCTCGGACCTGGAAGACTTTGCGCTGGGTTTTGCGCTCACCGAGGGCATCCTGGACAGCGGCGCCGACTGCTACGGCATCGAGGTGCGGGCCGTGGCCGCCGAAGCGGCAGGCCTTCCGTCCGGCATGGACGGCATCGAGGTGCAGCTGGACGTGGCCTCGCGCTGCTTCGCGCGCCTCAAGGACCGGCGCCGCAGCATGAGCGGGCGCACAGGCTGCGGCGTCTGCGGCGTGGACAGCTTCGCGGCGCTGGACCTGTCCTTCGACCCCCTGCCCGCGCACGACTGGATCGCCCGTGTCGATGCCGACACCGTCTGCGCAGCCATCGCGGCACTGCCGCCGCTGCAGTTGCTCAACGCCGAAGCCGGCGCCGTGCATGCCGCAGGCTGGGCAGGGCTGGACGGGCAACTGACGGATGTGCTCGAGGACGTGGGCCGCCACAACGCGCTGGACAAGCTGGTCGGCCGCCTCTCGCGCACCGGCCGCCTGGGCGAGGCCGGCTTTGTCGTGCTCTCCAGCCGGGGCAGCCATGAGCTGGTGCGCAAATGCGCCAGGGTCGGCATCGCCGCCCTGGCCACCATCTCCGCCCCCACGGCCATGGGCGTGCAGATGGCCGAGCTGATCGGCCTGCGCTTCTGGGGCCTGTGCCGCCCGCCCAAGGCGGTGCTGTATGCGCCGGGCCGCACCTGAACAAATGCCCGAGTGCTGCGCCTGCGCGGCGGCAAGTTCGTAGAATCGCGGGTTCAGCCCCTGGATGTACACCATGAATCGCTGCAAGCCCCATTTCTCTGCCGTCCGCCGCCTGTGCGCCGGCGCCCTGCTCGCCGGCCTGGCCTGCGCCAGCCTGGGCGCGGCCGCGCAGGGCCTGCCCTCCAACGAGACACGCAACTTCCCGCCGCAGGCCCAGTTCGGCGAGCTGGTTGTGACCGCGCAGTTTCCCGTGGTCGAAATCGACGGCAAGACCATTCGCACCAGCCCGGGCTTTCGCCTGTTCAGCCCCGAGCGCACGCTGGTGCAGGCCATCAACTACCAGGGCAGCAAGCTCGTGGTGGGCTATGTGATCGAGCCGCAGACGCAGTGGCTGCACCAGGCCTGGATCCTGACCAAGGCCGAGGCCGACAAGCACTACAAGCCCAAGTCGATGCTGCACCGCTTCTTCAACTGAGGCCGGCGCACACCGCACGCACACGATGGATGCGGCCCGCAGCTTGCGGGGCGCAGCGGCTCGGGCCAGGGAGCACAGCGCCCGCCCTGGCCCGGCCATCTTCTTTTTTTGCGGACCGCCGCTTGCAGTGCGGCGGCTGCCTGACGGAACCCCACCATGTCCAAGAAAGTCTTTATCAAAACCTTCGGCTGCCAGATGAACGAGTACGACTCGGACAAGATGGCCGATGTGCTGGGCGCAGCCCAGGGCTACGAGTCCACCGACGACCCGGAGCAGGCCGACCTGATCCTGTTCAACACCTGCTCGGTGCGCGAGAAGGCGCAGGAGAAGGTGTTCAGCGACCTGGGCCGCTACAAGCACCTGAAGGAACGCGGCGTGCTCATCGGCGTGGGCGGCTGCGTGGCCAGCCAGGAGGGCGAGGAAATCATCAAGCGCGCGCCCTATGTGGACGTGGTCTTCGGCCCGCAGACCCTGCACCGCCTGCCCGAGCTGCTCAATGCACGCGCCGCCAGGCACAAGCCCCAGGTCGATATCAGCTTTCCCGAGATCGAGAAATTCGACCACCTGCCACCGGCGCGCGTGGAAGGCTCCTCGGCCTTTGTCTCCATCATGGAAGGCTGCTCCAAGTACTGCAGCTACTGCGTCGTGCCCTATACGCGCGGCGAGGAAGTCAGCCGCCCGTTCGAGGACGTGCTGGTCGAGGTCGCGGGCCTGGCCGACCAGGGCGTGAAGGAGGTCACGCTGCTGGGCCAGAACGTGAACGCCTACCTGGGCAAGATGGGTGACACGGCCGAGATCGCCGACTTTGCCCTGCTGCTGGAATACGTGTCCGAGATCCCCGGCATCGAGCGCATCCGCTACACCACCAGCCATCCCAACGAATTCACGCCGCGCCTGATCGAGGCCTACGCTCGGCTGCCCAAGCTGGTCAGCCACCTGCACCTGCCCGTGCAGCACGGCAGCGACAAGATACTCATGGCCATGAAGCGCGGCTACACGGCCATGGAATACAAGAGCACCATCCGCAAGCTGCGTGCCATCCGGCCCGAGATGGCCATGAGCAGCGACTTCATCGTGGGCTTCCCCGGCGAGACCGAGGAAGACTTCCAGAAGATGATGAAGCTCATCCACGACGTGCGCTTCGACAACAGCTTCAGCTTCATCTTCAGCCCCCGCCCCGGCACGCCGGCCGCCAACCTGCACGACGACACGCCCCACGAGGTCAAGCTGCGCCGCCTGCAGGAGCTGCAGGCCGTGATCAACAACAACATCAAGGACATCAGCGACGAGCGCGTGGGCACGGTGCAGCGCCTGCTGGTGGAAGGACTGTCCAAGCGCGATGGCAGCGAACTCATGGGCCGCACCGAGTGCAACCGCGTGGTCAACTTCCCGGGCAACGACCGCCTGATCGGCCAGATGATCGATGTGAAGATCACCGAGGCACGCACCTTCACGCTGCGCGGCGAGGTCGTGGTGCGCCACTGATCCCAACCCGATCCCGGCGGCCCCGGTGGCCCAGCGACCTCTGGCGTAACGAAAGCCCGGCAATGCCGGGCTTTTTGCGTGTAACAGGACGTGAAAACATCCCGGCCACACTGGCCTGGCGCGGGCCGGCCCGCTAGCATCGCGGGTTGCCGCCCTGAGGTCTGTCGGCCTGCATGGCTTTTCCAGCTTCGCTTGCTTGCTATCGATTCCATGAACACCTCCCAGCCCGCCAACGCCCAGGCCATCCTTGAGGGCGAAGCCCTGCATGCCTTCATGGACCAGGCGCACGACCTGCTGCAACAGGAAGATGAAACCAGCCCCATCGCCCCGGCCGAACGCCAGGCGGCCGTCATGGAGCTGCTCTCGCAGCAGCGCTTCGCGCCGGCCACGGTGAGCGAACTGGAGCGTCTGCACGATCTCTGGCTCGACCTGGAACGGCCCGAGACCGCCAACGCCCTGCTGCGCGAGCACCGCGATGCCACGCTGCAGCACCTGCAGGGTGACAACCACCTGCTGGCCACGGCCAGCCTGGCGCTCAGCGACATCCAGAGCCGGCTGCGCTTTGACCGCGAAGGCGGCGTGGCCCTGCTCGCGCCTGCCGCCGATCTCATGGGCCGGCTGCCGCACACCGGCGAGCCCTATCGCTACTGGAATGGCTGGCACTACCTGGCCCGCGAGGCCCAGGCCTGGGAACTGGCCGAGCAAGGCGTGGACCTGCAGCGCAACCACGAGCGCAGCGACCCCGACGGCGAGGCATCCCCCGCGCGCCGCGACGCGCGTGCCAGCCTGCGCAAGGCCGAGCTGGCCCGCCTGCGCGGCGACGTGCCGGCCACCGTGCGCCATGTGCAGGCCGCCACGGCGCAGTTGGCCCTGGCAGACGCCGACCAGAACGTGGACTTCGACGACTGGCTGCACCTTGCGCGCGAAGTGCTGCCGCTGGCCCCGCAAAGCGTTCCGGCCGTGCTGATGGCGGCGCAGCAGCACCTGGCCCGCACGGAAAGCCCCGCCGCATCGCAGGCGGTGCGCGCGCACCGCAAGGTCCATGAGGCACGGCTGCAGGCCATGGCCTGCCATGCCATGGGCCAGCCAGAGGCCGCGCTGCAGCTGGCCGAGCTGGGCCGCTTCGGCCTGGTGGACGACTCCGACGACGCCTTCAGCGGCCTGGTGCTGCAATGGCTGCAAGAGGCGGGCCGCCTGGCCGATGCGGCGGACCTGGCGCTGGAGAGCGTGCTGCACAGCCGCCCCGGATCGGCCCGCCAGGGCTATGAGCTGGCACTGCGCATGGTGGACAGCGACACCGCCCACGCCCCCGCCTGGGCGCTGATCCTGGCCTGGGCGGGACTGGATTCCGACATGCAGGAGATCCTGGAAGACAGCCCGGCTGCTGCGCGCAGCGCCGACGACTACCTGGCCCTGGCGCGTGCCCAGGCGCCCGGCCATCCGCTGCTGGACATGATCGACGGCTGGCGCCTGGCCAGGAACCACCAATGGGAACAGGCCCTGCCGCTGCTCGAGCGCGGCGTGGGCGAGCAGCCCCGGCACGCCAACTCCGAGCTGCTGCCCATGCTCTGGGCCGCGCGCTTTGCCGCGCTGCCGGCCGCACAGGCGCTGCAGCGGCCCTTTCCCCAGGGCTTCGGCGCCCACTGGTGCTATGCGGCGGGCGTGACGCTGGATGACGAGGACGACCTGGCCGCCCTCATGGGCGAAGGCCGGCAGGTGCCGGGCGACGAGGTGCGCGAGCCGCTGGTGCAGCGCTACTACGAAGAGGGCCTGGCCCGCTTCGAGGCCTTCTGGGCCAGCGGCCAGGGCAGGTACAAGGACGCGCACCTGCACGTCTACTCCATGCTCTGCAACAACCTTGCCATCAAGTACCGCTCGCAGCAGCGCTATGAAGAGGCTGCAGCCCTGCACCACAAGGGACTGTCCAGCAGCCCCTTCGCCGAGCACCATGACGGCCTGCTGTGGTGTGCCATCCGCCGTGATGACCGACCCGGCATCGTCACGGCGGCCGAGCAGCTGTGGCACTTCACCCAGGACTACGGCTACAGCCGCCACTGCCCCACCGACTACTTCCCCAGCGTGGCGCTGGCGCTCTACCAGCTCGGCCGCGCGGGCGAGATCGGCATCTGGCTGGAACGCCTGGACCAGTGGTTCGAGGAACTGGACGCAGACGAGCAGCGCGAACAGCGGCGCGACTACCTGGCGGCCCTGATGTCCCTGCTCGACTTCTTCTCCGAAAGCCATGGCGACGTGGTGCGCCCCCGCCTGGAGGCCCTGCTGCCCGAAGTGCGCGCCCTGGGCGAGTGCTACACGCTGCGCCGCCTGGCCTGCGCCATGGAAAGCTGCGGCCCCATCGATCAGGCCGTGGCCCTGCACCGCGAGGCCATCGCCAAGCTCACCCCCGATGACAGCGAGGCCGAGCACAAGATGGCCAGGGACGGCCTCCAGCGCTGCCTCAAGCTGCACTCGGACAGCAAGCCCTGGTGGAAGCTGTGGTGAACCCGGGAGCCGCCGCGGCAGCCAGCGCCTACCGCCCGCGCGACGTGGTCAATGCGCCGGACATCAAGCAGCACATACGTGAGCGCAGCGCGGCGCGCGGCGACAGTCAGGAGATCGCGGCCTGGCTGGCCAACCACTTCTACCGCCACGTGATCGGCAACCTCGACGCCGATCCGCCGGCCGTTCAGCCCATCTCCACGCAGGCCGAACTGCTGCGCCTGCACAGGCGCACCGAGCCTGCCGCCTGGGCGCTGGAGCGCCTGCGCGCGCATGCGGCCCGCCAGCCACCGCCACATGAAAGCCCTGCGGCCGGCGCCAGCGCACCGCTGTGGTGGGTGGAGCCTGACAGCGCCCCGCTGCTGGCGCTGGAAAGCCGGCTGCTGGAGTTCCTGTCCACCCGGCGCGGCACGGCGCTTCAGGGCAAGCTGCAGCGCATCAACTGCCCGCAGGCCCTGGCGCGCTGGACGCTGGAGCACCTGGCCTTCGCCAGAAAAAGCGAAAGCGGCTGGGCCGAGCACCGACCCGGCGCCGTGCGCCCGCTGCTGCGCGGCCAGCTGGGTGTCTTCGTCGAATTCGATGCCCAAAGCCCGGACCTGCGCGCCGAAATGGCCTATGAAAGCCAGATGATGCGGCACTGCCTGGGCCAGTTCAGCGCGCGCGGCGCGCTGCGCGGCGGCTACGGCGAGCACTACGCCGAAGCCTGCGAGCAGGGCCAGCTGCGCCTGTTCAGCTACCGCACGGGCACGGCCCAGCCGCGCATCACCGTCAGCGCCCAGGTGCTTGACGGCGGGCGGCTGCGCATCGACCAGATCAAGGGCAAGCAGAACCGCCCGCCGATTGCGCGCTACCTGGCCGACGTGCTGGCCCTGCTCAACCACCTCGATGCCGATGGCGAGGCGCCAGCGGATGCCCTGGCCATGGGCATCGTGCGCCGTCCGGCGCATCTGCTGGCCTCGGGCCACACCGGCGCCTGGTGCGCGGCCAGCGAGCTGCACACCGAAGCCGAGCAATTGTGGCTGCTCCAGGCCCACCCGGCGCTGCTGGAGCAGCTGGATATCCGGTCGCCCCTGATGCAATGGCTGGTCGCGGCACGCCGCGACACCGTGCCCGTGCCCGCCTTCGAGCGCATGCCGCGCAGCGCGGCCCTGCAGCAGTCGCTGGAGCTGGCGCGGCGCCGGGCAGGATCGCCGGGCAGGACAGGAAATCCGCGATGAACGCCTTCACTCTTGTTGTGCTGTCTGCATTGGTCTGGTGGGCAGTGCGCGCCGGCCTGCGCCGCAGGCGTGCGGCGCGCCAGCGCGGCGACTTCAGCAGCTACCGCAGCGGCGATGCGGCGCTGGACTGGGCCCTGGCCCTGGCCCATCCCATGGCCTTTCACGCCATCCAGGGCGGCTTTGCAGACCGGCAGCTCCATGGTGCCGACGACGCCCTGACCACCCAGCTGCGCCCCATGGTGCTGCACCACCTGGGCCTGCGCACCGACCTGGACGATGCCCAGATCGCACGCCAGTTGCCCGACGGCCTGCGCCAGCGCTGGTTCACGCTGGACCTGCAGCGCCTGCAGGCCGGCGACGATCCCCATGCCGCCATGGCCTTTGCCTGCGCGCGCGTGGCCTTCCACGTGCGATGTGCCTGGCTGCTGGGCTGGCTGGACGAGGCCCTGCACCAGCAGATCCTTCACCTGAACGCATGCCGCGCGCGGGATTGCTTTGACAGCTGGCAGGCCTTCGGCCAGGCCTATGCGCGGGGCCGCAGCCAATGGCTGGCCCGTGGCCGGGCCGACGTGCTGGGCCGCAGCGTGACGCCCGAGGAGGTGCAGCAATGGGTGGCCGATCCGCGCCATCCCTGGCATGCCATGCCCTGGCAGCCGCAGGCGGTGCGGTGACGGCTGCCAGGTGGCCCGGCCCTCAGCCTTCGCCGTGCACCTTGGCGAAGGTCAGGATCACCTCCCGCACCAACTGGCGTTGCGGCGCGGGCAGCCTCAGAAAGGCGTCGAAGGTTTCGCGTTCAAGATAGCCCACGCCCGGTTCCTGGCATTCGTGCTGAGGCGGCAGTGACCGCTGGGCAGGGTCGCCAAAGCGCAGCACTTCGGGCTCGATCCTGAGCAGCTCGGCCAGCAGCACCAGCTTGTCCTGCTCGGGCACGGCCTCGCCGTTGAGCCAGCGCGCAACCGCCTGGAACGAAATCGGCCGACCCCAGTAACTGGAATTGAACAGATTCAGCAGCACGCTGGGCCGCGGCTCCAGACCCGCAGCCTCGATGGCCTGGCGCAGGCGCTGTGCGAATTCGAGCTTGTTATCCATTCCGAAACCCTGGATTTCTATGGAGCTCTCATTGGACCATCGATTCAAGAGCCGGCGCCAAGCCCGGCGCCTTGCCTGGCAGGCGCTCAGGCGAAGATGCTGCGCGCCTCGGTGAAGCGCCTGGCGAAATAGGGGTTGTCCATGCGCACGCGCTGCACCGTGCCGCCGCTGGACGGCGCATGCACGAACTGGCCGTTGCCCACAAAGATGCCCATGTGCGAATAGCGCGAGCCCAGGGTGTTGAAGAACACGAAGTCGCCGCGCTGCAGGCTGCGGCTGCCCACGGGATTGCTGAACTGCGCCCACTGGGCCGTGGTGCGCGGCAGGCGGCTTTCGGTAATGCCGCCCACAGCCCACTGGATCAGGCCGCTGCAGTCGAAACCGCCGTCGGGCGAATTGCCGCCGTAGGTATACGGCGTGTTGACCACGAGCATGGTGCGCGCCAGCAGGGCCTCGCGCAACTCGCCATCCAGGTTCAGGGCCTGCGGCGAAGGAGCAGGCCCGGGACCCGCGCCCTTGCGGGGAGCAGACGAGCAGCCGGCCAGCAGCGCAGCCGCCGCCAGCAGGCCCCAGTCACGGCGAGACAGCCGCGATGCAGTCACGCGGGAAGCCGCAAGGGAAGTCGAAACGCCAGCCTTCATGGCGCCGCATGTTCTCACAAAGCCCCGCAGCGGCCAAAGAAAAGCCGCAGGCTGTGCTGCGGCTTGACTGTCCATCGGCGGGGCCCGGCCCGCTCAGAACGGCAGCTTGGGCATGCCGCCGCCACCGCCCATCATTCCCTTCATGGCCTTCATGCCGCCCATGCGCTTCATCATCTTCATGAGGCCGCCGCCCTTCATCTTCTTCATCATCTCCTGCATCTGCTCGAACTCCTTGAGCAGGCGGTTGACTTCCTGGACCTGCACGCCCGCGCCGTCGGCAATGCGCTTCTTGCGCGTGGCCTTGATGATCTCGGGCTTCTTGCGCTCCTTGGCAGTCATGGAACAGATGATGCCTTCCTTGCGGCGGATCTCGCGCTCGGCCTTGTCCATGTCCACCTGGCCGGCCTTGGCGGTGAGCTGTGCCGGCAGCTTGTCCATGAGGTTGGACAGGCCGCCCATCTGCTTCATCTGCTGGATCTGGGCCAGGAAGTCGTTGAGGTCGAAGCCGTCACCGCTCTTGACCTTCTCGGCCAGCTTCTGGGCGGCCTCCATGTCCACGCCCTTGGTGACCTGCTCGACCAGGGCCACGATGTCGCCCATGCCCAGCACGCGCTGCGCGTGGCGGTCGGCGTCGAAGACTTCCAGGCCGTCGATCTTCTCGGACACGCCGGCGAACTTGATGGGCGCGCCCGTGATCTGGCGCACCGACAGCGCCGCGCCGCCGCGCGAGTCACCATCGAGCTTGGTGAGCACGATGCCGGTCAGGGGCAGGGCCTCCTTGAAGGCCTTGGCCGTGTTGATCGCATCCTGGCCCTGCATGGCATCGACGACGAACAGGGTCTCGACCGGCTTGAGCGTGGCGTGCAGATCCTTGATCTCAGCCATCAGCAGCTCGTCGATGGCCAGGCGGCCGGCCGTATCGACCAGCAGCACGTCAAAGAAGTGGCGCTTGGCGTAGTCCAGCGCGGCCACGGCAATGTCGTGGGGCTTCTGGTCTGGCGTGGAGGGGAACCACTCGGCGCCAGCCTGGCCGGTCACGGTCTTGAGCTGCTCGATGGCGGCCGGGCGGTACACGTCGCCCGACACGGTCAGCACCTTTTTCTTGCGCTTTTCAATCAAGTGCTTGGCCAGCTTGGCCGTGGTCGTGGTCTTGCCGGCGCCCTGCAGGCCGGCCATGAGGATGACGGCAGGCGGCTGGGCGTTGAGATTGATGTCGGCCACGCCCTCGCCCATGGTGGCGGCCAGTTCCTTGTTGACGATGGACACCAGCAGCTGGCCGGGCTGCAGGGAGCCCAGCACCTCCTGGCCCAGCGCCTTTTCCTTGACGCGCGCAACGAAGTCGCGCACCACGGGCAGGGCCACGTCGGCCTCGAGCAGGGCCATGCGCACTTCGCGCAGCATGTCCTGTACGTTGGATTCGGTGATGCGGGCCTGGCCGCGCATCTCCTTGACGAGTCGCGAAAGTTTGTCGGTCAGAGCGGAGGCCATAAGCGGGGAGGAACTGGAGTCGTCGGAAAGGAAAAGGTGTGCTGCAGCGAGCCAGCCGGGGCCAGGTTGCCGAATGGGGCCAGGCGGGGCCGGGTCGCGGCACGGACCCTGCAGATCCCGACGATTCTACCCGCTGCCCCTGCAGGGGTAAGTACCGGCCTTCCCTGCCGCGCAGCGGGCACCGGCCGGCAGTAACATCCACACTGTTTTCATAGATTATGGCTATCGCCCTGTGCAGTGCCGGCTTGCTACCGCCTAGGAGTCTTCATGCCCGATACGCCGTATGGCCAGTTCCTGGACCGTGTGCCCGACGGTTTTCTTCTGTTTGACGAGCAGGGCTGCCTGCTCGATGCCAATGCCCATGCCTGCGCCAGCCTGGGCCATCACAAGGCCGCCATGCTGGGGCTGGGCATCATGGACGTGTGGCCCGACGCGGACGGACTGAGGCGCGGTCCCTGGCAGGACATGGCCGTGGACAGCCAGGCCCATCTCTGCGGCCGACTGATCCGCCGCGACGGCACCAGCTTCCCCGCCGAGCTCCATATCTATTGCCAGTCGCTGTCGGGCAGGCGGCTTTTCTTCACCACCTGGCACGAGCTCAGCGAGCGCACCGGCCAGGACGAGCCGATCGGCCAGCCCGATGCGCAGCTGGCGCCGCTCCTGCGAAAAAGCACCGGGCCGTGGCAGGATTCGACGCGCCTGCTGGAAGCCGTGATGCACGAAACGCCCGACCTGGTCTTCGCCAAGGACCGGCAGGGCCGCTACACCTTCGTCAACCCCGCCGCCGCGCGCTTTTCCGGGCGCACGCCCGAAGACATCGTGGGCAAGACCGACCAGGAACTGTTCCCCGACAGCAGCTTCACCCACAGCGACCGCCGGGTGCTGGACAGCGACGCCCCCGTGGTGTCGGAGGATCATTTGCTGGTCAACGGGCAGCGCCGCCTCTTCCAGTCCACCAAAATTCCTTACCGCAATGACGAGGGCCGGACCGTGGGCGTGCTGGGCATTGCGCGCGACATCACCCTCATGCGCCAGACCGAGTCCCAGCTGCAAAAAAGCTACGACGTGCTGCGCCAGGCCGAACAGCTGGCGCGCCTGGGCAGCTGGACATGGGAGCTGGACACCGAGCACTTCCAGGCCTCGGAGATGATGTATGTGATGAACGGCCTGGACCCCCAGGGTCCGCCGCTGACGCGCCATGCCCTGCGCGCCATGCTCGGACCGCAGGATCTTGCCCGGCTCACCGCTGCCGTGCAGTTGTGCATCGGCACCGGCCAGTCCTACAGCCTCGATGTCGTGCACCACTGCCCGGACGGACGGAGGTTCGCGGCCCGCCTCATGGGCCGCGCCCTGCGCGACGAGCAAGGCCGCATCGTCGCGCTCAGCGGCACGCTGCAGGACCTGTCCGAACGCGAGGACGCACGCATGCGCCTCGAAGCCCTGGCCGACAACCTGCCCAGCGGCGCCATCTACCGTCTGGAAGGCGGCCTGGCGCAACTGCGGCTCAGCTACATCAGTGCCGGCATAGAGAACCTGATCGGCGTGCCGGCCCACGCCATCATGGCCGACCGTCAGGCCTACCTGAATGCCATCCATCCCGAGGACCTGCCGCATTACCAGCAGATGCTGCAGTGCTCGGTCGATACGCTGCGGGTCTTCGACTGCCGCTTCCGCGTGATCAGGCCCGATGGTGAGGTCCGCTGGCTGCGCTGCCGATCGGCCCCCCGGAGCAGCCACGAGGGCATGGTCTGGGACGGCATCATGCTGGACATCACCCGCGAGCGCGAGGCCGAGCAGGCGCTGCAGCAGGCCAAGGAGGCCGCAGAAGCGGCCGAACGGGCCAAGTCGGATTTCCTGGCCATCATGAGCCACGAAATCCGCACCCCCATGAACACCGTCATCGGCATGACGCGCCTGGTACAGCAGACCGCGCTGACATCACGCCAGCGCGGCTACCTGGAGAAGGTGGAGCGCTCGGCCAGCGCCCTGCTGGCCGTGATCAACGACGTCCTCGACTTTTCCAAGATAGAGGCGGGCATGCTGGCGCTGGAGGAAGTGGATTTCGCCCTTGACGATGTGCTGGAGACCGTCTCGGCCTCCACGGCGCTGCGCGCAGAGGAAAAGGGACTGGAAGTGGTCTATGCGCTGGACCCGCACCTGCCGCCCCGGTTGCGCGGCGACCCGCTGCGCCTGGGCCAGGTGCTGACCAACCTGGTCGGCAATGCCATCAAGTTCACCGAGCATGGCGAGGTGGTGATCTCCCTGCATCTGGAGCCGCCGCTGGCGTGCGCGCCGGTGGAGGCCGGCGCGCAC
>NZ_JBICKN010000045.1:0-486 GCF_043104185.1 Delftia sp. WSY_22
GGGCTGGAAGATCTTGTCCAGCTCCTGTGGCGGAATGCCCGGGCCCTGGTCGGAGAAGGCGATGCAGATGTCGCCCTGCCCGTCGATGCGGCCCTGCACATCGATGCGCCCGCCGATGGGCGAGAACTTGATGGCATTGGCCAGCACATTGCGCACCACCTGCTGGAAGCGCACGGGGTCGGCCTTGGCGATCAGCGGGGCGTCGTCGAGTTCGAGCCGCAGGTCGATGAGCTTGTGCTGCTGCTGCGGCTCCAGCTCGCGCACGACCGGCCGGATCAGGCTGCGCAGGTCCGTGCGCTCCAGGTGGATGGTTCCCACGGCGCTGTCCAGCTTGGCCACATCGAGCAGGTCATTGACCAGGGCCAGCATGCGCTGGCCCGCCGCATGGATGTCGTTGAACATGTCGGCCATGGCGGGATTGCCGCGCGAGCGCAGGCTGCCCAGCTCGGCAAAGCCCATGATGGACTGCAGCGGGGTGCGCAGCTC
>NZ_JBICKN010000046.1:0-1005 GCF_043104185.1 Delftia sp. WSY_22
GGTGGTGGCGGCGGCAGCGGTGGGGGCGCAGGCGGAGGTGGCAAGGCCTCCCAGCTCACCATGGATGGGCAAAGCATTGAGCTCAACGCCGCCAAGATCCGGCTCGAAGCCCAGCAGGAAATCCTGCTGACCTGCGGCGAAAGCACCATCCGCATCACGCCCGGCGACATCCAGATTCTCTCGCCCATGGACCGGCTCAACTGCTGAAGGCAGACAGCCCGTACCGCGTTCCCCGTATCCGCATTCCCGTTCTCCCCCATCTCTCCAGGAGAAGCCTCGCATGAGTGGCAAACCCGCAGCCCGCATCACCGACAGCGTCGTCAAGGGCAAGATCGTCACCGGCTCGCGCACCGTGCTCATCGGCAGCCAGGGCGGCCTGGCCTGCTCCGTCTGCCCGGACGGCATCACCGTCGGATCCCCCGTCAACCCCCAGCTGGGCGCCAAGGTCCTGCTGGGCGCACAAGACCTGGACTTTGCCCTGCCCTCGGCTGCGCTGCCCGTGGCCTGGCAGCGCCAGTACAGCAGCTACGTCAACCCAGAGCACGGCGCAGCCTGCGGCCTGCTGGGCCATGGCTGGCACCTGCTGCAGGAGCTCAGCATCCGCCTGCAGGAAGAGGCCACCTTGCTGCTGGACGCCAGCGGCCGCGTCATCACCTTCGACCAGCCTCTGGCCCCGGGCGGCCAGCTGCACAGTGCCAGCGAAGACATCTGGCTGCTGCGCGGCGGCAGCCCGGAGCCGGACGGCGGCACAGCGCCCTGGGCTGCGAACCCGCGCTGGTCGCATGTGGAGGCGGCGCTGGCGTGCAATCCCGAGGCCATCCTGGCCTTCAGCGGCGATGGCGACACCCTCTGGGGCTTTGGCCCCCCGCCCGGTGAGTCGGTCGATGGCCCCTGGCGCCTCATGGCCCAGATCGACCGCTTCGGACGCCGCCAGCTCTACCACTACAGCGACGGCAAGACCACGGCCCCGGACGTCAACGGCAGTCCGGAACCGCTGCCCGCAGG
>NZ_JBICKN010000047.1:0-1111 GCF_043104185.1 Delftia sp. WSY_22
GTCACGTGGACCACGGCAAGACGACCCTGACGGCTGCCATCGCCACCGTTCTGTCCAAGAAGTTCGGCGGCGAAGCCAAGGCTTACGACCAGATCGACGCAGCACCTGAAGAAAAGGCCCGCGGCATCACGATCAACACCGCCCACGTCGAGTACGAAACGGCCAACCGCCACTACGCTCACGTTGACTGCCCCGGCCACGCCGACTACGTCAAGAACATGATCACCGGCGCTGCTCAGATGGACGGCGCTATCCTGGTGTGCTCGGCCGCTGACGGCCCGATGCCCCAGACCCGCGAGCACATCCTGCTGGCTCGTCAGGTGGGCGTGCCCTACATCATCGTGTTCCTGAACAAGTGCGACATGGTGGACGACGAAGAGCTGCTGGAGCTGGTCGAAATGGAAGTGCGCGAGCTGCTGGCCAAGTACGACTTCCCCGGCGACGACACCCCCATCATCCGCGGCTCGGCCAAGCTGGCCCTGGAAGGTGACGCAAGCGACAAGGGCGAGCCCGCCATCCTGCGTCTGGCTGAAGCCCTGGACACCTACATCCCCACGCCCGAGCGCGCTGTGGACGGTGCCTTCGCAATGCCCGTGGAAGACGTGTTCTCGATCTCCGGCCGTGGCACCGTGGTGACCGGTCGCGTTGAGCGCGGCATCATCAAGGTCGGCGAAGAAATCGAAATCGTCGGTATTCGCGACACCCAGAAGACCATCGTCACCGGCGTGGAAATGTTCCGCAAGCTGCTGGACCAAGGCCAGGCTGGCGACAACGTGGGCCTGCTGCTGCGCGGCACCAAGCGTGAAGACGTGGAACGCGGCCAAGTGCTGTGCAAGCCCGGCTCCATCAAGCCCCACACCCACTTCACGGCTGAGGTGTACGTGCTGTCCAAGGACGAAGGTGGTCGCCACACTCCGTTCTTCAACAACTACCGTCCCCAGTTCTATTTCCGCACGACCGACGTGACCGGCTCCATCGAGCTGCCCGCCGACAAGGAAATGGTGATGCCTGGCGATAACGTGTCGATCACCGTCAAGCTGATCGCCCCCATCGCCATGGAAGAAGGTCTGCGCTTCGCTATCCGCGAAGGCGGCCGTACCGTGGGCGCTGG
>NZ_JBICKN010000048.1:0-2651 GCF_043104185.1 Delftia sp. WSY_22
GTCAGCATGTCGGGCATGATGGCCGTGCAGCCTTCGGGAATGCCATTGGGCGGCACCTGCACCTGGGCGGCGCCATCCGCCTGCATCAGCTGCGCCGCAAAATCCGCCAGTTGCGGATGCTGGAACAGGCTGCGCACCGAGGCCGACAGGCCATGCGCACGCATGCGTTCCAGCATGCCCATGGCCAGCAGCGAGTGTCCGCCCAGCTCAAAGAAATGGTCGTGGCGCCCCACGCGGTCCTGCCCCAGAAGCTCGGCCCATATCGCCGACAGCTGCTGCTCGACCCCGTTGTGCGGCGGCTCGTATCCACGCTGCGCCCATTCGGGCTGCGGCAGGGCCTTGCGGTCCACCTTGCCGTTGGCATTGAGCGCAAGCGCAGGCAGCACGACGATGGCCGAAGGCTGCATGTAGTCCGGCAACCGCCCAGCCAAAGCCTGGCGCAAGGTTTCGGCCAGCCCCGCATCGGCGTCCGGGCTGGCCACATAGGCGACAAGGCGTGCGCCCGCCGCGCCCGATGTGGCTTGCGCCGCGACCACCACGGCCTCGCGCACGCCGGGCTGGGCCAGCAGATGGGCCTCGATCTCGCCCAGCTCGATGCGCAGGCCGCGGATCTTCACCTGGTGGTCCAGGCGCCCCAGGTACTCGATCTGGCCGTCGCCGTTCCAGCGCACCAGGTCGCCCGTGCGGTACAGCAGGCCGCCCTGCGTGTCCAGCGGGTCGGCCACAAAGCGCTCGGCCGTCAGTGCGGGGCGGTTCAGATAGCCGCGCGCCAGGCCCATGCCGCCCAGGTACAGCTCGCCGGCCACGCCCTGTGGCGCCGGCCGCATGGCGCAGTCCAGCACATAGGTGCGGATGCCGCTGATGGGCCGGCCGATGGGAACCTGGCGCCGCCCGTCGTCGCGGCAGCGCCAGTGGGTGACGTCGATGGCCGCCTCGGTAGGCCCATAGAGGTTGTAGAGACCGGCCCCGGGCAGGAGCCTGAAGACGGCGTTCTGCGCCTCGGCCGGCAGGGCCTCGCCGCTGCACAGGATGCGCCTGAGGCCCGTGCATGCCGCAACGCCCGCATGGGCCACAAAGGCCTGCAGCATGGAAGGCACGAAGTGCACGGTGGTGACGCCATGGCCCGTGATCAGCGCCACCAGCCTTGCGGGGTCACGGTGATCGCCAGGCGCGGCCATCACCAGCCGGGCGCCGGCCATCAGGGGCCAGAAGAACTCCCAGACCGACACATCGAAGCTGAACGGTGTCTTTTGCAGCACGGCGTCCGAGGCATCGAGCGCATAGGCCTGCTGCATCCAGGCCAGCCGGTTGTGCAGGGCCGCATGCCGGTTGGCCGCGCCCTTGGGACGGCCCGTGGAGCCCGAGGTGAAGATCACATAGGCCAGATGCTCCCCATGCACGGCAACCACGGGGTTGCGCTGAGATTCACCGGCCAGATCGATGCGGTCGATGTCCAGCCACTGCAGATCCTCGCCTGCGGGCAGGCGCTCGCGCAGCGCGCTGTGGGTGAGCAGGCGCCGCACGGCGCCGTCTTCGATCATCTGCGCCAGCCGTTCGGGCGGGTGATCGGGGTCCAGGGGCACATAGGCGCCACCGGCCTTCATGATGGCCAGCAGGCCCACCACCATCTCGATGGACCGCTCCATGGCGATGCCGACCCGGGTCTCCGGCCTCACGCCCAGGGCCATCAGCCGGTGTGCCAGCCGGTTGGCGCGGCGGTTGAGCTGGTGGTAGCTCAGCACCTGATCGCCAAAGACCAGCGCCACGGCATCCGGCCGTGCCTGGACCTGGCGCTCGATCAGCTGGTGCACGGGCTGCATTCCGGGTTCGGCTCGGGCGCCCAGGCTCCAGGCCTGCAGCTGCGCCCATTCCTTGCCGTCCAGCATGTCCAGCGCCGCAGCCTCCAGGCCGGGCTCGCTTTCCAGCGCGTGGACCAGGGAGGCCACGGCCGCCGCCATGTATCCACACAGCCGTTCAGCCCCCAAAGCAGCATCGGCCTGGGCCACGATGCCAAAGCCTTCGCCCAGGTCATCGATGGACACGGTCACGGGGTAGTTGGTGCGCTCCTGTCCGCCCAGCGCCGTCATGCCTTCCCACGCGCCCGCTGCGCCCCCCTCTTGCGGGGCCACGCTGTAGCGGTAGTTGAGCAGTGCCGAGAACAGCGGCGTCCCCCCCGCCAGAGCGCTGCAGCGCTGCGCCAGCGACAGCGTGGCGTGCTCGTGGTGCATCAGCCCCGTCAGCAGCTCATGCGTCTGGCGCAGGCATTCCTGCACGCTGCGCCCGCCCAGCCGACCGCCCAACCGTATGCGCAGCGGCAGCGTGTTGATGAACATGCCCAGCGCGCTGTGCGCTCCCTCCCCGCCCTGCATGCGGCCAAAGAGCACGGTGCCGAACACCACGTCGTCCTTGCCCGTGGTCCTGCCCAGCACCAGCGCCCAGGCCAGGTGGAACAGGCTGGCCGCACTCACCCCATGGCGCTGCGCCTGCCGGCGCAGCTCGCGCGACAGCGGTGCATCCAGCGCAAGCCTGGCCTCCTCCACCGCGCTGCCGTCGCCCTGCACATCCAGCAGGCCGAACGGCGCCGTGGGCTCATCCACATCGCCGAGCATGGCGCGGAAGAAGTCCTCATGCTCGCTGGTGCTCACGCCCAG
>NZ_JBICKN010000049.1:0-88583 GCF_043104185.1 Delftia sp. WSY_22
GTTCGCCGTGAAACTCTCTTCGCGCTGCGCGCTACGTTCAAACATCACGGCGAGTCAGATCACGAAGCAGTCCTGTCCTTCGGCAGGACTGCAACCCCGCAACCACCACGCCGCAGGCGCTGACATACGGGGAGTTGGCTCGGGCCTTCGCTTCGCTCGGCCCCGGTTTGAAGCCGAGCGGAGCGACGGCGCCGGCTGTCGGCTGTCGGCTGTTGGCCGTTGGCCGTTGGCCGTTGGCTGTTGGCTGTTGGCTGTTGGCTGTTGGCTGTTCCCCAGCCTCCCGCCTTCTGCCCACGCCTGCGTTGGGCGGGATGCGGGGTGGCAGCCCTGCCGAAGGACAGGGCTGCTTCGTCATCTGACTCGCCGTGATGTTTGAGTGAAGCGCGCAGCGCGTAACGAGTTTCACGGCGCACCCCGCATCCCGCCCAACGCAGGTCGCCCCGTAGCGAAGCGAAGGGGTCGTGGGCAGTGCGGGGCGCGCTTCTTTGCCTACTTTCTTATGGCCGGCACTCCGGTCGCGCGATAAGAAAGTAGGTCGGCCGCCGGGCCGAGACCCGGCCTCGAAAAGAAACCGCCCGGCAGGGACAAAAAACGGAACCCAAAGACCTACTCAGCCACCTGCCTCAACGTATCCATCACAGGCCTCCTCAACACCTCCCGCAACGCCCACCACCCCGCCATCCAGGCCAGCAAGGCCCCGGCAACAGCCCCCGCCAGCGGAGCCCACCAGGGCACGGTCCAGTTGAACTCGAACACCCAGCGCGCCAGGGCCCAGCCCACGGCACCGGCCGCGCAGCTGGCCAGGAAACCCGCCAGCAGGCCCACGCCGGCCAGCTCGGCGCGCTGCACCTGCGCCAGCAGCCGGGCCTGGGCACCGACGGCGCGCATGATGGCGTACTCGCGGGCGCGCTCCTCGCGCGTGGCGGTGACGGCGGCGAAGAGCACGACCAGGCCGGCTGCCAGGGTGAAGCCGAAGAGGAATTCCACCGCGCGTATCACCTGGTCCAGCACGCGCTGCACCTGGGCCAGCGTGGTGCTCAGGTCCACGTTGGTGATGTTGGGAAACTCGCGCACCAGGGCGTTGTCGAAGCCCGCCACGTCCGGCGCGCGGTAGGCGGCCAGGTAGCTGACGGCCACGTCGTCCAGGTGGTCCACGGGATAGATGACGAAGAAGTTGGCCCGCATCGATCCCCAGTCCACCTTGCGCAGGCTGGTGATGCGCGCCTCGCTGGGCACGCCGCCCACGTCGAAGCCCAGCGTGTCGCCGAGCTTGAGGCCCAGGGTCTCGGCAATGCCGTCCTCCACGCTGATCTCGCCCTTGGCGCCAGGCGTCCAGGTGCCCGCCGTGATCAGGTTGTGTGCGGGCGCCTGCGCCGTGGTGGAGAGGTTGAACTCCCGGTCCACCAGGCGCTTGGCACGGTCTTCGCTGAAGTCGTCGGGGCTGACCGGCTTGCCGTTGACGGTGACCAGACGCCCCCGGATCATGGGGAACCAGTCATAGGAGGTGACGCCAGCCTTGTCCAGCGCCGCGCGGAAACCGTCGGCCTGCTCGGGCTGCACGTTGATGACGAAGCGGTTGGGCGCATTGGCCGGCGTGGCCTGGCGCCAGCTGCCGATGAGGTCGGTGCGCAGCAGCACCAGCAGCATGAGCGCCAGCAGCCCCACGGCCAGGCTGCTGATCTGCACCACGGCATAGGCGGGGCGCGCGGCGATCTGGCGCGTGGCCAGCACCAGCCAGCGCGGCGCCGTGCTCTCGTGTACCAGGCGGCGCAGCACCTGCACGGCCAGCCAGCCCAGGGCCGCGAACAGCAGCACGGCCACGGCAAAGCCGCCCACGGCGATCAGGCCCAGCTTGATGTCGCGGCTGGCCGCCAGCAGCAAGGCCGCAAAGCCTGCCACGCCCACGGCCAGCACCACCACCGAGGCAGGCTTGAGCGCGCCCAGGTCGCGGCGCATGACGCGCAGCGGCGGCACGCGCGCCAGCTGCAGCACGGGCGGCAGGCCAAAGGCCAGCAGCAGGGTCAGCCCCATGCCCACGCCAAAGGCGGCAGGCCACAGGCCCGGTGCGGGCAAGGCGGTTTCCACCAGCCCGGCCAGCAGCAGCACGAAGACATGGTGGATGGCCCAGCCCAGCAGCACGCCCGCGGCGCTGGAGGCCAGGCCGACCAGCACGAACTCCACCGTGTAGGCGCCCGCGATGCGCCGCTGGCTCTGGCCCAGCACGCGCAGCATGGCCGAGGCGTCGAGGTGGCTGTTGGCAAAGCCGCGCGCAGCCAGGGCCACGGCCACGGCCGACAGCAGCGCCGCCAGCAGGGCGACCAGGCTCAGGAATTTCTCGGCGCGGTCCAGCGTCTGGCGCATCTCGGGGCGGCCGCTGTCCAGCGACTCCACGCGCACGCCATGCACGCCGGGCGCCTTGGCCTGCTGCTCGGCCCAGACGCGGTAGCGCTGCACGGCCGGCTCGGAGCCATCACCCGCGCCGGCCACGGCCAGGCGGTAGGTGATGCGGCTGGCCGGCTGCACCAGGCCTGTGGCGGCAAGGTCGGCGGAGGCGATCATCACGCGCGGCGCAAAGTTCATGAAGCCCGCACCCCGGTCAGGCTCGATGGAGATGATGCGCGCCACGCGCAGTTGGGCGTCGCCCAGCAGCAGCATGTCCCCCACGCCTATGCCCAGCGACTCCAGCAGCGGCGCATCGACCCAGGCCTCGCCCCGCGCCGGTATCTCGCGCGTGGCCCGGTCGGCCGCGCCGGGGGCATCGGCCACGCGCAGGCTGCCGCGCAGCGGATAGCCTTCGGGCACGCTCTTGAGCGCCACCAGGCGGCTCATGCCGCCTTGCGCGTCGCTGGCGCGCGCCATGGTCGGGAAGCTGGATGTCTCCAGGGCCTGCAGCCCTTCGGAGCGTGCGCGCTCGGCAAAGGCCGGCGCCGTGGGGTTGTCGCCGACCACGACCACGTCGCCGCCCAGCAGCTGGCGCGCATCGCGCTGCAGCCCCGCCTGCAGCCGGTCGGCAAAAAAGCCCACCGAACTGAGCGCGGCCACGGCCAGCATCACGGCGACGATCAACAGGCGCAACTCGCCCGCGCGCAGGTCGCGCCACAGGGTGCGCCAACCCAAGGTCCATGCAGAAGATCCATTCATGCCGCGCAGATTAGCGCAGGCGAAGATGGGCACCCGGGCGCCACGGCTATTGGCACGGCCGTTCAGAACGATTGGCCCAGCCGTTCAGAACATCAGCCGCAGGCCCAGGTCCAGCCCGAGCGCGCCGGCCGGCTGCATGCCGCCCGTGGTCAGGTAGCCGGGCTGGGGCAGGATGGCCGGGTTGCTGACCACCAGCGGCGTCACGCCCATCACGCCCGGGTTGTTGCGCCCGTTGCCCACGCTGATGCGCGACACCGTGGCGTACAGCGCCGTGCGTTTGGACAGCGGGTGCACATAGCCCAGGGCGAGCTTGTTCACCGAGGAATCGCCGTCGGCCAGGCCCTGGCCATTCCTGAACTGCACACGTGCATAGGAGGCGCGCAGCGCCCCCTGGCCCACGGGGATGTTCACGCCGGCCAGCACGCCCAGGTAGCGGTCGTTGATGGCGGCCAGCGTGCCGGCGTCGCGCCGCTCGTTGCGCACGCCGGACCATTCACCAAACAGCTTGACCGGGCCGAAGTCATAGGAGCCGCCCAGGTTCAGCGAGCGGATCTTTTCCGCGCCGGCGCCCGAGGTGCCCAGGGTGTTCTCGCCATAGCCCAGCGCCACATCGGCCGCCCCCATGGCCCAGCCGATGCGGGCACCCGCGTAGCGCCCCCGCTTCGAGCTGTTCTCGGGGAAGGCGTACATGGCCTGCCCGTAGACGCCGCCCAGGCCCGGCGGCAGGAAGTAGCCGATGGAGTTGCCTGCGCGCAGATAGGTGTCCGTGCCCGCCGACAGCCCGCCGCCCAGCAGGCCGCCCGTGGCCAGCGCGCGGGCGATGGCCAGGTTGCTGTTGACCACGGCGATCAGGTTGGTGCCCACGCCGTTGACGGTGAAGGGGTCGAAGGCCCAGTCGTTCAGAAACGAAGGCGTGTGATCGCGCCCCATGCGCAGCTCGCCCAGGCGGCCGGACAGGCTGATGGTGGCGCGCCGCCCGAAGTTGAGCGCGCCGCCGCCCGTGTCATTGGCCACCGGCGCCTCCAGCCACAGGCCGGCCATGAGGCCGCCGCCCAGGTCCTCGCTGGCGCGTATGCCGATGCGGCTGGCCAGGTTGCCCGAAGGCGACAGCGCCCAGGTGCTTTGCCGCGCCGAGCGCGCGGGGCCCGCGTCCCAGGAATCGCTGCGCACGCTGTAGCGGCTGATGCCGGCGTCCATCACGCCGAACAGCGTGACCGAGGTGGGCGCCTGGGCGGCGGCCGCGCCTGCCAGACACAGCAGGCCCAGCGCGTGCAGGCCGCAGGGATGGGGGTGAAGTCGGGGCATGGGGGTCTCCTGTTCATCGTGGGGGCTGGCGCGGTCCTGCGCCACGAATCGACTCTAGGAACGCCATCGCGCCGCTTCTTGGCAGTTCATGCCAACGGCTTTGCAATTCACGACATGCGCGGGTTGCCCTGGTCAGGGTTGCCATGGATTTGTCCCAACAAGGCAAATGCCTGTCCCCCAATGGCAAGTCCCGGGAACGCGGGCTTTCGATACTGGATGCCAGAACACGGAACAAGGAGACACGGATATGAGACTGCCCCACGCCATCGCCACGCTGCTCGCGGGCTGCGCCATCACCATCGCCATCGCCGGTACGGCCTGGAGCCGCCAGCCGCTCAGGCTCATCGTGCCCGCACCGCCGGGCGGCACCATGGACATCGTGGCGCGCGTCGTGGGCCAGCAGCTCGCGTCTGAAACAGGCCAGGCCGTGGTGATAGACAACCGCCCGGGCGCAGGCGGCCTGCTGGGCATGCAGACCCTGCTGCAGGCGCCCGCCGACGGGCAGACGCTGCTGGTGGGCGCAAGCAATCTGCTGGCCGAGATCCCCCATGTGATCAAGATGCCGTTCGATCCGCTCAAGGACCTGGTGCCCCTGGCCTCGCTGGCCCGCTCGGGCGTGGTGCTGGTGGCCGGGGCCAGCCAGCCCGCCCAGGACATGCAGGAGCTGCTCGCGCAGCTCAAGGCACGCAAAGGCCAGACCAGCTTTGCCAGCTACAGCCCCGGCACCGTGTCGCACTACGCCGGCCTGATCCTCAGCGACAAGGCGGGCCTGGACCTGCAGCACGTGGGCTACGCGGGCTCGCCGCCGGCCGTGCAGGCCCTGCTGGGCGGCCAGGTGGACGTCATGTTCGACGGCATGCTGACCTCGGTGCCCCTGATCAGGGCCGGCAAGCTGCGTGCCTACGCGTTTTCCGGCCCCCGGCGTTCGCGCCACCTGCCCCAGGTGCCGACCACCGCCGAACTCGGCTACCCCGAGCTGCAGTTTCGCGGCTGGGTGGGCCTGATCGTGCCGGCCCGCCTGCCGCCCGAAACCATGGAACGCCTGCGCGCCGCCATCGGGAAAGCGGCCAGCGCGCCGGCCGTGCAGCAAAAACTCTCCGACGTGGGGCTGGAGCCCGAGGTGCTCACCGACACCGCCGCGCTGCAGCGCGAGACACGCCAGATGTCCGAGCGCAACGCCGGCATCGTGAAGAAATACCAGATCACCGCGAACTGACTTCCAGGGAAACACCGACCATGCAGATCCGACAGATCACCCCCGCCATCGGCGCCGAAATCTCCGGCGTCCATCTCGGCGATGCCGCACGCGACGCCGCACTGTTCGCGGACATCCGCGCCGCGCTGCTGACCCATCGCGTGCTGTTCTTCCGGGACCAGGACATCACGCGCGCCGAACATGTGGCCTTTGCCAGCCGCTTCGGCCCACTGGAGGACCATCCCGTGGCAGGCAGCGATCCCGAGCACCCTGGCCTGGTGCGCATCTACCGCAGCGACGATCCGCACAGCTACGAAAACACCTGGCACTGCGATGGCCTGTGGCGCCCCAACCCGGCCATGGGCGCGGTGCTGCGCTGCATAGAGTGCCCGCCGATCGGCGGCGACACCATCTGGGTCAACATGGTCAAGGCCTACGAGGAGCTGCCCGAGAGCATCAAGCGCAGCATCGACGGCCTGCGCGCCAAGGCCGGCATAGAGCACAACTTCGGTGCCGTGATGGCGCCCGAGGCGCGCGCGCGGCTGGCCGGCGAGCACCCGCCCGTGGAGCATCCCGTGGTGCGCACCCACCCCGAGACCGGCGAGAAGCTGCTGTTCGTGGGCGCGGGCTTCAGCACCCACTTCGTCAACTACAGCACGCCCGAGAACGTGCGCCACGGCATAGACAAGGCGCCCGGCGCCGCGCTGCTGATGAACTACCTGATCAGCCGCGCCACGATTCCCGAATACCAGGTGCGCTGGTCCTGGAAGCCCGGCGACGTGGCCGTCTGGGACAACCGCAGCACCCAGCACTACGCGCTCAACGACTACTACCCGGCGCCCCGCCGCATGGAGCGCGCGGGCATCGTCGGCGACATCCCGCGCTGAGGCCCTGCACAGACTCTTTCCACACCCCCCCTCACCCCCACCCACCGGAGCGTCCCATGAATTTTCTCGATGGCCACCTGTTCCCCGAAAACCAGCAGCCCCTGATCATCACGGCGGCCCCCTATGCGCCGGGCTGGCTGCCCGGCGATTTCCCCGAAGACATTCCCGTGACCATGGACGAGCAGATCCAGAAGGCCGTGGACTGCTACAACGCCGGCGCCACCGTGCTGCACCTGCATGTGCGCGAGCTGGACGGCAAAGGCAGCAAGCGTTTGTCGAAGTTCAACGAGCTGATCGCCGGCGTGCGTGCGCGCGTGCCCGAGATGATCATCCAGGTGGGCGGATCGATCAGCTTTGCTCCCGAGACGGACGGCGCGGCCGCCAAGTGGCTGTCCGACGACACGCGCCACATGCTGGCCGAGCTGGAGCCCGTGCCCGACCAGGTCACGGTGACCGTCAATACCTCGCAGATGAACGTGACGGAGCAGGCCGAGGACGCGGACTTCAGGGGCACCTCGCGCGAGAATCCCGCCATCTTCGACGCCTACAAGGAGATGACCGTGCCCGCCCAGCCCGGCTGGGCCGAGGAGCACATCCGGCGCCTGTCCGCCGCCGGCATCCAGAGCGCCTTCCAGTGCTACAACATCAACAGCTTCGAGTCGGTGGAGCGGCTCATGCGCCGCGGCATCTACAAGGGCCCCCTGGTGATGAACTGGGTGGCGATCGGCGGCGGCATGGACGCGCCCAGCATCTACAGCCTGGCCCACTTCGTGCGCGCCGTGCCCGACGGCGCCGTGCTCACCGTGGAAAGCAATGTGCGCAACGTGCTGCCCGTGAACATGATGGGCATCGCCATGGGCCTGCACGTGCGCTGCGGCACCGAGGACTGCCTGTGGAACCAGTCGCGCAGCGCCAAGGCCAGCACGGTCTCCCAGATCGAACAGCTGGTACGCATCGCGCGCGAGTTCGGCCGCCCCATCGCCACGGCGCAACAGGCGCGCGCCATCAGCAAGATTGGCGTGTTCTACGACACCCCCGAAGAGACATTGGCGGCCAACGGCTTCGCGCCCAACCGCAACGGCGGCAACCAGGGATTTCTGCGCAAGACCGCCTGACGCACTAGGCCTCGCCAACCCGTCCCTGCCCCCGCCTGCGCCAGTCCGAGACGCTGGCGCCGAAAGCGGCCCGGAACCAGTGGCAAAAGCCGCTGGGCGCGGCAAACCCCAGCAGGCCCGCCACCTCGCCCAGGGGCTGGCCACCGTCTTGCAGATGGCGCAGCACCAGTTCCCTGCGGAGGGTGTCGAGCAGTGCCGAGAAAGTCTGCCCCTCCGCAAGCAGGCGGCGGTGCAGCGTGCGGCGGTCCATTCCCAGGTGGCGCGCCACCTGCTGGGCCGTGCAGCGGCCGCCCGGCAGCAATGCAATGATCAGCTCCCTGCAGGCCGCCTGCATGCCTTCGCCCCGGCTGCGCAGCGCCTGCTCCAGATGGCTTCGCGCAAAGCGCGCAACGCCCGAGCCCTGCGCCTGGCCGCATTCGCGCAGCAGTTGCAGATCCGCCAGGCGGCAGACCATGCCGTTGAAAGGCTGGTCAAACAAAGGGGTCACGCCGAAGAAGGCACGGTGGGCCGATGCATCGGCCGGTGCGCGGTGTACGAAGCTGACCTGCTGCGGGCGCCACTGGGCGCCGATCAGCTCGCGCAGCACGCGAAACATCACGCCCACCGCCAGCTCCATGGACTGGCGCATGGCCATGCCCGCGATGGGCACCAGGTCCTGGCGCACCAGCACCCCGGAGCCCGCGTCCTCGATGCGTACGAACATGCCCGCACTCAGCAGCTTGAGGTAGCGGCACAGGGTGTCCAGCGCCTGGCGCGGCGTGGGCTCTTGCTGCAGCACAAGGCTGATGGGGCCCAGGTGGGACAGGCTGCGCCGCGCCGCCAGGCGCAGCGCGAAATCCTGCGTTCCCGTGGTGCGCGCGGCCACCTCCAGCAGCTCGCGCACGGCATGGATGGGAATCAGCGTTTCCGGGTCGTCGAGCAGGCGCGCCGACAGTCCCGCCGCGCGCACAAGGACGGCGGGATCATGGCCCAGGCTTTTCACCAGGTCGGCATAGCCATGCAGGCTGGCACTGCGGATAAGGCCGCAGGTGACGGGCCTGCGGCCTGCGGCCACGGTGCCGAAGGCATGGAGCGCAGGGGTCTGCATGGCAGGTCCATTTCAGGGAATCAGCACCGTCGCGCCCGTGGTGCGGCGCGACTCCAGCGCCTGGTGCGCCTGGGCCGCATCGGCCAGCGCAAAGCTTTGCTGGGGCTCGCTGGCGATGCGCCCGGCCAGCACATGGTCGAACAGCTCGCGCGCCATCTCCAGCATGTGGGCGCGCGGCTGGATGTAGTGCACCATCGCGGGCCGCGTCATCCAGATCGATCCCTTGGAGGCCAGCAACTGGGAGTCCACCACCACCGAGCCCGACGAGGTGCCGTTGCTGATCAGCCGGCCGCGCGGCTGCAGGCAGTCCAGCGAATCCATGAGCGTGTCCTTGCCCACCGAGTCATAGACCACGGGCACGCCCTTGCCGCCCGTGATCTCCATCACGCGAGCGACGGTGTTCTCGCGCGAGGTCACGATGACGTGGGCGCAACCGTTGGCGCGCGCGGCGGCGGCCTTCTCGTCGGTGCTCACCGTGCCGATCATGGTCACGCCCAGGGCACGCGCCCACTGGCAGGCGATCAGCCCCACGCCTCCGGCCGCCGCGTGGTAGAGGATGGTTTCGCCCCCCTGCAGCGGATGGACCTGGCGGAACAGGTACTGCGCCGTCATGCCCTTCATCATCAGCGTGGCCGCAGTGCGGTCGCTGATGCCGTCGGGCAGCGGGATCAGCACATCGGCCGGCATCACGCGCACATCGCTGTAGGCGCCCTGCGGGCCCATCAGGTAGCCCACGCGGTCGCCGGGCCGCACTTCGGTCACGCCCTCCCCCACGGCCTCGACCACGCCCACGGCGTCCGAGCCCAGGCCGTTGGGCAGGGCCAGCGGATAGCGGCCCGTGCGGAAATAGATGTCGATGAAGTTGACGGCGATGAAGCTGTGGCGCACGCGCGCCTGGCCGGGTCCCGGCGCACCGGCCTCGGCATGCTCCAGCCTGAGCACCTCGGGGCCGCCGGTGGTATGAAAGCGTATGGCCTTTGCCATGGAGTCTCCTTGTGTAGCGCCTGGGTGGGGCGCCCTGCATCAGTTGAGCCGGATGTCGAAGTTCCGGACGATCTCGGCATTGCGCTCGAACTCGGCGCGCAGGTCGGTGGACATCTGCTCCAGCGAGCGATCGCCTTCGACGGGCTCGAAGCCCGTGCCCGCATAGCGTTCGCGCACGGCCTTGCGGGCGTTGACCCGGGCCAGCGCGCCGTGGATCTTCTCCAGCAGCGGGCGCGGCGTCTGCGCCGAGGCGAACACGCCGCTCCAGTTGCTGAAATCCACCTCGGGGTAGCCCAGCTCGGCCAGCGTGGGCACCTGCGGGTAGTCGGGCAGCCGGCTCTTGTAGGCCACGGCCAGCAGCCTGACCTTGCCGCCCGCGATCAGCGGCTTGGAGGTGACCGATCCGTCGAACATCAGCGGGATCTGGTTGCCCATGACCTGGGCCAGCGCGGGCGCCGAGCCCGGGAAGGCCACATGCTCCATGTCCAGGTGGGCCCTTCTGTTGAGGATGGCGCCCGCGTACTGCGAGGCCGTGCCCTGGCTGTACGAGGCGAACGACAGCGTGCCCGGGTGGGCCTTCACGTAGGCGATGGCCTCGGCCCCGTCGCGCGCGGGAAACTGCGGCGAGGCGATGAACAGCATCACCGAGCGCGCCATCTGCGCCACGGGCCGCACGTCCCTCATGGGGTCGAAGCCGACCTTGAGCACATGGGGCACCTCGGTGAGGATGTTGGTCACCGTCACCAGCAGCGTGCTGCCGTCGGCCGGCTGGGACAGCATGTGCTTGACGGCGATGGCGCCACCGGCACCGGGCCGGTTCTCGACGATGACGGGCTGGCGTATCTCCTGCGCCAGCTGGTCGCTGATGATGCGCGCGAACACATCGATGGTGCCGCCGGGCGGCGCCGGCACGATGAGCCGGACCGGCTTGTCGCCGAAGGCGTGGGCGCCACCGGCCAGCAGCGAGGCGGCCAGGGCGATGGCCGTCCAGGGGGGCATGCGTTGCATCATGGGCTCCCGGTTCAGGCGGCCTTGCGCAGAAATCCCTGCTGGGCGCCGTTGCGGTTGGGCGCGAAGCCATTGGCCGCCAGCGTCTCGTCCACGGTGCCGTAGAACTGGCCGATCCGGCAGATCTCCCGCGCCTGCTGCGCCGTGGCGATGGGGCGGCCGAACTCGCCTGCGATGCGCACCAGCTGCTCGATCTGCGCCACCGTGCCCATCTTGGCCGTGCGGCGCTGGTTCCAGAGGTTGTCCTCGGTACCGCAGCGCACATGCAGCCCCATGGCGATGCCCATCATGTTCACGGGCAGCACGTTGAGCACCGAGCTTTCCACGGTGAGCACGGCGCCATCGGGCACGGCGCGCACGAAGTTGGCCAGGCTGTAGATGCTGGGCGCGTCCATGCCGCCGCCGATCGCCACCCAGTTCATCACCAGCGGGCCCTTGTAGATGCCGCGGCGCATGAGCCGCTCCACGGACTCGAAGCTGTTGATGTTGTAGCACTGGAAGGCGCTCTGGATGCCGGCGGCCGACAGGCGCCGGATGTGCTCCTCGGCCCAGCCGGGCTGGGCGGGCACGGTCATCTCCCTGTAGGCATTGAAGACGGCCGGGTCCTCCATGGAGGTGCCGCGTATGTCGCGCGCATCGAACTGCTCCAGGAAATTCATCTGCGAGGTATTGATGGTCACCGTGACCTGGTCGGGCACGGGCTCCAACTCGGCCAGCATGTGGCGCGTGTCGTCGGACAGCCACTTGGCGGCCGCGCCGTCCGTCTCGGGAGCAAAGCTGATCGATCCGCCCACCTGGATGATCATCTCGGGCACACGCGCACGCACGCCGGCGATCAGCTCGTTGAACTTCGACAAACGCTTGCTGCCTTTGCCATCGAGCTCGCGCACATGCAGGTGCAGCACGGTGGCGCCGGCGTTGTAGCAGTCCACGGCCTTCTGGATCTGCTCGTCCATGGTCACGGCGATCTCGCCGGGAAAGTCCGAGGGCAGCCACGAGGGCGCATAGGGCGCGGCCGTGATGATCAGGGGCTGCTGGTTTTCGGGGAACAGGTGGCCGTCGAGAAAGTTCATGGCGTGTCTCCTTGTGTCGTGATCGTGGTTCAGAAGGTCGGCGTGCCGACGATGCCCGCGCGCTCCATCTTCCGGTGGCTGGGCGGGTAGTCCATGGCCGCGTAGTGCTGGGTGGCGCGGTTGTCCCAGATCGCCACGCTGCCCGGCCGCCAGCGCCAGCGCACCTGGTACTCGGGGATGGCAGCCTGGCCGATCAGGTACTGCAGCAGGCCGGAGGCGCCCTGCGTGAAGTCCTGGCCCACGCGCACATTGGCGGGCGTATGGAAATTGGTGAAATGCGTGGTGAAGCCGTTCACGAACAGCACCTTCTCGCCGGTCTCGGGATGGGTGCGCACCACGGGATGCTCGGCATCGGGGTACTGGGCCTTGAGCGCCAGCCGCCTTTCGATGGGCATGGCCGCACCGAACGTGCATTCGATGCTGTGGCGCGCGCGCAGCGGCGCGATCAGCGCCTTGACGGCGTCCGGCAGGCGTTCGTAGGCCAGCGCCATGTTGGCCCACAGGGTGTCGCCGCCCACGGGCGGGCATTCCACGCAGTGCAGCACGCAGCCCATGGGCGGCGCCTCGCGCCAGGTGGCGTCGCAGTGCCAGGAATTCTCGTAGCGGTCGTTGGGCTGCTCGGGCGTCCTGTAGATGCGCACCAGGCCCGGATGCTCGGGGTCGCTGCCGGCCACCGGATGGTCCTCCAGCTCGCCGAAGCGCCGCGCAAAGGCCACGTGCTCGGCGCGCGCCAGGCCCTGGTCGCGCAGGAACAGCACCTTGTGGCGCAGCAGCGCTGCCCGGATCTCCGAGAAAAGCGCGTCGTCGCGCACCGCGTCGGCCAGCCGCACGCCGAGCAATTCGGCGCCGATGGCGCATGTCATGGGCTCTATGCGCATGCCTGTCTCCTGTCATTGTTGTGAAGGCCCGTGGCGGCACGGTCCGCCCGGCGTGGGGCCGGTCTCTGCAATGTAGGAAAACCCGGTTCCGCGGACTATGCAAGCCATGCCATCCTCTTTGCATTTCGTGCCACCAGGCCACGGACTGACAGGAGGGCAAGCATGGTCACCATGGTGCGCGCGGCGGCCTTGACCCATTTTTCGGACGTCATGCGCGAACTGGGCGGCGACCCCGACAAGGCACTGCGCCAGGCCGGCCTGCGGCCCGCGCTGCTGCGCGAGCAGGACCAGCTGATCGACGTGGCCATCGTCGCGCGCCTGCTGGAAGACGCGGCCCAGTCCACGGGCTGCGAGTCCCTGGGCCTGCGCATGGCCCGGCACCGCCAGCTGTCGAGCTTCGGCGCCGTGAGCCTGCTGCTGCAGCACCAGCCCACGCTGCGCCATGCGCTGGACACGCTGGTCGCGCACATGCACCTGGTCAACGAATCGCTGCTGATCCACCTGGAGGATGCAGGGGGCATCGTCATCCTGCGCGAGGACTTCGTCCTGCACGGCGCCATGCGCCAGTCCGTGGAACTGGCCATGGGCGTGCTGTGGCGCATGTGCGAGGCATTGCTGCGCGAGCGCTGGCGGCCGCAGGGCGTCAGCTTCAGCCACGCGCCACCGGCCGACCTGTCCGAGCACCGCCGCATGTTCCGCTGCCGCATCACGTTCGGCGCCGAGTTCAACGGCATCGCCTGCCGCGCCGCCGACCTGGACGAGCCCAACCCGCTCGCCGATCCCGCGCTGGCGCGCTATGCGCTGCGGCTGGTGGAGGCCATGCCGGCCCACCGTGCCGCCTCCGTGGGGCACCAGGCGCGCCGGGTCATCTACCTGCTGCTGCCCTCGGGCAACGCCACCTGCGCAGGCGTGGCGCAGGGCATGGGGCGCAGCCTGCGCACGCTGCAGCGTGAACTGGACCGCGAGGGCCTGAGCTTCAGCGAGCTGCTGACCGAAGTGCGCCACGAACTGGCCCTGCGCTACCTGGACCATCCCCACTACAGCGTGGGCCAGATCGCGTCCATGCTCGGCTATGCCAGCCACAGCGCCTTCACGCGCTGGTTCGCTGCGCAATTCGGTTGCGCGCCCGAGGCCTGGCGCAGCCGCGCGCAGGGACTGCCTCGCGCCTGAAGCACCGGGCGTTCCTGGCGGACCTGGCGCACTTGATCGCACTTGACGCACCACCACGGCGCACCCCGCCCCTGCGCGGTGCGGCGGGCGCATTGCGGTGCACGCTGTCTGCGCACCAGGCAGCGTGCACCACGGGCAGGCACCGCGCAGCGGTGCTGGCACGGCACTTGCATTGGCAGCCCTGACCCGCCGGCCCTGGCCTGCGGCCCGCAAAACACTGGATGCGCAACGCAGGACGCCAGATGAACATCGTTGTGATCGGCCACGGCATGGTGGGCCACAAATTTCTCGAGCAGCTGCATGCCCTGGGCGTGGCAGACGCGAACGTCACTGTGCTGTGCGAGGAGCCGCGCGCCGCCTACGACCGTGTTCACCTGTCGGAATTCTTCTCCGGCAAGAGCGCCGAGGACCTGAGCCTGGTGGCGCCCGGCTTCTTCGAGGCCAGCGGCTTCACGCTGCGCCTGGCGGCCAGGGCGGCAGCCGTGGAGCGGCGCGAGCGCACCGTGACCACGGCCGATGGCGAAGTCATCCCCTACGACAGGCTGGTGCTGGCCACGGGCTCGGCGCCCTTCGTGCCGCCCGTGCCGGGGCGCGACCGGCCGCACTGCTTTGTCTACCGCACCATCGAGGACCTGGAGGCCATGCAGGCATCGGCCGCGCGCTCCAGAACCGGCGTGGTGGTGGGCGGCGGCCTGCTGGGCCTGGAATGCGCCAAGGCCCTGCGCGACCTGGGCCTGGAGACCCATGTGGTGGAGTTCGCCCCGCGCCTGATGGCCGTGCAGGTGGACGACGGCGGCGGCCGCGTGCTGCGCAGCAAGATCGAGGACCTGGGCGTGCAGGTGCACACGGGCCGCAATACGCTGGAGATCACCGACGGCGCCACGGCGCGCCACCGCATGGTGTTTGCCGACGGCACGCACCTGGAAACCGACATGATCGTCTTCTCCGCCGGTATCCGCCCGCGCGACGAGATCGCCCGCCAATGCGCCCTGGCCATAGGCCCGCGCGGCGGCGTGGCCGTGGACGACCATTGCCGCACCAGCGACCGCAGCGTCTACGCCATTGGCGAATGCGCCTCCTGGCGCGAGCAGACCTTCGGCCTGGTGGCACCCGGCTACGACATGGCGCGCGTGGCGGCACGCCACATCGCGGGCGAGGCCGAGGCCGCCTTCGGTGGGGCCGATCTCAGCACCAAGCTCAAGCTCATGGGCGTGGATGTGGCCAGCATCGGCGACGCCCAGGGCAAGACGCCGCGCAGCCGCAATTACCAGTTCATCGACGAGCGCAAGCAGGTCTACAAGAAGATCGTGGTCAGCGAGGACGGCCGCCAGCTCCTGGGCGCCGTGCTGGTGGGCAATGCCGACGAATACGGCACGCTGCTGCAGATGACGCTCAACAGCATCGCGCTGCCCGAAGAGCCCGAGTTCCTCATCCTGCCCTCCAGCGACGGCAAGGCCAGGCCCGGCCTGGGCGTGGACGCCCTGCCCGGCACGGCGCAGATCTGCTCGTGCAACAACGTCACCAAGGCGCAGATCTGCGCGGCCGTGGGCGAAGGCGCCTGCACCATGGCCGAGCTCAAGGCCTGCACCCAGGCCGGCGCCACCTGCGGCGGCTGCGTGCCCCTGGCCACCCAGGTCATGAAGGCCGAGATGGCCCGGCGCGGCATGGCCGTCAACAACCATGTCTGCGAGCATTTCCCGCACTCTCGCCAGGAGCTGTACCACCTGGTGCGCGTGGGCGGCATCAAGACCTTCGACGAGCTGCTGCACCGCCACGGCAAGGGCCTGGGCTGCGATGTCTGCAAGCCGCTGGCGGCCAGCATCCTGGCCTCGTGCTGGAACGAGTTCGTGCTGCAGCCGCAGCTGGCCAGCCTGCAGGACAGCAACGACTACTACCTGGGCAACATCCAGAAGGACGGCAGCTACTCCGTGGTGCCGCGCATGCCCGGCGGCGAAGTCACGCCGGACGGCCTGATCGCCGTCGGCCAGGTGGCCAAGAAATACGGCCTGTACACCAAGCTCACGGGCGGCGCCCGCGTGGACCTGTTCGGCGCGCGCGTGGAGCAGTTGCCACTGATCTGGGAGGAGCTGATCGCGGCCGGCTTCGAGTCCGGCCATGCCTACGGCAAGTCGCTGCGCACCGTCAAAAGCTGCGTGGGCTCCACCTGGTGCCGCTACGGCGTGGACGACAGCGTGGGCCTGGCCGTGCAGCTGGAAAACCGCTACAAGGGCCTGCGCGCGCCGCACAAGATCAAGTTCGGCGTCTCGGGCTGCACGCGCGAATGCGCCGAGGCCCAGGGCAAGGACGTGGGCGTGATCGCCACCGACAAGGGCTGGAACCTCTACGTCTGCGGCAACGGCGGCATGAAGCCGCGCCATGCCGAACTGATCGCCTCCGACCTGTCCAAGGACAGGCTGCTGCAGCTCATCGACCGCTTCCTGATGTTCTACGTGCGCACGGCCGACCGCCTGCAGCGCACCAGCACCTGGCGCGAAAACCTGGAAGGCGGCCTGGACTACCTCAAGGACGTGGTGGTCAACGACAGCCTGGGCCTGGGCGCCGAACTCGAGGCCCAGATGCAGCATGTGGTGGACACCTACCAGTGCGAGTGGAAGACCGCCGTCACCACGCCCGAAGTGCGCCAGCGCTTTCGCAGCTTCATCAACAGCGACCAGCCCGACGAGCACATCGTCTTCGTGCAGGAGCGCGGCCAGATCCGCCCGGCGCGCGCCGAGGAGCGCAGCGAGGCCACGGCCTGATCCATGCCTGAACCCGGCCCGCACCCATACCACCGACAAGGCACCGCCATGACACACCCCGCCCAAGAACAGTGGATGCCCGTCTGCGCCGCCCGCGACATCGTCCCCGACACGGGGGTCTGCGCGCTGGTCGAAGGCCGGCATGTGGCGGTCTTTCGCCTTGGCGAAGACCGCTTCTACGCCATAGACAACGTGGACCCGCGCTGCGGCGCCAGCGTGCTCGCGCGCGGCCTGGTCGGCAGCCTGGGCGAGCGCGTCGTCGTCGCCTCGCCCATCTACAAGCACCACTTCGACCTGGCCACCGGCGAATGCCTGGAAGCGCCCGAGCACTCCGTACGCGTGCATGCGGTGCGCAATGAGAATGGGCAGTTGATGGTGGCGCTGCACTGAGGTCTCGGTCAGATCAGCGAAACTGGGCATGGCGCCGAGAGCTGGTTTGAGCAAGGTCTTCACGAAAGGCGATTCACGGCCTTCGAAGTTGGAAATTTCCAGCGTTGATATGGACGTCAGACCGGACTGCTTGACGCAGATCGAAAAGCGCGCCGTTCAACATACGCAAGCCATCAGGTTGCACTTCATCCAGAAGCCAGACTTCGGTCTCGCAAAAAGCAGGCTCCAAGCGCATTCACTTCGCACCTTCGAGGAGGCGAGCTACGGCGCCAAAGGTCACGCACGCAGCAAACAGAAAAGCCCGCTGGCTGTGTCAGCGGGCTTTCCGTCACAACCCCTTAGACAAGGGGTTCTGTCAACAGGTCATAGGTCATGTTGACGCTGCCGTTTCCATTGGCAACAGCCCAAATCCCCTGGCCAGGCGGCACATACAAAGAGTACTGCGCGCCGATCGTCGGAATGGGAGTGCCGATGAAGATCAAGCGCTTCGTACCATCGCCATATGCCGATGGGGCGGCTGTGTCAGCGTACACCTGCACACCGATCGTGCCAGCATAGGAATTGACGTACAGCGTGCGGATCACCAGGCCATGGAGATTGTTGCCAGGCGCGACCACCTGCACGACGGAGGTATTGACACCCAGGTTCGCGTACAGGGCGCCGATGGGGGTGGGCTTTGCAAGAGTTGTCATGGCGATTGCCTTTCATCTAAGTTGACAGGCGCTCGATGGCACTCATATTGGGGGCTCTCGACCCTCAAGGAATTCAGCGTCCCGCAGCGCGGGCACTTGATGCTCAGTTTCTGGAAGATGCCCATTGCAAGTTTGCGATTGCAGCTGGAACACCTCACCTCTTGCATTCCATACTCCATTTGGACGGTATCCGTTGATTGTTGCGATGGCTTCATTCTGCTGGACCGATTCCGCCAGTGCACGGCCCAGGCGACAGTACTTCTTGTGGCACATCGGCTCACATGTCCCCCGCCATGCAGCGGCTGCTGCGACAAGATGCGCGCGAGACCCGCAACGTGGGCGCAACGCTGTTCCCCAAGCCTGCTGCGTGCCGAGCTGCACGGCGTGCGCTGGATACGGTGCAAGCGCACTCCAACGCAGTCACCACGGCCAGCCTGGCCGAAGGCTCTGCCGTGGGCATCGGACAGACGCCTGCCTATGATGGCGCTCTGCCGATCCTCCGATATGCCCCTGGCGCCCTCACCATCCATGAACTACCGCATTGAAGACCACGTCCCCGCCGTCCAGGACTACATCCAGATCCGGCTGGCTGCCGGCCTGAGCCGCAAGTCGCCCGAGGCGGCCGCCATCGGCCTGAAAAACGGCCTGTTCAGCGTGGTCGTCTATGCCGATGCAACGCCGGTTGGCATAGGCCGCGTGATCGGAGACGGCGGGTGCTTCTTCGAAATCGTGGACATCGCTGTCATCCCCGAGCACCAGAAAAAGGGCCTGGGCCACCTCATCATGCAGCGCCTGATGCAGTACATCCACGGCAATGCCCTGCCCACGGCCTATGTCAGCCTCATGGCCGACCACGGCACGCCGGAGTTCTATCGCCGCTATGGGTTCGAACCCTCCCTGCTGCCCAGGAAGGCGGGCATGTCCTTGCGCATTGTTTGACTGCAGAGGCCCGATCTAGACAGAGATGAACAACAAACTGAGAGCAGCGGCAGTGATCGCCACAGCGTTTTTGGCCGTGGCCTTCCTTGTGCCTGCGCCGAAAAGTGTGCCGCTCACCGAGCGCTATCCCGGTCCGTGGAGAACTGATTTCAGCCGAGACATCGCCATCGCGCTGGGCAAGAACCAAGCTATCGGCTGCGTGCAATTCCAATACCGGGAGAGCCGCCTGGACCCAGGCGAGTACCTTGTGTACTGCAATGATCGGGGCATGTGGAGGTCCTATCTGGTCTGGATCCCGTCGCAGAAGATCACCGGGCCGCACATGATTGATGCATCGATTCCGCAGTGATCGAAGAATCCGCACTGGCATGCAAGATGGCGCTGCATTGAGTTCAGCCACGTCCCATGCCGGCGGCGCGGCACCATGAAATCCGCCCGACAGGGCGCCTGCCCGTGCCCGACCTGCGGGCTCAGGCGTACAAGGACAGCAACGCCAGGCACACGATGACCACGATGGCCGCCGTGATGACCATCACCCTGAAGCCGCCGTCGCTGCTGCGCAGCAACCGCAACTCCAGCAGGGCCGCACCCACCCGGGCCATCCAGAAACAAAGCAGTTCCACCATGGGCGCAGCATAAGCGGCCCGGCAGATCAGGTGCGGGGCGTGGAAAATGCCGGCGAGCGCCTTGGCATCGCAGGCCATCGAGATGTCGTGAAGCCCGTTACCCACAGGGAGGTTTATGGAACAGATTCGGGAACAGTCAGCTGACCACAGGCCAGCCACCAAGAGGAAAAGAATCCTCATGGTCTGCACAGGGAACATCTGCCGCAGCCCCACGGCCCACGGCGTGCTTGAAAAAATGGTGGCCGACGCGGGCCTGGCGGGCCGCATCGAAGTGGACTCTGCAGGCACGCACGGCTACCACGTGGGCGAGGCACCCGACCGCCGCTCCCAGGCCCATGCCGCGCGGCGCGGCTATGACCTCTCGCAGCAACGCGCGCGGCAACTGCGGGCCGAGGACTTCACGGCATTCGACCAGGTTCTGGTGATGGATGGCGCCAACGAATCCGCCGCGCGCAGGATCTGCCCCGAGTCCGAATGGCACCGCGTACAGCGGCTGACGGACTTCTGCACCGAGCACACCGCGCGCGAAGTGCCCGACCCCTACTACGGCGGCGACCGGGGTTTTGAGGACGTGCTGGACCTGGTGGAGGACGGCTGCAGGGGGCTGCTGGCCACGCTGGGCATGGCGCCGCAAAAGCGCTGACAAGCCACTGCACTGCGACGATATGCAGGCTCTCATCCTGGTTTTCGGCATCGTGGGCACGGTTCTGTTCGGATCGGCCTTCGTGCTCTCGTTTTCCTCGCCATTGCTGGTCGAGAGCCTGGGCAAGGAGATCATCCGCATCGAGATCGAGCACAGGCTGGGCACCCAGCTGGATGCGCTTTCAGGCTCGCGCATGGCGGGCCTGGCCCAGAAGGCGCTGGGCAGGACAGATAGCGAGATCGCCGCAGTGCGGCGCGAGATCGAGGCAGGCATCCCCGACAAGCTGGCTTCGGTCATGACCGACATGCGCCGCGCCGACTGCGAATGCCGCAAGCGCAATGCCGTCTACACGCAGCAGCGCCAAGCCACCCAGTTGGCATCGCTGATCCAGATGCGTGCCCGGCTGGTGGAATTCATCGAGTCGGCCTACCACCAGACCACGGCCAGCCTGGTGCGGGAGTTCAGGGTCTTCACTGCGTCCAATGCGCTGGTGTTTCTGGCTCTGGTGGGCGTGACGGCGCGACACAGGCGGGCGGGGCTGCAGCTGGCCCTGCCCGCCATCGTGCTGGTGACCGCCTCGGCGGTGACTGCCATGCTGTATCTGTTCGCACAGGACTGGCTGCACACCATTGTGTTTGGCAGTTACATCGGCCTGGCCTACATGGCCTATCTGGCCTTTGCCATCGCACTGCTGTGCGACATCGCACTCAACCGGGCACGCCTGTGCACACGGGCCATCAACGGCCTTGCGTCGTCTTTTGGTTCGGCATTCGAGGTCTTGCCTTGTTGAGCCCACGGCCCCACTTGCCCCGGCACCACGGCCTCCATAGCCCTCCCCACCCGCCACCACAATCCGCCCCTTGCCCGCACGCTTGGCCGCGTGGGCACCGAAGGTGTGCGCATGCTGCTGCAATGGATGCGCGCAGAGGCCGGGGAATCGCCAAGCCTGGATCTGCGTCATGAGCTGGTGGTGCGACAAAGCAATTGACTGGCTGATGCCTGGCTATCCATTCGGATATTGAGATAGAGTTCGGCGGCTTGGCCATTCCCGCCCAAGCCCTTCTTCTCCACTGCACCTGTGCAATGGAGATTTTTCATTTCAATCCATCTTCAAAGAGCATGAACACCATTGCATTGGGAGGACGCCTGCGGCCGCAAGGCGCAATCCGGACTCGCCGGATCATGGCTGCCTTGCTCGCTGCGAGCGCTGTACTGTGTGTGCCGAACGGAGTATCGGCGGCAGAGAACGATGCACTATCTGCCTCTCTGGCTGCATTCGGTGATGCCGCTGCGGCAAGACGCCTGGAGGACCAGATCGCGGATCTTGTGAAAAAGCGCAATCAGGCGGGCATGACCAAGCTGGTGGGGCAGATCGCGCAGAACGATGGGGCTTTCATGGAAAAGATGGACAGCCTGACGCAGGCCAAAAATCGCGTTCCTGATCCTGAAATGGCCAGGATTGCCATGGCCCTCGGCCCTTGCCACCATGCCGGTTTTCTTCTCAGGAAAATGGCCTTCGCCCTTGCCGATGGTCAGGCAAAGCCCATCATTCGCAATGGGGTGATCATGATTGACGGCACGCACATGGACGATATGTATGCCGAGCAAATGTCGCGCTGTGAAAGGCTGGCCAAGCAGCCCATGCGGAAAATCAAGATAGGCTCCATGTGCTCCGTCAATGGCTCGGGCTGCGACGAGGATCCGGATATGGATTGAAGAGGCCGAGCGCTGAAAAGCGAAAGCAAGAAAAGAAAAGGCCGGGTCTGCCGCCCGGCCTTTGGTGACCGCCCCGGCGGTGACTTTGGGTTCGGCATTCAAGGCCTTGCCTTGTTGAGCCCACGGCCTCCTCCGCCCAGACAACTGCCGCAATCACAACGGCGGCATAGCCGCCAAGTCCCTACCCGCCCGCCACCACCACCCTCCCCTTGCCCGCGCGCTTGGCCGCATACATGGCCTCGTCGGCGCGCTGCAGCAGCTGGGTGGTGTTTTCCCGGGCGGCATTGAGGGCGATGCCGATGCTGGCGCCGACCTGGACGGTGGCACCGTTTTCCAGGCGGATGGGCTGGCAGATGGAGGCCAGGCAGCGCTGCATGGCCTGAAGGGCGTCGTTGGCCGAGGCCAGTTCGCCCAGCAGCAGCACGAATTCGTCTCCACCCATGCGGGCCACGCAGTCGGTTTCGCGGGCCTGGGTGGTGAGGCGGCGGGCGACGATGCGCAGCACTTCGTCGCCGGCATCGTGGCCTTCGGTATCGTTGATCTGCTTGAAGCCGTCCAGGTCCATGAAGCAGACGGCCAGTTGCCCCGGTCCGCAGGCCTGGGCCAGTTCGCGCTGCAGCCGGGCCTGCAGTGCGCGGCGGTTGGCCAGGCCGGTCAGCACGTCGTGCAGCGCCTGGTGCTGTGCGGCTTGCTCGTCACGCTTGAGCGCGTCTATGTCCACGAAGACCCAGATCGATTCGCCGTCGGCCAGGCCTGCGCCGCTGACATCGACCCACAGCAGGCTGCCATCGCTGGTCTTCAGCTGCATCTGGGCATGGCATTTGCCGCTGGAGCGCAGTGCACCATAGGCCAGCTCGCCGGAGCGTTCATAGGTTTCCTCATCCGGGTAGAGGATGCGCGCCGAGGTGCCCTGCAGCTCGCCGGCCGGGCGCTTGAGCATGCGCTGCAGGGCCTGGTTGGTCCACAGCAGCCGGCGCTCGCGCAGGCGGGCGATGCCGATGAGGTCGTTGTCCATGAACAGTTCCTGCTGGCGCAGCAGCTCGGCAAGCCGGATGCGCGCCACGCGCTCGCGCTGCTGCAGCAGGTAGAGGCTGACCGAACCCAGCGCGATCAGTGCCATGCTGAGGCCCGTGAGTGCCCAGGCGCGCCAGGCCGATGCACGCCATGCGGCCAGGTAGCTTTGTGTGCCCAGGCCCGTGAAGACGGTCAGGGGATAGCCGGCCAGCCGCTGGTAGGCCGTGATGCGCTCCACGTCGTCCATCACCGTGGGCGTGATGTACCAGCCGCTGTCCCGGTTGCCGGCCAGGGCATGGTGGTACTCGCTGGAGACCGCAGAGCCGCCAATGCCGGCCACCGACCACGGATCGGCCGCCGAGTAGCGGGCCACCAGCAGGTCCTTGTCCGAGCGCAGCGCAATGGCGCTGTCGGGCCCGAAGGCCTGGCGACGAAACAGCGACTGGAAATGCGTGGCCGAGACCACGGCATAGACGATGCCCTTGAAATCCCCGTCCCCGGACTGCAGCCGGCGTGCCATCACGATGGCCCATTTGTTGAAGGAATGGCTGACCAGCGGATCGGAGATCACCATGCGGTCGGAGTGGCGCGCGCGCTCGAAGTAGCTGCGGTCGGCCACGGAAAACGGGGGCTCTTCCTCGTTGGCCGTCAGCAGCACCTGGCCCTTGGCGTCGGTCACGCGCAGCGCGGTGACGAAGGGCAGCAGGGCACGCTGCTCCTGCAGGATTTCATAGAGGGCGAGGGCCGCCACATCGTCGCCGTCCAGGCCCCGGCTGCGGTAGCGGCCTGCCACGGTGGCCAGTGCGTTGTCCACCAGCCGCATCTCAGCCGTCAGCTCCAGGCTCAGGCTGCGGGCCTGGTTCTGGGTGACAGCCACGCCCAGGTCCAGGTCGGCCTGGTGGTTGGCGCGCAGGCTCAGCCAGGTGGCCAGGCCCAGCAGGCCGGCGACCAGCAGGTTGCCAAGCACCAGGCGCCGCAGCACCTTGTCAGAAAGAAGCGTCTTCATGGCGCCGGGTGTCCCTTTCCGTCTGGCTTGATGAGCGTCCGGGTGGATGGAGCCGCACATTTTTAGCACAAGGACGGGACGATCCAGACAAGGTTTTGACCGATGGCAACGGCGCTCGCGCCGCTGGCGTACCTTCACCTCCGCAAGAATGGTCGCTGCCTGGGCCAGGGCGGGGGCCGCTGCGCAAAGGCCTGTTGCGCCGGCCACCTGAGAAAGTGCAGAGCCGTCATGCAGCCTGCAGGATCTGCCGCAGGTCGGCCGCGCAGTCCTGCGCGTCCTGCTCATGGCGGAACGCCACGCGCAGCCGGCCCTCGGGATCGAAGACATAGGTGATGGCCGAGTGGTCCATGGTGTAGGACGCACCCGTGGGCACCTTCTTGTAGAAGACCTTGAATTCCCTGGCGACCTCGGCCGTCTGCGCCTCATCACCGCGCAGCGCGGCAAAGCCGGGATCGAAGGCGCCCACATAGGCCTTGAGCACCTCGGGCGTATCGCGCTCGGGGTCGATAGTGATGAAGGCCACGGCCAGGCGCTGGCCATCGGGCCCCAGCAGCTGGCGTATTTCCAGGGCGCGCGTCAGCGCCGTGGGGCAGACATCGGGGCATTGGGTGAAGCCGAAAAAGACCATCAGGGCCTGGCCCTTGAAGTCGGCCAGCGTGCGCTCGCGGCCATCGGCATCGCGCAGGCGGAAGTCCCGGCCGTACTGGGCGCCGGTCAGGTCTATGCCCTTGAACGGTACGGCGGCGGGCTTGCAGCCGGCCAGCAGCGCCAGTGCGGCCAGGCCGCCGCCAAGGCAGGCACGGCGAGACAGGGCGACGCAAGCAACGGATGGGAGGGTCGAAGAAAAATCGGCGGCGCGCTGCGGCGCCGCATGGCAATCGAAACGGAACATGGCATCCCTGCGTGGAATCTTGGCGAAGCCGCACCGCCAAGGCTGCGCCCGGCCGGTGCGGCAATGTTCTGAGACAGGCCAGCGGCCAGACAGCGCAGGACAGCGCTGCAAGCAGCCAAGGGCTCAGGCGATCAACAGCAACAAGGGAGGCCCGCGCGGCGGCAGCGGCGCGCCGACCAGGGAGGCAATGCGGGCAGAGACGATGGGCTGCAGCGCGCGGCCCATCGGCTGCAGTTGCGCCCAGGAGGGAGGGACATGCGCCGGCGGCGGCGTCACCGCCAGGCACAGCGGGCAGTCCAGCGAATGCTGGGCAGACACCGCCTGTCCTTCTTCACCGTTGACCACGACCAGCCTGACGCTGCCGCCAGCCGTGCAGACCAGCTCCATGGCCTGGGGGTGCACCAGGGGCGATGCAATGGCCAGGCCCAGCGTCAGCGCGAACCACGCCATGACCAAGCGGGCCAGCGGGACGGAGTTGCGCAGGGCTTGCATGGCTGGGGATTATGGGGGCAGGCCGTCACAGGGCCACGCCGACCTCGTCGCAGGCGGCCCAAAACCGGGCCGGGTCGCGCACCTGAAAGCGCTGTCCGCCGCGACGCGCCTGCACGATGCGGTCCAGCCGGAAGGTGCGCACGCCCTCGCGCTCGCAGTCCCAGGCCAGCAGGTACCAGAACGGCCAGGCCAGCAGCAGACATTGCGGCTCCACCACACGCTCGCTGCGGCGCTGGCGTCCGTCCAGGTAGGTCAAGGCCAGCATCCATTGCTGTGCAAATGCCTGGTAGACGCTGGCGCGCGCCTCCACGCCCTGCGCACGCTCGCGCAGCGAAGCCTGGACTTCGACGGACACCGGCGAGGCCACGCGGATGCGCTGGCGCAGTTGCGCGATATCTGCGCGATCGGCCGGCGCAAAGCAGCGCGCGAACTGGCGGCGCAGTTCGCCATGACGCCCCGCCAGCGACAGGCCCAGGGCTTCCGACAGCGCCAGGGACATCAGCAGCTCCAGTGCGTCGTCACCCCGCAGGGTCACGCGGCCGGAGGGCCAGCGATGGACCACGCGGACACCGCCGCCCCTGCCCGAGGAGCTGTCCAGCTCCCAGCCCTGCTGCCTGAGCAACGACAGGTCGCGCGCCAGCGTGCGCTGGCTGACGGCCAGTTCCTCGGACAGCGCCGCCACGCCGTGCACGGCGCCATCGGACAGGCGCTGGGAAAGGGCGTCAAGCCGGGACAGACGGGCGGGCAGCGTGCGCGGTTTCATGGCCGGCATCATGGCGCAATTGACAGCCATTGAATGGCAGCGATGCAGGGACCATGGGCGGCATGTTCAATCCACGGAGAAATGCCATGCAAGTCATCGAATGGGCAGCGTTCAGCCTGCTGCCCGGTGTGACGGAAAACACCCTGCTGCAAGCCGCCAGCGCCATGCAGCACCAGTTCCTGGATGTGCAGGGCGGATGCCTGTCACGCCATCTGGTCCAGCTGGGCCAGGGGCGCTATGCGGATGTCGTCACCTGGCAATCACAGGAGGCTGCCCGTGCCGCCCTGGCGCAGGCCGGCCGGTCGGCTGCCTGCGCGGCCTACTTCGGGCTGATGCGCGTGGAGCATCCTCCCTTGCTGGGCGCCAGCGTGTTCAGCCACGGCGGGGAACATGGGCTGCCGCAGGGCATGGAGTTCTCGTTGTTCCGGCTGCGCCCCGGCGCCGATTCCCATGCCTTGGCCACCGCCGCGCACCGCATGGCCGATGGCCTGTACCGGAATGAGCCCGGCTTCACGGCCCATGGCGTGATGCGCAGCGCCCACGACCCCGGCCTGTATGCCGACGTGGTGCTGGCCGATAGCGCCGGCCGCGCCCACCAGCTGTGCAGCAAGTGGGGCCAGGGGCCGTTCGATCCGGCCTGCCAGGACTATCTGGAACTGATCGCGCCGGGGTCGGCACAGTTGCAGTTCTGGGACAGGGTGGCCTGAGCGCTGCCATCGCCGCGCCTTGGCCGGATGCCGGATATGCGTGGTATCCGTATCCGCCAGCCTGCACCGGCCATCCCATAATCGCCTTTTCCCCAAGCAGTGACCGCCATGTCGAAACTCCATGTTGTGCAGCAGGGCCAAGGCCCGGCCCTCGTTCTGAGCCACGCGCTCGGTTGTGACCTCCAGATGTGGGACGGCGTGGCCCAGGCGCTGGAAGACCGCTTCACCGTGGTGCGCTACGACCACCGGGGCCATGGCCGCTCGCCCGCCATCGGCGAGGCCTTCGACATGAACGACCTGGCAGACGACGCCGCTGGCGTGATCGAGGCGCTGGGCCAGGGGCCGGTGCACTTCGTGGGCCTGTCCATGGGCGGCATGACGGCCCAGGCCCTGGCCGCGCGCCATCCGGCGCTGGTGCGCAGCATCACCATCGCCAATTCGGCCAGCTACTACGACGAGGCCGCGCGCGCAGGCTGGCAGGCGCGCATTGCCACGGTGCGCGCCCAGGGCGTGGCCGCGATTGCCGATGGCGCCATGCAGCGCTGGTTCACGCCCGAATTCCGCGCCGGGCAGGCCGCCCGAGTGGCAGCCTTGCGCACCGGGCTGGAGGCCACGGCGGCCGCGCCCTATGCGGCGGCCTGTGCGGCCGTGGGCGGCATCGATCTGCGCGAGAGCAACCGGCGCATCGCCTGCCCCGCGCTGGTCATTGCAGGCAGCCGCGACGAGGCCACGCCACCTTCCCTGTCCGAAGACATGCAGGCGCAGATTCCGGGCGCGCAGCTGGTGTCGCTGCCCGCCGCGCATTTGAGTGCCGTGGAAATGCCCGCGGAGTTTGCGCAGTTGGTGAGCGACTTTGTCGCGCAGATCCGCTAGATCTGCCGTCCTGCCCGGACGAAATGGTCGCTGAGCGACGCCGCTAGCAGGCCGGCATCACGGCCGGCAGATCAACTCCGCCACGTCCATCAGCAAGGCCTCATCGATCTGCTCGCGCAGGTCCACGGCCAGCCTGCGCCGGTAGAACACGCCCAGGTCCAGGCCCACGCCCAGCGCGCGGATCTGAACATCGCCCGCGCGCTCGTGCCGGGCGATGACCTGGCGCAGGTGCTGGTCCAGGTAGTGCTCGTCGTTGGCCTGGTGCGTGGCCGTGTCCATGGGGCAGCCGTCCGAGATGACGAGCAGGATGCGGCGCTGCGCGGGCCGCGCCAGCAGCCGCTCGCAGGCCCATTCCACGGCCTCGCCGTCCACGCCCTCGCGAAAGAGGTCGGGCCTGCGCAATGCGGCAATGCCGTGGCGGGCGTGGCGCCAGGGTCTGGCGGCGTCCTTGAAGACGATGTGCAGCCGCTCGTTGAGCCGGCCCGGGATGTGGGGCTGGCCCGCGCGCTGCCAGTCGCGGCGGGCGCGGCCGCCGTTCCAGGCCTGGGTGGAAAAGCCCAGCACGTCCACCGGCACGCCGGCCATGGACAGCGCGCGGCCCAGCAGGTCCACCAGCAGGGACAGCGGGCGCGCATGCGCCTTCATCGAGCCCGAGCAGTCCAGCAGGATGGCCACGGCCGCATCGCTGACGGGGCGCGGCAGCTCGTTCCTGAAGATGGCGCGCTGCTGCGGATCGCTGACCAGTTGCGCCAGCCGGCTTGCATCCAGGTGCCCATCCTCCAGGCCGAACTGCCAGCCGTCGTGGCGCGGCACGGCCAGGCGCTGCTGCAGGTGGCGGGCCAGCCGGCCCGCATGCAAGCCGCTGCGCGCCAGTTCCTCATCCATCTGCTCGCGGAACTCGGCCAGTTGCGCGGCGCGGATCAGCTCGGCCGCCTGCGCCTCGCGGTCATAGGCGCGCGTGAACACGCGGTAGCTGTGGGCCGAGCCGGCCCAGGCGCGGCTGTCGCCGCTGAGCGCCACGGGCGGCGCATCCAGGCTTTGCGATTCAAAGTGCAGCGGCAGCGCGAAGCTGCCCCGCCGGCGCGGCCCGCCAGCGCCGCGCGGCGCCTCTTCCTGGGCTGACCGCACGGCCTGGCCCACCCAGCGGCTGATGGCCAGGGCCGGCGCAATGAAGGCCTGCTGGTCCTGCCGGTGGCGGCGCAGCAGGGCCCACTGCGCGCCCAGTTGCGCGGACAGGCCGGCGCGCGTGGCCTCGGCCAGGTCGGCCAGGGCATCGGGCGGCTCATGTCCGCCCAGGCGGCTCCAGGCGGTCAGCGCCACGGTGAACAGCAGGATGCCCAGGCTGCTTTCGGTCAGGCCCGAATCGGCAAAGGCCTGGCTCCAGTGCACAAAGCGCGCATGCAGGTTGGCGCGTGCGCCGGGCCATTCCTCGGGCGCCAGGCTTTCCACGCGCAACTGCTCCAGCAGCTCGAACACCAGCCGCTCCACCGGGTCGCCGGGCAGGTGGCGCGCGTGCAGCGCGGCATCGCTCAGGCGCAGGCGCAGGCTGGCACCGTCGAGCAGGCCGCGCTGGTCGGCCAATCGGGCCGGCACATCGGCCTGGTGGGCCGCTGCCAGCACCACGGGCGCCGTGCCCCGGTACAGCGTCTGCCCGCTCCATTGCAGCGAGGCATCGCCCGCCATGGCGCGCAGCAGCGCGCCGCCCCAGGCCTCCATGCGCGCCAGCGAGGGGGATGCCTCAGCAGGCATGGGCGGGCTCGTCGCGCAGCGCCAGTTCCTGGCCGAAGCAGCGCTGGAAGTACTCGGCCACGATGGCCCGCTCGGCCGGCTCGCACTTGTTGAGGAAGGACAGCTCGAAGGCCAGCCGCAGGTCATGGAAGATCTGCGCGTTCTCGGCCCAGGTGATGACGGTGCGCGGCGACATCAGCAGCGACAGGTCGCCCACCGCAAAGCCCTTGCGCGTGAGCGCGGCCAGCGCCACCATGGCGGCCACCTGCTCGCGCCCCTGCGGCGTGGCCAACTGCGGCACGCGCGCCAGCACGATGGCGGCTTCCTCGGCCGGTGCCAGGTAGTCCAGGCTGGTGACCAGGTTCCAGCGGTCGAGCTGGGCGTGGTTGAGCATCTGCGTGCCGTGGTACAGGCCGCTGAGGTTGCCCTGGCCCAGGGTGTTCATGGTGGCGAAGAGGCGGAACTGCGCATGCGGCTGGAGCACGCGCTTTTGGTCCAGCAGGGTGAAGCTGCCCTCGCGTTCGAGCACGCGCTGGATGACGAACATCACGTCGGGCCGGCCCGCGTCGTATTCATCGAAGACCAGGGCCACGGGCCGCTGCAGCGCCCAGGGCAGGATGCCTTCCTGGAACTGCGTGACCTGGCGCCCCTCCTGCAGCACGATGGCGTCCTTGCCCACCAGGTCCAGCCGGCTGATGTGGCCGTCGAGGTTGACGCGCACGCAGGGCCAGTTCAGCCGCGCCGCCACCTGCTCGATATGGGTGGACTTGCCCGTGCCGTGCAGCCCCTGGATGACCACGCGCCGGTTGTGCGCAAAGCCCGCCAGGATGGCCAGCGTGGCCTGCGGGTTGAAGCGGTAGGCCGGGTCCACGGCCGGCACATGCTCGCTGCGTTCGGCAAAGGCCGGCACCTGCATGTCGGTGTCCAGGCCGAAGGTCTCGCGCACGCCAAGCGTGCGCGTGGGATGCATCAGGGTCAGCTCAGTCATCGTCAGGGGCTCCCGGGGGGACTTCGTCGTTGATGCGCGCAATCGCCTCGGCCGCCGCGCGCAGTTGGGGAAGAAAGGACAGCGCCCGTTCGCGCGTGAAACGCAAGATGGGCGCCTGCACGGCCAGCCCCATGTTCGAGGGACCGCCCTGGATGGAGGGCACGAGCACGCCCAGGCACAGCAGGCCGGGAAGGAATTCCTCGTTGTCGAAGGCATGGCCCTGGGCGCGCACCTGGTCCAGCTCGGCGTCCAGCGCGTCAAAGGTCGTCAACGTATTGGCCGTGAAGCCTTCCAGCGGCACGGCCGACAGCAGCCGCCTGCGCTGCGCGGGCGCCATCTGGCTCAGGAACAGCTTGCCCGTGGCCGAGCAATGGGCCGGCACGCGCGAGCCCGGGTGCAGATAAAAGCGCAGCGGCGCGGGCGTTTCCACCCGGTCCAGGTAGAGCACCTCGCTGCCCGAGAAGGCGGTGATGTTGCAGCTCTCGCCGATGTCGCGCACCAGTTGCGCCAGCACCGCGTGGCGCGCGCCATGCGTGGTGTTGTTGAGCAGCACGCTTTCGGCCAGCCGCATCAGGCGCCGGCCCGTGCCGTAGTGCCGTCCGTTGCCCTCGCGCTGCAGGATGCCCGCGCCTTCGAGCTGCTGGAGCATGCGGTGCATGGTGGGCTTGGGCAGGCCTGTCTCCTCGACCATGGTCTGCAGCGTGAAGGGCTCGTTCTTCTGCGCAATGGCCTCCAGCAGCGCGAACAGCCGCAGGTTGGGGGTATCGCCATCGATACGGGCAGGGACAGGGTCTCGGGTGTTCATGGTGTTGGCCATCATATGTTTTTCAATTTTTCGAGTCAATTTGTTCCGAAAAAAGAAATTTGTTTGACATCCAGGCGAAATCACACCTAGACTTGCGCCGTAATTTCTTTTTTCGGAACTTAAAGTTCCATTTTCAAGGAGACAACATGACTGCAGCCAACAATCGTACGGTGGTCGAAGGCGTCCAGAAGATGACCCCTTCCGAAGCCTTTGTGGAGACCTGCGTGGCCAACGGCGTCACGGAGATGTTCGGCATCATGGGCTCGGCCTTCATGGATGCCATGGACATCTTCGCGCCCGCCGGCATTCGCCTGATCCCCGTGGTGCACGAGCAGGGCGCGGCCCACATGGCCGACGGCTATGCGCGCGTCTCGGGCCGCCACGGCGTGGTGATCGGCCAGAACGGCCCCGGCATCAGCAACTGCGTGACCGCCATTGCTGCCGCCTACTGGGCCCACAGCCCCGTGGTCATGATCACGCCCGAGACCGGCACCATGGGCATGGGCCTGGGGGGCTTCCAGGAAGCCAACCAGCTGCCCATGTTCCAGGAGTTCACCAAGTACCAGGGCCATGTCTGCAACCCCAAGCGCATGGCCGAGTTCACGGCCCGCTGCTTTGACCGCGCCATCTCCGAGATGGGTCCCACCCAGCTGAACATCCCGCGCGACTATTTCTACGGCGAAGTGCAGTGCGAAATCCCCAAGCCCATGCGCGTGGAACGCGGCTCGGGCGGCGAAAACAGCCTGCAGGCCGCCACGGAACTGCTGGCCACGGCCAAGTTCCCCGTGATCCTGGCCGGCGGCGGCGTGGTCATGGGCGATGCGGTCGAGGAGTGCAGGCAGCTGGCCGAGCGCCTGGGCGCCCCCGTGGTCACGGGCTATCTGCGCAATGACGCCTTCCCCGCCAAGCACCCGCTGTGGGCCGGCCCGCTGGGCTACCAGGGCTCCAAGGCCGCGATGAAGCTCATCGCCCAGGCCGACGTGGTGATCGCGCTGGGCTCGCGCATGGGCCCCTTCGGCACCCTGCCCCAGCACGGCATGGACTACTGGCCCAAGAACGCCAAGATCATCCAGGTCGAGGCCGACCACACCAACCTGGGCCTGGTCAAGAAGATCTCGGTGGGCATCCACGGCGACGCCAAGGCCGTGGCACGCGAGCTGGGCCGCCGCCTGCAGGGCCAGACCCTGGCCTGCGACGCCACCAAGGCCGCGCGCGCCGACACCATCGCCACCGAGAAGGCGGCCTGGGAAAAGGAGCTGGACGAGTGGACGCATGAGCGCGACCCCTACAGCCTGGACATGATCGAAGAGGCCAAGGGCGAGCGCACGCCCACGGGCGGCAAGTACCTGCACCCGCGCCAGGTGCTGCGCGAGCTGGAAAAGGCCATGCCGCCGCGCGTGATGGTCTCCACCGACATCGGCAACATCAACTCCGTGGCCAACAGCTACCTGCGCTTCGACGAGCCGCGCAGCTTCTTCGCGCCCATGAGCTTCGGCAACTGCGGCTATGCCCTGCCCACCATCATCGGTGCCAAGTGCGCGGCGCCCGACCGCCCGGCCATCGCCTACGCCGGCGACGGCGCCTGGGGCATGAGCATGGTGGAGATCATGACCGCCGTGCGCCATGACATTCCCGTCACGGCCGTGGTCTTCCACAACCGCCAGTGGGGCGCCGAGAAGAAGAACCAGGTGGACTTCTACAACCGCCGCTTCGTGGCCGGCGAGCTGGAAAGCGAGAGCTTCGCAGCCATTGCCAGCGCCATGGGCGCCGAGAGCATCGTGGTCGACCAGATCGAGGACGTGGGCCCGGCGCTGAAGAAGGCCATCGACCTGCAGATGAACCACGGCAAGACCTGCGTGATCGAGGTGATGTGCACGCGCGAACTGGGTGACCCGTTCCGCCGCGATGCGCTCTCCAAGCCCGTGCGCTTCCTCGAAAAGTACAAGGACTTTGTCTAACCCCCTGAGGCGCTGACGCGCCTTCCCCCTCTCTACCCGCTGCGCTGGGGAGGGGGACGACACCCTCGGTGCGGGGCGGCCCTTCCTCGGTGTCCCTGGGATGGGCCGCGCCGGTTTCATGCGCCTGGGTGAAGCGCAAGGCCCTCGAAAGCCGATTCCCAGATTCCCTGCGTTGCTCGCGCCGGGCCCTGTACTTTCCCGCAGGAGCTTTCATGGTCCCCCCACTTTCACTTGCCGTGGCCGCCGACGATGCGCCCGCCACGCCCCGTCCCCATCTCCAGCACTTGCTCGACCAGGCCAAGGCGCAAGGCCCCATTCCTGTGGCCGTGGCCTATCCCTGCGATGCAGGCTCGCTGCAGGCCGCCATGCAGGCCGCGCAGGCGGGCCTGATCACGCCGCTGCTGGTCGGCCCCGAGGCACGCATCCGGGCGGCGGCCCAGGCAGCCGGGCTGGACCTGGCGGGCGCGTCCATCCATTCCACCGCCGACGATCCACGCGCGGCGGCTGCCCAGGCGGCGGCGCTGTGCGGCAGCGGCCAGGCCCGCGCGCTGATGAAGGGCAGCCTGCACAGCGACGAGTTGCTGGGCGCTGCCGTGGCGCGCGAGGCCGGCCTGCGCGGCAGCCGCCGCGCCAGCCATGTGTTCGTGATGGACCTGCCGGGCTTCGAGCGCCCGCTGCTGATGACCGATTGCGTGGTCAACATCTTCCCCACGCTGATGGACAAGCGCGATATTGCGCAGAACGCCATCGACCTGGCCCGTGCCATCGGCATTGCCCGGCCGCGCGTGGCCGTGCTCTCGGCGGTGGAGACGGTCAACCCCGCCATTCCCGGCACCATCGACGCGGCCGCGCTGTGCAAGATGGCCGACCGGGGGCAGATCAGCGGCGCCATCCTCGACGGGCCGCTGGCCTATGACAACGCCATCTCGCTGCGCTCGGCGCATCACAAGGGCATCGTCTCCGATGTAGCCGGCCAGCCCGACGTGCTGCTGGTGCCCAGCCTGGAGGCCGGCAACATGATCTACAAGCAGCTGGTCTACATGGCCGACGCCGAATGCGCGGGCCTGGTGCTGGGCATGCGCGTGCCCATCGTGCTGACCAGCCGTTCGGACTCGGTGGCCAGCCGCATTGCGTCCTGCGCGCTGGCCGTGCTGGCCAGCGCGGCGGGCGGCAAGGAGCAGTCATGAGCCAGGTCCAAGCACAGGTGGCTGCGCAGGCGCCCGTGCCGCGCATGCTGCAGTGGCTCAGGCTCCTGCCCGGCACGGGCCTGTCGGGCGTGATCGCGCTGGCGGCGACCTTCGTCTCCACGCTGCATGGCGGGCCGCAGCTGCTGTTCGCGCTGTTCTTCGGCGTGGCCTTCCACTTCCTGAGCCAGGACGCGCGCGCCAAGCCGGGCATCGAGTTCTGCGCGCGCGGCGTGCTGCGCCTGGGCGTGGGCCTGCTGGGCGCGCGCATCACGGCCACGCAGATCGCGGGCCTGGGCTGGACCACGGCGCTGATCGTCATCGCGGCCGTGGTCACCACGCTGCTGTGCGGCACGCTGCTGGGCCGGCGCCTGGGCCTGACGCGGCCGCAGGGCGTGCTGTCGGGCGGCGCGGTGGCCATCTGCGGCGCCTCGGCGGCGCTGGCCATCTCGTCGGTGCTGCCGCGCGACAAGGACAGCGACCGCTTCACGCTCACCGTGGTGGTCACGGTCACCGTGCTGTCCACGGCCGCCATGGTGCTGTATCCGCTGGTGGCGCGCGCCTTGCATCTGCCGCCCGAGCTGGCGGGCCTGTTCATCGGCGGCACCATCCACGATGTGGCCCAGGTGGTGGGCGCGGGCTACACCATCGACCAGGCCACGGGCGACTACGCCACCATCGTCAAGCTGTTCCGCGTGTCCATGCTGGCCGTGGTGGTGGTCATGGTCTCGGCCCTGTTCAAGCGCCAGCGCGAGGCAGCGGCCGAGCAGCACCACGGCAAGAAGCCGGGCCTGGTGCCCTGGTTCCTGTGGGTGTTCGTGGCGCTGGTGGCCATCAACTCGCTGGGCTGGGTGCCGCCGGGCCTGCAGCACCAGTTGAGCGACCTGTCGCGCAACTGCCTGGTGCTGGCCATTGCGGCCCTGGGCCTGAAGACCTCGTTCCAGCAACTGGCCCAGGCCGGCTGGCGGCCTTTTGCACTGCTGGTGGTGGAGACGCTGTGGATGGCAGCCTTCGTGCTGATCGCCATCGAGATCGAGATGCGCTGACGCCTGCACAGGCATTGCCGCAAGAGGCCCGCCCTGCGCGGGCCTTTGTCATGGCGCCACACATCGCTTGATGGGCATGCACCAAGATGATACATTTGCACACAAATTTTTGATCCACATCAACGCCCTTCCGCGCCGTGAACGTTTTTCGCAAGCAAGCCGGCAGATTCCGCAGGCTGACCGCCACCCAAATCCTCACCCTGCTGCGCAATCAGCAACCCCGGCAAGCCGCCCTGCTGCGGCTGCTGCCCTGCCTGTCGATGCTGGCCGTGTGCGCGGTGCTGCTCGATTCCCTGCTGCCCATTCCGCTGTGGGCCATCGCCAGCCTGACCGTGGTCATGGCCGCCTACATCGCCCACAACTGCCAGTCCTTTGTCGCCACCCAGCGCAGAAAGTCCACGCTGCGCCATCTCGCGCGCTCCTGCCTGCTGCACGCCGGCTGAAGCACAAGTGCCCCTGGGTGCCGGGCGTCAGGCACCGCCTCTGGCATAGGCCGTCAGCGCCTGGGCCACGGCCTTGAAGACCACGGCGCAGCGCTCGCTCTTGCGCAGGTCCTCGTGCATGGCCACCCAGGTATCGAGCTTCCATGAAAACGCCTGGGGCAGCACCCGCACCAGGCCCGGCTCCCGGGCCGCCAATGCCGACTGGCACACGCCAATGCCAAAGCCCGCGCGGATGGCGCCCAACTGGGCCAGGTCGCTGTCCGAGCGCAGCGCCATGCCTTCGCGCGTGAGCATGGGAAACTGCTGCTGCATCTTTCGGATCAGGGCGCTTTCATGGTCGAAGCCGATGAGCGAATGCCCGGCCAGGTCCTCCAGCGATTCCGGCACGCCGCGTGCGGACAGATAGCTTTCATGGGCATGCAGCCCCAGCTCAATGGCGCCGATATGGCGTGCCACCAGCGCCTCCTGCTGCGGCCGGAACATGCGCACGGCCACGTCGGCCTCGCGGCGCAACAGGTCGTCCACCGCGTTGGACAGCACCAGCTCGATGCCCAGTTCAGGGTGTGCCGCGCGCAATTGCGCAAGCACAGGCGGCAGCACCTCCACGCCCACCACCTCGCTGGCCGTCAGCCGCACCGTGCCGCGCACGCCCGAGCCATGGCTGGCCGCCACGCGGCGCAGCGCGGCCGCCGTCGCGGCCATGCTGGCTGCATAGGGCTGAAGCTCGTAGGCCGCCTCCGTGGGCGCGAAGCCATCGGATGAGCGGGTGAACAGTTGCAGGCCCAGCGCCGACTCCAGCCCGTCGATGTGCCGGCCCACGGTCGGCTGCGCCACACCCATGGCCCGGCCCGCCGCTGACAGCGACCCGGACTCCAGCACCTGCAAAAAACTGCGATACCACTCCCAGTGGGGTTCCGACATCACTCATCCATTCATTTATGCATGGACACCAGAGAATTCTAGGCAATTTTCTTTTTGCAGCGGGTTGCTGACACTGAGGCTGTCACCACAGGACCCAGCCCATGCCATCCATTGCACTCTTCGGCGCCGCAGGCGCCATCGGCCAGAGCCTGGCCACCGCGCTCAGACAACAGGGCCGCGCCTACCGCGTAGTCGGCCGCAACGCAGCCAGCCTGCGCCAGACCTTCGGCGCCGACCCGCTGGCCGAGATCGTCCCCTGGAACCCGGACAGCACCGGCTCCGTCGAGGCTGCCGCCCACGGCGTGGACACGCTGGTCTACCTGGTGGGCGTGAACTACTGGCAGTTCGCATTGCATCCCGAGCTCATGCGCAGGACGCTGGACGGCGCCATTGCCGCCGGCGTGCGCCGCATCGTACTGATCGGCACCGTCTATCCCTATGGAAAGGCGCAGGCCCATGCCGTGAAGGAAGACCATCCACGCAACCCGCATACCTTCAAGGGACGCATGCGCAAGGCGCAGGAAGACCTGCTGCTGCAGGCCCACGCACAGGGCCGCATCGAGGCCGCCGTACTGCGCCTGCCCGACTTCTACGGCCCGGGCGTGCACAACAGCCTGCTGCACGGAGCCTTCGAGGCGGCGGCCCGTGGCGGCCGGGCCGACATGGTCGGCCCGCTGGACCGGCCGCATGAGTTTGTCTATGTGCCCGATGTGGGCCCCGTCGTGGCGCGCCTGATCGGCACGCCGCAGGCTTTCGGCAAGGTCTGGCACCTCGCCGGCGCGGGGGCGATCACGCAGCGCGACGTCGTCTCGGAGATCGAACGCCTGACCGGCAGGCCGTTGAAGCTGCGCGTTGCAGGAAAGACCGCGCTGCGCCTGGCCGGCCTGTTCAACCCCTTCATGCGCGAGCTGGCCGAGATGCACTACCTGCTGACCGATCCGCTGATCATGGAGGACTCCGCCCTGCACGCCCTGCTGGGCCCCATCGCCAAGACGCCCTATGCGCAGGGCATACGCGCAACGCTCAACGCCGCCATGGCAAGTGCCGACTCACACTTGGCTGCGGCCTGAGCCTGGCCTGCAGCCCGAAAACAAAAAAGCCCTGACAGCAAAACTGTCAGGGCCTTTGTCTATCTGGCAGGGGAGGAAGGACTCGAACCCTCGCATGCCGGAATCAAAATCCGGTGCCTTTACCAACTTGGCGACTCCCCTAGAAGACCTAAATTCTAATACGTTTTTTTGGCCCGAAATCCAAAATTCCAAAAATTTCGACACCGCCAAAGTTGTCTTCATGGCGCGGCCAGGGCTCCCTCAAGACAGCGGAGTATCGCCTCCCGCCCCATCGCCGTGAAACAGCCAATGAAGACAAACACGGACTCCGAGACCCTGGCCCCATGCAGGCTGGCAATGCGCAAGCGCCCACCCACCACGTGGACTTCCTGGACGCTGTCCTGCCCGCCCAACCGCACGATGCCCTTGGCCCGCAACAGGGGGACAGGCAGCGTACGCAGCGCCTGCCGCAACCGCTGCCGGTCAAAGCAGCGGCGCGTTGCGTAGGAAAAGCTGCCCACTTCGGCCATGCCGGCCATGTTCCCGGCCTGGCTTTTCCAGGAGCCGCCCGCTTGCAGCAGGCCTTGCGGGCGGCGTGGCGAGGCAGCCGCATCAATGAACACGGCCAGCGGTATCTCGCCATGTCGGGCAGCCAGCACCACGGCACCGGGCGCCATGCCGGCCACGCGCGCGGCCACCTTTTCGGTGGCACATGCGCCGGCCAGATCGGCCTTGGTCAGCACCAGCGCCGTCGCGCCCGAGATCTGGCGGCGGACCATGTCGCCGACCAGCGGGTCGCAAAGTTGCTCATCGACGTCCTGGACATCCACCGCCACCAGGATGGCGTTGAGCTGCAGTGCGGGGTCGAGCATGCCGACCTGGGCGATGCGCACGGGGTCGGAGACGCCGCTGGCCTCGATGACCAGCAGGTCCGGTCGGTCAGGCCGCGCGCCCACGGCGGCCAGGGCTTCGGCCAGCCGGCCGCCGATGGAGCAGCAGATGCAGCCGTTTTCCAGCTGCAGCACGTCGCTGCTGCGCGTGCGGATCAGGGCGGCGTCGATGTTGATCTCGCCGAAGTCGTTGACCAGCACGGCCACGCGCAGGCCATCGGCGCGCTCCAGCAGCCGGTTGAGCAAGGTGGTCTTGCCCGCGCCCAGGTAGCCGCCCACGACGACCATGGGAACGGGCGCCCGCTGCGCCGCGGCGGCCGGCGTGCTCATGGCGCTGACCCGGGCGCGGGGAAGATGCGGCCGCCCAGCACGGTGCCCCAGACCTTCACGTCCTTGAGGGCCGCTGGCGCCACCGCGCGGGGATCGTCCTCCAGCACGGCGAAGTCCGCCAGCTTGCCGGGCTCGATGCTGCCCACGCGCTGCTCCAGTTTCAGGGTGCGGGCCGCGCCCATGGTGATGGCATGCAGGGCGTCGTCCACCGACAGGCGCTCGGCCTCGCCCAGCACGCGGCCTGAAGCGGTTTCGCGCTGCACCGCGCACCAGGCGGTGAACAGGGGGTGGATAGGGGTGATGGGCGCATCGGAATGCATGGCGAAATCCATGCCCAGGCGCCGCGCCGTGCCCGCTGCATTCATGCGCGAGGCCCACTGCATGCCCACGGTCTGCTCGGCGTGGGCATCGCCCCAGTAATAGAGATGGTTGGAGAAGAAGTTGACACACATTCCCAGGCGCGCGGCGCGCTGCAGCTGGGCGCTGCTGGCCAGCTGGCAGTGCTGCAGGGTGTGGCGATGGTCGGCGCGCGGGTGCCTGGCCAGCAGGTCCTCGATCACATCCAGCACCACCTCGGTGGCCTCGTCTCCGTTGGTGTGGATGTGCAGTTGCAGACCGGCCAGGTGGAAGGGCTCGAACAGCGCGGGCAGCTGCGACGGAGGAATCAGCCACAGGCCGTTGGGCTGCCCGCCCGCATAGCCGGGAGCGCGCAGGCGCGCGGTGAAGCCCTGGATGGAGCCGTCCACGATGAACTTGACGGGGCCGAACTGCAGCTTGTCGCTGGCCGAGGACGCCGCTGCAGCATGCACGCGCGCGGCACCGCCTTCCGGGTTGCGCTGCGGCGCGAAGGCCGGGACGATGCGCAGCGGATAGGCCGCGTCGCCCGTGACTTCGCGCAGCGCGGCCAGGCCCTGGGGCGAGAGATCGCTGACCAGGTCGGTGGCCGTGGTCACGCCCGCGAGCTGGGCCACGCGGCCGAACTTCCAGATCGCCTCGCGCTGCTCGGCGGCGGCCAGCGACAGCGCGCTGCCGATCACCTTCTGCACGGGGTACATGGCGGCGAATTCCTGCAGCTCGCCCGTGGGCTGGCCCTCGGCGTCCTTGTGGATGCCGTCGATGTCGGTGTCCTCGTCAATGCTGGCCAGCGCCAGCATGGCCGAGTTCACGTTCATCAGGTGCACGCTGGCATGCAGGATGACGATGGGCCGTGTGGCGGAGACACGGTCCAGCTCGCGCACCGACAGCCGGCTGCTGCCGAAGAGGATGGGATCGAAGCCCCAGGCCAGCAGCGTGGCCTGCGCATCGGGCAGGGCACGCTCGGCCTCGGCCAGGCGCGCCAGCACGGCGTCCAGCGTGCGCAGGCCGGGCCACAGGCGGCCCTCGGGATCGCGTCGATCGAAGTAGCCCAGGTACACGGCCTCCCACATGGCGCCTTCCATCAGGTGGCTGTGCGCCTCGATCAGGCCGGGCATGAGGACCTTGTCGCACAGGCGGTCGATGCGCTCGGCCTCGGGCCAGGCAGCCATGTCGGCCTCCTGGCCAACGGCCAAGATGCGGCCGCCCTGCACGGCCACATGGGTGGCCTGCGGCTGGGCCGGGTTCATGGTGAGGATGGTGCGCGCCACAAAGACCTGCGTGCGCGCGTTCTCGTCGTGGTTCATGGTGGTGGTCTTTTTCAGGCGGCCTTGACGCGCGCGGCACCCGGCAGATAGTGGACGATGGCCGTGACCAGCAGGTTCAGCGCCAGGCTGATGAAGCCCAGGTTGATGCCGCCGAAATCCGGCTGCTGGATGTACAGCGCAATGGCCAGCGCCTGGCCGCAGGCAATGCCCAGGGCAACGGCCATGGGCCGGATGCGCCAGCCGAAGAGGATGGCCATCATTCCGGGGAAGAACTGCGTCACGCCGTAGTAGGTGGTGTTGATCAGCGTCAGCATCAGGTTGGGCGTGAGCAGCGTCATCACGATGGACAGCACCAGGTAGATGACGATCACCACCTTGGCGCCCTGCTTTTGCTTGGCCTCGGGCAGGCCGGGCAGCAGGTTGCGGGCCACGATGGGGCCGATGGCCAGGCAGATGCCCGCCAGCACCAGCAGGCCCGACAGCGCGGCGCCTGCGGCCACCAGGCCCAGCAGCCAGTCGGGCAGCAGTCGCACGGCAGCCGCGAAGAAGGCCTCGTTGGGCGATGCCAGCTGCAGGTTCTGGCTGATGGCGTAGTACGAGGCCAGCACCAGGAAGGGGTACATCAGCATGTACAGCGGCATGGCGATCTGGGTGCGGCGAATGGTGTGCGAACTCTTGGCCGTGAAGAAGTTCTGCACGGCGAACGGCATCATGTAGAAGCCCAGCGCCTGGAACAGCATGGTGCTCATGGAAAAGCGCAGCTGCGTATCGGTCATGTGGTTGCTGACCTTGGCGCTGGCGGCGGTGAACACATCGCCCACGCCCGCATGCCAGCCCACGGCCACGCCCGTGGCGATGATGGCCACCACCATCAGGATGTCCTTGAGGATGGCGATATAGGCCGAGGCGCGCACCCCCGAGATGGCGATGTAGGTGAAGGCCAGGCCCGCCGAGATCAGCAGCAGGTGCAGCGGCTGGAAATTCCATCCCAGGCCCTTGAGCGCGGCCACCAGCCCCGTGAACTGCAGCTGGCCCCAGGGCAGCAGGAACAGGATGGCCGAGCCGGCCACGATCAGCTCCAGCGCACGGCTGCCGAAGTGGCCCTTGAACAGGTCCGGCAGCGTGATGGCGTTGTGCCGCAGCCCCGCCTTCCAGATCATGGGGCCGAGGAAGTAGCCCAGCGGATAGGCCAGCAGGATGTAGCCCAGGAACCAGACGCCATAGGTCGGCCCCTTGGCGTAGATGCCGCCCGGAAAGCCGACCATGGTGCCGATGCTGTAGATCTCGCCGGCGGCCAGGAAGAACACCAGGTAGGCGCCGAACTGGCGGGAGGCGACGAAGAAGTCATGCACGCTCTGCGCACCCTTGCCCGTGCGCGAGCGGATGGCCAGGTACAGGGACAGCGCGATGAAGCCCAGAAAGACTGCGGTGGTCATGGCGGTGCTCCCTTCAGGCGGACTGCGCGTCGTCGGCTTCGTGGCGGTCGAACATCAGCCAGCACACGAGCATGCACAGCGACGTCAGCACGAACCACATGAAGATCCACAGGTAGATGAAGGGCACGCCCAACACGAAGCGATCGACGGACGCGACCCAGGGAAGCAGGCCGATCACCGCGATGTACGGGATGCCTATGCCGATGAACAGCTTGAGCATGGTTTGTCTCCTTTTGCTCCGATGAAAGAGTTGGCGGTTGTGGCCGCTCTATAGAACATTTCAATGTCCCTGGATGCGATCTTAGGAAGCGCCTACCTATAATTCAAATGAAAAATTTGCCAACAAACCATGAGGACTCCGCATGGATACACAGAAGCTGCGGCACCTGCTGGCCATCGTCGAGCACGGCACCTTTTCCGACGCGGCGCGCGCCGTGCACCTGACCCAGCCGGCGCTGAGCCGCAGCATCCGCGCGCTGGAAGATGAACTCAGGGCGCAGCTGTTCGACCGGGGCGCGCGGCGCGCCCGGCTGACGGTGTTTGGCGAGCTCGTGGCCGAGCGCGCACGCCGCATGCGGCTGGAGGAAACCCAGTTGCGGCGTGACCTGGAGCTGCTGCGCGGCGGCCAGGAAGGCGCGCTCGCCATTGGCGTGGCGCCCGCGCCCGCGGCGCTGCTGCTCAAGCCCTTTCTGATCCACATGGCGCAGGCGCATCCGCGCGTGAAGGTGCGCGCCGAAATGGGTGCCACCAGCGCATTGCTGCAGCTGCTGCGCAACGAATCCATCGATGCCATCGTCGGCGACGCCTACGTGCTGCGCGCCGCCGATGACGTGGAGATGGAACTGCTGGGCGAGCTGCCGGCCGGCCTGGTCTGCCGCGCGGGCCACCCCGTGCTGCAAAACCCCGGCATGGACGAGATCCGCCGCTACCCGCTGGCCACCACCACGTTGAGCACGGCCATGACACGGCAAATGGCCGAGCTGTGGGGCCAGGGCATCGAGCCCGACAAGCTGTTCACCCTGCACTGCAACGACCTGGACCTGCTGCGCGGCGTGACCCTGGCCACGGACACCTTGCTGTTCGGCGTGCTGTCCATCACCCGCAAGGAGCGCGCCAGCGGCGCCATGGCCGAAGTGCCCCTGCCCGCCGATCCCCGCCGATGCGGCCGCTACGGCATGGCGCGCATGGCCGCGCGCACCCTGTCACCGGCGCTGGACACGGCCTACGCCTTCACGCGCACGCACTGGCGCGAGCTGTCGGAGCACGATCAGGAGCCCGGTTGATCGACGCTCAGCCGGCCGCCGGGGCCTGTGCATGTGCCTGTGCATGCGCCAGGCCCAGCGGCAAGGTCTGCGCGCGCAGCCAGTCCAGCACCAGGGCGAAGCTGGCCTCGTCCTGCACCGGCCGGGGCGACATGAGCACGTAGTGCGAGCCATCGGCCACGAAGCCGCGCGGCGCGCACAGCGTGCCGCTGGCCAGGTCATCGGCCACCAGTGCCAGCGGGCCGATGGCGACGCCGGCCCCGGCCACGGCGGCCTGCAGGCTCAGGTAGAAATGCTCGAAGCGCACCTCGCGACCGGCCCGCAGCGGCACGCCGGTCAGTTCGCTCCAATGCCGCCATGCGTCCGGCCGCGACTGCGTATGCAGCAGCACCCCGCCCAGCGGCCCTGAGCGTGCCAGCGCCTTGGCAAGCGCGGGCTTGCAGACGGGCCCCACGCGCTCTTGCACAAAGGGCTCGGCCACCACATCGGCGCCCATGTCGAAATCCGCGCGGCGTATGGCCAGATCAATGCCCTCGCGCGCAAAGGGCACGGAGCCGCCGGCCGATACCAGGCGCAGCTCGCGCTGCGTGCCGATCGCTTCCTGCAAACCACCCAGACGCGGAATCAGCCAGCGCATCAAAAACGTGGGCTCGCACGACAGCACCAGCGGCCGGTCCGGCCCTGCCGCCTGCCGCGCGCGGCCCAGCGCGCCGCGCAGGCGCTCCAGCGCCAGGGCCACCTCCTCGGCCAGCACGCGGGCCGTGGGCGTGGCAATGATGCTGCGGTTGCTGCGCTGGAACAGCGCAAAGCCCAGCGCCTCCTCCATGTCGCGCACGGCACGGCTCACGGCGCCATCGGTCAGGTGCAGCTCGCGCGCGGCCTTGGAGACACTGCCATGGCGCACCGTGGCCTCGAAGGCGCGCAAGGCAGACAGCGGCGGCATGTGGACGGGTGCGGGCATGGCAATGGCGGCTCTAGACAGGTGGAACAGCGGACTTTCAGTTGAACATTGCTCAATTGAATGATGAGTCTATATCGATTTATTACTGGAGCATCTTCATGCAAAGTAAGCCCATCGATTGAGGTTTCAGCAAGAACCATGAAGCACTCCAGCCTCAACTCCGCCAACCCCTCGGCCAGCACCCCGGCCAGCGCGCCCCTGGCCATCACCATGGGCGATCCATTGGGCATCGGGCCCGAGATCATCGTCAAGCTGGCAATGGATCCTGCGCGGCCCTGCACGCCGTTTCTCGTCATCGGCGACATCGCCCGGCTGCAGCGGGCGGCCGATGGGCTGGGCGTCCATCCGCAGATCCGGGCCATCGAGACACCGGCCCAGGTCCCTGCCCTGGTGCCGCCCGCCACGCTCTTCGTGCTGCAGGCCGGCGAGGACCTGCCGCCGGACCTGCCCTGGGGCTGCGTCGATGCACGCGCCGGCGCGGCCTGCCATGCCTATATCCAGCGCGGCATCGACCTGGCCCTGGCTGGCGACGTCTCGGGCCTGGTGACCGCCCCCATCCACAAGGAAGCGCTGCGCGCGGCAGGCTGCCCGCATCCGGGCCATACCGAGATGCTGGCCGAGCGTTCCGGCACACGCGACTTCGCCATGATGCTCGCCAATGATGAGCTGCGGGTGCTGCTGGTCTCCATCCATGTGCCGCTGCAGCAGGCCATCGCCTCCGTGACCATGGACAACGAGCTGCGCGCCATTCGCCTCGCGCACCAGGCCTGCCGCGCGTTCGGCATCACCCGGCCCCGGGTGGCCGTGGCAGGGCTCAATCCGCATGCCGGTGAAAACGGTCTGTTCGGGGACGAGGACCGCTCGGTGATCATCCCCGCCATTGCCGCCGCGCGCGCCGAAGGCATCGACGCCAGCGGCCCCTGGCCCGGCGACACGGTCTTCATGCGGGCGCGCCGGGGCGAGTTCGACGTGGTGGTCGCCCAGTTCCATGACCAGGGGCTGATTCCCGTGAAATACCTGGGTGTGGAGCAAGGCGTGAACATCACCGTGGGCCTGCCCTTTGTGCGCACCTCGGTGGACCATGGCACGGCCTTCGACATCGCGGGCACGGGCCGCGCCGACCACGCCAGCCTGGCCTGCGCGCTGCGCCAGGCGGCAGCCATGGTGCAGGCCACCCGTACCGGTGCCAGCGCACGAACGCAGCGCCCGGACTTCATCTTCATGCTCACACAGCAGGACAGGACCATTGCCGATGCGCGCGAGCGGCTGCGCGAGGTGCTGGCCCAGGGCGTTCGCCATGTGGGCTTCAAGGACATCGGCCTGCCCCTGCCCGAGCTGCATGCCCTGGCCCGGGACATCCGGGCGGGCGGCGCCAGGGTCTATCTGGAGGTTGTCAGCCTGGACGAGGCCAGCGAAGTGGCCTCGGCCCGCGCGGCGGTCGACATCGGGGTGGACGTGCTCATGGGTGGCACACGGCCCGAGGCGGTGCTGCCCGTGCTGCGCGGCAGCGGCATTGCGTACTACCCGTTTCCCGGCAAGGTGAGCGGGCATCCGAGCGTGCTTTCAGGCCCGGTACAGGACATCGTGGCCAGCGCCCGCCGCATGGCGGGGCTGGACGGCGTGCATGGCCTGGATCTGCTGGCCTACCGCTTCCACGGCGATGTGCCGGCCCTGATCAAGGCCGTCTGCGATGCGGTGGACAAACCCGTGGTCGTAGCCGGCTCCATTGATCGCAGTGAACGCATCGCGGCCGTGCTGGCCGGCGGCGCAGCGGGCTTCACGATAGGCACTGCCGCCTTCGAGGAGACTTTTCCGGCCGCGCGGCCCGGGCTGGCGGCGCAATTGCAGGCCATACAGGCGCTGGTGGACTGACCATGTCGGCTATGCCGGCCCGCGCCTCGCACGCCGGGGCCACGGTCCAGCAGCAGCTGCAGCGGTTTCGCCCACCGGTGCCCGGGCGTTCTCACAGCCCCAGGTACAGGGCCAGCAGCGAAACGGCGGCCGGCACGGCCTGCACCCAGAGGATCTTGCGGCTGGCCGTGGCGGCGCCATACAGGCCTGCCACCAGCACGCACAGGAGAAAAAAGTACTTGAACGCCAGGCCGTCGGCGCCCTGCGCCAGCCCCCAGATCAGCCCTGCGGCGAGAAAGCCGTTGTAAAGCCCCTGGTTGGCGGCCAGCGTCCTGGTCTGCTGCGCAAATTCCTGCGTCAGCCCAAAGGCCTTCCTGCCAGCCGGCCGGTCCCAGAGAAACATCTCCAGCACGAGGATGTAGACATGGATTGCGGCGACGATGCCTATGAGAACGTTGGCCATCTGGGTGGATAGGAAAGTGGACAGGCCCCTGTATACGGGATGCATCCGCCGCCGTCCATGCCCGCCGCGCCACACATGGCCTGCAACGGCCTGCCCGTGTCACCCGGAAGACTTGCTGCCGGGTGGCACGGGCTTTTCCACTGGCTTTTGCGCACTCTCTGCCGGCGCCACGGCACCTGCGGCCGCACCGCCCAGCGCACCGGCCACGCTGCCTACCGTGCCGCCCACCACCACACCCACCGGGCCTGCAATGACCGCACCGGCGGCAGCGCCGGCAGCGGCTCCGGCCAGTACGCCGCCGCCGATGAACACCGAGCGTGACTCGCGCTGCGCATCCTGCGGCGACAGCTGGTACTGGGCAGCTGCCTCGGGGTCCTGGGAAGGTACGCCGTGGCCCGGTCGTGCCTGTTCGGCCAGGTCTTCGTCCTCCACCGCATCTGCAGACACCGGCGGGATGGATGGCTTGTTGCTTGCATTCATGGGAATCTCCTTCGGGGATGGACCGTGGACGCGGGACTGCATCCGCAGCATCCCTCTTGCAGTTTTCGTTGTACGCCTGTGCCCGCCAGGCCGACGCCGGCCCAGGCTTCACTGCCGCGTCAGCAAAGGGCCGCAGCTGCGCAGACCATGACTACAAGGGCTCGTAGGACCTGGCCTCCGGCGCCCAAGGACCCTCCTACGCCGGTCGCGGCGCACCGACTACCCGGAGCACTTCATTGCGGTCCTAAGCTGGAACCCAGAAGCACACAGGCTTCGACTTCGCCAGGCGATGCACGGGCTTTGAAGGGGCCGCCTCCCGCGCCTTTTCCCATGCCGCATCGCCCAGCCGCCAGATGCACAGCGTCGGCGTGCCAGCACCAACCCACTCAATGGAGAGCCTCATGGTCACACCCAACACCGTATCGAGCGTCATTTCTTCCGAAACCGTCAGCGGCACCAATGTCTACAACCCCGCAGGCGACAAGCTGGGCAGCATAGACACGCTGATGATCGACAAGCTGTCCGGCAAGGTGCGCTACGCCGTGATGGAATTCGGCGGCTTCCTGGGCATCGGCACGGACCGCTATCCGCTGCCCTGGGAATCCCTCAAGTACGAGCCCGACATGAACGGCTACGTGGTGTCGCTCACGCGCGAGCAGCTGGACAACGCGCCCCGCTATGAGCGCGACACGGCACCGGCCTACACCGATGAATATGGACGCCGCGTGAACGATTACTACGGCGTGCCCTACCTGTAAATCCCGACCCTTGCGGTCTTTGACACAGCCCCGTTCGCGGGGCGTTTTCTTTGGTGCGGATAGCTGGCCAAGGAAGAACGCCCTGCGCGACTTCACTCCCTCATTCCAGGAGAACTCCCATGAATACCACCCCACCGGCCATCGACCACAAGGCCTGCATGGATGCCTGCCAGGCCTGCATCATTGCCTGCAATACCTGTGCTGCCGCCTGCCTGAAGGAAACAGACGTCCAGATGATGGCCGCCTGCATTGCCCAGGATCTTGAATGCGCGCAGGTCTGCGAACTGGCCGTGGCCTCAATGGCGCGCCAAAGTCCGCATGTCTCAGACATCTGCCGCCTGTGCGCCCGCATCTGCCAGGCCTGCGCCGACGAATGCGGCAAGCATTCCCACGACCATTGCCAGACCTGCGCGGCAGCCTGCCAGCAATGCGCCATGTCCTGCAATCTCATGGGCATGCAATCGCATTGACGCCGCTGGCCTTTGTCACGACAGCCGGCCAGGCGCCCATCCTGCAAACCGGCAGGAAAAAAAGCCACCGGCGCTGTCGTCATCCGCCCTATATCGGCAGCCTTCGACGCTGCCTACACTTTGATGCATATCCACGCACAAAGGAGATGGGCATGGCACTGAACATCAGCATAGAACAGCGGTTCCTTACCCTCCTGGGCCAGTTGAAGCACATGCCTCCCTGCTCATCCCGCCAGGAAGCGCACGACATGCTCCTGCTGCTGTGGATGCGCATCTGCGAAGGCGCAGGCGCGCGCAGGCAATTGCTCAACAGCATGCGCCAGCGCACGCTGTGCGCAGAGCACGGCTGGAAAAACCTCGACAAAAGCCCCTGCTACTGGGATTCGGAGACCACGCCGGGCATCCGAATCTATCTGCATGCCAATGGCACCATCGTCATTCAAAGACAGGGCGGAGCGCAGGATTCCGAAATCCTGCACTTCAGCAGCCACCGGGAGTTTGTCGAGGCGTAGACAAAGGCCTCGCGCTCAATCCCGAACAATGGCGGAATATTGAAAAACCTAGGTGCAAACACCGACGATGTCCCACATGCGACATCGACCCTGTCTCCATAAAATGCGTCATTGTGTAGCACACTATCCATGAGGAACATATGACAGCAGATTACAAAACCCTGCTCAGGCAAAAGAGCGAGCTTGAGGCACGGATTGCCGAAACGCTGAAGGCGGAGAAAGGCGGAGTCATCGCCAAGGTCCGAGAACTCGTCCATGAGTTCGGATTGACCCACGACGACATCTTCAGCGCCCGCAAATCCAAGTCCGCCAACATTGGCGTGCCGAAATACCGGGACCCCGCCACCGGAGCCACCTGGACGGGACGGGGCAAGCCGCCGCGCTGGATCGAAGGCAAGGACCGCAAGGCCCTCGAGATCTGAGCATGGCCCGCCAACGCGGGCATTTTTTATGGCGGCCCCAATCGCCCGGACTCTCGCCAAGCAATGCCGGAAACAGAAAAACCCAGTGCTATTCACATAGCACTGGGTTTCATGTTTTTGGCGGAGAGGGAGGGATTCGAACCCTCGGTACGTTCGCACGTACGCCTGATTTCGAGTCAGGTACAATCGACCACTCTGCCACCTCTCCGCAGCGTCGAAGCTGAAATTATAGCCTAAAAATTCAGGCCTTCAGCAAAGTCTGTCCACCCATATACGGGCGCAGCGCCTCGGGGATGGTCACCGAGCCGTCGGCGTTCTGGTAGTTCTCCAGCACCGCCACCAGCGTGCGGCCCACGGCCAGGCCGGAACCGTTGAGGGTGTGCACCAGCTCGTTCTTGCCCTGGGCATTCTTGAAGCGCGCCTGCAGGCGGCGCGCCTGGAAGGCCTCGCAGTTGGAGACCGAGCTGATCTCGCGGTAAGTGTTCTGCGCAGGCAGCCAGACTTCCAGGTCATAGGTCTTGGCCGAGCCAAAGCCCATGTCGCCCGTGCACAGGCTCATCACGCGGTAGGGCAGGCCCAGCTTCTGCAGCACGGCCTCGGCGTGGCCGGTCATCTCTTCCAGCGCCTCGTAGCTCTTTTCCGGATGCACGATCTGCACCATCTCGACCTTGTCGAACTGGTGCTGGCGGATCATGCCGCGCGTGTCGCGGCCGTAGCTGCCTGCCTCCGAGCGGAAGCAGGGGCTGTGGGCCGTGAGCTTGATGGGCAGCTGGTCCTCGGCCACGACCACGTCGCGCACGAAGTTGGTCAGCGGCACCTCGGCCGTGGGAATCAGGTAGAGCGCCGCGTTGTCGGGCACGGGCTCGCCGTCCTGGCCGCCCTTCTTGGCGGCGAACAGGTCGCCCTCGAACTTGGGCAACTGGCCCGTGCCGCGCAGCGAGTCGGCATTGACGGCGTAGGGCACATAGCACTCGGTGTAGCCATGCGAGTCGGTCTGCAGGTCGATCATGAACTGCGCCAGGGCGCGGTGCAGGCGGGCGATGGGGCCCTTCATCACGGTGAAGCGCGAGCCCGACAGCTTGACGCCCATGTCGAAATCCAGGCCCAGCGGCTGGCCCACGTCCACATGGTCCTTGACCTCGAAATCAAAGGTCTTGGGCGTGCCCCAGCGGCGCGCCTCCACATTGCCGCTTTCGTCCGCACCGACGGGCACGCTTTCGTGCGGAAGGTTGGGCACGGCCAGCAGCATGGCGTGCAGCTCGCCCTGGATCTGCTCCAGGCGCGTGGCCGACTGGTCCAGCTCGGTCTTGAGGCTGCCGACTTCGGCCTTGGCGGCCTCGGCAGCGTCCTTCTCGCCCTTGCCCATCAGCATGCCGATCTGCTTGGACAGCTGGTTGCGCTTGGACTGCAGCTCCTCGGTCCGTGTCTGCAGGGACTTGCGCTCTGCTTCCAGGGACTGGAAGGCCTCCACGTTCAGGAAGGCCTGGGGCTTTTTGCGGGTCTCCAGCCGTGCGACGGCCGAGTCAAGGTCTTTGCGAAGAAGAAGGATATCGAGCATAGCCGGCAATTTTAGGCGGTATCGCCATGGCAGCGCCCGCCCCTGGGCGTTGGGGGTCTTGCCGCTACAGAAATCCCGCGCCGGCGCCGATACTTCCAATATGCCGCCCACAGCGGTTTGCGCACCCGGGAGCACCCATGTTTTTTGTCTTCGGTCCCAACGGACAGATGTTTCGCGGTCCCGCCGAGCGGCTGGGCCAGGTGGCGCCCGTGCGCCGCGTACAACGCCCGCAGGCCCTGCGCACGCGCTCGGCCGATGTGATGGCCGACGATGCAGCCGCCTCGTTCCCCGCCATCCTGGCCGACCTCGCGGGCCAGCCTGCCGGCGCGCCGGAGCCCGCTCCGCGCAGCCGTGGCGCGGTCGATGCCTACCTTTCCACGGAAAAAGGCCCCAGCCAGCCACGCCAGCCCCTGCAGACCGTGGCCGACGTGATGAGCCACGAGGCCGTGACGGTGTCGCCCGAGGCCGGTGTCAACGACGCCTGGCGCGTGCTGGCCGAGCACGGCGTGGCCCAGGCCCCCGTGCTGGATGCCGGTGGCCGCGTGGTCGGGCTGCTGCTGCGTGCCGACATGGCGCCGCTGGACCTGCTGCCCGAGCCCGGTGCGATCAAGGACGCCATTGCCCTGGCGCGCCGGCCCGTGAACGAGGTCATGATCTCCCCCATACCCACGGTGGCCACCACCACCGACCTGCGCCGCGTGGCCGGCGTGCTGCTGGAGACCGGCCTGCCGGGCCTGCCCGTGACCGATGAGCAGGGCCTGCTGGCCGGCTTCATCAGCCGCACCGACATCCTGCGCGCCGTGGCCTCCGATCCGCCGCTGGATCTGTGGAGCTGAGGCTTTCGGCCCCACCATGCAAAACGGGCGCCAGGCGCCCGTTTGCTTTTTGGCCAATGTCCGCTGCGCCTGCGGTTCAGCCGCCCGTCTCGGGCTGCTTGCCCACGGAGATCTCCAGGCCCGTGGCCACGTCGATCTTCAGGCCCTTGGGCAGCGGGAACTTCACGGTCTCCTCGATGCCATCCATCTTGCGCACCGACAGCGCGCCCAGCTGGCGCAGGCGCTGGATGACCTCGTCCACCAGCACCTCGGGGGCGGAGGCGCCGGCCGTCAGGCCCACGCGCCCGGCATTGGCAAACCATTCCTCGCACAGCTCGCCCGCGTTGTCCACCATGTAGGCGGGCGTTCCCAGGCGCGCGGCCAGCTCGCGCAGGCGGTTGCTGTTGGAACTGGTGGGGCTGCCCACGACGATGAGCACATCCACCTGCGGCGCCAGCACCTTGACGGCGTCCTGGCGGTTTTGCGTGGCGTAGCAGATGTCCTGCTGCTTGGGCTCGCGCACCTGCGGAAAGCGCGCGCGGATGGCCGCCGTGATGCCGGCGGCATCGTCCACCGACAGCGTGGTCTGCGTGACCACGGCCAGCTTCTCGGTCTGGCGGGGAGTGACACGTGCCACATCGGCCTCGTCCTCGACCAGGTGGATGCCCTCGGACAGCTGGCCCATGGTGCCCTCGACCTCGGGATGCCCCTTGTGGCCGATCATCAGGAACTCGTAGCCTTCCTTGGCCAGCTTGGCCACTTCCACATGCACCTTGGTCACCAGCGGGCAGGTGGCGTCGAAGATGGAGAAACCGCGCCGCCGCGCCTCTTCCTGCACTGCCCGGCTCACGCCGTGGGCGCTGAACACCAGGGTGGCGCCGGGCGGCACGTCATCCAGCTCCTCGATGAAGATCGCTCCCTTGGCCTTGAGATCGTTGACCACGAAGGTGTTGTGCACGATCTCGTGGCGCACGTAGATGGGCGCGCCGAACTTGGCCAGCGCACGCTCCACGATCTCGATGGCGCGGTCCACGCCGGCACAGAAGCCCCGGGGCTCGGCCAGCAGGATTTCCTGGGGCGAGGTCGTATCCGGCACCTCAGAGCACCCCGATGATCTGCACTTCGAAGGTCACCGGCTGGCCGGCCAGCGGGTGGTTGAAGTCGAACAGCACGGCGCCGTCCTCGCGCACCTGCACCACGGCACCCGCGTAGCTGCCCAGGCCGTCGGGCGTGGGGAACTGCACCACGTCGCCGGGCGCGTACTGCTCGTGCGGGTCGCCCAGCTCGTTCATCAGCTTGCGCGCCACCCACTGCATCATGTCGCCGTTGCGCTCGCCGAAGGCTTCGCCGGCCGGCATCTCGAACGTGGTGCGCGTGCCTTCGGCCAGGCCCAGCAGGCGCTGCTCGACGGCGGGCGACAGCTCGCCCGCGCCCAGGGACAGCGTGGCGGGCTTGTCGTTGAAGGTGTTGATCACATCGCCTGCAGGCCCGGACAGGCGGTAGTGCAGCGTAAGGAACGAGCCGGCCTGGACCGTGGGGTGGGCCGGGGAAGAAGCGCTAGAGGTCATGGAAGTCCCGATAAACTGGCCCGTATTGTAGAAAAACATCCATGTCCCCACGCCCCGTGCAACGGTGCCCCTGCGGCGCCCCTCACCTGGCTGAACCATGGCTCTCAAAGACCTGCCCGCCCAGGCCCAGCCGCGCGAAAGGCTCGCGGCACACGGCCCCTCGGCGCTTTCCGACATCGAACTGCTGGCCATCGTGCTGCGCACCGGCATGGCCGGCAAGGGCGTGCTGCAGCTGGCCCAGGAACTGCTGCAGCTGCCCGGCCGGCCCGGCCTGTCCGGGCTGCTGCAGGCCGGACACGCCGACCTGAAGGCCATCAAGGGGCTGGGGCCTTCCAAGAGCGCACAACTCCTGGCCGTGCTCGAACTGGCGCGCCGCGCCACGGCCGAGCAACTGCGCGAGCGCCCTGCCCTGGCCTCGCCCGAGGCCGTGGCGCGCTACCTGCAGCTGCACCTGGCAGCACGCCAGCACGAGGTGTTCGCCGTGCTGTTCCTGGACAGCCAGCACCGGCTGATCGCGCTGGAGGAGATGTTCCGCGGCACGCTCACGCGCACCAGCGTCTACCCCCGGGAAGTGGTGCTGCGCGCCCTGCACCACCACGCGGGTGCCGTCATCCTGGCCCACAACCACCCCAGCGGCCATGTCCAGGCCAGCGCTGCGGACAGGGCCGTCACGCAGAGCCTGCAGGCTGCCCTGGGCCTGATGGACATCCAGGTGCTGGACCATGTGATCGTCGCGCCGGGCGCCGCGCTGTCCATGGCGGGCCAGGGGATGCTGTAGGACCCCGGCTGGGCCCGCCATGGCCGCCGGGGTGCCGAAATTGCGGTACAACCGGCGTCACCATGACTTTGAAAGCCACCAGCCTGCAGGATCTCGCGCCAGTGCGCCGCGCACTGGCCGAAGCCGCCGCCCAAGAGGCCCTGCTCCAGCAGCAGCGCGCCGAGGCGGCGCGCCGCCTCCTGGCCGAGCAAAAGCTGTTCGAAAACACCGTGGGCCCGGTGCATGCGCTCAAGTCCGCGCACGCCCGCCACCTCCATGCCCCCGAGCCCCCCGAGCCGCTGCCCCTGCAGCTGGAGCTGGACGAGCAGCGCGTGCTGCAGGAGGCCATGAGCGACGAGTTCGACGTCAGCACCCTGCTGGACACCGACGACCAGCTCAGCTTCCGGCGCCCCGGCATCGGCCTGGACGTGACCCACAAGCTGCGCGCCGGGCAGTGGAGCATCCAGCGCCAGCTGGACCTGCACGGCCTGCGCGTGGACGAGGCGCGCGAGGCGCTGGGCCAGTTCATCCGCCTGTCCCACCGCACCGGCATACGCTGCGTGCGCGTGGTGCACGGCAAGGGCCTGGGCTCGCCCGGCAAGACCCCCGTGCTCAAGGGCCGCGTGCTGCGCTGGCTGGTGCAGAAAAAGGAAGTGCTGGCCTTTGTGCAGGCCCGCCCGGCCGAAGGTGGCGCGGGCGCCCTGGTCGTCCTGCTGCAGCCGGGCAAGCGCCAGCTGTACTGAAGGCGTGGATGGCGTGAGCGGTGATGGGGTTCAGGCCGCGGCCACCGCCGCCGCCTTGCGCGCCCGCCCTATCACCAGCGCCATCACCGCCGCCACCAGGCAGGCCAGGCCGGCCGCATACAGCGCGGGCGTATAGGTCAGCAGCAACGTGCGCGTCAGGCCTGCGCCCCAGGCAGCGGCGGCCGCGCCCAGCTGGTGGGCCGCGAAGATCCAGCCGAACACCAGCCCCACCTTCTGCGGCCCGAAATGCTGGGCCGTGAGCTTGACCGTGGGCGGCACCGTGGCGATCCAGTCCAGCCCGTAGAACATGGCGAACAGGCCCAGGCCGTAGAAGGTGAACTCCGAATGCGGCAGCCAGAACAGTGACAGGCCGCGCAGCCCGTAGTACCAGAACAGCAGCTTGCGGTTGTCGTAGCGGTCCGACAGCCAGCCCGACAGCACGGTGCCCACGAAGTCGAAGGCCCCCATCATGGCCAGCACCGACGCGGCGGGCACCGCGCCCATGCCGTTGTCGCCGCACAGCGAGATGAAGTGCGTCTGCACCAGGCCGTTGGTGGACAGGCCGCAGATGAAGAAGGTGCCCGCCAGCAGCCAGAAGGTGCGGTTGCGCGCGGCCTCGGCCAGCACCTTGAAGGGCGTGCCGAAGTTCATGGCCATGGCCGGTGGCGGCGGGGCCGAGGCATCGCCGCCAAAGGGCGCCAGGCCCAGGTCCGAAGGCCGGTCCCGCACGAACAGCAAAGCCAGCACGGCAATCAAGGCGCTGGCCACGAACACCGGCACCGTGGCCGAGCGCCAGCCCCAGTGCTCGATCATCCAGGCGGCCAGCGGCAGGAAGGCCAGCTGCCCCGTGGCCGCACTGGCCGTGAGCACGCCGATGACCAGGCCCCGCCGCGCCGCAAACCAGCGGTTGGCCACCACGGCGCCCAGCACCAGCGCCGTCAGGCCCGTGCCCATGCCCAGCAGCAGGCTCCACAGCAAAAACAGATGCCACAGCTGCGTGGCCTGCGTCACCATCGCCATGGCGCCGCCCACCAGGGCCAGGCCCATGCACATCACGGCACGCAGGCCGAAGCGCTCCATCATCACCGCCGCAAACGGCCCCAGCAGGCCGAACAGCGCAAAGCGCAGCGCCAGGCTGCTCGATATCTGCTCCGTACTCCAGCCGAACTCGCGCGACAGCGGCTGCAGCATGGCGCCCGGCAGGCCCAGCGCCGCCGACATGGTCAGCATGGTGAGGAAAGTGATGGCCGCGACCAGCCAGCCGTAGTGGATGCCGCGCCGCTGCAGCCAGCGCGCCGTGGAGTTGGAGAGCATGGGAGTCTCTTCGGGGGTTGGGAATTCGGTAGGGCCTACGCCTGCGGGCCGTCTGCAGCGTGGCCATCGCCATCGAGCAGCACCAGGCATTCGTCGATCAGCGCATGCAGGGCCGCCACGCGCTCCAGGCCCACGCGGGCGTTGAGCTCGTTCTGTGCGGTCTTCCAGCTTTGCTTGGCCTCTTCGCGCTTGGCCTGGCCCGCGTCGGTGATGTGCACCAGGCGGCTGCGCTGGTCCTCGCCCTGGCCCATGCGCACCCAGCCGGCGTCGATCAGCGGCTTGAGGTTGCGCGTCAGCGTCGAGGCGTCCATGCGCATGCGCCGCGCCAGGTCCGAGGGCCGCACCGGACTGGCGGCCAGCACATGGCTGAGCAGCGAGTACTGGGTGATGCGCAGCCCCGTCTCGTTCAGATGGGCGTCGTACACCTGGCCCACGCTGCGCATGAGCTGGCGCACGCGGTGGTTGGTGCAGCCCTGGGGCACGGCGAGGATGTCTGGATTCACTGGCATGGCGCAGATTATTGCATATACAACTGTTGTAGATACAATAATATCCACGCCGCCATCCCAGACAGCCTGGCGCCCGCACTTTTCCCAATGAAAGAGAGACATTCCATGGACACCCGCACCCACTCCCCGGAGCAGGCCGCCCGCAACACAACCTCCAGCGTCACCTCCGGCGCCATCTCCCCTGCCCTGCAAGCCTGGCTGGACGAGGAACAGGCGGTCACCCTCCGGCTGGACGCCGGCCCCGGCGCAGGCGTGTCGCGCCCCGACCAGGTCGCAGGCCGCAGCGGGCTGGAGCTGATGCAGGCCATGCTGCGCGGCGAACTGCCCTACCCGCCCATTGCACGCACGCTGGACTTCATGCTGATTTCCGTGGGCGAAGGCAGCGCCGTCTTCCAGGGCCGCCCCGGCGCCAACCATCTCAACCCCATGGGCACGGTGCACGGCGGCTGGTTCGCCACCCTGCTGGACTCGGCGCTGGGCTGCGCCGTCCACACCTGCATGCCGCCGGGCCGGGGCTACACCACGGCCGAGCTGGGGGTGAACCTGGTCAAGGCCCTGACCCCGCGCGTGCCGCGCGTGCGCGCCGAAGGCCGCGTGCTGCACTGCGGCCGCCAGCTGGCCACGGCCGAGGCGCGCCTGGTCGGCCCCGACGGCACGCTCTACGCCCATGCCACGACCACCTGCCTGGTGTTCGAGATGCCGCCTGCGCGCTGAAGCCCGTTCGGCACAAGCAAAAAAGCCCCGTGCCAGATGCACGGGGCTTTTTTGTTGCTTGCCTGCCGGAACTTACTTCGACAGATCCAGGCGGTACTTGGACGTGCCCTTGCCCGAGCCGTCATCGGCCGCCACCAGCGAGATGTTGGCCAGGCCCGCCGCCTGCGCCACCGGCAGCGCGTTGGCGCCGGAGCTGAACACCACGTTGGCCGAGGTGGCCACCTTGGTGAAGCGCCAGCTCTTGGCCGCGCCATTGGCAGCGCGCGTGATGCTGCCGTTCTTGCGCACGTAGCCGATCACCACGTCGCGGTTGGCGTCCGGCGAGGCCCAGATGGCGCTGGAGCCGTCGAGCTTGGCGATGAAGCTCTTGCCGCTGGTGGCGCGGTAGTTGTTCGTGGCGATCACGAACTCCTGCGCGGGGTCGATGGCCTTGCCCAGGTACTGCAGGTTCTTGATGCGGCTGCCCACGGGCTGGGTCACGTCGATCTCGTACTGCACATCGGCCGTGGTGAACATGTCGAAGTTGTAGCCCGGGAAGGTGCTGATCAGCTGCTGCTCACCCGTCTTGGCCGGATCGATCTGGTTGAAGCGCTTGGCAGCGGCCTCCAGCCAGTCCTTGATGTCGGCGCCATTCACCTTCACCGCATACACGGTGTTGGGGTACAGGTACAGGTCGGCCGCGTTGTAGATGGCCAGCGGGCCCACGGCCACGTCGGTGTAGTCGGCGCCGCCCTGGAAGCCCGACTTGAACGGCGCGCTCACCGACAGCACGGGCAGCTGCGCGTACTGCGGCAGGCTGGCCTTCACATAGTCGGCCACATAGTCGCGCTGCGCCTGGTTGACGATCTGGATGGCGCCCGGGTCGCCCACATCGGCGAACAGCGTGCTCATGCGGAAGTCCGTGCTGCCGATGGGCGTCTTCACGTACTGGATGGCGGCCTGGTGCTGGCTCTCGATCAGCGGCGCCACCGTCGGGTCCACGGCCACGTAGGTGGCCTTGCCTGCGGCGTCCTTGCCGGTCTGGATATTGCGCAGCTCGCTCTTGCCCGCGCTCTTGTCCACGCTCCACTGCTTGCCGTCCCACTTGAGCGCCAGCTGGATCACGCCCAGCGCCTTGCCCCAGGAACTGGCCATCACCGACTGCACGCCGTTGATGGTGCCCGCCTTGTTGTCCACGCCCGCCTGCGTGAACGCCGGCGTGGCCGCCGTATCGGGGAACACGCCGTGCTGGTGGCCCATGACCATGGCGTCGATGCCGGCCACCTTGCTCAGGTGCAGGCCGGGGTTCTCCATCGTCGGCGAGTAGGCCGCGCCGTCCAGGCCGCCGTGCAGCATGGCCACCACCACGTCGGCGCCCTTGGCGCGCATCTCGGGCAGGTACTTCTGGGCGGACTCCACGGCGCCTTCGGTGTAGAGCTTGCCCTCCAGATAGCGCTTGTCCCAGTTCATGATGCCCGGCGTGGTGAAGCCGATCACGCCGATCTTGATGGGCAGCTCCACCGCCTTGCCATCCTTGTCCTTGGCCGCGATCTTGCGCTCCAGAATCACGTAGGGCTGCACCAGCGGCTGCTTGGTCTTGCTGCTGTAGACATTCGACAGCGCCACCGGAAAGCCATTGCCCGCGCACTTGACCGACTTGTCCACGCCGTCCACGTCCAGGCCGCCGCCCAGCACCTGGTTCAGGAAGGGCAGGCCGTAGTTGAACTCATGGTTGCCCAGCGTGCCCGCATCGAAGCCCAGCGCGCCCATGGCCTTGTACATGGACAGCTGCTGCGTGCAGGGGATCTTGGCCACCTCGGCCTCGTAGTCGGCCAGGGCCGTGCCCTGGATGGTGTCGCCGTTGTCCACCAGCAGCGTATTGGCAAACTCCTTGCGCGCCGCGCGCACCAGCGTGGCCGTGCGCTCGAAGCCGTAGGAGGCATCCTCGGCCAGCTTGAAATAGTCATAGCTGCGCACGTTGAAGTGCAGATCCGTGGTCTCCAGCACCGCCAGCGTGGCCGTCGCGGGCTGGCTGGCCACCGGGGGCGTCGTGCTGTCGTTGCTGTCGCTGCCACCGCAGGCGGCCACCAGCGCGGCGCTGGCCAGGACGCTCAGCGCCAGGCGGCGGGACAGGAGCAGGGATTGCAATGTGGGGAGTTTGCTCAGCGGCATGTGGTTTTTGTGGGGGTGGTGAAGGGGGGGAGTGTGGTGGTGGGGGTTTACAGGGGTGTGACAGCTGGTCTGTTCTGGTCTGGTCTTGGTCAGGTGCTGTTTTTTGTCCCTGCCGGGGGGTTGTTTTTCGAGGCCGGGTTTCGGCCCGGCGGCCGACCTACTTTCCTTTGTTTCGCCAAAGGAAAGTAGGCAAAGCAAAGGCGACCCGGATGTCCGCGACCCCTTCGCTTCGCTGCGGGGCAACCTGCGTCGGGCCACCTGCGGGGTTCGCTGCGGAACTCGCTGCGTTCACTGCGTGAACTCCGCTCAGACAACCGCAGCGAGTCAGATCACGAAGCAGTCCTGTCCTTCGGCAGGACTGCAACCCCGCAGGCGGCCCGACGCAGGCGCTGACATACGGGGAGCTTGCTCGGGCCTTCGCTGCGCTCGGCCTGGTTTCTTGATACGCAGCCGTTAAACTTGCGGCAGGCCGAAAGGCTTGGTGTGTCGTAACACCAATACAGAGGTGCGGCCCCCACCTTGAAGGGGGCTTTGTCATGTCCAGATTCCTGGGGCAGATGCGTCGTCGCGCGTCCGTCTCCAACGGTTTTGGACGGGATGGGCTTACCCGCAAGGATGGCCGCACGTCTGTATACGTGTTACGAACATCCCGTCCACCCGTTGCCCGTCGTACGGTGGCGTGTGGTTCTCTTGATTCATACAGGAACCAAGACATGCACCCTCTCACCGCCGCTCAGGCGGCCCCTCCCCAACCACCTTTTCTTCCCACCTGGCGGCAGGCCATGCACGCCTCGCTGGGCCTGGTGCAGAGCACGCTGCAGCAGTTGATCGAACTGATGGTCGACGACCCCGACAGGGACGACAGCGAAGTCGATGTGGACTGCGCCGTGGAGCTGGCGCTGGAGCACATCAAGCGCATGGGTGTCCAGCAGCATGCGGACCGCTATGCCTTCGAGGTGGAGTGGATCAAGGCAACGGCGGCGCTGCGGCTGGCGCAGGGCGCCTTCGGGCGGCCGGAATCACGCTTTGGCCTGCGGCTCAAGGATGCTATCCAGCAGCTGGAGATGCTGCCGGAGCTGGTGGAGTTCGTGGACCAGGACGACGGCGAGTGAACTGTGCGGCGCGCCCGTATCTCTGTGAGAAACTGGCCCGCCGAACACCCCCTTGCCTTCACCCATGGAACTGCGCCAGCTGCGCTACTTTGTCGATATCGCCAAGACCGAGCACCTGACGACATCGGCCAGGAACCTCTATGTCACGCAGTCCACGCTCTCGCATGGGCTGCGCCAGCTGGAGGAGGAGCTGGGCATGGCGCTGTTCGAGCGCATTGGCCGGGGGCTGAAACTGTCGCAGGCAGGCGTGGTGTTCCGCAACTATGCGGAGCGTGCGCTGCATGAGGTGGAGGCCGGGCGCATGGCCCTGGCCGACCTCAGCGAGCTGCAGACCGGCACGCTGACCATCGGTGTGATTCCCACCTTCCTCAACACCCTGGTCGCCCCGGCCGTGGCGGCTTTCATGCGCGCCTATCCCAAGGTCAACGTGGTGGTGATCGAGCTGCTGGCCCCGCCCGTGGAGCAGGGATTGCTGGACGGCAGCCTGGACCTGGGCGTGAGCTTTCACCCGCCCCAGCGCGCCGAGCTGGACGCGCTGCCGCTGTTCGACGAACGCATGATGCTGCTGGTCAACCCCTCGCATCCGCTGGCCGGGCGCCGCACGCTGTCCGTCAAGTCGCTGGCCGGCGTGCCCCTGGCCCTGCTGCCGCGCACGTTCTACACGCGCAGCCTGATCGAGGACGGGCTGCGCACCGCAGGCGTCACGCCCTTGCTGCGCGCGGAAATGGGCTCGGTGGAATCGCTGATCGCGCTGTGCCGCTGGGGCGACATGGCCACCATCGTCCCCGAGCGCGCCGCCCAGCAGGCCACGGACATGGTGGCCATCCACCTGGTCGCCCCCCAACTCATCCGCACGGCAGGCCTTCTGTGGCGCCGAGGCGCCAGCTACAGTGCAGCGGCGCGCGAGTTCGCGGCGCAACTGGCCCCCGCCACCAGAACCAACATGCCCCGCTAAAAAAACCCCAGGCCGAGCGCAGCAAAGGCCCGAGCGAACTCCCCGTATGTCAGCGCCTGCGTCGGGCCGCCTGCGGGGTTGCAGTCCTGCCGAAGGACAGGACTGCTTCGTCAACTGACTCGCCGCAGTTGTCTGAACGGAGCGCGCAGCGCGCAGTGAGTTCTGCGGCGAACCCCGCAGGCGGCCCGACGCAGGTTGCCCCGCAGCGCAGCGAAGGGGTCGCGGACATCCGGGTCGTCTTTCTTTTGCCTCCTTTTCTTCGGCGGGCGTACCGGTGACGAATCAAAGAAAAGGAGGTCGGCCGCCGGGCCGAAACCCGGCCTCGAAAAAACACCCCCCGGCAGGGTCAAAAACCCGCTCACTGCAAAGAAGGCCGCTGCCTCTCAGGCACCCGAGTACTCAAAGAAGCCGGCACATAAGCCGCATCAAAACTACACCCCACCCCAAACTTGGCCTCATTAGCAGAACAAGCCGTAGCAATCCCCGCAGCAGTCGGCTTCACCCCCGCCTCCACCCACTGCATCAACGCAGTCATCAAGGTGGGATAGGTCGCATCGCTGATATAGCTGTGCGTCCCCTGCCGCGTAAAGGTCTGCACCAGCCGGTCCCCGCTGCCGCCCTGCTGCATCACCGCACGGAACCGCGCATCCAGCTCCACGAAGGCCGTGGGGTCGCTGATCCACTTGGCCGAGAGGACCGGCACGCCAATCTTGCCCACGGGGTCGGTGTCATCGGCGAACTTGCGGTAGGCCGCAGGGTCGGCGCGGTAGCGCAGCACGCCGGCATTGAGCGCGGCATCGTCGGCCGAGCCCGCATAGACCGCACCCTCGTTGCCGAAGGGGCTGGCGCCGCCCGTGCGCTTGGCCGAGATGTCCTGGAAGTGCATGGTGCCCCAGTTCATGTGCGACTGGATGGCGCTTTCGGGGATCTTGATGACCTTGGTGATGGTGTCGATCTTCGCCTGCTGCGCGGCCGTGCGCTGGGCGGCGGGCTTGTCCAGCGCCAGGCATTCGTTCACGCGCAGGGCCACGTCGGCCTGGCGCATCTTGGCGTCAGCGGGCAGGCCCAGGTTGAGCGCGTACTGCGGCTCATTGGGGCGCGGGTGGTTGCCGCACAGGTACTGGTAGACCACGCGCAGGTCGGTGCGGAAGTCATAGGCATGGGTGCCGCCGCCCAGCACGCCGCTGGTCAGCAGCACGCCGTCGTAGGGGCGCTCGCCCACGGTCTGCTCGTTGAACATTTCCGCGCCCTTGGCGGCCACGCCCGCACCCCAGGACTGGCCGTGCAGGATGGTGCGCTGCGGCTTGGCCACATGCTGGCGGAAGATGCCGCGCAGGCGCTCGGTGTCCTCTGCGGCGGCGCGCACTTCCACGCCGCCCTGGCGGTAGGTGGAGCCGGCCCAGGCGTAGCCTGCGCGCACCATGATGGACCAGCGCACCAGGTCTTCGGCCGCACGGGCGGCGGTGGGCGCGGCCAGGTCGGGGCCGCCGTGGGCGTGCAGCACCAGGGTGCCGTTCCACTGCGCGGGCTTGGCGATCAGGTAGTAGGCGCCCTTGGAGTCCTGCCCGGCCCAGCAGCTGACGCCCGCAGGAATCTCGGCAGGGCAGGCCGTGCTCTTGGGCGCGGTCTCGATGGAGGTGACCGGCCCGTGCAGCACGGCCGAGCCGCCGCCGCAACCGGCCAGGGCGAGCGCGGCCAGCAGCGAGGCGCTGGCGGGACGCAGGGGGAAATACGCGGATGCTTGCATGCCTTGTCTCCTGTCTTGGCTTCTTGTTGGAAGTCACCTGCCGCGCCGCGGCAAGCGGTCTCATCGGTGACTGGATGGGATTTTGTAGAGGCTTGTCCAATATTTCAAAGATTTTTAGGATATCGGCTGGATACTTTTCACATATATGGAACTGCGCCATCTCCGTTACTTCCTGGCCGTGGCCGATACCGGCCACATCACGCGCGCGGCCGAGCTGCTGGGCATGCAGCAGCCGCCGCTGTCGCAGCAGATCCGCGCGCTGGAGGAGGAGCTGGGCATTGCCCTGTTCCGGCGCCACCCCAAGGGCGTGGACCTGACCGACGCGGGCCTGGAGCTGCAGGGCGAGGCCACACGGCTGCTGGCCGACTTCACCGCCATGCGCGACCGCATGCAGGCCTTTGCGCGCGGCGAGCGCGGGCGCATCCATGTGGGCTTCACCAGCTCGGCGGCGGCCCATGCCTTCACGCCCGAGGTGCTGCGCCTGTGCCGTGGCCGCCATCCCGACATTGCGCTGGATGTGAGCGAGAACAATGCCGCCGAGATCACCGAGGCCGTGCAGGCCGGGCGCATGCACTGCGGCTTTCTGCGCGTGCCGGTGGCCCGGCCCGAAGGCCTGGTGTTCGAGACGCTGCTGCAGGAGCCCGCGCTGCTGGCCATTCCCGTGGACCATAGGCTGGCGCGCGATGCATCGCGGCCCGTGGCGCTCAGGCAGCTCGATGGCGAGCGCCTGATCCTTGTGCGGCGCACGGGCGCGCCGGGGCTGTATGCGAACCTGCTGGCGCTGTGCGCCCGGCACAGGGTACAGGTGGAGGTGGCCGCCGAGGTGGAACGCATGATGACCAATGTGAATCTGGTGGCGGCGGGCGTGGGCCTGTCCATCGTGCCGGCCTCGGTGCGCGGCGCCCATCCCGAGGCGGTGGTCTACCGCGCCTTCGAGCCCGCCGTGCGGCTGAGCGCCCCGCTCACCCTGGTGCACCGCGAGGCCGGCACGGAAACCGGCGGCGCAGGACCCGCGGCCACCTTCATCACCCTGGCGCGTGAGCTGGCGCAGCGCCACCAGGCGCCGGACGGCTGAGGCATGCGGGCACCGCAAGGCACCGATACCGGCCGGCGCGCCCTGCTGGCGGCGGGCGCCTGCGCGCTGGCCTGGCCCGCCCAGGCATGGCCGGCCCGGCCTGCCTGGCCGGGCGCCAGCGTGCGGATCGTGGTGGCCTACCCCGCAGGCGGTGTCAGCGACATGGTGGCCCGCGCTCTGGCCGAGCAACTGGCGCAGCAATGGGGCACGCCCGTGATCGTGGACAACCGCCCCGGCGCCAGCGGCACCGTGGCGCTGGAGCTGCTGGCGCGCAGCGCGCCCGACGGCCGCACCCTGGTCTTTGCCGCCGCCACCGCCGTGGGCCTGGCCGCAGCCTCCGTGACCCCCGTGGCCGGCGTGATGCGCACGCCCATGCTGCTGGTGGGCACGCCGGCGCTGAAGGCCGCAGATTTCGAGGGCATGCTGGCCGAGGCGCGCGGCATGCCCGGCGGCATACGCTGGGCCACCACGGGCGAGGGCACGACGGGCCACGCCGTGCTGCAGCGCATAGAGCAGGCCACGCGCATTCCCATCGTGCATGTGCCCTACAAGGGCGGGGGCCAGCAGCTCAACGATGCGCTGGCCGGGCATTTCGAGCTGCTGTCCACCAATGTGGCGCCGCTGCAGCTGCAGGCGCTGCGCGCGGGCCGCCTCAAGGCCCTGGCCGTGGGCGCGCCGCAGCGGCTGGCAGCCCTGCCCGATGTGCCCACGCTGGCGCAGCTGGGCCATGCGCAGGCCAATCTGGATTCGCTGTTCGGCCTGTTCGCGCCGCCGCAGATGGCGCCAGCGCTGGCCCAGCGCATCAATGCCGCGGTGGCCCAGGCGCTGCGCGCGCCGGCCATCCGCAGCCGGCTGGAGGCGGCCAGCAACCAGCCGTTCGAGGGTTCGGCCGCAGAGTTCGCGCAGCAGGTGATGCGCGAGGCCGGGCGCTGACCGCCCTGCATCGCTCCCCCCGCACCACGCCGGACGGGCTCAGCGCGCGTACTTCTTCGCCCCGGCCACGCAGACCACGGCGGCCATGGTGACCAGCACCATGCCCCAGCTCACCTGCTCGTGCAGCAGCAGGGCCGCCAGGCCCAGGCCCATGAAGGGCTGCAGCAGCTGGATCTGGCCCACGGCCGCAATGCCGCCCTGCGCCAGGCCCCGGTACCAGAACACGAAGCCGATGAGCATGCTGAACAGCGAGACATAGGCCAGGCCCAGCCATGCGGGCCGGCCCACATCGGCCAGCGATGCCGGCATGCTGAGCAGGGCGGCGGGCAGCATGACAGGCAGGGCCAGCACCAGCGACCAGCTGATGACCTGCCAGCCGCCCAGCGTGCGCGACAGGCGCGCGCCCTCGGCATAGCCCAGGCCGCAGACGATGATGGCGGCCAGCATGAGCAGATCGCCGCGCAGCGAGCCCCCGGCCCCGCCCACGGCCGCATAGCCGGCCACGAAGGCCGCGCCCGCCAGCGAGAACAGCCAGAAGGCCGGGCGCGGGCGCTCGCCGCCGCGCAGCACGGCGAACACGGCCGTGGACAGGGGCAGCAGGCCCACGAAGACGATGGAATGCGCCGAGGTGACGTACTGCAGCGCCAGCGCGGTCAGCAGCGGAAAGCCCACCACGCCGCCCAGCGCGCTCAGCGCCAGCGAAGGCATGTCGGCACGCGCGGGCCGGGGCTGGCGCAGCGCCAGCAGCATGGCCAGGGCCAGCAATGCCGCGATGCTGGCGCGCGCACAGGTCAGAAAGGTGGGGTCCAGGTCGGCGACCGCCACGCGGGTGGCCGGCAGCGATCCCGCAAAGATCGCCACGCCGATGAATCCGTTGATCCACCCGCTGCTTGTCTTGTCCATCACAAAGCTCCTTGGTTTGCAGCAGGCAGTGGGCCATTGCACGGACGGATCTTCCATAGACAGTCCAATACAATTCAAAAGAACTGTTATGCACACAAATCCACTACAGAAGAGAGAACAGCCATGCGCAGCGGCACACGCATCCAGGCGGTGATGGAAGAGATCCAGTCGCGCATCGCCGCGCGCACCTATCTGCCCGGCACGCGCCTGCCCTCGGTGCGCGCGCAGGCGCAGGCCATGCAGGTGTCGGTGTCCACGGTGGTGGAGGCCTATGAGCGGCTGGCGGCCGAGGGGGTGATCGCCTCGCGCCCGGGCTCGGGCTTTTATGTGGCGGGGCCGGTGGCGCCGCTGGCGCTGGGCGGTATCGGGCCGCGCGTGGACAGGGAGGTCGACCCCCTGTGGCTGGCCCGCCAGTCGCTGCAGGCAGATGCCCACGCGCTCAAGCCGGGCTGCGGCTGGCTGCCGCCTTCATGGCTGTACGAGGAAGGCGTGCGCCGCGCGCTGCGCTCCCTGGCGCGCTCGGGCACGCTGGAGCTGACGGAGTACGCAACGCCGCTGGGCCACCCGGCACTGCGCCGCCTGCTGGCGCGGCGCATGGCCGCCATGGGGCTGGAGACCTCGCCAGAGCAGATCCTGCTGACGGAGTCGGGCACGCACTCCATCGACCTGGTCTGCCGTTTCCTGCTGGAGCCCGGCGATACGGTGCTGATCGACGACCCCTGCTATTTCAATTTCCATGCGCTGCTCAAGGCGCACCGCGTGCAGGCCGTGAGCGTGCCCTACACGCCGCAGGGGCCCGACGTGGCCCGGTTCGCCGACGCGCTGCAGGCCCACTCGCCACGCCTGTACATCACCAATTCGGCCATCCACAACCCGACGGGCGCCACGCTGTCGCCACTGGTGGCGCACCGCATCCTGAAGCTGGCCGACAGTTCGGACCTGGTGATCGTGGAGGACGACATCTTCTGCGACCTGGAGACCCATGCGGCGCCCCGGCTGGCGGCCTTCGACGGCCTGTCGCGCGTGATCCAGATCGGCAGCTTCTCCAAGACGGTGTCGGCCTCGCTGCGCTGCGGCTTCATCGCGGCGCGGCCCGACTGGACGCAGGACCTGGCGGACCTGAAGATCGCCACCAACTTCGGCGGCGGGCGCATGGCCGCCGACATCGTGCTGCGCACGCTGACCGACAGCGGCTACCGCAGGCACATGGAGTCCGTGCGGCTGCGGCTGGCGCAGGAGATGGAACGCACGGCCGCGCGGCTGCAGGCCCTGGGCATGAAGCCCTGGTTGGTGCCGCAGGCCGGCATGTTCCTGTGGTGCCAGTTGCCCGGGGGCATGGATGCCACGGCGCTTGCGCGCACCTGCCTGGAAGATGGCGTGGTGCTGGCGCCCGGCAATGCCTTCAGCCAGTCGCAGAGCGCGGGCGACTTCCTGCGCTTCAATGTGGCGCAGTGCTCGGATGCGCGGATCTTCGAGGTGCTGGCGCGGGCGCTGAAGGGCTAGGCCGGTTCAGCCTGCAACAGGCCGCGCACCCGTGCCTGCACGTGTTCCAGGGACGGCGGCAGGTCGAACAGCACGCGGTAGACGATGGGCGCGGCCAGCGCGTCGATCAGGGTGTCCGCAGCGGGCATCGCCTCGCCACGCCGCGCTGCGCGCTCGCCGATCTGCGCCAGTTGCCCGCGCAGGATTTCCACGCAGGCGCAGGGCGTGTGCTCGTTGCCCGCTGCGGCGGCCATGTCGCGCAGCATGGTGCGTCCCAGCGGCGAGGCCGATTCCTCCAGGAACTGCTCGGCCCAGGCCAGCAGGTCGCCCTCCAGCGTGCCCGTGTCCAGCGGCGGCGCCGTGGGCCGGATGATTTCCACGGCCACATCGGCCAGCAGCTGCTGTATGTCGCCCCAGCGCCGGTAGAGGGTGGACGGCGTCACGCCCGCCTGGGCGGCGATGAGCGGAAAGCTCAATTCCTCGCGCGGCATGGTTTCCAGCAGGCCCTTGACGGTCTGGTAGACCGTGGCCTGGATGCGCGCGCTGCGTCCGCCGGGACGGGCGGGACCGCCTGTTTTGGAAAGGGATGGGACTTGCGTGCTCATGGTTATTAAAGCTAAAAATTTGCGTTAGCAGCGCACAAGCGCAGAATTCGCTAACGCAAAAACTTTGCATTAATTGTGCAGCAGGGCTCTTAACCATGTCGGTACTGCAACCATCCAACTCCACTCCCGCTGCCCGGCCCGGCCGCAGCCTGGCCGTCCTGGCCTTCGGCCTGGGCAGCTTCTTCGCGGCCTCCAGCGCGCCCACGCCGCTGTACCGGCTCTACCAGCAGGACTGGGGCTTTTCCTCGGGCATGCTGACCCTGGTCTTCGCGGTCTATGCGCTGAGCCTGCTGCTGGCCCTGCTCACCACGGGCGCGCTGTCGGACCACCTGGGCCGCAAGCCCGTGATCCTGGCGGCGCTGCTGCTGGAGATCGTCTCGCTGGCGGTGTTCGCCCGCGCGGGCGACGTGCAGGCCCTGGTGCTGGCGCGCGTGCTGCAGGGCTTTGCCACCGGCATGGCCAGTGCGGCCATGGGCGCGGCGCTGCTGGACCTGCACCGCGAGCGCGGCACGCTGGTGAGCACCATGGCGCCCATGGTCGGCATGGCGGCGGGCATTGTCGTGGCGGGCGAGTTCGCGCAGCTGTGGCGCCAGCAGCTGGGCCTGGTGTTCTGGCTCATGGCGCTGATCTTCGTGGCCGTGGCCGCCGCCATGGCCGTGCTGCCCGAGACGGGCGCGCGCCGCCCCGGCGCACTGGCCGCCATGCGCCCGCGCGTGCGAATTCCGGGCCAGGCCCGGGCCGACTTCATGCGCGTGCTGCCCATGAGCATCACGGTGTGGGCGCTGGGGGGCTTTTACCTGTCGCTGGGCCCGTCGATGATCCGCTCGGTCACGGGCTCGGAGGTCGCCGCCAGCTTTGCCGTGTGCATCAACACGCTGAGCGCCGCCGCCGCCATCTGGACGCTGCGCAGCCGCGCGCCGCGCGCCATGCTGCAGTTCGGCGGCAGCGGCCTGCTGGCCGGGGTGGCCCTGCTGCTGGTCGGCGCCCATCTGCAAAGCCTGCCCCTGGTGCTGGGTGCCTCGGTGGTGGCGGGCGCGGGCTTCGGCGTGGGCTTCCAGGGCGCGCTGCGCAGCGTGATCCCGCTGGCCGAGCCGCACGAGCGCGGCGCCCTGATCTCGGCCATCTACATCGCCAGCTACCTGGCGTTCAGCGTGCCGGCCATCGCGGCGGGCATGGCCGCCGCGCGCTTCGGCCTGTTGCCGGTCACCTATGCCTACGGCCTGATGCTGATGCTGTTCGCGGGCCTGGCGCTGGCGGGGACGCGCCAGCCCAGGCCGGTGGCCTGTGCACGGCCTAGATCTGCTCCTTGAGCCAGTCGCTGAACAGTTGCACCTTCCTCGACTGGCGCTGCAGCCTGGGCGTGACCAGGTAGTAGGAGGCGCCGGTGCGCACAGGCAGTCCGAAGGGCGCGACCAAGCGGCCGCCGTTGATGTCGTCGGCCAGCAGCGCGGTCTGGCCAATGGCGATGCCCAGGCCATCGGCGGCGGCCTGCCAGGTCAGCACCGAGCTGCTGAAACGCATGGTCTCCACGCCGTCGATCTCGTCCTCGTAACGGCACAGCCGGGCCCAGGTCTGCCAGTCGGCCTTGCGGTAGTGCGAGACCAGCAGCCGCTTGCGCAGCAGGGCCTGGGGATAGGCGATCTCGGGGGCATTGGCATGCAGGAAGGCGGGGCTGCACACGGGCTCGATCACGTCCTCGAACAGGAATTCAGTGTCCACGCCCTGCCAGGCGCCATGGCCCATCTGTATGGCCAGGTCCACATGGTCGCGATCGAAGTCCACGTCCTTGACCGAGTTGGTGATGACCACGGCGATGTCGCCATGGCGGGCGTTGAAGTCCTGCAGCCGCGGAATCAGCCACTTGGCGGCGAAGGTGGTGTAGGTCTGCAGGCGCAGCGTGTTGTCGGAGCCGCTGCGCATGATCTCGTCCGTGGCGCGGCCAATGCCCTCGAAGGCAGGGGCCACGGCCTCGCCATAGCGCTGGCCGGCCAGGGTCAGGCTGATGCCGTGGCGCTCGCGCCGGAACAGTTCCACGCCCAGATAGGTCTGCAGCACGTTCAGCTGCTTGCTCACGGCGGACTGGCTGATGTGCAGCTCCCGCGCCGCCTGGGTGAGATTGCGGGTGCGCGCCACCACTTCGAAGACCTTCAGGGGGTTGAGCGGCGGGATTCTTCCATGCATGCGCGGATTCTAGGATTGCGCCTGCAGCCAGCGGGCCATGAGCAGGTTCACCTCCGGTGCGCATTCGTACTGCACCCAGTGGCCGGCACGCGGCACGATGGTCCAGTCGCGCTCGGCGCGTCCCTGCGCCAGGGATTCGGCGGCCTCCATGGGCTCGGCCGTGACGTCGGCCTCGCCCCAGACCAGCAGCACGGGGCGCCGGTAGTCCTGCAGCAATGCCTGCAGCGCGCTGCCGCGCGAAATGGATTTGCTGCGAAAGCGCGTGGCTTCGCAGGACAGGCCATGCACGCACAGGGCCAGCGCATCCACAGCCTCCGGTCCCGACAGCATGAAGGCCGCCAGGTTCTGCCGCCACGCGGCCTCGCGCGCGGCGAGGTCGTCCACGCGCCAGTCCAGCAGCGGGGCCATCTCGCGGCGCCTGCCGCCGTGGCCGGCCGTGCCCAGCAGCACCAGGCGCTCCACCCGCTGCACGCGCGCTGCCAGCTGGGCTGCAATCGCTGCGCCGAAGGAAAAGCCCGCCAGGAGAACGCCCTGCTCGGGTACCAGCAGGTCCAGACATTGCTCCAGCGACTGCACCAGGGCCGGCAGGCGTGCGGGGTCATGGGCGGGCAGCGCGAAGTCCTGCGAATCACCGAAGCCCGGCAGATCAGGCACCAGCACGCGGAACTGGCGCGACAGCGCTTCGATGTTGCGCACCCAGTGCATCCACGACCCGTGGCCCCCGTGCAGCAGCACCAGGGGGCGGCCCTGCCCCCATTCACGCCAGTGCAGGTCCACGCCCTCGTCCCCCCAGGTGGCGGCAAGCACATGGTGACGCGCCGTGGAGTCCAGCGCCTGCAGGAGGCTGTGGCGCGGGTTCAGCACGCCTGCAGCACCAGTGCATCGACGGCCACCACGCCCTGCCCTTCGGGCAGGACCATGAGCGGGTTGGCCTCGGCCTCCAGCACGCCCAGCTCGGGACGCAGGGCGAGGCGGGACAGGGCGGCGATGGCATGCGCCAGCGCCTCCAGGTCACCCCGGGGCCTGCCGCGCAGGCCGGAGACGGTCTGCAGCAGCCGGACCTCGGCGACCATTTCCCGGGCGGTTTCCACGGATACGGGGGCCATGCGGATGCTGCGGTCGCGCAGCACCTCGGCCCAGATGCCGCCAGCGGCCAGCATGATGACGGGGCCTGCATCGGGGTCGATGCGGTAGCCCACCAGCACCTCGGCCAGGCCCTTGCACAGGGGCTGCACCAGCGCCTGGTCGCAGGCCGTGCCCGGCGCATTGCGCGCCAGGTTGGAGCGCAGGGTGGCAAGGGCACCGTCCAGCTCCTGCGCCGTGCCAACGCCCAGCACCACGCCGCCGACCTCGGTCTTGTGCGCGATGGCCGGCGAGCACAGCTTGGCCACCACGGGGTAGTCAAACGGCAGGTCCCCGACCGGCCCCTGCAAAGGCAGGCAGGCAAAGGGCGCATGCGGCATCTGCAGCGCGTCGAACAGCGCATAGGCCTGGGCCTCGCTGAGCGCACGGCCCTCGCCCCGCAGCGCAGGGACAGCGGCCACCGGACCCGGAACGCGCCGTGCCAGCACGCTGGCAATGGCGTCGGCACAGCTCTCCGGCGTGCGAAAGCAGGGAATCTGTGCCTCGGTCAGCGCGGCCAGGGCCTGCGGCGCGTCGGGCACGAGCATGGCCACCAGGGGCTTGGCATGGTCGGCGCTGTCCATGATGGGACGCACCGCCAGGTCCGGCTGATAGCGGGCGGACGAGCCGACGACGGCCACCACCATGTCGATCTCGGGGGCCTGCAGCAGGATGTCCAGCGCCTTCTTCATCACTTCGTAGCGCGTGCCGGCCAGGGTCAGGTCCAGCACGCGGCCTGCGCTGCCGGGGATGCCGGCCTCCTTGAGGCGGGCCAGCGTCTCTCCGGCCACGGGCTGCACGGTGATGCCGCGCAGGCCCAGCTGGTCCACCACCATGGCCGCACCGCCACCCGTGGTGGTGACTACGGCCACGCGCTGGCCGCAGGCAGGGCTGGCGCCGGCCAGGGGAAGCTTGCGCGCCAGCGGGAACACCTCGAACAGCGTCTCCAGCATGTCCACGCGCGCCACGCCCAGGCCCTTGAGGAAGGCATCGGCGATATCGTCCTCGCCCGCCAGCGCGCCCGTGTGCGTGGCCGCCATCTCGGCAGCGGCGCTGGAGCGGCCCAGCTTGTAGGCGATGACGGGCTTGCCGCGCAACGCGGCCTCGCGCGCAAAGGCCTGCAGCGCATCGCCATGGCGCAGGCTCTCCAGGAACAGCACATAGCCTTCTATGCCTGGATCGTCCAGCGTGGCCGCGCAGATCTCGCCCACGCTCAGGTCCACCTCGCTGCCCACAGAGACCAGGCCCGCGAACCCCACGCCGCGCGCCTTGCCGCGCGAGACCAGGGCGCCGATCATGCTGCCGCTGTGCGATGCCACGAAGACCTTGCCGCTGGGCACATCGGGCTCGGCAAAGGCCGCGTTGGCCGTGAGCACCAGGCCGTTGCGCGGATGGACCACGCCCAGGCTGCTGGGCCCCAGGATGCGCAGGCCCGTGGAACGCGCGATCTGCCGCAGCTGCTGCTCGCGTTGCGCGCCTTCGGGGCCCGACTCGGAAAAGCCGCTGGCCAAAATGGTGACCACGCCCACTCCCAGCCGCGCGCATTCGCGCACGGTCTCCAGCACGGTCCCGGTGGGCGAGAGCACGAAGACATGGTCTGGCACCTCGGGCAAGGCGGCCAGGCTGGGCCAGGCGGGCTCGCCCTGGACCTGGCTGCGGTGTGGATTGATGGGGTAGATGGTGCCGGCAAAGCCCGCGCGCCGCAGGAACTGCAGCGGCCGCCCGCCGGTCTTGCCGACGTCGTCGGAGGCACCCACCAGGGCGATGCTTGCAGGCTCCAGCAGGAGCTGGCGCAAGGACCGGCGGGAGGACTGCGTGGCGCCGGAGACAGCGGCGGCGGCAATGGAAGTGGAGGCGTTCATGGTTCGGCTTACTTCTCTATCTTGACTTTCTTGAACTGCTCGGACCAGTGGACCACCTCGGCCTGCAGCTGCGCCTTGAATTCGGCGGGCGAATTGCCAATCAGCACCGCGCCCTGCGGGACCAGGGCCTCCTTGAACTCGCGGGACTTCACGGCCCTGGCCACGGCGGCGGCCAGCCGGTCGACGATGGGTTTGGGCGTGCCCGCTGGCGCCAGCAGCCCGTTCCACGAATCGGAGACCATGCCCGGCAGGCCCAGCTCGGCAAACGTGGGCACGGCGGGCAGGCCCGGCAGGCGCACAGGGCCGGCCACGGCCAGCGGACGCACTTTGCCTGCTTCCAGGTTGGGCATGGCGCCAGTGGATGTCATGAACGCGACATCGACCACGCCCGCTATCAGGTCGGTGAGCACGCTGGAGCCGCCCGAATAGGGCACATGCAGCATCTGCAGGCCGGCCAGTTGCTCCAGCCGCAGCGTGGCCATGTGCTGGGAGCCGCCCGCGCCCGTGGTGCCATAGCTGAGCGCACCGGGCCGGGCCCGCGCCAGCGCCTCGAATTCCTTGTAGCTGCGCACGGGCAGTTGGGGGCTGGCCGCCAGCACGCCGGGTGCCGAGGAGATCTTGGAGATGGGCTCGAAGCTCCTGAGCGGGTCGAACTTCTGCCTGGGAAACACAAAGCTGTTCATGGTCAGCGGCGCCGCAGCCACCAGCAGCGTATAGCCGTCGGGCGCAGCCACGGCCACGGTCTCCGAGGCGATGTTGCTGGTGGCACCGGGCTTGTTCTCCACGATGAAGGCGCCCTTGAGTTCATCCTGCAGTGCCTTGGCCACCAGGCGCGCCACCACGTCCGTGGGTCCGCCGGCCTGAAAGCCCACGATGATCTTCACGGGCCGCGACGGATATTTGTCCGAGGCCGCTGCCATGCCTGCGCAGCCCATTGCCGCTGCCGCCGCGAGCGCGGCCATCCATGTACGACGATGCATTCCTTGTCTCCTTTTGTAGTGGTGCCGGGTGGTGCCGGTCTTACTGCCGGGGTGCGGGCTGGGAGGCTTTCTGGGAGAAGGTCCGCCCGAAAACGCCCTCGGCGATGCGGTTCCTGAGCACTTCGATGGAGCCGCCGGCGATCATCCAGCCGCGCGTGCGGCGCACGCAGTACTCCACCAGGGCCTCCTGGCTGAAGCCCAGGCCCCCCATGACCTGCATGGCCTCGTTGGACACCTCCCAGCCCGCCAGATTGCAGGCCAGCTTGGCCATGGCCGTGCTTTGCGCGCTGGGCAGGCCATGCTCACCCTCGAGCGCGGCCTTGTAGAGCAGCAGCTGGGCCTGCTCCAGCTTCATCCACATGTCGGCGAACTTCCACTGCAGGCCCTGGAACTCGCACAGCTCGCGTCCGAACTGGCGGCGCACCCGTGCGTGCTCGCGCGCCAGGTTGAAGGCATGCCGGCCCAGCGCCAGCGCGCGCGAGGCATTGCCCAAGCGCTCCACGTTGAAGCCCGAGATCTGCTTCTTGAATCCACCCGCGCCCAGCAGCACGTTCTCGCGCGGAATGCGGCAGTTCTCGAAATACAGCTGCGCCCATTGCTCGCCATTCATGAAGGCCGAAGGCTGGCCGACCTCGAAGCCGGGCGTGCCGCGCTCCACCAGCACCGAGCCTATGCCGTCCACGCCCGGCCCGAAGCGCACGTAGACCAGGAACAGGCCGGCTTCGGGGCTGTGCGTGGAAAACACCTTGCTGCCGTTGATCACATAGTGATCGCCCTCCAGCGTGGCCGTGGTCCTCAGCTCGGTCACGGCCGAGCCTGCATCGGGCTCGGTCATGCCCAGAGAAATGAGCTTTTTTCCAGCCAGCAGATCCGGCAGGAAGCGCGCCTTCTGCGCGGCGTCCGCGTACTCCACGAAGGTGCGTATGGGGCCGAAGTTGCCGGCCTGCACGATGTCGGCGCTCTTGGGGCAGACCAGGGCCACCTGCTCGATGGCAAGCACGGCATGCATGAGCGAGCCGCCCTGCCCGCCGTCGGCCTCGGGAAAGGCAATGCCCAGCAAGCCCTGCTCGGCCAGCAGGCTCGCAGTCTCCCAGGGGTAATGCGGGGAATGCGCACGCTCCAGTGCGCCGGCCGCCAGCTTGTCCTGGGCGAACCGGGCCACGCTGTCGGCGAAAGCCTGGTGTTCTTCGGAAAGGGTGAAATCCATGGTGATCGGAAAGCGGGTTGACGATGGCCTGGATCATTGGCTCCAGCCCGCCGCTCAAGTTCTTCCAATCACGCCTCAAGACATGACAAAAGGATATGTCTATCGCGCCGGCGCACCGCTATCGTGAAAGCCTGCATCGTTGCACCAACCAGCCCCGCCCAGCCCCACCCGGCCCCGCCCGCCACCCTCACTCCCAACAAGTCCACGCCATGTATGTCAGCGAAACCCTGGGCCAGTTCGGCGCCCGATTCCAGCAAGCGCCCGTCGAGGCCAGCGTTCTCCACCATGCCCGACGCGCCGTGGTGGACTGGTATGCCGCGCTGATCGCCGGCTACGGCATGGACCCCACGCCCCGGCTGGAACGGGCCATGGCCGAAGACCTGGACCGGGGCGGCGCACGGCTGGCCCTGGGCCGGCGCGCCACCGCCCGGGCGGCGGCGCTGATCAACGGTACGGCCTCGCATGCAGCCGAGGTGGACGACATCTTCAAGCACGCCATCTACCACCCGGGCGCACCCACCATCTCGGCGGCCCTGGCGGTGGCGCAGCAGCAAAGGGCCAGCGGCCTGCAATTGCTGCAGGCCGTGATTGCGGGCTACGAGATCTCCACCCGCATAGGCCAGGTACTGGGACGTGCGCACTACCGCTACTGGCACAACACGGGCACGGTGGGCAGCTTTGGCGCTGCTGCGGCGGCGGCCTGTCTGCTGGGGCTGGATGCGCAGCGCTTCACGCATGCGCTGTGCACGGCGGCCACCTTTGCGGCGGGACTGCAGCAGGCCTTCCAGATGGACTCCATGTCCAAGCCGCTGCACGCCGGTCGCGCGGCCGAGGCCGGCGTCGCCGCAGCACTGATGGCCGGCCAGGGCGTGACGGGATCGCTCGATGTCTTCGAAGGCGCCATGGGCCTGGGCACGGCCATGAGCGATGCGCCTGATTGGCAGCCCGTGCTGGCGGACCTGGGCCAGGTCTTCAACATCGCTGCCATGACGTTCAAGAACCACGCCTGCTGCGGCCACACCTTCGCGCCCATCGACGGTGCCCTGCATCTGCAGCAGGCGCATGGCTTCGCTGCCGACGACATCGCACAACTGCAGGTTGCCACCTATGGCCCGGCCCTCACCGTGGCCGGCAACCGCGCACCACGCACGGCAGCCGAGGCACGCTTCAGCATTCCCTACGTGGTGGCCCATGCGCTGCGCAGGGGCAGCGTGCGGCTGGCGGCCTTCGACGAGGCTCATCTTGGTGATGCACAGACCCGCGCGCTGATGCAGCGCATCACGCTGGAACGGCACCCCGAGCTGGACCGCCAGTTCCCGGCGCAACGCGCCGCGCAGGTCCGCATCACCCTGCGCGACGGCAGTGTGCATGCCTGGCTGCAGCCCACGCGCAAGGGCGATCCCGACATGCCGCTCAGCGACGCCGATCTGCAGGCCAAGCTGGCCGAGCTGGCCGGACCCGTGCTGGGCGCGGACCGGCTGCGGCAGGTGACCGAGCGGCTGTGGACGCTGGACCAGGCCGCAGACCTCGATGGCTTGTGACGCGGGGCCTGCGCCTGCTCAGCCGGGCCAGGCCGAATGGCGTATCACGCTGCAGAAGTTCATCGGCCTGAAAGCCGGCTCCTTGTCCGCCAGCACATCGGCCTTCACGTTGCCGAAGGTGGTCTGGGGCTTGTGCCGGATGCCGTCGTAGAAGGCCTGGATGATCTCCTCCTTGAAGCGCGGACCGCGCGGATGGGCCTGCACGATGGCCTCGCGCTGGGCATCGGCGTAGTCGCCGTAGGTCAGCCCCAGCACATCCATCTCCACCCCGGCCGTCACCAGGGCGATGACGGGATGCATGAACTCGGGAATGCCGGGCGTCGTGTGCAGGGCAATGGCCGTCCAGACCAGATCGATGTCCTGCGCGGCGATTCCGTGGCCCCGCAGAAATTCGCGGGCTGCGTTGGCACCATCCACCTCGAAGCGGCAGCAATCGCTGCTGTGCCGGTGCGTGAGGCCCATGTCGTGGAACATGCAGCCGCAGTACAGCAGCTCGGGGTCGAACGCCAGGCCACGCCTGGCGCCCGCGAGGGCGCCGAAGTAGTAGACGCGGCTGGAATGGTGGAACAGCAGCGGCGATGCCGTGTCACGGACCAGTTCCGTGACCTCGCGCGCAAGCCGGCTGTCGGGGATGCGGATTCCGTCGATATCGAGACGCATGGGTGGCTCCTTTCAAAGTGCTCGATTCGATTCTGGGGATACACTGCCACGTCATCAATCGACGCATACCGTCGATTTCTGCCATTTCACGCGCGATGCGGACACCGGGGCTTTTCCATGACAAGAACGATTGCGATCCTTGCGCTGCAAGGCGTCCAGCTGCTGGATGTCTCGGGGCCGCTGGACGTGTTCGCGCAGGCCAACGCAGAACTGGGCCGCCCCTTCTATGCGCTGAAGGTGGTGGGCCGCGACCATGCGCCCATCCACAGCTCGTCGGGCGTGCGTCTGGTGCCCGACTGGGCCATGGGAGATGCGCTACCCCGGCTGGACACGCTGCTGGTCGCAGGCGCCCCCCATGCCATGGACATGCTGCTGGGCGAGCCCACGCTGCAATGGCTGCGCACCATGGCCAGGCAGTCCAGGCGCTTCGGATCGGTGTGCTCGGGCGCGCTGTTCCTGGCGGCCGCCGGCCTGCTCGACGGCCGGCGGGTGACCACGCACTGGGCCGTGGCCGACACGCTCAGGCACGCCCATCCACGTACCACCGTGCTGGACGACGCGCTGCATGTGCGCGATGGCAAGCTGCGCACCTCAGCCGGGGTCACGGCAGGCCTGGACCTGGCCCTTTCGCTGGTGGAGGAGGACTGCGGGCGCGAAGTGGCGGCCCGCGTGGCTTCACAGCTGGTGATGTTCTTCAAGCGTCCCGGCGGCCAGCTGCAGTTCAGCCGCAAGGGCCATGCGGGACCGGCTGGCCGCTCTGCGCTGCAAGAAATACAGCGCTGGGCCGTGGCGCATCCCGCGCAGGACCTCTCGGTGCGTGCGCTGGCTGAGCGCGCCGGTCTCAGCGCGCGGCATTTCGCGCGGCTGTTCCAGGCGGAAGTCGGCGTGACGCCAGCCGCCTGGGTGGAAACCATGCGCGTGTCCGCAGCCCGTGAACTGCTGGAGGCCGGCCATGACGCGCCCAAGCAGATCGCCGCGCAGTGCGGCTTTGCCAACGCGGACACCCTGCGCCGCAGTTTTTCCAAGCACCTGGGCATTTCTCCAGCCATGTACCGGCGTCACCAGGGCGCGGCCCCCGAAATCCCGGGCAGAGAAAAATAAAAACATAGCAGCCAGTCTTTGCCTTATCTAACGATGAAGGCAAAAACAAGGTCCGAATCCAGGCCAAGGCGCAAAAAAAGTTCAGCCGAACTTGCAGGATCGGCAAGGCTTGTTCGGCATACGGGGAGTCACACCACTTTCCCAGCCCCATGCCCCGCACCCTCCCCCACCAGCCCCAGGACGGCCTTGCAGCCGCACGGGGCTGGCCTGCGTCCATGGGGATGGCTGGGGTGGCAGCGGTGCTGGGGGTGGCGATGCTGGTTGCCACGGCAGCGGACTGCGCCCATGCAGCGCCGTCCGCCCAGGCCGCCCAAGCCGGCCAGCGCAGCTTTTCGATTGCGGCCGGCCCGCTCACGCATGTGATCGCGCAGTACGCCAACCAGGCTGGCGTTGCACTGTCGTTTGATGCCGCGCAGCTGGGCCGGCTGCAGTCCCCGGGGCTGCAGGGCAGCTATGGCGTGGAAGACGGTTTTGCCAGGCTGCTGCAGGGCACGGCGCTGCAGGCCGTGCGCGAGTCCAGCGGCGTCTATACGCTGCGGCCGCTGCCAGCGGCGGCCTCGGGCACGGGCGGGCAGACGCTGGGCACGGTCACGGTCCGGGCCACGGCGCCGGCCAGTGCCACGACCGAGGCATCGGACAGCTACGCGGCCAGCCTGGTCACGGGCTACAAGGGGCTTCAGTCGGTGCGCGACATCCCGCAGCCCGTGACCGTGCTCACGCGCCAGTGGCTGGACGAGCAGGCCCTGCCCGACCTGCATGCCGTGCTGCAGCACACGCCGGGCGTGACGGTGGAGTACATCGACAGCGAGCGCATCGCCTATTACTCGCGCGGCTACCAGATCGATTCGCTGCAGGTGGACGGGCTCAATGTGAACCAGGTGGCCTCGGCCTCCACCTTCATCCAGCCCGACATGGCCATGCTGGACCGCGTGGAGGTGCTGCGCGGCGCCACGGGCCTGCTGCGTGGCGCGGGCTCGCCCTCGGCCATGGTGAACATGGTGCGCAAGCGGCCCATGGCGCAATGGCAGGGCTCGGCCGCGCTGACGCTGGGTTCCTGGGACCGCCAGCGCATGGAGGCCGACCTGTCCGGCCCGCTGAACGCAGCCGGCACGCTGCGCGGCCGGCTGGTGGCGCTGGCGGACGACAAGGCATCGTTCCAGACCGCGCGCAAGGAAAAGCGCCTGGGCCTGTACGGTGTGCTGGAGGCGGACCTGGGGCCGCGCACCACGCTCACGGCCGGCCTGCAGCACACGGACCTGCAGGCCACGGGCTCCTGGGGCGGCCTGCCCGCCGCCGCCGACGGCAGCCAGCTCGGCCTGCCGCGCAGCACCTACCTGGGCACGCCCTGGAATACCTGGGACCGCCACAACCAGCAGGCCTTTGCCGAGCTGGAGCACCGGCTGGACAGCGGCTGGCAACTGAAGGCCCAGGCGGCGCACACGCGGTTTCGGTCGGACGGGTTCAAGCAGACCTCGTTTTCCAGGGCCAGCGACAGCAATCCCTATCTGTTCGACGTGAGCACCTCCATCTATGGCGGCGACGGCAGCACGCAGAACGCGCTGAGCCTGCTGGCCAGCGGCCCCTTCGAGGCCCTGGGCCGCAGGCACGAGCTGTCGCTGGGCGCCGACCTGCAGCGCATCCGCAGCACGGGCGCCACGGGCTACTGGGGCGTGAGCCCGCTGCGCAATGTGGACATCCGCGGCTGGAATCCGTACACCAGCTACCCCGAGCCCTTCTACAGCGAGGGCAACGGCAACGCCTATTCATCGCCCGTGTCCCACATCCACCAGTACGGCGGATTCGCGCGGGCCCGGCTGTCGCTGACCGACTCGCTCACCGCCATTGCCGGCGCGCGCCTGAGCTGGTGGAGCTACCTCGAACCCGGCAATGCCCAAAGCGGCTACAGCGTGCGCCGCGAGCTGACGCCCTATGCGGGCCTGGTGCATGCGCTGTCGGACACGCTCGACGCCTATGCCAGCTACAGCGAGATCTTCAGCCCCCAGGACAAGAAGGCCGCCGACGGCAGCATCCTGGCGCCCGCCCGGGGCGAGGACCTGGAGGCCGGGCTCAAGGGCAGTTTCATGGACGGCCGGCTGCAGGCCAGCGTGTCGGTGTTCCGCATCCAGCGCGTGGGCAGCGCCATGCAGGACACGGCATCGGCCATGCCCTGCCTGCCGTACTACCCGACCAGCCACTGCTTCATGGCCGGCGGCAAGAGCCGCAGCCAGGGCTGGGAGCTGGAGCTGTCCGGCGAGCCCGCGCCAGGCTGGCAGGTGCTGGCCGGCTACACCTACACCCAGGCCAGGTACCTGCGCGACGCCTCCGAGGCCAACGTGGGCCAGCCGCTGCGCCCCGTGGACCCGCGCCATGCGCTGCGCCTGTTTGCCAGCCACCGCTTCAAGGGGCCCTTGCAGGGATGGACCGCAGGCGCCGGCGTGCGGCTGCAAAGCGATGCCTATGCCAGCGTGGGCAATGTCACCACCCGCCAGGGTGGCTATGCGCTTTTTGACGCGCTGCTGGCCTACCGCCTGGACGACACCTACTCGCTGCAGCTGAACGTGAGCAACCTGCTGGACAAGCGCTACTACGCCAAGTTCTCGCCCAACAGCACCTACTTCAACAACTACTACGACGATCCGCGCAACGTGACGGTGTCGCTGCGCGCGCGATTCTAGGGCCACGGCCGGCCTGCCCTCCTTTCCCTGTTTTTCTTCCCCGGTTTTTCTTCACGGTTTTTCCAACCTTTGCACATGACTGCCATGACGCACCACAGCACTCCTGCGGACTTCCGCTTCGCTCCCCATCCCCTCACGCGCCTGATCCGCCAATGCCTGGGCGCCGGCCTGGCCCTGGCCGCCGTGGGCGTGGCGGCCCAGACGGCCGAGGGCCCGGCCCTCAAGGAGGTGACGGTGAGCGACCAGGCCGAGGCCATCGGCGGACTGCAAAAGACCTATGCCGGCGGCCAGATCGCGCGCGGCGGCGACCTGGGCATCCTGGGCAAGACCGACCAGATGAACGTGCCCTTCAGCACGACCAACTACACCTCGGAGCTGATCGAGAACCAGCAGGCGCTGACCATCGCCGACGTGGTGATGAACGACGCCTCGGTGCGCACGCTGCAGGCGCGCGGCGGCTATGGCGATGACTTCCAGGTGCGGGGCTTTTCCCTGTCCATGCGCGATGTGTCGGTGAACGGCCTGTACGGCCTGTCGCCCTCCACGCGACTGCCGCTGGAGGTGATCGAGCGCGTGGAAGTGCTCAAGGGCCCCGGCTCGCTGACCAATGGCGTGGGTCCCAGCGGCAGCATCGGCGGCAGCATCAACGTGGTCACCAAGCGCGCGGGCGACGTGCCGCTGAACCGCCTGACCGCCACCTACATGGGCAAGGCCCAGTTCGGCACCCACCTGGACGTGGGCCGCCGCTTTGGCGAAGACAACCAGTGGGGCGTGCGGGTGAACGGCGTGTGGCGCAACGGCGAAGGCAACATCGACGGCGGCCGCCAGCGCCTGGGCCTGGCCTCGGTGGGGCTGGACTACGAAGGCCAGGGCCTGCGCTGGTCGCTGGACGCGCTGACCACCAGCGGCAAGACCACGGAGTTCCGCCCGCAAAGCGCCTTCCTGGCCGGCATCACCCAGGTGCCCGCCGTGCCCGACAGCCGCACCAACTTGAACCCGGGCACGGAGCTGCTGGACAAGGCCAAGACCGTGATCTCGCGCGTGGAATACGACATCAACGCCAACACCTCCGTCTACGGCGGCGTGGGCTACAGCGATGTGTCCAGCGACCAGAGCTTCCCCACGGCCGTGCAGCGCATCGACTCGCTGGGCAACTTCACGGTGCGCAACGGCTTCTACGACGAGTTCAACAAGACCACCTCGGCCGACGTGGGCCTGCGCACACGCTTCAAGACCGGCGCCATCGGCCACACCGTGGTGGCAGCGGCCAACTACATGGACCGCGAGAGCGGCTACTTCTACCAGCTGACCACCAAAGCCGTCCCCTCCAACATCTACAACCCGTCGCCCCTGCCTGCCATCGACTTCGTGCGCGGCGCGCCCACCAAGAACGCCGAGCTGACGCAGCACAGCCTGGCGCTGGCCGACACCATGGCGCTGTTCAGCGACCGCCTGCTGGTGACCGTGGGCCTGCGCGACCAGACCATCGACCAGAAGAACGCCAGCGGCACCACGCTGTACAAGGCCAGCGCCGTGACGCCGCTGGCCGGCGTGGTGTTCAAGCCGCAGAACCATGTCGCGGTCTACGCCAACTACACGGCGGGCCTGTCGGCAGGCGGCACGGCCGGGCCCAACACGGCCAATGCCGGCCAGGTGTTCGCGCCGCAGAAGTCCAAGCAGTACGAAGTGGGCGTGAAGGTGGACTGGGGCCGCATGACCACGCAGGCCGCGCTCTACCAGATCCAGCGCCCGGGCTCCATGACGGACCCGGTGACCAATGTCTACAGCTTCGGCGGCGAGACGCGCAACCGCGGCCTGGAGCTGACCGCCTACGGCGAGATCCACAAGGGCCTGCGCCTGCTGGCCAGCGCGGCCTTCAACAACGCCAGGCTCTCGCGCACGGCAGGCGGCGTGAACCAGGGCAACGATGCCAACGGCGTGCCCGACCGCACCTTCAACCTGGGCCTGGACTGGGATACGCCCTGGGTGGAGGGCCTGAGCCTGAACGGCCGCGTGATCCACACCTCGTCCATGTACTACGACGCGGCCAACATCCTGCGCATGCCCGGCTGGACGCGCCTGGACCTGGGCGCACGCCTGCGCACCCACGTGGCCGGCAAGCCGGTGGTGCTGCGCGCCAGCCTGGAGAACGTCAGCAACAGGAGCTACTGGGTGACTGCCGCCGGCTACACCACCACGGGCGCGCCGCGCACGCTGATGCTGTCGGCACAAGTGGACTTCTAAGCCACCGGCCACCGGCAACCGCCCCGCCCCCGGCATGGCGCCGGGGGCGCGGTGATGGCGGGGGCCCCAGGCCCCCTTCTGTCAGAGAAAAGAACACCCCATGCAAAGCCACACGATCAAGACCTGGGCCTGGTTGCACAAATGGAGCAGCCTGGTCTGCACCGTCTTCATGCTGCTGCTGTGCCTGACCGGCCTTCCGCTGATCTTCCACCACGAAATCGGCCACCTGCTGGGCACCGAGGTGGAGGCCCCGCCCATGCCCCAGGGCACGCCCCATGCCAGCCTGGACAAGGTGCTGGAGGTGGCCCGTGCCCAGCACCCGGACCGCGTGGTGCAGTTCGTCTCCAAGTCCGACGACACCGACGACCTCTGGTTCGTCACCATGACGCCCACGCCGGCGCCCACGGACGATTTCCGCTCCGTGGTCATCGATGCGCGCACGGCAGAGCTGCTGGCCCAGCCGCGCTTCGACCAGGGCTTCATGTGGGTCATGTTCAAGCTGCACGTGGACCTGTTCGCGGGCCTGCCGGGCAAGCTGTTCCTGGGCTTCATGGGGCTGCTGCTGCTGATCGCCATCGTCAGCGGCGTGGTGCTGTACGCGCCCTTCATGCGCAAGCTCGATTTCGGCACCGTGCGCCGCACGCGCCAGCCGCGCCTGAAGTGGCTGGACCTGCACAACCTGCTGGGCATCGTCACCCTGGTGTGGCTGTTCGTGGTGGGCGCCACCGGCATGATCAATACCTGGGCCGACCTGCTGATCAAGTACTGGCAGCATGACCAGCTCAGCAGCGTGCTGGCGCCCTACCAGGGCCAGGACACGGTGCCGGTGGCGGAGCGCGCCTCGCTGCAGCAATCGCTGCAGGCCGCCCAGCAGCAGGTGCCGGGCACCAGGCTGTACTTCATCGCCTTCCCCGGCACCACGTTCTCCAGCCCGCACCACCACACCTTCTTCCTGCGCGGCAACGAGCCCCTGACCTCGCGCCTGTTCCTGCCCGTGCTGGTGGACGCCAGGACCGCCCAGGTCACGGCCGCGCCTGCCCTGCCCTGGTATCTGACGGCGCTGCTGGTGTCCCAGCCGCTGCACTTCGGCGACTACGGCGGGCGGGCCATGCAGATCCTCTGGGCGCTGCTGGACATCGCCAGCATCATCGTGCTGGGCACGGGCCTGTACCTGTGGGTCAAAAAGGGCAAGAGCGTGCCGGCCCCGCAGCCCGCGCCGCGCGGCAAGGAGGTCTCGGCATGAGCGGCGCGCGACACCGGGGCTTTCTCGCCCTCTGGGGCTGGCCCATCGCGCTGGGCGTGCTGACGGCCATCGGCCTGGTCTCGGCCCTGTTCAGCGACGGCGGCCTTGGCGACATGCTGGCCGGCGTCTGCCTGGCCGTTCCCACGGCGGCAGGGATCTGGCATGGATGGCTGCGGCGCAGGCCGCCGGGCTGAAGCCGGGGCAGGCCGGCACGGCGCTCAGTCGCGCGGGTCGCGCTGGCCTGCGCTTTCCAGCAGCTGCTGCAAGGCTTCGCCCAGTGGCCGCCAGACATCGGTGACACCGGCCCAGTCGCCGGCCAGGCAGGCCTGCTCCAGGCTCCTGGTCAGTCCGCTGGCCCGCTCCTGTCCCAGCAGGCGCAACACGCTCTGCAGGCTGTGCGCCTGCCTGCGCAGGGCCATGGCGTTCTGCTCCGCGATAAGGACCTCCATCCGGGCGATATCGTCGGGCAAGTGTGCAAGGCAGATGTCACGGTAGCTGTGGAACAGGCCTGCGTCGCCACCAAAGAAATTGGCGATGGCGAGCGCGTCCGACGGCGCCTCCGGTTGCACATCCGGTTGCACATCCGGTCGCACATCCGGCTGCGCATCGGCGCCCTCGCCCGTCCCGGCCTCCTGCCTGGGAGGGGGAGGCGGCGCATGCTGCTGGAGCACTGACTCCACGCAGTCCACCAGTTGCGCCACCGACACCGGCTTGAGCAGCACGCGCCACACCTTCAACTGCTCCAGCTGCAGCGCAACATCGGCCCGCACGCCGGCACTGAAGACCACGGCGCAGCAGCCCGCCTGCGGCGAGCGGCGCAGCCACTCGATCAGCTCCACGCCGGAGGCGCCGGGCAGCATCAGATCGGTGATCAGCAGGGCAAAGGGCTGGGTTTGCAGCAGTTGCTGGGCCTGCTCCGCACTCGTGCAGGACACCAGCGTGAGGGGCAGGCCCTCCAGCGCCAGCGCAACGAACCGCGCAATCGAGGCATCGTCCTCGACCAGCAGGACCGCAGGAAGGGGCGCGTTCACGCCGCCGGCCCGCCCAGCAGCCCGCCCAGCGCTTCGGGCAGTTCCTGCACCAGCTGGGGCTTGTGGATCACGCGCACGCCGCCCAATGCGAAGGCATAGGCCTCGCGCTCTGACGCCTCCAGCGAGGTGACCACCAGCAGCTTGCAGCGCGCGAACTGCTCATGGGTGCGCAAGGTGGTGATCAGGGCGGCGCCGTCGATGTCGGGCAGCAGGATGTCCACCAGCAGCACATCGGGCTGGATCTGGCCGTACAGCGCCATGCCCGTGATCCCGTCGTTCGCCACATGCAGCTGGACGTCGGGAAAGTGACGCTGCACCAGCATGCGCACCAGATTCTGGAAGTGCACGGAGTCCTCGATCAGCAGCACGCGCTGCCCGGTGCCCGAACCCGCCTGGGCAGGGGCCGGCGCCTGTGCCACCGCTGGTGCGCCGGGCACCCCGGGCGCTGCGCGCTCGCCCTGCCTGCTGCGCCAGCGCTCCACGGAAGCGCGCGTAATGCGGCGATGGCCTCCGGGCGTCTTCCAGGCCTCGAGCTCGCCGCGATCGACCATGAGCTGGACCGATCGCACGGCCATGCCCAGCAGCTTTGCCACCTCGGCAGTCGTGTAGTGCGGAATTTGGCCTGATGGGGTGCTGTTCTCGGACATGGCAGCAATTTTGCATCAAATACGATTGAAAAATTCAATATAAATTTGATGAATTTGATATTTATGATTTAGCCTCACGCAGCCCCCTTCAACTGCGTTGTGAAAGGTCCACCATGAAGAAGATACTGATCGTCGAAGACCAGGCCGACATCCGCAAACTGCTGCGCATGACGCTGGAGTCCGGCGCCTACGAGGTCATGGAGGTGCCCACCGCCGACGAAGCCTGGGCCGTGGCCCAGCGCAACAAGCCCGATATCGTGCTGCTGGACATGATGATGCCCGGCACGCTGGACGGCCTGGAGGTGTGCTGTCGCATCAAGACCTCCTACGATCTGCGGCATACCCTGGTGGTGCTGCTCACCGCCCGGGACAGCGCAGAGGACCGCGAGGCGGGCTTCAATGCGGGCGCCGACGAATACCTGGTCAAGCCCTTCAGCCCGACCCGGCTGCTGCAGATCCTGGCCAGCCTTGAAAGGAGCGACTGATGATGATGCGCGCACGGGAGACCGGCCGCGTGGATCTGTCCATGGCAGACGGCCCGTCCAGCCGCAGGCTGGCGGGCGGCTGGCACTGGACGCAGGCGTTCGCGCCGGCCCGGCCCGTTCCTGTGCCGCACGACGGGTTGACCGCCATCGTCGCGCCCCGGAATTTCTGATGGAGCATCTTCATCATGTCTGATCGAGCTACCGCGCATCATTTCCTGGGTGCCGGACGCAGCGCCCACATCAAGGCACTGGTGCTGACCTTTGCCCTGTGCGTGCTTGCCGGGCTGGTGCTCTTCGTCTGGAGCCAGCTGCACGCCGAGGCCGACCAGAGCAAGTCCCAGGCCGCACTGCTGGCGCGCGTGCTGGAGGACCAGACGGCCAAGACCTTCGAGAACACCGAAATGGCCCTGTCCAGCCTGGCGCACCACCCCGCCATCCTGGCCGCCGGCAGCACGCGCAGCACGCGCGAGGCCGCCATGGCCCAGCTGATCGCCCAGCTGCCCTACCTGCGCAGCATGGCCCTGCTCGACGACAAGGGACTCATCCTGGCCAGCACCCAGGCGGGCGAGGCCGGCCAGCAGATCGACATGCAGGAGCTGCTGCACGACAAGAGCGCCGTCGTCGTGCCCGGCAAGCCCCTGCTGGGCCGGCTGGTGCCCGGCCGTGGCCTGTCGGCCCTGGCGCCCCGCGCGCACCCGTCGCCGCGCGGCGTATCGTTTCTGCCGCAGCTGCTGGGCTTTCACCAGGACAACGGCATGCCCGCCGTGCTGGTGGCCCTGATCAACCCCGACGCCGTGGCCAACTTCTACCAGGCCACGCTGGAGATCCTCAGCTACGAGGCCGTGCTGCTGACCTACGACGGCCGGCCGCTGGCCAGCACCAATGCGGGCACGGGCGTGCAGGCGACCGCCGTGCTGCAGACACCGCTGTTCCGGCAATGGCTGCCGCACAGCGAATTCGGCTCCTACATCGGCGCGGGCATGCTCGGTTCCCATGAGATCGTGTCGTTTCGCACCGTGCGCAACTGGCCCCTGCTGCTGGTGGTGGAGGAGCCCTACGCAGCCCTGGTGGCGCGCTGGAGAGATGACGCCTTCGCCTTCTTCGTGGCCGGCGTGGCCCTGCTGGCCCTGGTGCTGGGCCTGAGCTGGTCGGTGCTCAAGACGCGCAGGGAGCAGAAGACGGCACAGCAGGCCATGGAGCAGGCCCAGGCACGCTTGGCGCGCAGCGAGCACGAGATGGCCGTGCTCATGCGCAGCGTGCAGGAGCTGATCTTTCGCACCGACAGCGAGGGTCTGCTGACCTTCGTGAACGCACGCTGGGAACAGCTGACCGGCCAGCCCAGCTCCGAGGCCGTAGGGCAGCCGCTGGAGAACATCGTGGACGGCCCGTACCGCGCGCAGATCCAGGCCCTGCTCGATCCCCTGGCCCGGCTGGCGCCGCGCAACTGCCAGGCCATGTTCCAGCTGCCGGGCCACCGGGAAATACTCTGCGACATCGCCGTCGTCCCCCTGCTGCGCGACGGCCGGCTCGTGGGCTTCGCGGGCAGCGCCGTGGACGTGACGGCCCGCTGGAAGGCGCAGCAGGAGCTGCAGACCCAGCTGGCCTTCCAGCACCTGCTGTTCGAGACCACGCCCCTGCCCATGCTGGTCACCGACGCGGACCACCGCGTGGTACTGGTCAACAAGGCCTGGGAGGACTTCTTCGGCCGCGGCCGCTATGCCGTGCTCGG
>NZ_JBICKN010000004.1:0-35926 GCF_043104185.1 Delftia sp. WSY_22
ACCCGGCCTCGAAAAACAACCACCCGGCAGGGGCAGAAACGAGCAACAGCAGGGACAAGAACGAGCAACAGCAGGGGACGGCCCCGTTCAAGACTCCTTGAACAGCCTCTCCCCCACAAAATCCACAAACGCCCTCACCTTAGGCGACAACTGCCGACTCGACGCCCACAGCGCCGAAAACTGCCCCGTGTGCGTCAGGTCCTCCGCCAGCACCCGCTGCAGTTCGCCACGCCCCAGTGCATCCCGCGCCAGGAAGTCCGGCATATAGGCCAGCCCCATGCCCGCCACGGCCGCGCCCAGCATGGCTTCCATGTTGTTGCAGACCAGGGCGGCGGGCAGGTGGGGCGGCATGCCGGGCAGCACCCATTCCTCCAGCTTGCCGCTGCTCAGGAAGCGGTAGCGCAGGCAGCTGTGCTGTGCCAGTTCGGCGGGGGATTGCGGTATGCCTCGTGCCGCCAGGTAGGCGGGCGAGCCGGCCAGGATGAAGCGAAACGGCCCCAGCCGGCGCGCGACCAGGCGCGAGTCGGCCAGTTCGCCGCTGCGGATGACCACGTCCAGGCCGGCCTCGACCACGTCCACCAGGTGATCGTTGAAGTCCAGGTCCAGGTCAACCTCCGGGTACAGGGCCTGGAACTCGGGCAGCACAGGCAGCAGGAAGCGGTAGCCGATGGTGGGCAGGCTCACGCGCAGCCGTCCGCGCGGCGCCTCGGCGGCGGCCTGCATGGTGGCGCGCGCATCGTGCAGTTCATCCAGGATGCGGCGGCAGCGCTCATGGAACAGCGCGCCTTCCTGTGTGAGCCGCACCTGGCGCGTGGTGCGCTGGAACAGGCGCAGGCCCAGCTGCTGTTCCAGCCGCGCCACGTTCTTGCCTACGGCCGAGGCCGAGATGCCCAGGGCGCGCCCGGCCTCGGCAAAGCTCAGCAGGTCGGCTGCACGCACAAAGGATTCGAGTCCGCTGAAGCTGTCCATGTCGATTGCCAACCTTGGGTTGGGAGTGTGGGGAGTCTGGCGCCTATTTTCACGGCATTGCAGCGCTTTTATCGTTCATGCATGCCTGGCCATGTGCGGCCGGGAAATTGCGAAAGCCTTGCCAACCATGTCCTCCTGCCTGACTTCTTCCCGCGCACCGGGTGCGCTCCACGGCACAGCGCGACCGCATGCATCCCCGGTCTGGGTGCTGTTGTCGGTCTGCCTTGCAGCGCTGGCGATGCCGCTGAGCTTTACCGGGCCGGCCGTGGCCCTGTCTGCGCTGCGCGAGGCGCTGGGCGGCGGGCCGCTGGCGCTCAACTGGGTGACGAATGCCTTCATGCTGAGCTTTGGCGCCACGCTGATGGCGGCCGGCGCGCTGGCCGATCTGCATGGGCGGCGGCGCGTTTTCCTGACCGGGCTGGGCGTGGTGCTGGCCAGTGCGCTGGCCCAGGCCTGCCTGGGCGGGCAGGGAGCCATCGTCGTGTTCAACCTGCTGCGTGCGCTGCAGGGCCTGGGCGCGGCGGCCGCGCTGGCGGGCGGCACGGCGGCGCTGGCCCAGGTGTTCGACGGGACGGCGCGCATGCGTGCCTTCAGTGGCGTGGGCACGTCGTTTGGCGTGGGCCTGGCCTTCGGGCCGTTGCTGTCGGGCTGGTTGCTGGGCGTGGCGGGCTGGCGCGGCGTGGTGCTTTGCGTGGCCGCCGTTGCGCTGGCCGCGCTGGTGCTGGGGCTGCGCTGCATGCCTCAGTCGCGCAACCCGCAGGCGCAGCGGCTGGACCGGGCCGGTGCGCTGCTGTTCACCGCAGCCCTGGCGCTGCTGACCTGGGGCGTGCTGCAGGGGCCGGAGGCGGGCTGGTCCAGCGGGGCGGCGCTGCTGCCGCTGGCCGGTGCCGCGCTGGCGCTGGCGGCCTTTGTGGCCGTGGAGCGGCGCGTGCAGCAGCGCACGGGGCAGCCCATGCTGGACCTGTCGCTGTTTCGCTATCCGCGTTTCGTGGGCGTGCAGTTGCTGGCGGGTGCGCCGGCCTATGCCTTCGTGGTGCTGCTGGTGCTGCTGCCGGTGCGCTTCATCGGCGTGGAGGGCATGGCGCCGCTGCAGGCGGGGCAGCTGATGTTTGTGCTGTCCCTGCCCATGCTGTTCGTGCCGTTGCTGGCGGGCTGGCTCACGCGCTGGGTTTCGGCCGCGCTGCTGTGCCTGGCGGGGTTGCTGGTGTGCGCGGCGGGCCTGCTGTGGCTGGGCGGGTGCGCGCCGGGCACGGCTTTTGCGCAGATGGCGCCTCCGCTGCTGCTGATCGGCCTGGGCATCGGGCTGCCCTGGGGTTTGATGGATGGCCTGGCCGTGAGCGTGGTGCCCAGCGAGCGCGCCGGCATGGCCACAGGCATTTTCAGCACGGTGCGCGTGGCGGGCGAGGGCATGGCGCTGGCGCTGGTGGGCGCGGGCCTGGCGGCACTGCTGTCATGGCGGCTGTCGGCACTGGCTGCCCCACTGGCGCCGCAGGCGCTGGCGGCCACCGGCCCGGCCGCGCAGTTGCTGGTGACGGGTGATCTCGCCGGCGCGCTGTCGCTGCTGCCCGGCCTGCCTGCATCGGCCGTGCTGGTCGCGTATGGCCAGGCCTTTTCCACCTTGCTCGATGTGCTGGCTGGCATCACCGTGCTGACGGCGCTGGGCGTGTATGCCTTCTTGCGGGCCGGCACGCACGCAAGCACGGACATGGCACATGCCTGACAATCGCGGGTTTCACTCAGCCGCCAGCCGCTTCCAGTCATGTCCGAGGAATCCCAGAACAACGCGCCCCAGACCCCCTATGAATGGATCGGCGGCGAGCCCAGGGTGCAGGCCCTGGTGGACCGTTTCTACGATCTGATGGACCTGGAGCCCGGCTATGCCGAACTGCGTGCCGCCCATGGCAGCACGCTGGCCGACGCGCGCCAGAAGCTGTTCTGGTTCCTGTGCGGCTGGCTGGGCGGCCCTGACCACTACCAGGAACGCTTCGGCCATCCGCGACTGCGCATGCGCCACATGCCGTTTTCCATCGGCATCCTGGAACGCGACCAGTGGGTGGCCTGCATGGACCAGGCCATGGGCGAGACCGGCGTGCCCGAGGATTTGCGCGTGCGCCTCAAGGCCAGCTTCATGAACACGGCCGACTGGATGCGGAACCGGTAGCAGGTGGCTGCCCCCGGCGCTGCTGAAAAAAAGGGCCGGCCCCCTGCAGGAGGCCGGCCCAAGCAGCAATCGGTTGGGGTTCAGAGCTTTTCGTCGCGCATGTAGTACCAGTGGTACAGGAACCGCTGCCCCAACCGGCGAAACGGCGCAAACGCGGGCGAGCGCACCATGTTGAAGACGTTCGGATACTCCAGCTCCGAGTTGTAGATGGGCAGCTCGAAGGTCTTGCTCTGGCGGCCTGCGATGCGCTCGGCCATGCGCCGGCCCGCGTGGGCCGAGAAGGAGACGCCGTTGCCGCCATAGCCCACGGCGTAGAAGATGCTCTGGCCCGGATCGGGCTGGAAGACGCGCGGCATCATGTCGTGGCTCACATCGACCCAGCCCCACCAGGAGTAGTCGATGGTGATGCCCTTGAGCGCCGGGAACTTGCGGTGCAGGCCGTCCACCAGCTTGGCCATGTGGATGGGGTTGGGCGCATCGGCACCCGTGACGGCGCTGCGGCTGCCGATCTGCACGCGGTTGTCGGGCAGGCGGCGGTAGTAAAAGCGCAGCGTGCGGGTGTCGGTGATGACCTGGGTGGTCTTGAAGCCCGTGGCCTCCAGCTCCTGCTCGGTCAGCGGCCGCGTGACCAGCGAGTTCGAGAGGATGGGCATGATCTTGGAGCGCAGGCTGCCATGCAGGGCGTTGCTGGTGTAGCCGCCCGTGGCAAAGCCCACGGCGCGCGCCCGCACGGTGCCGCCGGGCGTACGCAGGTGGTGCACGCCGTTGCGCGTCTCGACGCCCAGCACCGGACTGGCCGGGTGCACCTTGACGCCCAGCTCCCGCGCCTTGCGCAGGTAGCCGAAGGCCAGCTTGAGCGGGTGCACGCCGATGCCGTCGGGCTCGTGCATGGCGCCATGGCTGTCGGCATCGTTCACATAGTCGCGGCGCAGCTCCTCGGGGCTGAGCATGCGGGCGTCGTAGCCGAAGACCTCGCGCATGATCTGGGTCTCGTTGCGCAGGAAGTCGAGTTTCTTTTCGCGGTGGGCGATGTAGAGGTGGCCGCCGGGCTGGGGCTCGCACTCGGGGAATTCGGCCACCAGGTCCTTGAAGGTCTGGAAGCCCTCGCGGATCTCGGCGTCGAGCTTGAGCGCCACGTCCTTGCCCCAGCGTGCGATCCATTGCGAGCGGTACAGGCGCCCGCTGGCGTTCTGCCCCTGGCCGCCGTTGCGGCTGGTGCAACCCCAGGCGGTCTGGTTGGCGTCCAGCACCACGGCGCGGATGCCGTGTTCGCGCGCCAGAAACAGGGCCGTGGCCAGGCCCGTGAAGCCCGAGCCGACGATGGCCACGTCCACGTCCATGTCGCCGGTGACCGGGCCGTCATCGTCTGGCGGGCGTCCCGCCGTGCCGACCCAGTAAGTGGGCGCATAGCCCGTGCCGTGGCCCGGGTTGGCGGCCACCAGCGGGTCGTACTGAGGGTCGTAGGGACGCAGGTGGCTGGGGCGGATGTCCTCGGCTTTCATGGCGGATGTCTCCTGGTGCGGCGGCTTGGGATCTGCCGCTTTTTGCTATGGATTCGGTGGAATGGGGCCAATGCCGGCGAGCCCTGCAAGGCGGTGCACCGACGATGGAATCAGCATAGCCAGCAGGCCATGGAGCCAGTTAGCGCCACAGCCCAGCTTTCGATAGAGCCAGCGGCGGCCGGTGCGCGCGCCTGGACCTAACGATTGATGGCATCTGGTTCTAACGGGTCCGTGTGCCTGCTACCTACCATGGCCCATCGACATTTCGATGACGCGGCGCTGCGGCCCTGCCCGGGCCCGGCGCCGTGGGACCCACCACAGACAAGGAGACAGCATGAGCGCAGACACCAACCCTCCCGACGCACAGTTCCTGGCCCGCTTTGCCGAGGCCTGGAACCGCCACGATATCGAGGCCCTAATGGGCTTCATGGCCGATGAATGCGAGTTCCACGCCGTGGCCGGCCCCGACCTCATGGGCCGCAGCTTCATCGGCCGCCAGGCCGTGCGCGAGGGCTTCCAGATGGCCTGGCAGGCCTTTCCCGATGCGGCCTGGCTCGATGGAGACCACTTCGTGCAGGGCGACCGTGGCGTGTCCGAGAGCACCTTCAAGGGCACCAAGGCCGACGGCCTGCGCGTGGAAGCGCGCATGGTGGATGTCTTCACCTTCAAGGACGGAAAGATCGCCGTGAAGAACGCCTTCCGCAAGGACCGCCCGCCGGTGGCGGCCGCCTGACGGCGCGGGGCCTTGCGGCCCCGTGCCACCGGGAACACCGGATACGCCACGGCAAGGCGCGCACCTGCGCAGCCACCACAACAGAGCATCAGCCGTGGCGCCTGAATAAAACAGGAGACAAGACATGATCGGAAATCAGCACGCCTCTTCACCGGGGCTTTCGCACGGGCTCAAGGAACGCCACATGACCATGATCGCCCTCGGTGGCGTCATCGGCGCCGGGCTGTTCGTGGGCAGCGGCGTCGTCATCAAGTCGGCCGGGCCGGCCGCGATTCTTTCCTTCCTCATCACGGGCCTGCTCGTGGTCCTGGTCATGCGCATGCTGGGCGAGCTGGCCTGCTCCATGCCCGGGGGAGGCTCGTTCTACGAGTTTGCGCGCGAGGCCTGGCGCGACCGCCCCGGCGTGGGCCGGCTGGCAGGCTTTCTGACGGGCTGGATGTACTGGTACTTCTGGGTCATCGTCGTGGCGCTGGAGGCCGTGGCCGGAGCCGACCTGGTGCGCTACTGGCTGCCCGATGTGCCCAACTGGAGCATCAGCCTAGTGCTGCTGGTGATGCTGACGCTGACCAACCTGGTGTCGGTCAAGTCCTTTGGCGAGTTCGAGTTCTGGTTCGCCTCCATCAAGGTGGCGGCCATCGTGGTCTTCCTGTTCGTGGCCGGCGTCTACGTGCTGGGCCTGACGCCCGCCTCGCAGGGCATGCACTTCGGCAACCTCACCGGCAACGGCGGCTTCATGCCCAACGGCATCGTGCCCGTGCTGACCGGGGCGGTGGCGGCCACGGGCTTTTACTTCGGCGCCGAGATCGTGACCATTGCCGCCGCCGAGACGGCCGAGCCCCAGAAGGCCGTGGCCAAGGCGACCAACTCGGTGATCACGCGCGTGCTGGTGTTCTATGTGGGCTCCATCTTCCTGGTGGCCTGCCTGGTGCCCTGGAATGCGGGCGGCATTGCCACGCCGTATGTCAGCGCGCTCAACACCATGGGCGTGCCGGCCGCCGCGCAGATCATGAATGCCATCGTGCTGACGGCCGTGCTGTCGGCGCTCAACTCGGGGCTGTATGCGTCATCTCGCATGCTGTTCGCGCTGACGCGGCGCGGCGACGCGCCCCAGGCGCTGGCCAAGGTCAGCCGCAATGGCGTGCCCACGCGGGCCATCCTGGTGGCCACGCTGTTCGGCTACGGCGCCGTGGTGATGTCCTATGTGTCGCCCGACAAGGTGTTCGCCTTCCTGGTCAATTCCTACGGCACGGTGGCGATCTTCGTCTACATCCTGATCGCCATCTCGCAGCTGCGCCTGCGCGCCCGGCTGGAGCGCGAGGCGCCCCACCAGCTCAAGGTGCGCATGTGGTGCTATCCGTACCTGACCTGGTTCGCCATCTTCGGCATGCTGTCCATCGTCATCGCCATGGCCTTCATCCCCGAGCAGCGCACGCCGCTGGCGCTGGGCGTGGCCAGCCTGTGCATTTTGCTGCTGGCCTACGCCGTGCGGCAGTTCCTGCAGCGCGGCGTGGCGCCCGTGGTGACATCGCTGTCCGAGGCTGCGCGGCCCGAGCCGCAGAAGTACTGACCCAGGGGCGACGGGACCGGCAGGGCCGGTCCCGGCCATTCCTTGCGTTACTGCTGCTCCTCACGGATCGCATCGGCCAGGGCCTTCACGCCCTGGCCGATGTCGTTGGCGGGTATGGATTGGTAGCCCATGCGCATGTAGCTGCCGGGCGTGCCCGGGCGGGCGAAGAACACATCGCCGGGCTCGATGAGCACACCATGCGCTGCGGCGCGCTGCGCCAGGGCTTCGACAGGAATGTGGTCGGGCAACTGCACCCAGCACGAGCCGCCGCCGCGCACGGGCGTGATGCGGCAGCCGGGCGCATGCTCGGCCATGGCGGCCGTGAGGGCTGCGTGCCGCTCCTTCTGCGCCTGGGCCAGGCGCCGCTGCTGGGCCTCGTAATGGCCCAGGGAGATGAACATGGCCAGCGTGCGCTGCACGAAGGTGGCGGGGTGGCGGATCATGAGCCGGCGCAGTGCGCGCAGCTCGCGGATCAGCTCGGGCGCGGCCACGATGTAGCCCACGCGCAGGCCCGGCGCCAGGCTCTTGGACAGGCTGCCCACGTAGATCACGCGGTTGCTGCGGTCCAGGCTCTTGAGCGCCGGAATGGGCTGGCCGTCGAAACTGCTCTCGCTCTCGTAGTCGTCCTCGATGAGGATGATGTCGTGCGCCTCGGCCATCTCCAGCAGCGCCTCGCGCCGGGCCAGCGGCATGGTCACGCCCGTGGGGCACTGGTGGCTGGGCGTCACGTAGAGGTAGTCCAGCTGGCGCAGCAGCGGCGTGACCGGCAGGCCCTGGCCGTCCACCGGCAGCGGGATGACCTGGGAGGTGCGGCTGCTGAAGATGTTGCGCGCGTCGGGGTAGCCGGGCTCTTCGATGCCCACGGCCGTGCCCTCGCGCATCAGCAGGTCGGCCACCATGTAGAGGGCGTGCTGCGCACCCACGGTAATGATCAGCTCGTCGGCCGAGGCCCAGACGCCGCGCCTGGGCAGGATCTTGGTCTGCACCTGCTGGATCAGCATCTCGTCGTCGCGCGCGATCTGGTCGGGCGCCCACTGGCGTATGTCCAGCACGCCCAGGGCCTTGAGGCAGCATTCGCGCCAGGCGGCCGTGGGAAACAGCTCCTTGTCGAACTGGCCGTACAGAAAGGGATAGGGGTAGCGCTGCCAGTCCTCTTCCTTGACGATGCTGCGCTGCTGGCTGGGCAGCAGCCACAGGCGCCGCGACCAGTCGGTGCGGCGGCCTTCGCCAGGGGGGCTGCTGGCCGCAGCGCCGCCCGGCGTGCGCCCCTTGAGTACGTCGGGATGGATGAAGTGGCCCTTGCGCTGGCGGCTCAGCAAAAAGGCTTCCTCGGCCAGCTGCTGGTAGGCCAGCACCACGGTGATGCGTGCCACGCCCAGGTGGCGCGCCAGCTCGCGGCTGGAGGGAATGGATTCGCCGGGTGCGAGGATGCCCGAGAGGATGGCATCGACCAGCATCTCGCGGATCTGGCCCTGCAGGCTCAGGGAGGGGCGGGCGCTGCGGCGAAACAGCTGCCCCCACATGGCGCCCTCGGGCGGTTGCGGCTGCGTGGCCGCGCGCTTGTCTGTCATGTCTTGTCGTTTCCGCCGCTGCGGCGGGCCGCTCGCTGTGTTTGTCTCCCGCGCAGGTGCAGGGCAGGGCCTGCATCCGCGACCGGCCAATATAGGCCAGCGCGGTGCGCCACGGGGCCCGGAGTTTGCGATGGTTGCAATTTTTGCGGAGAGGCCAGAAATTGATATACAATCGTTGTCTTGGCGGCTGTAGCTCAGCTGGATAGAGTACTTGGCTACGAACCAAGGGGTCGTGGGTTCGATTCCTGCCAGCCGCACCAAAACGACAAGCCTCAGAACTGCAAAGTTCTGAGGCTTTTTCGTTTCAGGCGCCCGCACGGAGGCCGTGGCCATGGTTCAGGCACTGGTCAACGGTTATTTTTCGATATTTTCATGGTTTTCCGTAGGCGTTCAAAAAGCACGCTATAATTCGAAGCTTGGCGGCTGTAGCTCAGCTGGATAGAGTACTTGGCTACGAACCAAGGGGTCGTGGGTTCGATTCCTGCCAGCCGCACCAAAACGACAAGCCTCAGAACTGCAAAGTTCTGAGGCTTTTTCGTTTGTGCTCAGTTGGTGTCGAGGTTTGTGCGGCGTCTTCGCCTGCTGCGGTGATCTGTGTGAAGATCGGCTCCCTATGAGCAAGGCTTTCACCAAGGAATCCGACGGCGACGACGATGATGAAGTCGGCCTGCCGCCCTTGCCGCCGGGCGGCAAGAACTACATCACGCCCCAGGGCTTCGCGCGGCTCAAGGGCGAGCTGCTGGACCTGATCGACAACGAGCGCCCGCGCATCGTGGAGATCGTGCACTGGGCGGCCAGCAATGGCGACCGCTCCGAGAACGGCGACTATCTGTACGGCAAGAAGCGCCTGCGCGAGATCGACCGGCGCATCCGCTTCCTGACCAAGCGGCTGGAGATCGCCGAGGTGGTCGATCCCTCCGTGCATGCCGGCAGCGAGCAGATCTACTTCGGCGCCACCGTCACCTACGTCGATGACGAAGGCGAGGAGCGCACCATCACCATCATGGGCATCGACGAGGCCGACAGCGCACGCCAGCAGGTCAGCTGGATCGCACCCGTCTCGCGCGCCCTGCTCAAGGCCCGTGTGGGCGACGAGGTGGCCCTGCCCACCCCCGCAGGTGTGCGCACGCTGGAAGTGCTGGAAGTCACCTACCCGGAGCCGGGCAGCGCCGCCGGGTGAGAGCGTTCAGGGCTGCAGTTTCTGCAGCAGCTCCAGCGTGGGATAGCCATCGGCCACCAGGCCCTGGCTTTGCTGGAACTGGCGCAGGCCCGCGCGCGTGGCCGGGCCCATCACGCCATCGGCCGTGCCGGCTGAAAATCCCCGTTCGTTGAGCGCTGCCTGCAAGGCGCGCAACTGCTCGCGCGACAGCGGGGCCAGATCGCGCGGCCAGGCCGCCTGCACGCCCGGGCCGCCGGCCAGCTGCTGCGACAGCAGGCCCACGCCCAGCGCGTAATTCACGGAGTTGTTGTAGCGCAGGATGGTGCGGAAGTTGGCGCCCACCATGAAGGCCGGGCCGCGCGTGCCGGCCGGTGCGATCACGCTGGCTTCGGCCATGGCGGGCAGGGCGGAGCCGTCCACGGCCTGCACGCCCTCGGCCGCCCATTGTGCGCTGTCCTGGCGCACGCTGGTCTCGGCGCGTGCATGGTCAAAGCCTGCCGGCAGGCGCACTTCCACGCCCCAGGGCTCGCCCGTCTTCCAGCCCGAATGGGCCAGGTAGTTCGCCGTGGAGGCCGTCACATCGGGCAGGCTGCCCCAGATGTCACGGCGGCCATCGCCATCGGCATCCACCGCATAGGCCAGGAAGACCGAGGGCAGGAACTGCGTATGGCCCATGGCGCCGGCCCAGGAGCCGATCATGTGGGCCGCATCGATGTCGCCGTTGTCGATGATGCGCAGGGCGGCCAGCAACTCCTTCTGAGCCCAGGCCGCGCGCCGGCCGTCGAAGGCCAGGGTGGCCAGCGCATCGACGGTGGGGAAGTTGCCGAAGTTGCTGCCGTAATTGCTTTCCATGCCCCAGATGGCGGCGATCACCTCGGCCGGCACGCCATGGCGCTGGCTGGCCGCCTGCAGCGGTGCAGCCGCTTCGCGCAGCTTGGTGCGGCCCTGGGCAATGCGCTGGGCCGAGACGGCGCTGTCCAGGTACTGCCAGGGCGTGCGCGTGAACTCGGGCTGCGAGCGGTCCAGCTGCACCGCGCGCCGCTGCAGCCGGGCCGGCTCCAGCGCGCTGCTCACGGTCTTGGCGGAGATGCCGGCCTCCAGCGCCTTGCGCGCGAAGTCCCGCTTCCAGGCCTCGAAGCTGGCGGCCTCGGCCTGCTGGGACGCCTCTTGCGCGCCGCTTGCCTCGGCAGCAGGCGCTGCGGCCGGGCCGGCCTGTGCCGCCGCGGCAGGGGCGGCCGCAGCCATGGAAGTCGCCGCAGCGGAAGCTGGCGCTGGCACCGGCGTGGGCGCAGGTCGGGAGGCGCAGCCGGCCAGCAGAGCGGCAGTCAGGGCGGTGGCCAGTCCGGCGCGGGTCAGCATGTGGGGGCCGTTGGCGTTGCTGGGGACGGGGGCGGTGGCATGTGCGTGGGGCATGCAGCCATTGTCTCCGCTGCGCCCTGGCGCTGAATGCAACACGGTGTTTCCGCACCAAGCCATCCATGGATCGCTATGCTGTGCTCCCATGACTGCTGCACCATCGCCCTCCCTGTCCCCGCCTGTGCAGGATGCCGCGCAGGCGCTGCGTGCCCTGCTGCGCCCTGGCCAGCGCTGGCTGGTGCTGACGGGCGCAGGTTGCAGCACAGGCTCGGGCATTCCGGACTACCGCGATGCGGCGGGGCAGTGGAAGCGGCCCCAGCCCGTGACGCTGCAGGCCTTCATGGGCAGCCATGCCACGCGCCAGCGCTATTGGGCGCGCAGCCTGCTGGGCTGGCCCGTGATGGCGCAGGCCCGGCCCGGCCCGGCCCATGAGGCGCTGGCGCTGCTGCAGCAGCGCGGATGGATGGCCGGCCTGGTCACCCAGAACGTGGACGGCCTGCATACGGCAGCAGGCAGCGAGGGTGTCATCGACCTGCACGGCCGCATTGCCGCCGTGCGCTGCATGGGTTGTGGCGCCGGCATGGGGCGCGCCGCGCTGCAGGCCATGCTGCTGCAGCGCAACCCCGGCTGGGCCGGCCTGAGCGCCCAGGCCGCGCCCGATGGCGATGCCGACCTGGAAGGGCGCGACTTCAGCCGCTTCGACGTGCCGGCCTGCCCGCACTGCGGCGGCGTGCTCAAGCCCGATGTGGTGTTCTACGGCGAGGGCGTGCCGCGCGAGCGCGTGGCGGCGGTGCGGGCCGCGCTCGGGCATGCGCAGGGCCTGCTGGTCGTGGGCTCGTCGCTGATGGTGTATTCGGGCCTGCGCTTCGTGCACGAGGCCGTGGCCCAGGGCAAGCCGGTGGTGGCGGTCAACCAGGGCCGCATGCGGGCCGAAGATCTGCTGGCCTGCAAGTTCGAGCACGACTGCGGCCAGCTGCTTCAGCAACTGGTGCAGGGCCTGTAGAGACGAGACCGGCCCGCAGGGCCGGGGTCAGGGAATGACGCGCGATGCGCGCACCACCGAGTGCACGCGGCGCAGGTTGCGCAGCGCGGACTCCACCTGCTGGTTGTCGTGCACCGAGATCACGAAGCACAGGTCCGTGGTGCTCATGGCGGCCTCGTCGGCCATGTCCACGCGCAGGATATCCACTTCGGCGCCGGCCAGCTCGGCTGCCACGCGGGCGAGCACGCCCTTGCCGTTGTTGACGGTGACGACGATGCGGGCCTCGAAAAGGCGCGCGGCATCGATGTCATCTGCCCATTCCACGACAATGAAGCGGTCGCTGTCCTTTTCCTGCAGGCGCTGTGCGATCTTGCACTGCGCGTGGTGCACGATCAGGCCTTCGCCGCTGCCCAGATAGCCCACGATGGCGTCGCCCGGCACGGGCCGGCAGCACTGCGCGTAGTGGATGGAGCCCTGGTTGGAGCCGTCCAGCAGCACGGCGCCCTGGAAGGGCCGGTTGCTGGCATTGAAGCGTTCGCGCGTGAGCAGCAGGGCGTCGGGCCGGTGGCCGTGGCGCGCCATCAGCGCCGTCAGGCGCGAGGCCACCAGCGACGCAATGCGCCGGCCCATGCCGATGTCCACCATCAGGTCGGCGCGGCTGCGGCTGCCTGCCATGCGCAGCACTTCGTCCCACAGCGCCTGGTTGGCTTCATCGGCCGGCGGCACGGCGTCCATGCCTTCGGCGCGCATGGCCTGGGCCAGCAGGTTCTCGCCCAGGCGTGCCGATTCGCTTTGCGCGGCCGACTTCAGGTAATGGCGGATCTTGGAGCGCGCGCGGCCGGTCTTGACGAAGCCCAGCCAGGCCGGGTTGGGCGTGGCGTCTTCGGAGGTGACGATCTGCACCACGTCGCCGCTCTTGAGTTCGGTGCGCAGCGGCACTTCCTCGTTGTTGATGCGCGCGGCGGTCATGTGGTTGCCGACCTTGCTGTGGATCGCATAGGCGAAGTCCACCACGGTGGCGCCGCGCGGCATGGCCATGATCTCGCTCTTGGGCGTGAACACGTAGACGGCGTCGGGGAACAGGTCCACCTTGACGTGGTCCCAGAACTCGGCGGCATCGCGCGTCTCGTTCTGGATGTCCAGCAGCGATTGGAGCCACTGCGTGCCCAGCTGCTCGGAATCGTGGCCGGGCTGGGCCTTGTAAAGCCAATGGGCGGCCACGCCGGCCTCGGCGACGATGTGCATTTCCTCGGTGCGGATCTGGAACTCGATGTTCACGCCCGAGGGGCCCACCAGCGTGGTGTGCAGCGACTGGTAGCCATTGTTCTTGGCAATGGCGATGTAGTCCTTGAAGCGGCCCGGCATGGGCTTGTACATCTGGTGCAGCACGCCCAGCGCCGTGTAGCAATCGATCACGCGCGGCAAGATGATGCGAAAGCCGTAGATGTCCGTCACCTTGGCAAAGCTCAGCTGGTTCTTCTCCATGCGCAGATAGAGCGAATACAGCGTGCTTTCGCGGCCGGCAAGGCGGGCCTGCAGCCCCGCGCCGGCGAACTCGGCATTGACCTCGTCCTGCACGCGCTGGACCAGGTCGCGGCGTCGCTTGCGCGAGCGGGCGATGGCTTTTTCCAGCGTGGCGTAGCGCCAGGGATGCAGGTGGCGGAAGGCCAGGTCCTGCAGCTCGCGGTAGGTCTGGTTCAGCCCCAGGCGGTGGGCGATGGGTGCGTAGATCTCCAGCGTTTCCGATGAGATGCGGCCCCACTTGCTGCGCGGCATGTCGCCCATGGTGCGCATGTTGTGGGTGCGGTCGGCCAGCTTGATCAGGATCACGCGCACATCGCGCGCCATCGCCAGCAGCATCTTGCGGAAGGATTCCGCCTGGTTCTCTTCGCGCGTGTTGAACTGCAGCTTGTCCAGCTTCGTGAGGCCGTCGACCAGCTCGGCCACGTCCTGGCCGAAGCGCTGGGCGAGATCGGCCTTGGTGACGCCGCAGTCTTCCATCGCATCGTGCAGCAGCGCGGCCATCAGGGCCGGGGCGTCGAGCTTCCAGCTCGCGCACAGCGCCGTGACCGCGATGGGATGGGTGATATAGGGTTCGCCGCTGCTGCGCCACTGGTCGCTGTGGGCCTGGTCGGCGAAGGCATAGGCTTCGCGCACCTGCTCGATGCTGGTGGCATCCAGGTATCCCAGGTGCTCCATCAGTCCGGCAAAGGCATTGGCCGACACGGCGGTTGCCTGCTCTGCAGACATGCGCTCGGGCCGGGGTGGCGGTACGGGATCAGAGGGGGCTGTGAACGAAGTCAAGGCCGCTTTCATGACTTAAATGTAGCGTGCATGCTGGTTTGTGCAGGCTTCATGTAAAAAAAGCACCGCTGTGCGGTGCTCTTTGTGGGGCCATTGTGTTGCTTTGCAGCAAATCAGCCCGGAACCTTCTTCAGCATCTCGATGCCGACCTTGCCTTCGGCGATCTCGCGCAGCGCGGTGACGCCGGGCTTGTTCTTGGTTTCGATCTTGGGCGTGTGACCCTGGCTCAGCATGCGTGCGCGGTAAGTGGCGGCCAACACGAGCTGGAAGCGGTTAGGGATCTGCTCCAGGCAGTCTTCAACAGTGATGCGTGCCATCAGGATCTCCGGGAAACGTCAGTTGGGTTCAGAAATATTGAGAGACTCGAAGGTCTCTGCGCGGCGGCTGCGCTGAGCCGCATACTTGAGGCGCTGGGCGTGGATGATCGTCTTGAGATCAAACAGTGCGCTCTCGAACAATTCGTTGATTATAACGAAGTCGAATTTTGCCACCTGGGCCATCTCCTCGGCCGCGTTCTTCAGGCGCAGCTCGATCACCTCGGGCGCGTCCTCGCCCCGGTTTTCCAGGCGGGCACGCAGCTCGTCCCAGCTGGGCGGCAGGATGAAGATCAGCACGGCGTTCGGAAACGCTTGCTTGACCTGCAGTGCGCCCTGGTAGTCGATCTCCAGCAGCACGTCGGTGCCGACCTGTATGCGCTCTTCCAGCGCCTTCTTGGCCGTGCCGTAGCGGCGGCTGTGCACGTTCGCCCATTCGACGAAGGCGTTGTTCGACACCATGGCGTCGAACTCCTGGTCGGAGACGAAGTAGTACTCGCGGCCGTGCTTTTCCTGGCCACGGGGCGCGCGCGTGGTGTGGGAGACGGAAGGGGAGACGCGCGCATCGAACTCGCGCAGCGCGCGCACCAGGCTGGACTTGCCGGCCCCGCTGGGGGCCGAGACGACAAAGAGGTTTCCGGGGTAATCCATGGAATTTTGCGCAGTGTGTTCACGCATGGGCATCTGTGTTGGGCTTATTCGATGTTCTGCACCTGCTCGCGCATCTGCTCGATCAGCACCTTCATGTCCACGCTGATGCGGGTCAGCTCCAGCGTGGCGGACTTGGAGCCCAGCGTATTGGCTTCGCGGTGCAGTTCCTGGATCAGGAAGTCCAGGCGCTTGCCGATCTCGCCGCCCTTCTTGAGCAGGCTCTGGATCTCGTCCAGGTGCGAGTCCAGGCGGGTGACTTCCTCGGCCACGTCGATGCGGATGGCAAAGGCGGTGGCCTCGGTCAGGGCGCGGTCCTGGGCGGCTTCGGGCGCCACGGCGCCTTCGGCCAGGGCCATCGCTTCCTTCCAGCGCTCCATGAAGCGCAGGCGCTGCTGCTCCACGAGCTGGGGCACCAGGGGCGTGGCATCTGCCGCGAGCTTGCGCAGCTGCGCGATGCGGTCCAGCAGCATGGTGGCCAGGCGCTTGCCTTCGCGGGCGCGGGCCTCCAGCAGTTCGGTCAGGGCCTGCTCTGCCAGCGTGGGCAGCACGCTGCTCCAGTCAACGGCCGAGTTGCCGCTGCCGCTGGCCAGGCGCAGGGCGTCGGAGACGGACAGGCTGCGGGCGTCGGGCAGCCAGGACTGGACAGTGTCCTGGAGCATGGCCAGGCGCTGCAGCATGGCGGTGGAGGGGTCGGGCAGGGAGTTGCCGTCGTCGTTGTCGATGGCGGCGCGCACCTCGACCTTGCCGCGCTTGAGGCGGGCGGTCAAAAGGGCCCGCAAGGCTGGCTCATGCGCGCGCAGTTCGTCGGGCAGGCGGAACGAAAGATCCAGGAAGCGGCTGTTGACCGAGCGGATCTCCAGACCGAGCCGGCTGTTGCGGCCCGACGCTCCACCATCTTCTTCGGACGCGCCGTGCTGGGCACTGGCGTATCCGGTCATGCTGTAAACTGGCATTGGACTTTTGATGGATGCTTGCAATTGCCCGATTATCCGGGTTTCGCCCCATCCCTGAGACTCACCGGAGAAAAATGTCTTCCAAGATCAAGCCGGCGCCATTGCCGCCAGGCAGCACGATCGGCGGCTATCGGGTGGTGCGCAGGCTTGCTTCCGGCGGTTTCGGCGTCGTTTACCTGGCCTTGGATGCAGAGGGCAAGCAGGTCGCGATCAAGGAATACCTGCCCGCCTCGCTGGCCACCCGTGCCCCCGGAGAGCTGCAGCCCGCCGTGGCGCCCGAAAAACTTTCGCTGTACCGCCTGGGCCTCAAGAGCTTCTTCGAGGAAGGGCGTTCACTGGCGCAGATCTCGCACGCTTCCGTGGTCAGCGTGCTCAATTTCTTTCGCGAGAACGAAACCGTCTACATGGTGATGAACTACCTGGAGGGTGCCACCCTGCAGGACTTCGTCGTCACCGCGCGCGAGCTCAAGGCCGAGAAGGTGTTCCGCGAATCGACCATCCGCTCGCTGTTCGACGAGGTGCTGCGCGGCCTGCGCATCGTGCACCAGCACAAGATGCTGCACCTGGACATCAAGCCGGCCAACATCTTCATCACCAATGACGACCGTGCCGTGATGATCGACTTCGGCGCGGCGCGCGAGGTGCTGTCCAAGGAAGGCAACTTCATCCGCCCCATGTACACGCCGGGCTTTGCCGCGCCCGAGATGTACCGCCGCGACGCATCGCTGGGGCCCTGGACCGACATCTACGCCATCGGCGCCTGCATCTATGCCTGCATGCAGGGATTTCCGCCCAACGAGGCGCCGCAGCGCCAGGACAAGGACCGGCTCACGCTGGCGCTGACCAAGCTGCGCGGCGTGTATTCGGACAATCTCATCGAGGTGGTCGAGTGGTGCATGGCCGTGGACCCGGGATCGCGTCCGCAGTCGGTGTTTGCGCTGCAAAAGGAATTGAGCCGCGAAGGCGAGCGCCGCTACACCAAGCTCAGCGTCTCCGAGCGCATGCGCCTGCAGCTGGACACGCTCGTGACCGACGCCAAGAAGAACATGCAAAAGATCAGCGGCGCAGCGGGCCTGCCAGCCGTGGGCCAGGAGCGCAAGCCATGAGGTTTTCGGTATTCCAGCTGAGCCGCCGCGGCGGCCGTGCGCTCAATGAAGACCGCATGGGTTACTGCTACACGCGGGAAGCCGTGCTCTTCGTGCTGGCCGACGGCATGGGCGGCCATCCCGAAGGCGAGGTCGCCGCGCAGCTGGCGCTGCAGGTGATGTCCGTGCATTTCCAGCGCCAGGCCAAGCCGCTGCTCGAAGATCCGCAGGGCTTTCTGGTCGATGCGCTGCTGCACGCGCACCGGCAGATCCTGCGCTATGCCAGCGCCAAGGGAATGATCGACACGCCGCGCACCACGCTGGTCGCCGCCGTCATCCAGAAGGGCAAGATCACCTGGATCCATTGCGGCGACTCGCGCCTGTACCTGGTGCGCGGCGGCGAGCTGCTGGTGCGCACGCGCGATCACTCCTATCTGGAGATGGGCGAGATCGCCGCGCAGCTCAAGACATCGAGTCGCAACGTGCTGTTCACCTGCCTGGGCTCTCCGTCCAAGCCTATCTACGACGTGACCGAGCCGCGCCGGCTGGAGCAGGGCGACAAGCTGCTGCTGTGCTCCGACGGCCTGTGGGGCAGCGTGGACGAAGGGCACCTGCTGCGCACCCTGCACGGCCGCACCGTGTCCCAGGCCATTCCCCAGCTGGTCGATACGGCGCTGCGCAATGCGGGCGATGCCAGCGACAACGTCACGGCCATTGCCATGGAGTGGGAGACGCCAGACGCCTTCGAGTCCACCATGGGCATCTCCACCCAGGACATCGAGAACGACGCGTTTGAATCCACGATCCAGGGCGGGGCAATCGAAGACCTGGAAGATGAGCTCGACGACGCGGCCATCGAGCGCTCCATCGCCGAGATCAACGAAGCGATACGCCGCTCGGCCGAGCGCCAGTTCAAGCGCTGACCGCCGCTGCCGGCCCGCGGCAGCGGTGCCGTTGGCGCGCATGGACTACCGAACCTATTGACGACAAAGGGCGCACGGGCGCCCGACTGGATTTCTACGATGAAGATTGTGTTGGCCTCCAACAACCGCGGCAAGCTCGCCGAGCTGCAAGCCATGTTCGCCCCGCTGGGGGTGGAGCTGATCCGCCAGGGCGACCTGTTCGAGGGCGAGGCGCCCGAGCCGCATTGCACCTTTGTGGAGAACGCGCTGGCCAAGGCCCGCTTCGCGGCCGAGCGCACGGGCCTGCCCGCCATTGCCGACGACGCCGGCATGTGCGTCTCGCACTTCGGCGGGCTGCCGGGCGTGGATACGGCCTACTACTGCACGCAGTTCGGCTACGAGAAAAGCGACGACAACAACGTGCGCGCGCTGCTGGAGCAGATGCAGGGCGTGGCCGACCGCCGCGCCGCCATGGTCAGCACCCTGGTGGGCGTGCGCAGCGCAAAGGATCCCGAACCGCTGATCGCCATGGGCCGTGTGCAGGGCGAGATCACCACCGAGCGCCGTGGCACGCAGGGCTTCGGCTTCGACCCCGTGATGTACATCCCCGAGCTGGGCCAGACCTTCGCCGAGATGGACCCGGCCGTGAAGCACGCGCATAGCCACCGCGGCCGCGCCACGCTGCAGATGATCGAACTCGTGCGCGAGCGCTGGGTGCGATGATTCCCATCCAGCCCCAGGATGCGGCCTCCGGCGCCCAGGCCGCCGTGCAGCGCGACATCCAGCACTACATGCGCCCCGGCACGCTGCAGCTGGGCAGCCTGCCGCCGCTGTCGCTGTATGTGCACCTGCCCTGGTGCATTCGCAAGTGCCCGTACTGCGACTTCAACTCGCACGAGCACGGCCGCGACGGCCCCGAGCTGCCGGAAGACCGCTACGTCGACGCCCTGGTCGCCGACCTGGAAAGCGCGCTGCCGCTGATCTGGGGCCGCACCGTGCACAGCATCTTCATCGGCGGCGGCACGCCCAGCCTGTTCTCGCCCGAGGCCATCGACCGGCTGCTGGCTGCCATCCGCGCGCGCCTGCGCATGGAGGCCGATTGCGAGATCACCATGGAGGCCAACCCCGGCACCTTCGAGACCGACCGCTTCCGCGCCTTTCGCGCGGCCGGCGTCACGCGGCTGTCCATTGGCGTGCAGAGCTTCGACGACCGCTTCCTGCAGGCCGTGGGCCGCGTGCACGACGGCGCCCAGGCGCGTGCGGCCGTGCGCGAGGCGGCCGACAGCTTCGAGACCTTCAACATCGACCTGATGTACGCGCTGCCCGGCCAGACCGAGCTGGACCTGGCGCGTGACCTGGACGTGGCCCTGTCCTTCGCGCCGCCGCACCTGTCGGTCTATCACCTGACCATCGAACCCAATACGTATTTCGCCAAGTTCCCGCCGGCCATTCCCGAGGACGACCTGGCCTACGACATGCTGGACCGCATCACCGCGCGCACCGCCGCCGCAGGCATGCAGCGCTACGAGATATCGGCCTATGCGCGCGAGGGCCACCAGTGCTGGCACAACCGCAACTACTGGCAGTTCGGCGACTACCTGGGCATAGGCGCGGGCGCGCACAGCAAGCTCAGCTTTGCGCACCGCATCGTGCGCCAGGTGCGCTTTCGCGATCCCGCACGCTACATGGACCAGGCCCTGGCCGGCGCGCCACTGGCGCAGGACGGCGAGGTGCGCCGCGCCGACCTGCCCTTCGAGTACATGCTCAACGCGCTGCGACTGCGCGAAGGCTTTGCGCTGCAGGACTTCATGGAGCGCACGGGCCTGCCGCTGTCGTCCATCGCCAAGGGGCTGGATGCAGCACAGGCCAAGGGCCTGATCACGCGCGACCTGGGCCGGGTGGTGCCCACGGAGCGGGGCTTTGACTTCCTCAGCGACCTGCAGGAGCTGTTCCTGGCCGAGTGAGCGGGCCAACGACCATTGAAAAAGGACGCCTCGGCGTCCTTTCTTCATCCAGCGCCACCGCGCAATCGGTCGGCGATCAGCCGCAGCGCACGGCCACGATGCGGCCTGTGCCGTCGACCACCAGGTTCAGGCGTTCCTGGTTGAACTCCATCGTCGTTGGCTGGCCTTCGCGCAGCACGCGGGCCATGTAGGCGCCCGACTGCTTGCGGGCGGCCTCCAGCGTGGCCGAGGTATTGCTCTTGCCCACGAAGGACTGCGCCGATGCCGCATTGCAGACCTGCACGGGGCGCGGAGCCGGTTGCGCCCCACCGCCGCTGCTGCCGCCAAAGGGATTGCCCATGCCGGCGCAGCCTGTCACCAGGGTGGTGGCGCCCAGCAGGGCCAGGGCGGCAAGGCGGCGGTGCAGGGCTGGGGTGGTGATCGTCGGCATGGTCTGTCTCCTCAATTCAGGGGGTGTGTGCTGCGCAGTATCAGGGCGGGCGCTGGCGCATCGCCTCGGACAACGCCGCATACCTTAGCCGGGCTCGGGCGGTGCCATTGGCATGCGGAAGTAACAGGCGGCAGCAAAGGCATCACGAAGGCATTGCCAAGGTGCTGCCAGGGCATCACCGCCGCGCGCTGCGGCCTTCCGCAGGGGCGTGGTGGAAGACCGTGGCCTCCAGGCCCATGGCGCGTATCCTGGCCGCCGCCTGATCGGCGCTGCGCTGCTTGGCAAAGGGGCCCGAGCGCACGCGCACGATCTCGCCCTTGTTGCTGTGCAGGGTCTGGCTGAGCGTGGGCAGCTTGGCTTTCTCCAGCCGCTCCACCACGCGCCCGGCATTGGCGGCTTCAGAGAACACGCCGATGTTGATGTAGTAGTTGCCCGGCTCCAGAGCCGCCGAGGCAGGCTTGGCAGGTGCCGGGGCCTTTGCGACGGGTTCGGCAGGCTTGGCAGGCTTGGCTGGTTTGGTTTCAGCCGCCACCTTGGAGGGCTTGGCGGGCGCTGGAGTGGCTGTGTGTACGGACGCTGGTGCAGGTGCAGGTGCAGGCGCTTTGGCTGGCACCAACGCGGCCTTGACGGGAATGGCTGCCGCTGCAGTGGCCGCGACGGCACCCGCAGCGCCGGCAGCTGCTACTACGGGCATGGGTTCGACCGTGCCGGAGACGGTGCTGCCGGCAGCGGGCAAGGGCGCTTGCGGATCAGGGCGCGCCTCGGCCTGGGCAACCGGCTCTTGCGGCCGGGGCGTGGGTGCGGGAGTGGGAGTGGGAGTGGGGGCGGGTGTGGGCGCCGGTTCCGTCCTTGGCGTTTCAACGGCAGCTACGGCTGCGGCGGGCGTTGGCGCCACGGCTGGTGCAGCTGGCGAAACTGGTGCAGCGGCCGGCACGGCTTCGGATGGAATCACCTCCGTCTGTGCCGCCATGAAATGTGGCGTGCCCGACAGCGCCCAGATGCCGGCACCCGCAGCGGCGGCAAGCACCGCACCGGCCGCCACGGCCAGCCGCTTGCGCAAGGGCGTGGCCGCGCGGCGGGCCAGGCGTTCGTGCGCTGCGGCCATGTTGGGAGCCTCGCCAATGGCTTGCAGTGTGAGGCGGCGCACATGGTGCCAGTACAGGGCATTGGCGCCCAGGCCGGGAATGGCAATGGCCATCAGCACCAGCGTGGCATCGATGCCGTGGGCAATGGCCGGGGGCAGGCCCAGCGCGGGGCGCAGCAGCAGGCCCCAGACCAGGCCCGTGCCGCCGGCGGCCAGCGCGTAGAGGCCGCCCTCTTGCCACAGCCCGCGCAGCCCGCACCAGGGCAGGGTGAACAGGCCTGCGGCCAGGTTCCAGGTGGGCAGGGGCTTGCCCAGCGCATCGAAGCGCTCGAACAGCCGCAGGTAGTAGTCGCGCGAGGGCTCGCCAATCAGGCTGGCGTACAGGCCGGGCATCAGGCCTGCACCCTGGCCACCGGTGAAGCTGGTCGTGCCGGAATTCGTGCCGGAACTTGCGCCGGGGGCCGCCCGTTCGTCGGCGGCCGGGCCGTCATCGCCGTGCTGCAGCGCATAGGCTGCGGCGGCGAAGGCGCTGGCGATCGAGGGCGGCAGCTTGCTGGGGCTCTTGGCGGTGCCGGGCTCGGCAAAGGCGGGCTCCTGCCGTGCAGGGGCCGCCTGCCTTCCGAAGTCGATGGTGGCGGGAGGTGCTGAGAGGGCTTCTTCCGATGGGGCGGGCATGTCAGCAATTGTGTCATGCACTCGTGGCTGTCGGAATCACGACATTCGTGGCTATCGATCGGGCGACTCCATCGCGCCCGATCGATTGGAGGCTGCTGTCAGCCCTGGCGCGCGGGCAGCACCGTGGCGCGGCACTCGCCGAAGCCGATGCGCGCGGCGCCCGGCTTCTCGCACCAGCCGCGCAGGGTCACGGCATCGCCATCCTGCAGGAAGGTGCGGCTCTCGCCATTGGCCAGCGCCACGGGCTTCTTGCCGCCTTCGGTCAGCTCCAGCAGCGCACCGGCTTCGCTGGAGGTGGGGCCGGACAGCGTGCCCGTGCCCAGCAGGTCACCGGGCTGCAGGTCGCAGCCGTTGACGCTGTGGTGGGCCACCAGCTGGGCCATGGTCCAGTAGGCGTGGCGGTAGCTGGTGTGGGTAATCTGCTGGGCCGCCTGGCCTTCGGCGCGCATGCGGCCGGTCTCCAGCGCCACGCTCAGCTGCACGTCGAACGCGCCGCGCTCGGAATTGGCGGGCGAGCTGAGGTAGGGCAGGGGCTGGGGATCTGCGGCGGGCCGCGTGAACGCCGTGCGATAGGGCTCCAGCGCCTCCAGCGTCACGATCCAGGGCGAGACCGTGGTGGCGAAGTTCTTCGACAGGAAGGGGCCCAGCGGCTGGTATTCCCAGGCCTGGATGTCGCGCGCCGACCAGTCGTTGAGCAGGCACAGGCCGAAGATGTGGTGTTCGGCCTCGTCCATGGAAATCGCCTCGCCCCAGGCGTTGCCGGCGCCGGTGTAGATGCCCATCTCCAGCTCATAGTCCAGGCGTGCGCAGGGCTTGAGTGCGGGCGCGGCGGCGTCGGGCGCTTTCAGCTGGCCCATGGGGCGGCGGAAGTCCACGCCCGACACGCGCAGGCTGGAGGCGCGGCCATGGTAGCCGATCGGCACCCACTTGTAGTTCTCCATCAGCGGGTTGTCCGGGCGGAACAGCTTGCCGACGTTGGTGGCGTGGTGCACCGAGGTGTAGAAGTCCGTGTAATCGCCGACCTGGGCCGGCACCGTGTATTCCACGTCGGACTGGGCCACCAGGCAATCCTGCAGTGCCGCCTGTGCGGCAGCGCCTTCGCGCAGCGCGCGCGACAGCGCCAGACGCAGGGCCGACCAGGCGGCCGGTCCCATGGCCATGAAGCCGTTCAGGCGCTGCTGCGAAGCGGCCTCCAGCTGCGGCTGCACGGCATCGCCCAGCGCCTTGAGGGCGCTTGCGCGCGCCAGGTCCAGCACCTGGTCGCCGATGGCCACGCCGCCGCGCCAGGCCTCCTGGCTGCCTGCGCGGCGGAACACCGCGTAGGGCAGGTTCTGGATGGGGAAGTCGCTGGCGCCGGTGTTGGCCGAGGCCACCCAGCTGCGCAGGCCTGCGTCATGGGTTTCGTTCAAGGACATCTGTCTCTCCTGGTTGGGTTTGTCTGTCGTTGGTATGAAAAGGGGTTTGGCGGGGCAGGGCGAGGCGTGGCGGGGTCAGGCGGCGGCAAAGCCGCCGTCCATGTTCCAGTGTGCGCCGCGCACCTGGGCGGCCTGCTCGCTGGCCAGGAAACCGGCCAGCGCCGCCACCTGCTCCACGGTCACGAAGGCCTGGGAGGGCTGCTTGGCGCCCAGCAGCTGGCGCGCCGCTGCGTCGGCATCCAGCCCCTCGCGCGCGGCTAGCGCATCGATCTGTCGTTGCACCAGCGGCGTCAGCACCCAGCCGGGGCAGATGGCGTTGCAGGTCACGGGCGTGGTGGCGAACTCCAGCGCCACCGACTTGGTCAGGCCGATCAGCCCGTGCTTGCTGGCCACATAGGCCGGCTTGCGCGCCACGCCCACCAGCCCGCTGACCGAGGCGATATTGATGATGCGGCCCCAGCCGCGCTCCAGCATCTGCGGCGCGCAGGCCTGGATGGCGTGGAAGGGCGCCGACAGGTTGACGGCCAGCAGCTCGTCCCACTTGCCGGCCGGGAATTCGAGCAGCGGGCTCACATGCTGCATGCCTGCGTTGTTGACCAGGATGTCGATGGCGCCCATCTCGGCCGCAATGCGCTGCGCCAGCGGGGCGATGGCGCTGCCGTCGCGCAGGTCCAGCCCGTAGTGGCGCACCGGCACGCCATGCGTTTGGGCGATTTCGCGCACCAGCGCATCGGTCTCGGCAGAAGCGGCGGCCTGGCCATGCAGCGCGATGGCCGCGCCCTCGCTGGCCAGATGGCGCGCCACGGCCAGGCCGATGCCGCTGGTCGAGCCGGTGATCCAGGCCACGCGGCCCGCATGCGGGCGGCTGGCCGGGGTGGAGGGGGTGGGGTTCATTTCAGGAGATCCATTTCCATATGCACGTACTCGCTGAGAAAGCGCACCCGCGCCCAGTAGATCAGCAGCCCGTCGGCATTGCAGGCCCAGCGCAGCGCCTGCATCAGCGGCGTGCCCAGGGCCACGCCCAGGTGCTCGGCGGCCAGTTCGTCGGCCGGCGCCACGCTCAGGTGCTGGCGCGCCACGGCAATGCGCGAGGGGTCGCTGCTCAGGGCCACGGCCAGGGAGCTGCGCTGCAGCTGGGCCTCGATCGCGGGGAACAGTTCCTGCTCCAGGTACAGCTGCGACAGGCAAAACCGCGCCGCGTCATGGTCGTACACGCGCAGCAGGTGCACGTAGGCGGGGGCCATGCGGCCCACGTCGGGGAAGCCTTCGGGAATCGGCGGCAGGCAGTCCCGCCCGGTGTGCAGGGTGATCTGGCCGATGTGGGCGCCAAAGGCCACCAGCTCCTTCCAGCTGGTGGGCAGCAGAAAGGACGGCGGCTTGTAGGGCGCCGCAATCACCCGCGTGCCGCCGCGCTTGCGCGTGAGCAGCAGGCCCTCTGCCACCAGGGCGCCCAGCGCCATGCGCACCGTGGTGCGCGACACGCCATGCAGCGCCTGCAGCTCCTGCACCGTGGGAATGGCGCTGCCTACGGGCCAGGCGCCCGTGGACACCTTGCTGCGGAACAGCCGCGCCAGCTGCAGGTGCAGCTTGTCCCGGCCTTGTTGAGGGGCCGACGCGGTGGAGTTGGAGGGCATGAAGGCAATAAAGTATCTATTCAGTGCTTTTATTTTTGCACAAAGCAATAGCCCTGACAGCCTGCACTGACGCCCGTCGTTGACAAATGTCTTCAATTGGACAGGCCGAATGACTTTTAAACTGCGGCCCTTTTTCGGTTTTTCGTTTTCGTTTTTTGAATGTTGGCCAGAGCGGCCGTTGGGTATTTCATGCAGCAGCAACATGCTTGGGAGTTTTTTCGCGCCGGTGGAGTGGACCAGGTGGTCATCCGCACCGGGCAGGACATTGCGCACATCGGCGAGCTGGACCAGAAGCTGTGGGTGGCCCTGGCCTGCCCCACGCGCGGCATCGAGTTCGACAGCGACACGCTGGACCTGATCGACGAAGACAAGGACGGCCGCATCCGCCCGCCCGAACTGATCGCCGCCTGCCAATGGGCCGTGGCGCGCGTGCGTGACCCCCAGGTGCTGGCCGATGGCGGCGACGTGCTGCAACTGTCCAGCCTGGAGCGCGACAGCGAGCAGGGCGCCCTGCTGCATGCCGAGGCCGAGCGCATGCTGGCCCTGTCCGGTCAGGCCGGCGGCGCCGCGCTGAGCCTGGCCCAGGTGCGCGAGCGCCTGGCCTCCCTGGCGGCCATGCGCTTCAATGGCGACGGCATCGTCAGCCCCGCCACGGCCGAGGGCGACAAGGCACTGGCCGAGCTGATCGAACGCATTGGCAAGGCCTACGGCACCGCTGCCGGCGCCGACGGCGTGGCCGGCATCGCGCGCCAGCAGGCAGAGGCCTTCTATGCGGACCTGCGCGCACTGCGCGACTGGCATGCGGGCGCCGAGGCCCTGGGCTGCGGCATTGCCGAGCGCGACCAGGCCCTGGCCGCCGCCCGCGCCGTGGACGCGGTCCAGGCCAAGGTGGACGACTTCTTCGCACGCACACGCCTGGCCGCCTTCGACACGCGCGCGCAGGACCCGCTCAACCCCTCCGTGGAGGGCTATGCCGCCCTGGGCCGCGAGGTGCTGGACAGCGGCGCCCAAGCCATTGCCGCCCTGCCCCTGGCCGCCGTGGCGGCCGATCGCGCGCTGCCGCTGACGCAGGGGGTCAACCCCGCATGGGCCGGCGCGCTGCAGGCCCTGCGCGAGCAGGCCGTGCAGCCCGTGCTGGGCGAAGACCTGCAGGAGATCACCGCCGCGCAGTGGGAGCAGGTCAAGGCCGCCCTGCAGCCCTGCCGCCAATGGCTGGCGGCCCGGCCCGCCACGCCGCTCGATGCCCTGTCTCAACAGGAGGTGCAGGCGCTGCTGGACGGCGGCCAGGAAGCCGCGCTGCTGGACCTCATCGCCCAGGACGAGTCCGAGAAGGAACACAGCCTGCAGGCCGTGGCGCTGGAAAAGCTCATCCGCCTGCAGCGCGACCTGCTGGCGCTGCTCAACAACTTCGTCTCGTTCAGCCTCTTTTACCGGCGCGAGGGCGCGGCCTTCCAGGCCGGCACGCTCTACCTGGATGCCCGCAGCTGCGACCTGACCGTGGAAGTGAGCGACACGGCTGCCCATGCCGCGCTGGCCGGCCGTGCCAAGACCTGCCTGGCCTACTGCGAGCTCCGGCGCGAGGGCAAGAAGAAAGCCATCGTCGCGGCCTTCACGGCGGGCGATGTGGACTTTCTCTTCGTGGGCCGCAACGGCGTGTTCTATGACCGCGCAGGCAACGACTGGGACGCCACCATCGTCAAGCTCATCGAGAACCCCACCAGCATCGGCCAGGCCTTCTTCCTGCCCTACAAGAAATTCCTGCGCATGGTGGAGGAACAGGTGGCCAAGCGCGCCTCGGCCAAGGAGGAGGGCGTGACCGCCAGCCTGGGCACGCAGGCCGGCCAACTGGTCACGGCGCCCGGCACCGCAGCGGCCAGCGCCGCCACAGCCACGGCGGCCGCCGCCCCGCGCAAGACCGATGTGGGCACCGTGGCCGCCCTGGGCGTGGCCCTGGGCTCCATCAGCGCCGTGCTGGTGGGCATCTTCGGCAAGTTCATCGACCTGGGGCCCTGGATTCCCGTGGCCCTGGTCGGCCTCATCGCGGCCATCTCAGGGCCCAGCATGATGATTGCCTGGCTCAAGCTGCGCCAGCGCAGCCTGGGGCCCATCCTGGACGCCAGCGGCTGGGCCATCAACGGCCGCATGCGCATCAACCTGCCGCTGGGCCGCAGCCTGTCGCAGACGGCCAAGGTGCCGGTGGGCGCGCGGCGCACGGCGGGCGATCCCTATGCGGAAGGCAATGGCCTGCGCAACACCCTGGTGGCGCTGGCCGTGGTGGCCTTGCTGGCACTGATGGCCTGGCGCCTGCACTGGGTCGATGGCCTGCTGCCCGCCGGCTGGCAGTACGGCGCGGCACCGGCCGCTGTGCCGGCTGCGCAAGAGACGGCGCCTGCACCGGCACCGGCACCGGCACCGGCGGCTCAATAAGTCGATGCCAAGGGGCGGGCAAGCCACTTGCCCCGCCCCGGTCGGGAAACCTCAAGGCGCGACAATAGCGCCATGACCACCCCCACCCACGTACAACGCAGTGCCGTGCCCCTGAGCACGCACGACACCACCCGCATCGACGACCTGCGCATCAAGGCCGTGCGCCCCCTGATCACCCCGGCCCTGCTGCAGGAATGGCTGCCCGCGCCCGAAGCCGCGCAGCAACTGGTGGAAACCAGCCGCGCCGCCATCTCGGACGTGCTGCAGGGCCGGGACGACCGGCTCATCGTCGTCGTCGGACCCTGCTCCATCCACGACCACGACCAGGCCATGGACTATGCGCGCCAGCTCAAGGCCCAGGCCGACGCCCTGGCCGGCGAGCTGCTCGTGGTCATGCGCGTCTACTTCGAGAAGCCCCGCACCACCGTGGGCTGGAAGGGATACATCAACGACCCGCACCTGGACGGCAGCTTCGCCATCAACGAAGGCCTGGAAATGGCCCGCGCCCTGCTGCTGGACGTACTGGCCCTGGGCCTGCCCGTGGGCACGGAATTCCTGGACCTGCTGTCGCCGCAATTCATCAGCGACCTGGTCAGCTGGGGCGCCATCGGCGCGCGCACCACGGAAAGCCAGAGCCACCGCCAGCTGGCCAGCGGCCTGTCCTGCCCCGTGGGCTTCAAGAACGGCACGGACGGCGGCGTCAAGGTGGCCAGCGACGCCATCCAGGCGGCCAGCGCGCCCCACGCCTTCATGGGCATGACCAAGATGGGCCAGTCCGCCATCTTCGAGACCCGCGGCAATGGCGACTGCCACGTCATCCTGCGCGGCGGCAAGCAGCCCAACTACGGCGCCGAGCATGTGCAGGCCGCCTGCGCCCTGCTGGAAGGCGCAGGCCTGCGCCCGCAGGTCATGATCGATGTCTCCCACGCCAACAGCAGCAAGCAGCACCGCCGCCAGATCGACGTGGCGGCCGACGTGGCCCAGCAGATCGCCGGTGGCGATGCCCGCATCACGGGGTTGATGATCGAAAGCCACCTGCAGGAAGGGCGGCAGGACATCGTGGACGGCCAGCCGCTGGCGCATGGCGTGTCCGTGACCGATGCCTGCATCAGCCTGGAGCAGACCGTGCCTGTGCTGCAGCAGCTGGCTGCGGCGGTGAAGGCGAGGCGGGCGAAGCTGCGGGGGTGAGCTTTTAAAGAGGGGGTGTCTGCCTGGGGACTGTTTTTCTGACCCTGCCGAGCGGTTGCTTTTCGAGGCCGGGTCTCGGCCCGGCAGCCGACGGCCCTTTCTTGATTCGCCAAGAAAGGTCAGGTCAAAGAAGGCGACCCGGATGTCCGCGACCCTCCGCTTCGCTGCGGGCAACCTGCGTCGTGGCGGCCGCGGGGTTTGCCGCAGAACTCGCTTTGCGCTTCGCGCGCCGCTCAAACAACTGCGGCAAGTCAGTTGACAAAGCAGTCCTGTCCTTCGGCAGGACTGCAACCCCGCAACCGCCACGACGCAGGCGCTGACATACGGGGTGGGGAGGCGGCGGGGGCGCCCTCAGGCCCGCACGGGCCTGGGCTCCAGATTGCGCGCCGTGCCCAGCCAGGTCGCGCAATGCGTTTCATGACCATCCTCGGCCACCGCGAACAGGTCGGCTGCGCAGATGCTGAGCACGCGGCCGGCATCCACCACGCGGCCGCGCGCCCGCAGGTGGGTGCCGCGTGCGGGGGCGAAGAGCTTCACGCTGCCGTCCACCGTGGCATTGGCCCAGCCGGCAGGCAGCAGTGAACCTGCGGCCGACACCGCCGCAAAGTCGCCCAGCGCAAAGACCGCCGTGGCCTGCAACTGGCCCGGCTGAAAGCACAGGGCATCGGCAATGGGCATCTCCAGCTCGGTGGCTCCGGGCTCGGCACGCACGAAGCGCAGGCCCAGGGTGCGCGCCATGGGCATGGCCAGCACGGCGTTCTGCAGCGCTTGGGTGGATGGGGTGGGGTGGGTGGTCGGCTCAGTCATGGACTGTCTCCTTCGTGGTGGGTGAAGCGGCACGGCGCACGCGCGGCCAGGGCGCGGCGGGTTTGTCGGGGGTGCTGGCTGGGGTCGGTGCCGTCTGCGCCAGATCCCGCTCGGCCTGGCGGGCGCGCAGCCACTGCACATGGTCCAGGGCCTGGGCGCGCTGGGCCTGCAGCGCGGCGATCTGTTCATCTATTTCCTGCACGCGCTGCTGCACGGCATCGGCCAGGTCACCGGGGCCTATGCGCCCCGCACGCCAGGCGCGCAGGTTCTCGGCAATGCGCGGCAGCCCGAACCCCAGCGCGCGGGACATGGCGATGAACACCACCTCGCGCCGGGCCGAGCGCGGATAGTCGCGGTAGCCATTGGGCAGTCGCCGGGGCTTGAGCAGGCCCGCGCGCTCGTAGTGCCGCAGCGCGTGGATGGAGACGCCCGTGAGCCGGGCGAGTTCGGAGATCAGCATGTGCCAAGGCTAGCAAGGCTCGTGCTGGGCTAGGGTTGGGAAGGGGACAGGTTTTTTCTATCGCTGTCTCTTGCCAGTCGTCTTCAAGCCGGCTGCGCGGCAGGCCTCATCACGCGCGCCGTGAACCGGGCCATGAACTCGCGCGTGACAATGCGCCCGCCCAGGGCCGTCAGGTAGTTGGCGCAACCGTGCACCACCGAGGCGCGGTTGTCGTCGAAGGCTTTCAGCCCCAGGCGAACCACGTCTTCGCTGGACGCTTTTTTCCCGAAGGACGCGGCCTCGCCGGCGCGGGCGAAGAACGCCGTGTCGGTAGCGCCCGGGCACAACGCCAGCACGCGCACGCCGCGCGGCCGGTACTCGGCCCAGAGTGCTTCGCTGAACGAAAGGACAAAGGCCTTGGTCGCGGCGTAGACCGCCATGTACGGGACCGGCTGAAACGCTGCCGTGGAGGCGATGTTGATGACGCCGCCCTGGCGCTGCTCCAGTGCGGGGAGGCACAGGTGCGTCAATTCCACCAGGGCGCCCACATTCAGGTCGATGGCCTCCCGCTGTATGTCCAGCGCCAGTTCATCAAACCTGCCGTGGGTGCCGAAGCCGGCGTTGTTCACCAGCAGGTCCGGCAGCAGGCCCCTGGCGCTGACGGCCTCGAAGACGCGCCGGGCCGCCCCGGGTGCGGCCAGGTCCTCCACCAGGAATTCGGCGCCGGGCAATTCGCGGGCGAGCTTCTCGAGCCTGTCGCGGCTGCGCGCGATCAGCACGACTTTGGCGCCACGGCGGGCAAGCTCCCTGGCGAATACTTCACCGATGCCCATGGAGGCGCCGGTCACCAGGACGGTTTTCTGGGAGAAATCAAAAGGGGTTTTCATGCACTCGAGTATTGCGACGGGGGGCCCGCCTGGGAATGGGCAGCGCTGGTAAGCTGATTTGCATTCATGAAAAACCAACCGCCCACCACCTGGGATGACCTGCGCGTGCTCCTGGCGCTTCACCGCCACCAAAGCCTGCTGGCCGCAGGCGCTGCCCTGGGCCTGTCCACCTCCACCGTCGCGCGGCGCATCGAGGCGCTGGAGCAATCCCTGGGCCGCGCCCTGGTACACCGCAGCAGCGCAGGGACGACGGTCGAGCCCGATGCGATGGAACTGGTGGAGCTGGCCGAGCAATTCGAGCTGGGACTGGGCGGCATCAAGCGCGACGACCGGCCCGCTGAGAAGGCCCATGCGCTGACCGGCACCATCCGCGTCAGCATGGGCGAAGGCTTCGTGAAGCCGGTGACCGCCGTGCTCTCGCAGTTGAGAAGCGCGCACCCCGGGCTGCATATCGAAGTGGCCGTGGAGTCGCGCTTCACGGATGTCGGGCGGCGCGAAGTGGACGTCGCGCTCCGGGTCGGGCGCTCCAGCTCGGCCGTGGTGGTGGAGAAAGGGGCGGGGCAACTGACGTTTGGCCTGTACGCCTCGCACGGCTATGTCGAGCAGCGCCTGCCGGGTCGCCGCCTGCGCGTGCAGGACTTCGCCAGCCACGATTTCGTGGGACAGGACCTGGCCACCGGCCGGCAGGACGCCTCCAACCTGTGGCTGGCCAGCCGGGGCGCCACCCGGTTCGTCTTTCGATCCGCCTCCGACCTGGCCCGCCAGGAGGCCACGGAGCAAGGCCAGGGCATCTGCCTGCTGCCCGACGCCATGGCCCATGCCGTGCCCGGCCTGGCACGGCTGGAGGTGGACGCGCCACTGCCGTCCTGCCCGGTGTACCTGGCCTATCACCGCGACCGCCGCAACGTGCCGGGCGTGCGGGCAGTGATCGACGCGCTGGGCGCGGCGCTGGCCGAAGGGCTGCAGCCGCCCGCAGAAAAAGCCGAAGCGGCCAACCCTGCCGCGCAGTCATGACAGGCCCGGTCTTTCCTGCCCTTTCAAGGCGAGGGCGCGGCCGGCGGACCCGGTGAGCAGCCAGGACCATCGTTGGTCGTCGATCCCAACGAAACAAGAATGGGCAGTGGCTGGCGCGAAACGACCCGTTGTGGTCGTTCGTGCCTCGGCGCCTGCAACCCCTCAATCCTTGAGCAAGCGCGCCTTCACCGTTCGCCCCTTGATCTTTCCGCTATTGAGCCGGGCAACGACGTCATGCGCAATCTTGCGGTCCACGGCCACATAGGTTGCGAACTCGTTGATGTCGATCTTGCCCACTTGCTCGCGGGTGTAGCCCAGGTCTGCGGTGAGCGCGCCCAGCACATCGCCCGGGCGGATCTTGTCCTTGCGGCTGGCATTGATGTGGATGGTGGCCTTGGATGGCAGGAGCCGGCCACCGGGAGTCGGCGTCAGCTCGTCCAGCGGGTACCAGACGGATGGGCTGCCCTGCATCTGCTCGATGTTTCCGACCGCGCCCATTTCGTCCATCGTCGCAAGACTCAGGGCCAGGCCTTTCTGGCCGGCGCGGCCTGTGCGGCCGATGCGGTGCACGTGCACTTCAGGGTCGGGCGTGATGTCCACGTTGATGACGGCGCCCAGATTGGTCACATCCAGCCCGCGAGCCGCCACATCGGTGGCGACCAGCACGGAGCAACTGCCGTTCACGAAGCGCACCAGCACCTGGTCACGGTCACGCTGCTCCAGATCGCCGTGCAGCTCCAGCGCGCTGTAGCCCTGGGCCTGCAGCAGCTCGGCAAGGGCCCGGCAGCGCGCCTTGGTATTGCAGAAGGCCAGCGTGCTCTCGGGCCGGAAATGCTCCAGCAGGCGAGCCACCGCAGGCAGCCGCTCTTCCTTGTCCACCTCGTACCAGCGCTGCTCGATCTGCTCGCCGCTGTGCTGCGCGGCGACCTTGACCGTGACCGGGTCACGCATGAATCGCGCGGCCAGCTTGGCGATGCCTTCAGGGTAGGTTGCGGAGAACAGCAAGGTCTGGCGCTGCGGGGGGCACTGCTTGGCGACCTTGGCGATGTCATCGACGAAACCCATGTCGAGCATGCGATCCGCTTCGTCAAGCACCAAGGTGTTCAGCGAATCAAGGTTCAGATTGCCCCGGTCCAGGTGATCGATCACACGGCCGGGCGTGCCCACGATCACGTGCGCGCCGTTCTCAAGGCTCGCGTTCTGGCCGCGCAGCGGAACGCCGCCGGACAGGGTCACCACCTTGACGTTGTCTTCCGCACGCGCCAGGCGGCGAATCTCGGTCGTCACCTGATCGGCCAGCTCGCGGGTGGGGCAGAGCACCAGGCCTTGCACCGAGAAATTGCGCGTATCCAGCTTGGCCAGCAGCGCCAGGGCAAAGGCTGCGGTCTTGCCGCTGCCGGTCTTCGCCTGGGCGATCACATCCTTGCCTTCAAGCGCAGGGGGCAGGCTGGCGAGCTGAATCGCCGTCATTTCAAGGTAGCCGAGCCGCTCAAGATTGGCGAGCGTCGCAGGCGAAAGCGCAAGTTTGTCGAAGGAATGGGGGGAAGCCGAGGGTGCAGTCATGGCGGCATTTTAGTTTTGGCGCTCTCAGGGCCGGGGCGCGGCACGCTGGTCACTGAGAAAGAACAGGGGCTTGCTGGGCCATTGCCGGCATGTGTGAGAAGACGGCCAGCGGGGTGTTGACGGCATGGATGGCAAGAGGTCTGCCGTGGGGCTAACAGATAGCAACCAGCCTGAAGCTGCCGGCCAGCAGTCGGCTGGCGACCCATTGCGGTCTTCGAAGCAAATTCAAAAGCGGTCGTCCAGAGCACCCCAGTTTCGAAGACCTGCGGCCGCATCGGCGTAACTCAATGCAAGCCTGAAGGCTCTTGCAAACGTTGGCTGGCGAGCGGTCGGCTGGCCTACTACCGGCCGCGCTTCTCCAAAATCGCGATGAGTTCTGCGTCGACCTCGTCCGGCACTTGGTTCTGTCGATGGCGAAGTCGTTCAACCACCGTGCCGGTCGGGGGATGGCTGTCCCACGCCTCGCGGCTCCAGTCGCCCCGCAGCAAGATGTCCCAGTAGATCTCGCCTTTCGTGCTATCCACCAGATCGCCTGCGTCATCGGGGGCTGCGCCGTAGCTCAGCAGCAGCGCCGCCAGCGGTAGGCAGATCGGGCGCATCTCGCTGCCGCGACCGCACAGCTGCAGCGCGACGGCACCGAGCAGCGAGCCGCGCCAGTACAGACGCTTGTAGCGGAAGTCAGCGTCAATGCCGCTGCCCGTCAATTTGTGCAAGCACAGGCGCACAGGCATGTTGGCGTCTAACCCCTGGGCAAGCAGCCCGGCCAAGAAATCCAAGATCAACTGACCATCGCGCGCCGGGACGAAGTGTCGGTCGCCGTTCAGTGGGACGTCGGCCATGAGCGCCCGCTCCTTGGCGTCGAAAATGCCAACTAACACCTCGCGCTGAAACGCATCGGGCTCCATCCAGAACGCGGCGCTGGCACCGTTGGTGAGCAACTCATTGGCCAGGGTCAGCGGCTGGCAACCCATCGTCGGGTGGCGCATGACGTTACGCAGCAGGGAGGTGGGGCGGTCATCCCACAGCGGGGTGTCCAGATTCACCCCTGCGGCGACCAGCTCGGCAACGGTTCCTGCGTCGCGCTCCTGCCAGTACAGGCGCTCCAGGCGGCGCTGATCGCTCATGGCCGGCGGCGCAACGGAGCGCGCGCCCAGTGTCTCCAGCACGGCCAGCACGTCCAGCCGGTCCTTAAAGAAACTCACACTGTTGAAGAGAAGGCTGCCCCTCACCTGCTCCGGGTGCAGGGCCCAGCGGATCTGCGCGTTGACGTCCACGCCCTCGCGAGAGGCCAGCAAGGCCAGCAGTTCGGGATGTTCGCAGAGCGCGCGCAGCACACACTCCGAGCGCCACAGCGCCACGGGGTCGGCTTGTGGCGCCTGCACGAGCGTGCGCAGCAGTGCCGGAGTGTTCTTGCCGCCGTAGCTCTGCACCACCTCTGCGACCTCGTCGACCCAGGCCAGGCAGGCGATTAGGTCGACGTTCGCGTCCAGCAGCGCCGACACCGCCTTGCCTAGCCGGGCCTTGGCCGCATGCACCAGAAGCGGCGTGCCATCGACCACGGCATTCTTCGGTGCGCCGGCCTTGATGGCCTTGGCGAAGGCAGCCTCCTTGCCGTCCAGCAGCAGCTCCAGCAGCTCCTCCTCCTCAGTCAGCATCGGCGCCGGGAAGGCCTTGGCAGCAACCTTTTTGCCGCCTTGGTAATGCAGCGTTCGCGTTTCGCCGACCTGCCCGTACCAGATGCGCACTCGGATGTGCGTCGCGCCGGCGTCGTGCAGTGCCTGGATATGCGCCTTCTCCAATTCGTCACCGGATGAGGTGTCAATCACGAAGCGCAGCGTCTCGCCCCGCAGCGACGTACTGGTCACGAAGGGCTTCTCCCAGTCGTCGAAGCAAGCTTGCAGCGGCGCGGGCCACTGGTCGGCGAACTGGCCGACTGCGGTCTGGAGGTGACCGTGCAGCGCGGAGAGCATAAGGGCATCAGCGCCGATGCAGGTAAAGGTCAGGATGTTGGAAGACATGAGAGGGGTGTAGACAGGCGAGAAGGCGTCTGAGGCGCCATTGTGTCCAAGCTCGGTGCCCGTTAGCTTGACACTTTGTCCACACACCCATATCCAGCCTTTGCGACTTTCAATCGACGTTGCAAATTCGGCTTTGGATTTGACTATCGGATAAAAGCAATGTCCGCTCTTG